>NZ_JBTRDW010000001.1:0-774386 GCF_054823405.1 Kluyvera sp. 1366
CGGCCCCGAACTGCCTCACGCATCCCTGCGTGAGGCTCCTGGCCCAACGTAAAAGCCTCAGCGCTGCGGATAGCCCTTTTGCCGCAGCAGACGCGCCAGCGCCTTTAGCAAATGTGCCCTTTTCAAAAACACGCACAGAAGTTTAAGCAGGCCGGGGCCACTTTTGGGCAGGCAATCCGCAGCGCTGAACGAAGCTAGGAAGCCAGGAGAGCCCGCAGGACGCGGGCGAAAGGCGGAGCCGGAACGGGCGATATTACGGTTTAGTTACCCACACATCGTAAACGCTTTCTGGCATCTGCTTATAGCTGCGGAAACCGTAGCCGTGCACGTAGCTGGCGGTGGCTAACTGATCTTCCGGTTCGTAGAGCGGCACAGCCAGCGCCAGCTGCGGTAGCGCGACCTGCTGCAGTTGGCTGTAGAAATCGCGGCGTTGCTTAAGATCCAGCGTGCTGGCGGCTTTATCCAGCAAGCCATTGATCTTCTCATCGTTGACGCGGCTGTAGTTAATTGCGCCGCCCTGAGCGATCGGACGATAGTGGTTTTCGATATCCACGCCATCGGTTGGCGTGTTGGAGTTGGCGATGGTGCCAAACTTGCCGCTTTTACGCACATCGGCATAAGTACCAGAATCAACGTAGTTCAGCTTGAGATCCACGCCAAGACGCTGACGCGCCTGCGCCTGAATCGCCTGCAGCAGCACATCGCGCTGGTCGCGCACCGTTGCCTGTGCCTGAATCAGCTCAATGCGCAGACGCTGGCCATCTTTGGTGCGGAAGCCTTCGCCATCGCGGGTTTTCCAGCCTGCTTCATCCAGCAGCTTGTTGGCCGCATCCGGATTGTTACCGTATTTGCCCTCAAGCTCTTTGTTGTAAAGCGGATCGATAGGCGAAGTAATGCCCCACGCGCGGGTGCGTTCGCCGCGATACACCGACTTCAGCAGCGGATCGATATCCAGCCCTTGTAGTAATGCCTGACGCACTTTCACATCCTGCGTCGGGCCATATTCCACGTTGAGGAACAGGGAATATGGCGTACCGGTATTCAGCGCATGCTGATAGGTAAAGACGGGATTGTCTTTGAACTCACCGGCATCGTTACCGGAAATGCCTTCAATGGCATCAACCTGACCAGATAGCAGCGCGCCAGTGCGCACCGAAGATTCCGGCAGGAAGCGATAGGTCACGCGATCGAGATACGCTGGTCCCTGATGCTGCGCGGTGGCTGGCGCCCAGTTGTATTTCGGGTTTTTAACATAGGTCACCTGCTGGCCTTTCTCATAGCTTTCGAGAATAAACGGCCCGGTGCCCGCCAGATCTTTGCCGCCCGATTTCAGCTGTGGAGATTTCCAGCTGGCCGGCGCCAGAATCTGCAAGCCCGCAGCGAAGGACAGAAACGGTGAGTAGACCTCTTTCAGGGTGATCACCACCGTGTGATCGTCCGGCGTTTCAATCTTCTCAATATGCGAACCCATCAGGCACAAACTGGTGCCGGCGCAGTATTGCGCGACCTGAGTTTGACGGAAGTTATCTGCCACCGCGTTGGCATCAAACTTCTCGCCGTTAGAGAAGGTGACGTCCTGACGCAGATTAAAGCGGATCACTTTACCATCCTGGCTGGCTTCATAACTCTGCGCCAGCCACGGCACAAAGCTGCCATCCGGGCGGCGCGCCAGCAGTGATTCCCAGAAGTTACGCAGCGTGATTTCCGCTTTGTCCTGACCGTTAAGCTGCGGGTTAAAAGTGGTCGGCTCGGTTTCAACACCGACCGTCAGGCTGCCGCCGCTTACCGGTTGGTCGGCGGCTACCGCGTTAATCGTGCTTCCCAAGAGGCTAAAACCTAATGCCAAAGCTATTGAAGTTAATTTCATAGTGTCCTTGGTAATTGCAGGTAAATATTATGTAAGGCCTTAATCTGGCCTGTATTAATTCCCGCTGAATTATTAAAACCCGGACAAATAAATGTAAAACGACAATAGTGGCAATCGATTTGTTGAATTTGGCAATTCACCAGTCAGCGAAAAAACAGATTATCGTGACAGGCTTGCCGGTAGTGGAGGCACACCCGATAAACCGCGTAATCCGTACTCGACCATGGCCATATAGACCGCAAAATAATCCAGCGCCATGTGCATAAAGGAGAGATGCAAAATGAGCGTATTACTGGTTTTGTTCAGCGTCAGCAACCCGGCTGCTTCAGCGTCCTGCAGGCAGCGTTTGATGTGCGAACGCGAAACCCCACATTTCACTGACGCTTTCAGGTAGTTGTACTCAATAACAGTGGTTTTTTGTTGCAGACTCTCGATGTACAGATCCATCAACAGCATGTGCCCGGCATCCCTGAAAATGAAGGCTTTACTCTCTGGCACCATATCGAACAAGTAAACATGCTTGAGCGTGATTTCAGCGTAATTTTTGAAGTATTCCGCATGAAAGTTTTCCATTTTCAGGCAAGCCGAAACATCGAAATCGTCGTACAACATACCGTAAGGAATCATCATGGTATTAATTAAAGCCCGCGTTTCATCCAGCGCTTTGCGGGTCACCGTGTAGGTTAACTTTCGTTTATCCTGCGCGTCCTTTTTAACTTCCATACGCCCACCTACCCGAATAAAGAGCAGAAAGGAATCAATAGTGTTGTCGCTAATCAGACCGGTTTTTTTACAAAAGTCTTTTACATCACGCAGCGTTGGGTTTGCTGAGGTGAAGGCGTACGCCATGATGGCCGAGCCGATAATAAAGCGATTAGCTTTGAAAATGACTTTAAAATAGAGCGGCTTAGTCAGATACAGTCTGAACAACAGTTTGTAATGCTTCTGCATAACTAATGAGATGTTGTCATTTGACTTAATTTCGGCTGCGCGTTGGTGAATTAATGCTGTGAGTTGCTGTTTGCTTTTCATATTGCTGTGTGGTGTGCCTGGTTATCAATTATAAAATTTTTTTAAAAATCACCCTCATGCTCCTGGATTTATTTAAATCCTGTTGAGAGGCGGTTGATGATGCTTTATGGAGGTATTATTTCTGAGGTTAATATTTTAAGATTAACATGGGTCTTTTTGCCCTTCCGGGCACGATCTTACCATCAATGGACTATTTTATGTAAAGCTTGATTTATTCTGAGCTGACATACCCATTTCTAAGCCTGAAAATTGATCTTTGTTTTTACAATTATTTCATTAAGTTAGGTCGCGATATTTCCTCAAGTATTCCCTTTGTAGCACGGCTTAAAAAAAATTAACCACAAAAATGGACAGTGACTTAACAAAGCCCCTATGAGAACTTTCTTAACGCACGGTTATTCCACTTGGTTAAGTGAGACTGGTTTATAGCCAAGCCGATTCATACAGGGAATATCCGACAGATTTTTGATGGAATTTATAAGGATTTATCATGGACGACTCACCGCATAAGACACTGCGTCACGGCCTTTCAATGGCTATTTTAAGCCATAATACTCTGGTGAAAAAACTCGCTTACCCACTGATTCTAATGGGTTTTATTTCCATGCCAGCGGCATGGGCGAATATGAGTGTCTATCCGATGGAAGTCACCCTAAATAATCAGGGTGCGGCACAGGTGCAGACATTATCGCAAAGCGGTGAAGCGCAGTTTATTCGCGTCAGCATCAAGCGAATTGAGCGCCCTGCAACACCGTTTGAAAAAGAAATATTGGTTGAAGATGCCGTTTCGCCATCGCTTATCGCCACCCCGGATAAATTCGCGCTGGCTTCCGGTTCACAACGCATTATTCGGCTGATTTCATTACAACCGCCAGAAAAAGAGACTGCCTGGCGCGTTTACTTCGAGGCCGTGGCTGCCCCGGATGAATTGAAAGATAAATCGCCGCAGAATAATAACATCAGCAACCAGGTCGGCATCAATTTAGTCTGGGGCGTGCTGGTACATATTCCGCCGCGTAATGCCAGATTATCGCTCACGCAATCAGCATCAGGCGAAGTCAAAAACGCTGGCACGGTTCGCGTAGTGATTCGTGAGGTCGCGGTTTGCTCAAAACAACATAGCAGCAGCTGTCAGTGGAAAAAAGAACACGCCACGGTTTATCCGGATGAGACATTGCGTTTTAAAGCCTGGAGTTCGGCAGAATTAGCCGCTGCTCAGGAAGTCAGAATAAAACATGTTGATCTCAATACGCGGAATATCGCCGAGTACGTTATCGGACACTGATCAACACGTATTAAAGGAATAACAACCTGTTTGTTATAAAGCAGTTCATTACCCATGAGACGGTCATTTACGGCCAGTACAAGGATTTTCACGGAGCTACAAATGCAAAAATTAATCAAACCACTAGTCATCGCTGCTGCGTTAACGGCTGTATTTAATGCACAGGCGGTGCAGAAAGATATTACGGTGAATGCGAATGTTGATTCGACGGTGGATATGACGCAGGCGGACGGAACCGCATTACCCGGCACCATTAATATGCAATATATTCCGGGCCGTGGTTTATCTACCTATTCTCTGGACACCAAAATCTGGTCGAACTCGCAAACTGCCAATATCAACGTTGCGCTGGTGAGTGCCGCTCAGCTTAACAATACCGTTACCGGTACAGCGGTACCTTTGACCGTCACGCTGGGTGCGGATTTAAAACCGATCACCACCACGAACACGGCCCTGACTTACGCCTCGCTGTTCCCGGCGGGCACCGCAAACGGTTCGTCAGTATTGCCACTGAAAATTTCGCAGACCACGCCGGGCGTGCTGGCAACCGGCACCTATTCCGGCGTTGTGAGCCTGTTAATTACGCAGGCCACCACGCAGAGCTAATTTGTCGGCATTGACTGATCAATTATTTCGGGGGGCCGCTCGGCCCCCTTATTATTCTTTTTCAGCAGGATGCTGTAATGAAGGTCAATATTCACGTCGCTTTAATAGCCTCTTTCATTACCCTGATCCCTTCTCTTGCTCCTCGTGCTGCCACGCAGGTTCCGCCTGGTTTTGAATCGCTGGTTACCGGCCAGACGCTGTGGGTCAACCTTTCTGTTTACGGGCAATCGCTTGGCTTGTTTGAAGCTTCTGTTTCGCTGGATAGCGTCAGGTTCTTGAAACCGCATCAGGTCGCACGGGCGGTGATGCAGCATTATCAAAAAGATCCGCAGCAGGAAAAGCGCTTAGACCATCTGATCAGTGAACCTTTGGCACGCAACGGTAATAAGGCATGCAGCAGCAACGGCGGCGCAGCGGGCTGTGACTATCTGGAAACCGATTCCCTCGCGCTGATCTATGACGAAAATAATGCCAAAGTGGCGCTGTTTCTCGGCCCGGAATTTGTGCCGCTTGCGGCTGACAACTCATCGCCCTATTACCAGCAGACCGCCGAAACGGAAGCGGCGTTTATTCATCAGCAGAATATTAACTTCGTCACCAACCGCGATGACCAGACGTTATCGCTGCAGGGGGCGGGCGCGCTAGGATTCACTGAAAATAGCTATGCCGGAATTGACTGGGACTATCTGGCGCAAAAATACCGGCAGCAAAGTCATCAGGAAGTGCGTTTTAACAACGTGTTTCTGCGCCGCGATCTCGGCAAACGCTATTATGTGCAGGCCGGACGCATGGATTCGCGCGATATCTTCAGCAACGCCGGCGGCAACATTACCTTAAGCCAACTGCCGCTCAGCACCATCGAAGGTGCGCGCGTCGGTTCGACGCTCGCCTGGATGAACCGCGCACAGGCGGCGCAAGGCACGCCGGTCACTGTCTTTATTACCCGCCCGTCGCGTATTGATGCTTATCGCGGGCAGCAACTGCTTGGCACCTTTTACCTGAATGCCGGCACGCAGAATCTTGATACCAGCGCCTTTCCCAATGGTAGCTATAGCGTGACGCTACGTATCTATGAAGATAATAAGTTGTCGCGTACCCAACAGGTTCCTTTCAGCCGCACCGGTAATGCCACCAGCCAGAACATTGAATGGTTTGTGCAAGGCGGCTCCATTCCCGATCGCGAGATGCAGGGCAACGGCACTGCATCGCAATCGGGTGCAGATCGCCGTGTGATGCAGGCGGGCATCAAAGTGCCTGTGATGCAAGACGCTGCGCTGACCGGCGGTGTCGCCGTGACCAACCGCAACCGCTTTATCGAAAGCGCACTCGACTGGAGCCACGGATTTGATAATCCGCTGCTCGACGGCATCCTCACCACCCGCTTTAGCTACCTGAAAGGCAGCGAAGGCTCACGCGGCAATGTCCAGCAGGTCGCTTATAACGACGGATTTTCCCTCAGTTTCTACCGCAGCGCCCTGTATGCGCAGGATTGCTACAGCAACAACGGTGGGCAATACGGTTTTAGCGGGTGCTACCAGAGCAGCAGCCTGATGTTCAGCGTGCCGGTAAAAAGCTGGTATCTGAATGCCGGTTATAGCGCCAGCAAGAACGAGGGCCGCAATGTGCTTCCGGTGCAGTGGGATGATAACGGCGTCGTGCCGCAGTGGGCGCGCCGCAACATCTACAGTAAAACGCAGACTACCACCTGGCAGGCTGGCCTGGGGCGCGGCTTTAGCGTCAACGGACTCAATATTAATACCAGCGCCAATCTCTTTACCCGCACCAGCAGCAGCGGAACTCAGCGCGACAACGGTGGCTTCCTCTCCGTCTCACTCTCGCGCGTCAGCACGCCAACCATCGATTCACGTTCGAGCTACAGTTCGCTCGGCATGACCTACCAAACCGATCGCAACAACAAGGATCAGGTTGGCTATAACGTGGCGCAAAACTGGTATTTCGATGCGCAGAATCAGCAGGAGATCGGCGTGAACCTTAACGGTAATCAGGAAAATACTCTGAATGCTTCCGTTTACGGCAAAACTGCGGGCGAATACGGCAGCGGCAGCCTGTCATTCAGCTCTGCGTCGTCCGGTTCATCCGCTCAGCGCTTCAGCAGCAGCGGCAGCTACAACTCCTCATTGGCGGTAGCGCGTTCCGGCCTCTATTGGGGCAAGTGGGGCAACGGCCTGCCCGGGGCGGCGGTGGGCGTACATGTGGCAAGCAGCGATGAAAGCCGCGACACGCGGGTGGATGTCTCCGTTGATGGCGCGGGCAGCGCCAGCCTGCACGGCACCGGCCGCACGTTATTTAGCGTACCGGCTTACACCCAGAGCGCGATCAGCATCAACGATTCCATCGAATCCACCGACGGCATGCGCAGTGAAATCACCCAAGGTGCCGGACGACGCACGCTGTTTATCGCGCCGGGCCGCATGCTGGTGAGCAAAGTGAATATTGTTTCGCGCTACACCTGGCTTGGCAGGCTGATGATCAATCAACAGCGTCCACTGGAAGGTGCCACGCCGCTGAATGTCGCCAGCTGGTCCGGTTTAGGCCAGGGCGGATTCAGCGCCGAGACCGATCACCGCATAAAAAATCTGTACATGGTGCGCGGCATGCAGATGTACCGCTGTGAAATGAAGGTGAAAAGCACCCATGACGTAGTGCGCTATGTCGGCGACAGCGACTGCCAACCCATCGAGCTGGCTTCCGTGCCGCAGGATGTGCAGCAGCGGGCAAAAATGCTGATTGTCACCCGCCAGGCGGATGAGGTTCCGCTGGCACGCACCGCGCCTTCTTCGCCGCAACAACAATAGGGATTTTGGATGAAAAGTAGATTTCTTAGCGCGCTGACGCTGTTGGCCCTCATCGCGGGCATGCAGGTGCAGGCCGCCATGCTCACGCCTTCAGGGCGCAATACCAGCGTTGCCGTAACCTTTGACCGCATGTCAGTACCGGCGCAATTGCCGATCTGGACCAATGAAAATGGCGGTTACGATACCAATGACGCACCAAAATGGGGCCGCAATACGCTGGTTTGCCAGTCGCGCACCAGCAATCAATATGGTGCCTGCCTGACATTACCTGTCTGGCTTGAAGCGTCGCCGTCACCCTACCCCGTTCCACTGTTGTTTACCGAAAGCAGCACCAAACAGACGTTGGTACTGAATGTCTATCTCACCAAAAGACGCTCGCTGAATAATGTGGTGGTGGCGACTAATCTGGTGCCGATGAATGCCTTTGGCGGGGCCGTCACGCCACGTGGCGATGGCACCGATTATTCGGCTTATCTTCCCTCTTCAGAGCTGAGTAAATTCCCATCGGCGGGCACCTGGAGCGCGACGCTGAAAATGTCGCTGATGCAGTGGCCAGTGACGTCCTGCACCGGAAATTCACAAAACGTAAACGTGGGTTGTACCAATGTGACGAAAATGGGTGACTGGATCGCCAACATGACCTTTAAGGTGACAGATTACGGCAACCAGCAGATCTATCTGCCGGAGTTTGGCAATGCAGCCGCCACTGTGGATCTCGGTTTAAAAACCTTCCCCGGAGCGCGCGCCACTACCACCGTCAGCGGCAGCCGTTCGCTGGATATGTGCCTGTACGACGGCAATAATTCTGACAGCAACCGGGTTAGCCTGTTGTTTCAGGACGAAGGTGCAGCCGCGCCCGGCCGGGGAACAGGGTTGTTTTCGCTATATCGCACAGGCGCGGATAAAACTCTGGCGCAAAATCGCCTCGATTATGCGATTGAAGTAATCAACCCGCTGACCAAAGCGCGTCAGGTGGTTGAGAACGGCAGTGAGATTATCTGGAGTGGCACCAACAGAGGTGTGTTGCGACGGGTGGTGTTACCGGGACAGAGCAATTCAGTGCTGTGCGTTCCTGCGCCGATGCAGCTTGTCACACCCGCCTTCACGTTATCGTCAAAAACAGCGGGCCGTTATCAGGGGACGTTGAGAATTATTTATACTCCGACGACGCAATAATGGCGCGGGCGGTGATGTCATAAAAACTGCAATTACCGAGCGCACACACTGTAGCGGCGCAATTTATTGTGCGATAAATCGCGCCGCTACGGAATGTGCAATGATTTGATGCGATTATTATATTATCAGCATTAGGCAATCGATTGGTGGTTTAAAAGTTATTAGTAAAACGCTGGTAGAGGTGCAGGCTGTTTTTCAGATTGAGTTTTTTAACAATTTTATTCTGATGGCTATAAAGCGTTTTTTTATTTATTCCGGTTATTTTCGCCACATCTTCAATCGATTCGTAAGTGAATAAGCATCGCAGAAAGTTAAACTCCTTCCTGGTTAAATGATTATTTAATCCGGGAGCCGTCATTAGCTGGTCGCTTTTGTGCTGGCACAGCATCATTGCCAGCTTAGTACTAATGGCACCGGTTGAAGATTTTTTATCGATAAAACAATCGGCTGCGATGGCATGGCTGCTGTAGTTAATCTTGTTTTTCACTGAATCCGAAAAGAAAATCAGCGTCGCGTTCAAGGTGATTTTCAGTCTGGTCAGATAATCTATCTGAGCCAGCGCCGTGCGGAAGTTTTCTGGCAGATCAAAAATAATGATTGGTGAAAGAGTGGCGGTTTTTTCCCTGTCACGCATCAGCGTCTTCATTTCTCGAAGCGTATTACAGCAAGTGATACTTGAATGTTCCAGCAGCGCAATTAAGCCCTGCTGGTGGTAGCAAGACTGATCCAGATAAATGACATCCATGATTAATTTCCGATAAATATCCCTGATTCTGCGAATACTATCGGCTTCCTGGCGGAAATTAACTGTCCATTTTTGGTGCTAAATGACTCACGCGGTCGACAGGTCGATTTAAAAGTAGGCCGGGCAAGAAGTGTTACCTCTGTGCCCGGTCTGATTTCACACTAAAGCTTAGGCGCGTGCGGCGATGATGCTTTCAGCCACGTTGCGGGGTGCTTCCGCATAGTGCGCAAACTCCATGCTGTAAGTGGCGCGGCCTTGCGACATCGATCGTAGCGTGGTGGCGTAGCCAAACATCTCGGACAGCGGCACTTCGGCGCGAATAATGCGTGCACCAAAGCGTTCATCCATGCCTTGCAGCGTACCGCGCCGCGCCGACAAATCGCCCATCACGCCACCGGCATACTCTTCCGGCGTTTCCACTTCCACCTGCATCAGCGGTTCGAGGATCACCGGATCGGCCAGTTTCGCGGCGGCTTTGAAACCAAAGATCGCCGCCATACGGAATGCCATTTCCGATGAATCGACATCGTGGTACGAACCAAACGTCAGCGTGGCTTTGATGTCCACCACCGGATAACCAGCCAGCACGCCGCTGTTCAGCGCTTCACGAATCCCCTTCTCCACCGAAGGAATGAACTCGCGCGGTACTACGCCGCCTTTGGTGGCGTCTTCAAAGGCAAATCCGGCCCCCGCCTGCTGCGGTTCCAGCGTCAGCACCACATGGCCGTACTGACCTTTACCGCCCGACTGGCGCACAAACTTACCTTCCACTTCACGCACCGTTTTGCGAATGGTTTCGCGATAGGTAAACTGCGGCCGACCGATGTTGGCTTCCACGCCAAACTCGCGCTTCATGCGATCCACGATAATCTCCAGATGCAGCTCGCCCATGCCGGAAATAATCGTCTGGCCCGATTCCTCATCGGTGTGCAGACGGAACGACGGATCTTCGGCCGCCAGCCGCTGCAGCGCCAGGCCCATTTTCTCCTGATCGCTCTTGGTTTTCGGCTCAATCGACAGCGAAATCACCGGATCAGGAAACTCCATGCGCTCAAGTGTGATCACCGCATGGGGATCGCACAGCGTTTCGCCGGTGGTGACCTCTTTCAAACCCACGCAGGCGGCGATATCGCCGGCACGAATCTCTTCGATCTCAATACGGTCATTGGCCTGCATCTGTACGATGCGACCGATACGCTCTTTGCGCCCTTTCACCGCGTTCCACACGCTGTCGCCTTTACGCAGCACGCCGGAATAGACGCGCACGAAAGTCAGCTGACCCACGTAGGGATCGCTCATCAGCTTGAACGCCAGCGCCGAGAACGGCTCGCTGTCATCCGCATGACGTTCATCGTGTTCGCCCTGCTCGTTGACGCCGCTCACCGCCGGTACGTCGAGCGGCGAAGGCATAAGCTCAATCACCGCGTCGAGCATGCGCTGCACGCCTTTGTTTTTGAACGCGCTGCCGCACAGCATCGGCTGGATTTCACCGAGCAAGGTGCGCTGACGCAATCCGGCAACCACCTCCTCTTCACTGAGATCGCCCTGCTCCAGATAACGATCCATCAGTGCTTCGCTGGCTTCTGCCGCCGCTGCCACCATGTTCTCGCGCCACTCAGCAGCGAGTGCCTGCAACTCATCAGGAATCGGCGCATAGCTAAAGCTCATGCCCTGGCTGGCGTCGTCCCAGTAAATAGCGCGCATTTTGTTAAGATCGACCACGCCGCTAAAGTGCTCTTCCGCGCCGATGGGAATGACAATCGGCACCGGATTGGCGTGCAGGCGATCTTTCATCATCTGCACCACGCGGAAGAAGTCCGCGCCCTGACGGTCCATTTTATTGACGAAGGCGATGCGCGGCACATGATATTTGTTGGCCTGGCGCCACACGGTTTCAGACTGCGGCTGCACGCCGCCAACCGCGTCATACACCATCACCGCGCCATCGAGTACGCGCATTGAGCGCTCAACTTCAATGGTGAAATCGACGTGTCCGGGCGTATCGATGATGTTGATACGGTGCGGCGTAAAGCTGCCGTCCATCCCTGGCCAGAAGCAGCTCACCGCCGCCGAGGTAATGGTGATCCCACGCTCCTGCTCCTGCGCCATCCAGTCAGTGGTTGCCGCGCCATCGTGCACTTCACCTAACTTGTGGCTCATTCCGGTGTAAAACAGGATGCGCTCGGTGGTGGTGGTTTTACCGGCATCGATGTGCGCGGAGATGCCGATGTTGCGATAACGTTCGATGGGGAGGGTTCGGGGCATGATGCGTCCTTAGTCATTCGACTCGTTCTGCGGCGCGCACCATTGCCCGCCGCTGCGCAACAGCCTAAACCTATTGTACGAGTAAATACGAACAGTTTGAGCCTTTTTTAAACATCGTTAAAAACTTGCAGGTGATTCAGCATTTACGGGCTGGAAAGCCGTCGCCGGTCACTTTAAGGTAAGACTTTCACTCTCAACGGGAAAATTGACCATGCGTATTCTGGTAGTCGGCGCCGGCGCCACCGGCGGCTATTTTGGTGCGCGTCTGGCGCAAGCAGGACGTGATGTGACTTTTCTGGTGCGCGAGCGCCGTTTTCAACAGTTGCAGCAAACCGGTCTGGTGCTGAAAACCCCCGGCGGCAGCGAAGTGATTCAGCCGCAGCTGGCGCAGGCCGGTTCGCTTGATGGCCATTACGATCTGATTATCTTGACGGTGAAAAGCTTCGCGCTGGATCAGGCGATGAGTGACATCGCGCCCGCCGTCGGTCCGGACACGCTGATCATGCCGATCCTCAACGGCATGCGCCATTTCGATACGCTGCGCGCGCGCTTTGGCGACAAGGTGATTGGCGGTTTGTGCAAAATCAACGCCACGCTGGGAGAAAATGGCGAAGTGATGCAGATGACACCGCTGCATATTCTCTATTACGGCGCGCTGGACGGTCACAACGATGCGCGTTTGCAGCGCGTGGATGAAGCGCTGCGTGCGGCGCAGTTTGATACGGTGTTTGCCGACAACATCATCAGCGAGCTGTGGGAAAAATGGTTGCTGCTCAGCACACTGGGTGCGGTGTGTTGTATCGCGCGTGGCAATACGCAACAGGTGCTGACGTCAAAAGGTGGCGAAGCGCTGCTGCAAGGCGTTTTTGGCGAAGTGTTGGCGGTGCTGAGTGCGGAAGGTTATCAGCAGCGTCCGGCGGTGACGGCGAAGATTTATGAGACGCTGAACAATCCTCAAGCGGCGATGACCTCGTCGATGTACCGCGATTTAACCCAGGGCTTTGAGATTGAGGCCGATCAGGTGATTGGCGATCTGCTGGTGCGCGGCGCACGCAGCGGCGTAGTGACGCCGTTGCTAAACGCGGTGTATGTCAATTTGCAGGTGTATGTGCAGAACCGATAACGTTGGTCGCCATTCATGGCGACCGAAACATCACAACCGTGACTGCACGCCGGGCAACTGCTTCAGGCGTTGCCAACCGGCTTCCACCGCTTCTGGCACCTCGACGTGGCCAAGAAAACCTTTTCCGCGCGGCCCGTAGCCGTTTTCATCGTCGCGCAGGCGCTGGATTTCACCCATCAGCAGCGACAGAAAACGCTCCATCGACCACAATCCTTGCGGCGGCGCGCCGATGATGCGCAGCATGCCCGCGTCCATCATCACCTGCGGCACAAATACCGGCCAGCTGATAAATTCCGGTGCATCCGCACGATCGCGCCATTGATAGCGGAAGGTTTCCCAGGTGCGACGCTGCATCAGCGGATCCTGCACCAGCAGCACGCGCTGCGGCTGCCAGCTGTGCTCATCCAGCAGCGTTTGGCTGAAGGCGGCGTTTTCCCCGCAGTTGCGTGATGCGGTTTCCAGCAGCAGCAAATCGTCCGGCAGCGCGGCAAATACGCGGGCGACATCGCCCAGCAACTCGGCTTCGCTTTTGCCTTTGCTGTCGATTTGGCGATACAGCGGATGTGCGGCAAGCATCTCCACCAGCAGCGAGGTTGAGTGACCGGTGCCGCCGCTGATCAATAACGGCAGCTGATACTTTTTCGCCACGGCAATCACCGCTTCCACGTTCGGCAGGACCGCGTGACCAGCGAGAATGGCTAAATCGATGTCGAGCGTGCCATCTTGTGGCATCTGATCCAGCGCCAGCCAGGCCGCCAGGGTGTTGATATCCTGAATCTGATGGTTATTGAGCTGCATCCGGTTCTCCTCTTTTTACCTTTGGCAGTGTAGCGGCTTAAGTGCGTGTCGGCAGGGAAAAATTTGCTACACTCGCAGCTCAATCTTCAGGAGAGATTCATGACTGCGCGCTCCGTAACCCTCGACGATGTTGCTCATCTGGCTGGGGTTTCTTATCAAACCGTTTCCCGCGTCCTCAACCATTCCGAGCAGGTTTCGCCGCGCACCCGCGCCAAAGTAGAAGCCGCGATGCAGCAGCTCAACTATGTGCCGAATCGCGTGGCGCAGCAGCTGGCGGGCAAAAACACCCGCACGCTGGGTCTCGCCACCAGCGATTTAGCCTTGATGGCGCCCGCGCAGATCGCTTCGGCGATTCAGCAACGGGCGGCGGCGCAGGGTTATCATCTGGTGATCGCCATGGCGAATCCCGATAATGCGCCGCAGGATACAGTGAATGAACTGCTGGCGCAGCGCGTGGATGCGCTACTCATTAACCTGCCGCTCGATGCGGCGCAGGCTGCGCAGATTCAGCAACAGTGCGACAACAAGCCGGTGCTGTTTCTCGATGTGGAGCGCAGTGCTGAAGTGGCGCAATGCCAGTATCAGAGCGAATCCGGTGCGCAGCAGGCGGTTGATCATCTGGTGGCGCTCGGCCATCGCCAGATTGGCGTGTTAAATGGACCGGAAAGTTCTGCCTCGGCGCGCGCGCGTTATGCCGCGTGGCAACAGGCGCTGGCGGCGCACCAGCTCAAGCCATTCTGCGTGCTGAGCGGTGACTGGAGCGCGGCATCGGGTTATCAGGCGCTGCAGGCGCAGTTGCCCAACACTCTGCCGCAAGCGCTGCTGGTGGCTAACGATCAAATGGCGCTCGGCGCGATGCGCGCGCTGCATCAGCACGGCGTGAAGATCCCGGCGGAGATTTCGCTGATTGGCTACGACGATACCGCGGAAAGCGCGTGGTATCAGCCGCCATTAACCACCGTGCGTCAGGATTTGCAGCAGTTGGGCGCGGTAAGCGTTGATCGCTTGCTGGCGCAGCTGGAAGGCGGCGATGTGGCAGAGAAGACGCTGGAAACCGAGTTGGTGTTGCGGGAAACCACGGCGACGCCGCAGCAAGATGAGGTGGATGTGGCGGAGATTGCGCAGCAGTTGCAGGTGTTGGCGCGCAAGTTAAAGCGCACCTCATAAATAGGTTTAGGTGCGCAAATTTGCGCACCTGGTCGTAATTACCCGAGTGCGAGTTTTACGGCGTCTTCTGCGTGGATCAAGGTCGTATCGAACAGCGGCACGCTGGCATCTTCCGCTTTTACCAGTAAGGTGATTTCGGTGCAGCCGAGAATGATCGCTTCTGCGCCCTGCTCCACCAGCTCAGCAATAATCTTGCGGTATTGCGCACGAGATTCATCGCGGATCACGCCAAGACAGAGTTCCTGATAAATGATGTCGTGCACCACTTTACGACCGGCTGCATCGGGAACCAAAACGTCGATCTCCGACTGATTAAGTCGGCCTTTGTAGAATTCCTGTTCCATGGTGAACGCCGTTGCTAGCAAGCCGACTTTTTTTACGCCCGCCTGACGAATGCGTTGTGCGGTGGCATCGGCGATATGCAGCAGCGGAATGCGGACCGCATCAGTGATCTGCTGCGCGACTTTGTGCATGGTATTGGTACAGAGCACAATAAAATCCGCGCCGCCCTTTTCCAGACTGAGCGCCGCTTCTGCCAGGATCTCGCCGGCTTTTTGCCACTCGCCTGCCACCTGTAGCTTTTCGATTTCATGGAAATCGACGCTGTACATCAGGCTGCGCGCGGAGTGCAAACCCCCCAGCTGCTGCTTCACCTGCTCATTGATAATTCGGTAATAGAGCGCGGTGGATTCCCAGCTCATTCCGCCAATCAAACCGATCATTTTCATCTGCTTAACTCCGTTTTAAACATGCTGCTCAGCACTGTAATGGTTTTCCGGCCAGCGCGCTGCAGGAAACAACGATAAGCGAATATTGAACAGGTGGAACATCGGCGCAAACAGCGTGTTCTCCTGCAACGCTGCCGCTTCCAGCCGCAGCAACAACGTATTCAATTCCGCTAACAATTCCGGCTGCGGCGTGGTTTGCAGCGATTTTAACCGACGCTTGAGGAACTGACTCAGCTCATGGAACATCGCCGCGCTTTCGATGTGATGCGCCAGCAGCAGCTCACGATGACGCGTGTAATAGTCGTAGCAGTTTGCGCCCAGCCAGGCTTCGGCAATTAGATTGCCGCCGGAGACCAACTCCGGCACCGGATCAACACGCTTACGCGGCAGAATAATGTTGACCTTATCCAGCGTGCGCGAGACAAACTGCTGACGCGCGGTCAGCGTGACGCTGTTGAGCCGCACCGTGGCGATAAACTGCAGCAGCTCGCGGATACCTTTGCGCACCGCGCGTTTGGCGGTCCACGACGGGCGCTTGTTGCGGATCAGCGCCGTGATCACCACCGCGAAGGTAATGCCCACCAGCGTCGAAAGAATAGCGTTCACTATAAGCTGTAGATCGGGCTTGAAGTTGTGGCTCATGCCAATCAGCCCGGGAATCTGCGTGGCGACAATCAGACCAATCAGGTTGGTTGACGGATTGGCGATAACCAATCCCAGCGCCAGCAAGCCCGGCGCAAGGCAAATCACCAGCGCTTCGAAGGTCACCGCCTGCGGAATCAGCAAGGTGATATACAGCAGGCTGATCACCACAGAGATCAGCACCCCTTTCAGGAACAGTTTCATCGGCGCAATCGGGCTGTCCATGCCGGCAAAGAAGGAACACAGCACCGCCGCCATCATCGGTGCGGTGGCACCATCCACCCAGCCGCTGCCGATCCAAAATAGGCAGGTAACGAAGGTGGCAATAAACGCGGTAAACGATGACAGCAGCAACAAACCCTGATCGACGTGTTTGTGCGCGCGCGCCATTTTTCCGGCTTTAACCGCGGGCGTCCATTCACTGACGCGCTCGCTTACGCTTTGGTAGGCATCAACGATGCGCACAAAATTGAGTAAGCGCTCCAGCAATCCGCTCAGCAAAATGCTCTCTTCGCTGTTGAGCCTGCCCTGTTGCCACGCCCTTTTCAGCTGATCTTGCGCGTGGCTGAGCTGGTCGCGCACCGGCAGCTGATCTTCACCATTTAGCCACAGCAAAAATTGCTGAAACACCTCGGCGATATAGTCGGGAAAACGGATCTGCTGCTGCGCCAGCAAATTGAGGCGCGATTCGATTGCCGTCAGCGTGGGGATGAAATAGGAGAGATGCTGATACTGCACGCTGACTAAGCGCACCAGACGCCGCGCGGCATCGCCTTCATACACGCAGTGCGTGATGAGCGTTTCGACGTTAAGCGGATAGTTGGCCATCTGAATCAGGATATCTTCGCGCTCCACCGACTTCTCAGCCGGCATCGCCGTGACCAGTTCACTGCACAGCTTGCGCGCGTTCTGATACCACAGGTTCACGCTCTGCTCTAACAGATTGCGCATCGAGACCGGCCACAGCAGGCGATGCACCAGGCTGCTGCAGACGATGGCGACGGTGATCTCCTCAACACGCGAGATCACCGTGTAGGTGATGGCCGAGGGCGACACCACATCGGGAAAACCCATGATCGCCGCGCTGTAGCCCGCCAGCATAAACACATAGCTTTTCGGCGTGCGGTCATGCAGCGAAAGATAGAGACAAACCGCCACCCAAAGCGAAATGCACAGGCTGAACAGCAGCGGATCCTGCACCGTGGCGGGGTAGATCAGTAGCGTAAACAAGCCGCCCAGCAGGGTGCCGAAGAAACGGAAAACCGATTTTGATACCGTTGATCCCGAATAGAGCTGCGAGGCAACGTACACTGTAGTCAGTGACCAGGCCGGTTTATCGAGATTGAGTTCCAGAGCAATGTAAAAAGCCAGAAAGGCAGCAAGACAGGTTTTGGCAGAAAACAGCATTGCGCTTCGTGAAAACCACTTCATAGAACGGGTAAAACCTTATGCAGGCAGCGGAATGGCTTATCCTGACAGAAGCATTTGGCAATGGCATTTTGATTTGTTATACAAATTATTACCGTGCTAATTATATGGGCATCTATGGAAATGGCGGACACGTTTGCTGATTACAGTGAATGATCCAGATCACATATATAATAGTTATAAGCGATCGAAATTAGTTATTTATTGGTTATATAAGGGCTTTGCTAAGGTGACAAAAAAACCACGTGAGAATCATCATGAAAGCAAAACTTCCTGTCCTGAGCGCTTTAGCTCTCAGCGTTGGCCTGCTCTCCACGCACGCTTTCGCCGCTAACCCAGAAACCGTCACCATCGGCTATCAAAAAGCCAACATCTTTGCCCTGCTGAAATATCGCGGCACGCTGGATGAAACCTTTAAGAAGGAAGGCATCGCTATCCGCTGGGTGGAGTTCCCGGCGGGCCCGCAGATGCTGGAAGGCTTAAACGTTGGCAGCATTGATTTGGCGGCAACCGGCGATGCGCCGCCTGCCTTCGCCCAGGCAGCGAAAGCCGATTTGATCTATCTTGGGCATTCACCGGCTAACCCAAAAACCGAAGCCATCGTGGTGCCAAAAGATTCTGCCATTAAAAGCGTAGCGGATTTGAAAGGTAAACGTGTCGGTCTGAACAAAGGCTCTGACGTTAACTATCTGCTGGTAAAAGCGCTGGAAGATGCGGGGCTTAACTACAAAGATGTGACGCCGGTGTATCTGCCGCCCGCCGATGCACGCGCGGCTTTCCAGAAAGGCGCGATTGATGCATGGGTGATTTGGGATCCATACCTTGCCGAAGTGGAAGCCAATGCCGGTGCGCGTGAAATCCGCAATGCGGAAGGATTAGTGCCACATTACACCTTCTATCTCGCCAGCCGTCCGTTCGCGGAAGGTCATCCTGATACTGCGAAACAGGTTGTCGATGAGTTGAGCAAACTCAGCGATTGGGCCAACAAGAACCCGGATGATGCGGCAGCGATTCTGTCGAAATCAACCGGCCTGGATAAAGCCATCTGGCAAACCACCATTAAACGTCTGCCTTACGGCGCGTCACGCATGTCGCCGCAGGTGTTTGATGAGCAGCAGGCGTTAGCGGATACCTTTACGCGCGTGGGACTGTTGCCGGTGAAAGTGGATGTGCGCAGCGCGACCTGGTCGCTGGATAAGAAGTAAGTCATTACCAACAACCAGGTCGCCATGAATGGCGACCTTACATGCCCGGTGCGCATTTATGCGCACCGGGTTTTATCAGCCCTCTCCGCTGCCAATCTGCCACACACTGGTGGGTGCGGTGCCATTCACTTTCCAGTCGCCGATATCACGCGCTTTGTACACCACCGGATTATGTGATGACAGGGTTCGCGCGTTGCGCCAGTGACGATCCAGCGCTTTGCTGACGCGCGTATCTGATGCGCCCAGTGCGTTAAACAGCTCGGTGGCGGCGCGTGTCACCAGCTCGCTGGCAATCACCTGCGCCTGCCCCGCTTCAGCTTCGGCCAGCACATTTGCTGCGGCAATTTGCGCTTCATCGTTGCTGACGTGGGCAACATATGCTGATTGCAGTGAATGTGTCGCGCGGAGCACCGTGGCTTCCACCGCAAACGCCAGGCTGGTAATTTCACCGATCACCTGCAGAATCTGCGCATCCTGACGCACAGCGCCGCCGTTGCCGTGGCTGTAAACCCGATTTCGCGCCGCCACCGCCTGCGCACCATCGCGCGCCACCGCACGACCGATTCCCGCCAGCGTGGCCAGCAAGACATGCTGATAGAAAGCGGTTTGATAACGGAAGCGGGTGGCGAAATCGTAGACGTGTTCCTGCTCGACATGGGCGTTAGCGAAACGCGTGGTGCCGCTGCCGGTTAAGCGCTGGCCAAAGCCGTCCCAGTCGTCCTCACGCGTCACCCCGGGTTGGTGAGTGTTCACCAGAGCGATAACGTCGCCCTGATTGTCATTGCGGCGCGCATAGACATCAATCCAGTCGGCGAACAGCGTGCCGGTGCTGTAAAACTTCTCGCCGCTCAGCGTCCAGCCGCTTTCGCCTGGCGTGACGCGCGTGATGACATCGCCGAGTTTTACCGTGCCAATTTCCGTCCAGCCGCTGCCCACCAGCTCGCCATCAATAAAACGGCCAAACCAGCGATCGCGTTCCGCGCTATCCGGCTGATTCAATCGATCTTCGACAAAAGCGAAATGCGCGCGCAGCGCCTGCGGCAGATTCGAGTCGGCCTCTGCCAGCTCGGTTAACAGCTGGAACAGCTGCGGTAGCGATGCGCCCCAACCGCCCTTCTCTTGCGGAATACGCACCGTGCCAAATCCCGCCTCTTTCAGCCAGCTAATCGGTTGATGCGGCAAAGTACGTTCCCGCTCGCGTGCTACCGTTCCTTCAGCGATGCGCGCGAAAATCGGCCGGAAGTGCGCCGCCAGCGCCTCATAATCGGTGCCTGTTGCCAGTAAACTCATGGTGACTCCTGAGGTGAAAGATCGTCGATGTCATGCAGCGTGGGCTCGTGGCGCACCGCCAGCAGGAAGAAGATTGGGATGATCGCTGCCAGCGATACCACCCAAAACATATTGGTGCCGAGCGCGGCCTGCAGAATCGGCAGAATGAACAGCGCTAACGCGCTACCGATGCCGGAAAGTGCGCGGCTAAAGCCCACGCCGGTGGCGCGAATTGAGGTTGGATAGGAAAGCGCTGGATAGACCATCAGCTGCGCGCCCGGCCCGAAGCCTTCGGCAAACAGCCACAAGCCGAGCATCAATACCGCAAAGACGATTCCGGCGATGGCTTGCGGATGACCAATTAACGCCAGCGCGATCAGCGCAAAGAATTGCAGGGCAAAGCCAGCGATGGCGACGTGGCGCGACGGATATTTCCACGCCAGACGCATGCCAAGCAGGCCGCCGGTAAAGGCGAACAGCGCGTTGAGTCCCAGCGATGCCGAGATGGTTTCAAACACGCCCGCGCCGAGGAACTGCGCCAGAATCGACGGCAGGAAGAAGGCAATGGCGGTGTATTCAAACGAGATACAGATGTTCATCACGCCCGCGACGATGGTGCGTTCGCGCCACGGCTTCTCAAACAGCACGCGGAAAATCACTTTAGGGGCCGCAGCAGCCGGTGGCGCTTCGTGTTCCGCTTCGTGCGCGTGAATGCCGTAGGAATCACGCAGAATGCGCACCGCGGATTTCAGATCGCCCTGATTCGCCGCCCACAGTGGCGATTCGTTCATGAATTTGCTGCGCACCGCGATGATTAGCAGCGCCGGCACCGCACCGAACAGCAGCGACGCGCGCCACAGCCAGGCAAGATGCTCTTTCGGCAGCAGGAAGTAGAGCGCGAAGATCAGCAGGAAGCACAGCGTTGAGGCGGCGTACCACATCGGGCACCAGGCTGCGAGTCGGGATGCCTTGTTGCCTTTACCAGCGAATTTGGAGAACTCCGCCAGATATGACATCGCCACCGGCAAATCGATGCCGACGCCCACGCCCATCAGGAAGCGCGCGCCAATCAGCACCCACACGTTCGGCGCTAACCCCGCCGCAATCGCTGAAACCACAAAGAACAGCATGTCGGCCATGAACACCGAATAGCGGCCATATTTATCCGTCAGCCACCCGCCCACCAGATTGCCGACGATGGTACCAACCATAATTGAGGAAGTGACTAAGCCGGTGAGCAGCGGCGAGAGCTGAAACTCGCGCACCACATCATCGATGCCGTACGACAGCGTGGTGAGATCGTAGGCGTCGAGGAACACGCCGCCGAGCGCGAGGAACACAATCATGCGCGCGTAGTTGTCATTTTTGGTGCGAGTGTTTATCAGCCTTGCCACATCACTGACCGAACGTACCGGTTCGGAAACCGGAATGGTGTTTTCTAATGGAAGAGAACTCATAACGCCTCACGTTGTTGTTTTGTAGTGCAGGTGAGATTGTTATAAGCGTTTTGCTGGCTGCGCCAAAACAACAATTCTTGATATAAATTTACATTAAAATCAATTAGATAAATGATTTTTAGCCAACACAAAAACCCGGACACGCCTGACGCGTCCGGGTGTTCAAACAACAACCATTTATTCGGCTGAGACCGGCACCAATACGCCTTTTACCAGCGGATCGTCGGTGGTCTTCAACCACTGCTGGACGCGCGGATCGGAGAAGGCTTTTTTCAGCTTCTCAATGTTTTCCTGGTCCAGATAAGGCGTGCCAATCACCAGCTGTGAGGCGAAAGTGCGCGGCGCAGGCGGGAAGAGAATGCCTTTTTCGCGCGGCACTTTACCGGCATCAAATTGCGAAACGTAACCAATCGCCGCATCCACCGAGTTGAGCGCACGCGGCATGGTCAGCAAATCGAGCTCTTTAAACACGAAACCGTGCGGATTGCCGACAATGTTCTTCAGTTTGGCCGTGCGCGGCTCGACGTTGGGATCGAGCGTGATTAAACCCTGACGCGCCAGCAACCATAATGCCTGGCCCTGATTGGCGCCATCATCCGGCACCACGATGGTCGCGCCCTGCGGCAGATCCGCTACCGATGTGTAGCGATCGGAGTAGATGCCAAACGCCCACTGGAACAGCGGCAGCGTTGAGGTGAGCGCAAAACCGTTGGCATCCACCACTTGCTTTAGCCACCACTGATGCTGATACACGGTGGCGGCATACTGCCCTTCCGCTACCGCGCGGTCGGCTTGCACCGGATCCTGCACCCCAACCGCCTCCAGCTTCAGGCCATAATCGGGCGCGATGTGCTCGCCAACGTATTCAATCAGCTTCTGCTCGCCCGCCATCGCCGGTTCAAAATGCACCTTCAGCGTGGTGCCAAAAACCACCGCCTGCGCCTGTTGGCTGCGCCAGAACCAGCCGCCTGCTGCAAGTAAAACGACCACTATAATCAGTAGCAGCCACGGCCAGCGGCGGGTTTTACGCAGCTCGAAATCTTGTGTTGTCATAACGATGTCCCCTGAGGATGGCGTAATGCGGTGACCAAACGGTCGCCGAGAAATTGAATGGTTTGAATTAAGGCGATCAGCACCACGATTGTGGCGATCATGATGTGATTATCGAAGCGCTGATAACCGTACACCACCGCCAGATAGCCGATACCGCCCGCGCCGATGGTGCCGGCAATTGCGGAGTACTCAATCATTGAGATCAGGTTGAGCGTCACTGCCGCCACAATCGCCGGCAGCGCTTCGCTAAGTTGTGCCGAGCGGATGATCTGCCAGCGCGAACCGCCGCACACCAAGCCCACCGCCGTGACTTCACCGGGCAGCTCACGCAGCGCGTTGTCCACCAAACGGCCAAAGAACGGAATACCCGCGGCGATCATCGGCACAAAGGCGGCAGGAATGCCGATGGTGGTGCCGGTAAGCCAGAAGGTGAACGGAATGATGGCCGCCATCAGCACCAGAAACGGCAGCGAACGGCCCATGTTGACGATCCAGCTCAACACTCTATTAATTCCGCGATGCGGAAACAGACCGCGCACCGAGGTGTTGAACAGCACCACGCCGACGATGCCGCCAAACGTGATCACGAACAGCATCACGATCGCCACCATCAATGCGGTTTCGCCCAGAGCGGGCAACATCAGCGCCGGGATGTCTGGCCATGGCGTATCCTGACTCATCACTGATACGCTCATACCGCCTCCCGCAATGGCAACACGCTGCCCGAAACGCTGGCAACTAAGCCCAGCTGTTCCAGCTGCGACAGTAAACGCGCCAGCGGCACGCGTTCCTGCTGATAGTGAATGCCCACCTTGAGGCGGCCAGCTTGCAGACCATTCACCTGCTCGACGTGCGCGCCGAGCAGATCAATACGCAAACCAAACTGCTGGCTGAGGCGCGAAATCCAGTCGCTGGCGACTGGCACATCGGTGCGATAACTCAGCTGCAACACCAGCTCGGCATCGCCCGCCTGCGCCGCCAGCGGGAACAGGCGCTGCCCCAATAGCGAATCGGGTTGCGCCAGCAGCTCTTTCACCACGCCATACTGCACGATTTGGCCGTCGCGAATTTCCGCTACCGCATCTGCCGCCTGACGCACCGCGTCCATTTCATGGGTGATCAGCACAATCGCCAGCTTGTAGTCATCACGCAGTTTTTTCAGCAGATCGAGCACGGTGACGGTGGCTTCGGGATCGAGCCCTGAAGTGGCTTCATCTGCCAGCAACACCGACGGGCGCAATGCCAGCGCACGCGCGATACCAATACGCTGCCGCTGACCACCAGAAAGCTGGCCCGGATAGGCTTTGGCTTTGTGGCTGAGGCCGACGCTATCGAGCAGTTCGCCCACGCGCGCGGCGATATCGCGATCCACCACGCCAAGATAGTGCAGCGGCAATGCGATATTCTCCCACGCGGTTTTGCGTTGCAGCAGCGCGGAAGACTGGAACACGGTACCAATTGAGCGACGCGCCTGACGCAGCGCTTCGCCATCCAGACGAGAAAGATCGCTGCCGTTAACGCGGATGCTGCCGGCGCTCGGTTGCTCCAGCAGGCTGATACACTTCGCCAGCGTCGATTTACCCGCGCCGCTCGGCCCAACTACCGCGGTGATGTTGGCTTGCGGTACTTGCAGGCTGATGGATTTCAGCACCTCGGTGATGCGGCCGTCGGGCGCGCGATAGTGTTTGCTGAGCTGATCTATTTCGATCATAAGACCTCCTGCGGCGTGGAGGATTTAACGCGATAGCCCGCGCCCGGATGCGGTGCTTGCAGCTGCGGGCCGGCGGCGAATAACTTTTCGCGCAACGTGCCCTGCGCGTACTCTTTTTTATAGACGCCGCGCTTTTGCAGCTCCGGGATCAGCAACTCCACCACATCTTCAAAGGTTTCATGCGTCAGTGCGTAGGCGAAGTTGAAGCCGTCTACGTCGGTCTCTTCAACCCAGCTTTGCAACTCGTCCGCGACGGTTTCCGCGCTGCCGACAATCAGCGGACCAAAACCGCCGATGCCAACCCAATCCGCCAGTGCTTTTACCGTCCACTGACGATCGGGATCAGCGGTGGAGAAAGTTTCGACCGCCGATTGAATGGCATTGGTGTGGATATATTTCAGCACCTGATCCGGCTGATACTGGCCGAAGTCGATACCGGTCCAGCCTGATACCAGCGCCAGCGCGCCTTCGTAGCTGACCCAAGTGGTGTACTCTTTCCATTTCGCCTGCGCCGCCAGATCGGTTTCGCCAACAATCACGGTTTGCAGATTGAAGATTTTGATGCTGTAAGGATCGCGCCCCGCTTCCACCGCGCGGCGGCGAATATCGGCGACGGTTTTCTTCAGCAGCACTTTTGACGGCGCGGCAACAAATACGCATTCGGCATGTTCTGCGGCAAACTGTTTGCCACGACTCGATGCGCCCGCCTGATACAGCACCGGCGTGCGCTGCGGTGACGGTTCGCACAGGTGAATGCCCGGCACGTTGAAGAAGGTGCCCTGATGATTGATGGGATGGATTTTACGCGGGTCGCTGAAGATACGGCGTTCGCGGTCACGCAATACTGCATCCTGCTCCCAGCTGCCTTCCAGCAGCTTGTACACCACTTGCAGATACTCGTCGGCGTAATCGTAGCGGCTATCGTGATCGATCTGGGTTTTGTGCCCAATGTTGCGCGCCCCGCTCTCCAGATACGAGGTGACGATGTTCCAGCCGATGCGGCCTTTGGTCAGGTGATCGAGCGTGGATAAGCGGCGCGCAAACGGATAGGGATGCTCAAACGACAGCGACGCCGTAAGACCAAAGCCGAGGTGTTCGGTCACCAGCGCCATTGGCGTAATCAGCGCTAACGGATCGTTGACCGGCACCTGCGTCGCCTGGCGGATCGCCGCATCGCCGTTGCCGTTGAGTACATCGTAAACGCCGAGCACGTCAGCGATAAACAGGCCGTCAAATTTGCCGCGCTCCAGCAGGCGCGCCAAATCGACCCAATACTCCAGGTCTTTGTATTGCCAGGAACGGTCACGCGGATGTGCCCACAGGCCCGGCGACTGGTGTCCGACACAGTTCATATCAAATGCGTTCAAGCGAATTTCACGTTGCGATGGCATAGCAATCTCCATAGCGAGGCCGTGATCGTGTTACGACCCGGCGTTCGTCAGTTAATTTTTAGGATGTTGAGAGATTAAAGCGCTGAAGGGGGACATCGCTCGGCGGGAGCGATTTGCAGTTCTTGTAAAATATGTTTCGCCACAGCGGCGGCGTGATCGGCAACCTGCGGCAATCCCATCAGTTCACCGAAGCGCGCACGCGCAGCGGGACCGACGACAAACAGTCGTGCGTTGGGCTGGCCGTTAACATTGAGCGTGTGCGATTGGCTATCGACATCAATACCAAAACCGAGCAGGTCAGCGCGGATTAGCCCTTGCTGGCTGAGCGACTGCAGCAGCGGCTGGCTGGCGGTTAAGGCTTCATGGCCGGGACCTGTGGTGACAATCAGGTGATCGAGGCGATGGGTTTCGCTGGCGCCCTCGCGCGTGCGTAGCGTGATTTGCAGTTGGTTGCCGACATCGGAGATGTCGCTAAGGCGCGCGGCCAGAACCTTCAGACTGCCATGCTGGCGACGTGCGCTGATCACCGCTGACACCTGCGGCGCGATGCGATAGCGATGCACATCCCACCACGAGCGCAAATGACGGACAAAGCGTTGCTGCTCGCGCAGGGGCAGCAATTGCCAGATATCCTGGCCTTGCACGCGCACCTGATCGAGCACGCGCTGCCACGGCAAATCCTGTTCCGCGGCACGCGCGACCTCGGCACGGATATGTCGCAGCCACAGACGCGCACTGGACGCTTGCTGCGGGGCTAACATCCATTCGGGCCATTCACCGCTCAGGTTGTCGCGCGAGAGCTGTCCACGGCGTGAGAAGGCGATTAACGGGCCACGATGCTGTCGGGTGCCCAATGAAGCCACCACGTCCGCCATGCTCAGGCCGGTACCGATAATCGCCACCGAGGATTGAGGATCGATGGCGTCTAATACGCCGTGCTGCCACGGATTGGCAATCAGCGCCGGATGCGCCGAGAACGGTTGCAGCGCACGCGGCAACGATGGTGGCGGATGACTGATCGCTAACGCCAGTACATCACCCCGCAACGTTTCGCCGTTGCTGAGCAACAGCTGCTCGCCTTCCCAGGCCACGGCGCTGGCCTGAACATGGCGCAGCGTGACGTGCGGATACGCCTGCGCAGCTTGCGCAAACTGGTCTGCCAGATAGCGACCGAACAGGCTGCGCTGCGGATAAACTGCGCCGTCTTCACAGTGCGCTACTGAGTCCAGTGAACATTCCGGCTGTTGGCGATACCAGCGGTCAAACGCGCCCTGCTCTTCACCGCTTAACTGCATGCGCGAAGCGGGCACGTTGATGCGGTGCGCAGGCTCCTGTGTGGAATAGGCAACGCCGCCACCGAGGTTGGCGCGCGGTTCGACCACTGTAATCAGTAATCTGCTCGATGAGGTTCGTGCGAGATGAATCGCCAGCGCTGTGCCGCTAAAGCCACCGCCAACAATGATTACCCGTGCCATTGCCTTCTCCTGCATTAGCTGGCGCTCGTCTGTTTTGACGGACGCTTATCGCCGCCAATGGTTTCACCAAACGGGCCAGTGTTAATGGTGCGTTCACGCTGCTGCTGCGCATTAGCCAGCGGTAGCAGCGGCAACAGTAATTCGGCCACGCGATGCGCTTCTTCCAGATGCGGATAACCGGACAGAATGAAGTTTGTGACACCCAGCGCCTGATATTCGCGGATACGCTCAGCCACCTGCTCCGGGCTGCCGACCAGCGCAGTGCCCGCGCCACCGCGCACCAGACCCACGCCCGCCCACAGATTTGGCGAGATATAGAGGTTGTCGCGCGAGCCGTTGTGCAACGCGCTCATTCGTGCCTGACCGGCGGAATCCATACGTGCGAAAATTTTCTGCGCCTGCGCGATGGTCTCTTCATCAAGATGACCAATCAACTTATCTGCCGCCGCTTTGGCTTCTTCTTCGGTCTCGCGCACAATCACGTGCAAACGAATGCCGTATTCCAGCTTACGTCCGCGCTGCTCTGCACGTGCGCGCACCACTTCCAGCTTCTCGGCAACCTGCGCTGGTGGCTCGCCCCAGGTGAGATAGGTATCGATCTGTTCCGCTGCAACATCAATCGCCGCCTCCGATGAACCACCAAAATAGAGCGGCGGCCCCTTTTCCTGCACCGGCGGAAACAGCACTTCTGCGCCTTCAACGTGAATGTGTTTGCCTTCGTAATCCACTTTCTCCCCGCGCATCAGGCGGCTGTAGACGTCGAGGAACTCTTTGGTGACTTCATAACGTTCACTGTGGTTGAGGAAAATGCCGTCGCCTTTGTTCTCAATCGGATCGCCGCCAGTTACCACGTTAATCAATAAACGCCCTTCAGATAGACGATCAAGCGTGGTCGCCATGCGGGCTGCCAGCGTTGGCGGCTGCAGGCCAGGACGCACAGCCACTAAATAGCGCAGACGTTTGGTGATCGGCGCTAACGCCGAGGCCACCAGCCAGGAATCTTCACAGCTTTTGCCGGTAGGAATTAATACGCCATAGAAGCCAAGATTGTCGGCGGCGAGCGCCACTTGCTGTAAGTAGGGTAAATCGACCGGGCGTCCGCCTTGCGTGGTGCCAAGATAGCGTCCATCACCGTGCGTCGGTAAAAACCAGAAGACATTAATTTTATCGTTCGCGGAATCGGCCATTATGCTTTTCCTATATAACTTTATTAAAAAATGATCATTTTGAACTGCTTATTTGGTTATATAGCTGTTAGCAGAAAGCGTGCCAGGTTGTTAACTGGCGCGAATCGCCGTATTTCAGGCGGTTAGCCTTGTCGCCGTCAACCAAAACAGTTGCATTTGCAACTCTGGCGCAACAGCTATTGCTGCATATGCAACTGCTTATGCTTTTTATATGGTGTTAATAGTCAGCGTGAGCATTTAGGTTAACGATATGCTCGTTACAGGACTCAATACCATGTTAACCACCTATAACCACACCGACTCACCGCGCTTAGTCGATCCCGCTTCTCTGGCGTTTCAATCGCTGCTGGATAAATTCGCGCCCACGGATGCCACCGTTCTGATTGTCGGCGAAACCGGCACAGGTAAAGAGGTGGTGGCGCGCTATCTGCATCATCACAGCCAACGCCGTCATGGCCCTTTTCTCGCGGTTAACTGCGGTGCTTTGACAGAAAGCCTGGCTGAAGCCGAGTTGTTTGGCCATGAGAAAGGCGCTTTTACCGGTGCGACGCAGTCACATCCCGGCTGGTTTGAATCAGCGCAAGGCGGCACCTTGCTGCTGGATGAGATTGGCGAGCTCAGTCCTTCACTGCAGGTTAAATTGCTGCGTGTGCTGCAGGAGCGTGAGATTACGCGCGTGGGCTCGCGTAAAGCGATCAAAGTGGATGTGCGAGTTATCGCGGCTACGCATGTGGATTTGGCGCAGGCGATTCGTGAACGACGCTTCCGCGAAGATCTGTTCTATCGCCTGAATATTGCGGTGGTGCCATTACCGCCGCTGCGTCAGCGCCGTGAAGACATTCCGCTGCTGGCGCAACACTTCCTCGCCCTCTACGCACGACGTTTAGGGCGCCCGGCACGGCGTCTTTCTCCTGATGCGCTTGAAGCGCTGCGCGAATACAGCTGGCCGGGCAATATCCGTGAACTGGAGAACACGCTGCATAACGCCGTATTGCTAAGCCGTGAAGAGACGCTGACGCCCGCACAGCTGCGACTTGCTGGTTACAGTGAACATGGTTTTAACGAGTCAAACGATTCAACGCTCGACAGTTTTCTTCAGCAGCAGCTAACCAGTCAGCCGCAACAACTGTTTGATCGCGTTATCAGCAGCCTTATTAGCAATGCGCTATCGATGACAGATCACAATCAAACCCAGGCTGCGGCGCTATTAGGTATCAGCCGCCACACATTGCGCACGCATCTGGCGAATCAGGGAATGATTAAAGGACGGCGAAAAGCGCCGGTAACTACGTCGACATCTCATACACACGGGACGCAGGAGCGTGAGCTGCGCATTGGCTACCAGAAGTTTGGCAATCTTGGCGTATTGAAAGCCCGTCAAAGCCTGGAACACTGTTTCGCTCAGCAAGGCATAAGCGTGTTGTGGAGTGAGTTTCCCGCCGGGCCACAGCTGCTGTATGCGCTGCAAAACAACGAAATCGATTTTGGTACCACCGGTGAAGTACCGCCAATCTTCGCTCAGGCGAGTGGCAATGCAGTGACTTATATCGCGTGGGAGCCGCCAGCGCCGAGCAGCGTTGGCATCGTGGTACCGCATGACAGCGATATTCGTACCATCAGCGATCTGCGCGGTAAGCGCATATCGGTTAACAAAGGCTCGAACGTTCACTGGCTACTGCTGCAGCTACTGGAGGAAGCGGGCATTGGTTTGGATGAACTGAAAGTGGTGTATACGCCGCCAAAATATCCGCTGACGGCAAGTGATTATCTTTCGGTTGATGCCTGGATGATGTGGGATCCGTTGCTCAGCGCCGCGGAGAGCAATCCCGAGCTGCGGGTTTTGGTTAATGGTGAAGGGCGCGTACGTAATCATCAGTTCTATCTGGCGCGGCGTGATTACGTTGAACAGCACGATGACATCCTCAGACAGCTGGTGGAGAGTTTGCAACAAACGGGTTTGTTCATCGATAGCCATCGCCATCAAGCATCGATGTTGTTGGCTCAGGAGCTGGGATTGGAAATCGCATCAGTTGAACATGCCTTGACTCGCCGCAGCCACAAAACGCGTGCGATGGCCTTCGAAGTAATCAAAGAGCAGCAGACCATCGCCGATCGCTTTTATGCGTTGGGGCTGATTAATAAACCGGTGCGCGTGCGCGATGCGGTCTGGCAATTTTCATCAGCTTTAACGTTAATTGAGTAAGGTGAGTCTTGAAAGTTATCCACGTTTTCTGTGGATAAATCATTGAATATCATCTGGCTAATCTCGCCTAGGGATTTTTGAGGGTGGCTGAAACTAAAAGTTAATTGGCGATTTCAGCCTGAAATTTTATCAAAAACCCCTTATATTTCATATCAATAGAGATGAAATCGATTAGGCGAGCAGATGAAATTTCACTCGCTGCCTGGACGGCAATTCTGCTGTGGCTGCCTTTTGTTGCTTTCGCACACAGCTGGTTAAATTGGCTGCAGTCAGTTAATCAGTATTGGTGATTTATTAACGGATATCTTTGAGCTGCTGGCTAAAACAGTGGCGATTTCAGGCTGAAATTTCCGCGGCGATAATCTATATTTCATACAGTTAGCGATGAAATTACGCTGGCGAGGCATTGAAAAGGGCATAAAAAAACCGCCCGGAGGCGGCATTTCAATTACTGATTAAGATACTTATTGAGCGTCTCGTTAATCACCTTATCCAGCTCTTCCTGCAACTCTTTTGACTGGCGATTAAACTCGTAGCTGAACATGCGTCCGCGCGTTTTCTTACGCGCAAAGCGGTCTTTATCGGCGAAACTCCATAATGGCGTCGCCACGGTTTTATCTTTTGCCGGTGACTGAATCAGCGTCTGGCTACCGTTACGCACTAAACGCAGAATGCCATTCTTCACTTCGTCTTCGGCCAATCCATCGCGCGCGCATACGGTATCAACATCCATACCGATAGTATCGATCAGGGCATCAACCGTTTGTCCGGTTTCCTGCAGCTTCTCATACGCCTGAAGCAGCGATTTATAGTCAGGATAGGTCAGCTCTGAATGATTCGGGAACAGCGTTACCAGCTCAAGCGGCACGCTTGCCGCTTGCAATGCACGCGTTACCTTGGCCTGCGATAAGCCTTCGCTTTGCGCAATCTCTTTCTGCGACAATCCACTCTCTTTAAGCGATAGCAGACGCATGCCCACTTCACGCAGATTGTGCTCGCGCGCGGTCTGAATATCCTGGGCTAAACGGCGCGCTTCTTCCGCCGAGATAGCCACGTCTGTAACCAACACATCAAGCCCAGTTTTGCAGTGCAGAGCCGCTGCACGACGGCGTGAACCATCGAGAATCTCAATGCGATCGTCACGCTTTACGCCAATCGCCGGGAAAAACTGCTGCAATTTGATGGTGCGAATGATGTCGCGCAGCGATTCTGGCGTCAGGCCAGACTGATCGCGGCCATTGGTTTCCATCTTAACGAAGGTTTTCTCTTCAATTTCCTTCGCCGGGATGTGCTCCAGCGTGAACAGGGCGCGTTTACCCGTCGCCAGAATAAATGTCTGAGAATGGCCATCGGCGCTTTCTTCAGTCTGCAATGGTGTCTGGCTGAAAGTTCGGCCAATAGTGATTCTTTTTGCGCTCATAGTAACCTCAGTTCAGGCGAATGAATTCAATACGGTCAAATACGGCTTTCGCGAAATCTTCCGCCGCTGAACGCGCATTCTTTAAGGCTTCGGTGCTGCCCACGTAGGTTGATGGATTGGCTGAGATAACCGTATCAAACGACTCTCCGCAGCGCTCAAAGCCATCCAGACGCGGCAATGCAGCATCAAGCATATCGCCGCCAAAAATCTCTTTCGCCAGGCTGTGACACAGCTTGTGGTCCGCTTTATTCGACAGTTTAGACATAAAGCCAATGTTGCCCTGCAAACGGCAGGCTGCGCCCGATTCTTCAATGATGCCAATCAACTCCGGCAAACGCGTTAAGTACTTCAGCGTGGAGTGGAAATCCACCTGCGCGGGCGGCACTGGCGTCATCAGCAGGTCTGAAGCAGCAATGGCGTTCTTCAGGAAGGCATCAAGATGCGGGCCGCTGTCGATAAAGATAAAGTCGTAATCTTTCTTCAGCTTGGCCACTACATTGTCATACAGCACCGCGTGGATGTTTTGCTCGGGCAGGTGAGCGGCACACAACTCTTCCCAACGCGAGGCAATGAAGGCGTCATCAATTGACGCCGGCAGCACATCGACGCCCGGAATAATCGAGGAAACGATAAACTCGTTGAGCAACTCTTCGCGGCTGACGTTCTGTAGCATCGCTTGTGCGGCGGTCGCTTCTACTAATCCCACTGAACGTTGATGGTTCAGGAACATGGTGGCGGAAGATTGCGGGTCCAGATCGATGACCAGAATACGCAGATCTTCAAATAGCAGATGCGGATGCGCACGTAATGCGTGTGCCAGCGAAACGGTAGAGACCGTTTTCGAAACGCCGCCTTTGAGGTTGCCAACAAAGATGCTAAAGGCTTCATGGTGGCGATCGCGGTACTTGGGCACACCGCGATGGTGATAGATATCGATGATGTTCTGAATCGACATCGCATACTTGGTTGAGCTGCCCGCTGCACGCTTATCGAACGGATAACCATTTTCTTCCATTTCGTTGACAGCGTAATCCACGCTCGCACGCGTCAATTTGGGCAGTTTGGCTAACGCCGCTTTAGCGTAAACCTGATAGAACGTGTTTTCCCGCAATTCTTCTTTCTGCGCCTGAATCTGTTCAGTCAGGCTCATCAGCATTCTTTCTGAACGTTGTGCGACCTTCAGAACCTGCTTCTCATCGTTAGCCATACTTGCTCCACACATGTAGGATTTATGACTTTATACATAAATCCAGCACATGAGGCAAATATATCTCTTCTGCTCAGGAAGAATAAGTTATGTGAAAAGACCTTGATTAAGAGCGGTTTAACGCAAAGATTCACTGTAATCAGCGTTCGTAATTTAGTCATCCCGGTTTTTTGTTCAATATTGAACCGCTGAAATCTTGTTCAAAGGCCCAAAGATTCACTGTATTCAGTAGCCGGTTTCTACTCTGTATACTTTTAAACAGAGAAAAGAGAAGGGGGCTTGCGACCAAAATTGCTGGAATATTCACTGTAGTTAGTAAGCTGATAAGCGTCGTAGATAAACGTTCACTGCAATCAGTAAAAGGTTCACTGTAATCAGCGAGCGGTGGCTGAAGATTCACTGTAATCAGTAGATGATGCCTGGAAGTAAAAACAGGCGAGAGAGCAACGATAGTGCCATGCTGGTGAGATGTTCACTGTAATCAGCAAACCCTCGCGACGTTTTCACATAACGCCAAACGTTCACTGTAATCAGTAAAAGCCTTGTACTCTTCATCGGCAAAGATTCACTGTAATCAGTAGACGTTGTCGCACTGCGATAAAACGTTCACTGTAATCAGTAAGTCAATTTGGCCAGACCGAGAACATTCACTGTAATCAGTAAAAGTTATGACGCTATACAGAACGTTCACTGTAATCAGTACAGCCCGACAAGCATGATAAGACAAACGTTCACTGTAATCAGTAGAGTGTTATTTGCCGACAAGCTGATATGCCTGGAAGCGCCATATGCGTTACAGCGAAATACCCAGAATGTCGTCAACAACATTCACTGTAATCAGTAAAACACGCTGCTGATTAAAACGCCCAACGTTCACTGTATTCAGTAAAAAACGATGCGCTAAGCGAGTTTGTTTCATGCTGCAAACCTGGCAGGGCAGGGGACGAGTTGGTAACGTTCACTGTAATCAGTGACAGCGTGACATGTTGTTCAAGCGGTATATGAGCGTCAGCACGAACGTCTCACGTTTCAGTTCACTGTAGTGAGAAGGCAAACCAAACGTTCACTGTAATCAGCTTAGTGACCAACCCTGTCACTTTTACTGGCTGTATTCACAGTCAAACTGCTGATTACAGTGAATCAATTTGAAACAGACTTTTTTAATGGTTATAAATCATTAAGTTGCATTTGAACGTTCACTGTATTCAGTATGCAGCCTGTAATTGGCATTCACTGTAATCAGTGAAAGCGAGCGCTCAAACAAACGTTCACTGTGATCAGTAGAGAGGCAGTGAAAAAAGGAAGTTAAGTACTGCGTCACCGCCCTTGTAAGTACTCACTATCCTTGTAAGTAGCTTAGAAAGGCTACAACGCGGTGCAAAACATCGCATAAGACACAATAAAAGCAGAAGGTTTCTGATTACAGTGAACGTTACTGATTACAGTGAATCACGTGAGGACAGCTGATTGCAGTGAATGTTAGCGGATAGAGCATGTGTCACTTTTGCTCAAAAAGTGACACAGCTTAAGGAGAATTACTGATTACAGTAAGCGGGCAACATCATTCTTCGAACTCAATATCTTCCAGCGAATCGATGCTTTCGAGATTGCTGATGCCGTCGAGTTTCGGCGTCCTGCTGTGGATGATGAAGAACACCGAACGGCCACGTTTCACTTCCGAATAGTCGAGATAGCCGATCTCTTTGAGCTGCTCCATCGCACGTCGCACCACGTGATTTTGCGTGGTGGTTTTCGAGCCCAGATTTAAACGCATACGCAAACGCGCCAGAGAGATGGGCGCCGGATTCGTTGGCAAACTTTCGAGATAGGTATACAACGCCTGAGCCGATTCTTTACGTTTTAAACGCGAAATGGCTCGCAGCTGCAGTAACACTTTATGGTCGAAATTATAGAGCTCGAATAACTTTGGATCGGCCTGGATGCGCACCAGATCCTTTTCACGATCGTAATACGCCGATTGCACAAGGTGAGTGTGATAGGCTTTGCCATTCCCTTCAAAGGACAACGTATTGGTCGCAATGCGTCGCAGAGAGGCATCTAAGCGCTTACGTAGCGCAGCCGAAGAGTTTGCCGACGGGATCCCGCACATCTTGACGAAATCGATAAACGGCAGCGTCACGGTGTCGCCCTTAGAAGGATAACGCGAGAAAGACTGAATAATACCGGCCCAGGTTTTGAAATCATTATCCATGTCCAGCCTTGCGCCGGTAATGGTAATTTTTTCATAGCCTTCCGATTTCACTAAAGAAAGGTTCTTCAGCTCTTTCGTTGCATCGGTCGATGCCATCGCGCCTGATTTACCGCGCGCTGTGGACTTCAATGTAGGAACAAACAGACCCAGGCGCATTAAAGCGACCGGTTGTACGGTGTTATTTTTATTGGGGTGGAGTTGAATAACTTCACCGCTGTTTTTTGTCACCGACAGAAAAGGCTCGAGTAACGCCTTGTTTTCACTCTCTTTATCTGCCATAGCCTGAGATCTTCATTCTGTGGATGAAAAGGGTCGTTTTCTGATTACAGTGAACATTAACACTGTTTATAGTGAACATTCTACTCTCTATAGTGAATAAACTACTGACTCCAGTGAACACTTTACTCATTATAGTGAACGCGATCACCTTCTGAGCCCTTGTGGGGTGCGGCCTGCGACGATCGGGGATCTCTTAGGATCTCTTTAAGATCTCTATATGATCTTTCTTTAAGATCTATTCACTGTATAACTTAATAACGCCAGGACTGAAGCGGCTTTAGACAGGCAAAATGTTTAAAACAGCCCCATCGCGATAACATCCTGTTTGATCCCACCAAATCATCAGTTATATGCGATCTGGATCCTTCTATTTCTCCATAAATGAACAACTTCCTCATCATTATTCATTTTTAAGAAACTATATCCCGGCGTAAAGTGAACTTCATCGAACATCACATCACTTATGACGAGGACATCTTTCATGACTGACAACGTTATCTCCCGTAACCCTACTAGCGGCGAAATCCTCGCAACCTATCCGCTGCAGAGCGCAGCCGAGTTGGAAGCCGCATTGCAGCAAAGTGCTGATGCCTATGCAGAATGGCGCTATACCGCGATGCCGCAGCGAGTGAAAGTGCTGCGTCAACTGGCTGAACAGATTCGCCAGCGTCAGGATGAGCTCGCAACCATGGCCACACTGGAAATGGGCAAACCGATCGCTCAGGCACGTGCTGAAGTACTGAAATGCGCCAATCTGTGTGACTGGTATGCAGAGCATGGTCCGGCGATCCTGGCCGACAAACCAACGCTGGTAGAAAACCAGCAAGCGTGGCAGTCATTTCGTCCGCTCGGTGTGATCCTTGCCGTGATGCCATGGAACTTCCCTTATTGGCAAGTTCTGCGCGGCGCAGTCAGCATGTTGCTGGCGGGCAATACCTACGTGCTCAAGCACGCACCGAGCGTAATGGGATCCGCTAACCTCATGAAGTCGCTGTTTGACGCCACCGAACTGCCTAAAGGCGGCTTTACCGTGATCAACGTCGATAACGATGGCGTTTCGGCCGCGATCAAAGATCCACGAATTGCCGCTGTAGCGGTAACCGGCAGCGTGCGTGCAGGCGGTGCAATTGCAGCGCAAGCCGCTGCAGTACTGAAGAAAACTGTACTGGAGCTGGGCGGCGCGGATCCTTTCATCGTGCTGGCGGATGCAGACCTGGATGCTGCAGTGGCCTCAGCGGTTACAGGACGCTATCAGAACACCGGACAGGTCTGTATGGCAGCCAAGCGGTTCATTATTGAAGAAAGTGTCGCAGAAGCGTTTGAGGCGCGTTTTAGCGCAGCGGTGCAGGCATTGAAGATCGGCGATCCTTTGGCAGAAGATACCTACATCGGACCAATGGCGCGTTACGATCTGCGTGACGAGCTGGATAATCAAGTGCAGCAGACCATCAAGGAAGGCGCACGTCTGGTATTAGGCGGCCATAAAATTGACGGCCCAGGCAACTATTACGTCCCGACGATCCTCGCCGATGTCACGCCAGCCATGACAGCTTTCCAGCAGGAAATCTTTGGCCCGGTCGCAGCAATTAGTGTCGCTCGTGATGCACAACATGCCCTTGAGCTGGCTAATGACAGCGAATTTGGGCTGAGTGCAACAGTGTGGAGCGGCAACGAAGCGCTGGCCAACGAACTGGCGGAAAAACTGGAGACCGGCGCGGTATTTATCAATGGCAATGGTGCGTCAGATCCGCGAGTTGCGATTGGAGGCGTGAAGAAGAGCGGCTATGGTCGTGAACTATCGAGCTTTGGCGTCCACGAATTCTGCAATATTCAGACGGTATGGAAAAACCGCCGCTAAGCATCACAGGGCGCGTCAGGCGCGTCCTTATTCCCATCCTCCGCCCCCAGATATCTCGCATCTCATACCGTTGCCCATCATTTAAAATGTTGTGGACCAGTTCAAAAAATCCACCAGTGGTATTACAAAGGTATTATATCCGGTGTTAGATTTGCCTCCACCTACACCGGGGAGTCCTTTTAAATGAAAACAACAATCCCAAAACTGTCGTTCATGATGTTTCTTGAGTGGTTTATCTGGGGCGCATGGTTTGTACCGCTCTGGGCATTTCTCAGCAAAAACGGCTTCTCGCCGGTTGAGATCGCCTGGTGTTACGCCTGTACTTCGATAGCCGCCATCCTGTCGCCGATCCTTGTCGGATCGCTGGCCGATCGCTTCTTCCAGGCGCAGAAAGTGTTGTCGCTGCTAACAATCGTCGGATCGATTCTGATGTTCTTCGCAGCTCAGCAAACGCATTTCGGCGGTTTCTTCCCGTTGCTATTGCTGTATGCGCTCACTTACATGCCCACCATCGCCTTAACCAATAGCATCGCGTTTTCGCACGTCGCGGATGTGGAGCGTGATTACCCGCGCATTCGCGTCATGGGCACACTTGGCTGGATCGCGTCTGGCATCGTTTGTGGTTTCCTGCCGCCGCTGCTGGGCTATGGCGATATCTCAGCCAGCAACGTGCCGTTATTGATCACCGCCGCAAGCTCGCTATTACTGGGCATTTTTGCCCTGACGTTGCCCGCCACCGAGCCGAAAAGCACCGGCAAATTCAGCCTGCGCGTCGCGCTTGGTCTGGATGCGCTGCATCTGCTGAAGGATCGCAGCTTTCTTGTGTTCTTCGTCTGCTCCTTCCTGTTCAGCATGCCGCTGGCGTTTTACTACATCTTTGCCGAAGGCTATCTGACGGAAGTCGGCTTGCCGCACGCCACCGGTTGGATGACGCTCGGCCAGGTTTCGGAAATCTTCTTCCTGCTGGCGCTACCGTTCTTCATCAAACGCTTTGGCATCGGCAAAGTGCTGCTGCTGGGATTAACCACCGCCGCACTGCGCTACGTGTTCTTCGTGTTCGGTGGCGATCAAAACATGCTGACTTACGGCTTGCTGTTCATGGGCATTCTGCTGCACGGCGTCAGCTACGATTTCTACTTCATCACCGCTTACATCTATGTTGATAAGAAAGCGCCAGTGGCGATGCGTAATGCTGCGCAAGGGCTGATCACGCTGGCCTGTCAGGGTATCGGCAGCCTGCTGGGTTACCGCCTTGGCGGCTATCTGATGCAGGAAATGTTCGCCTACGACCAACCCCGCGACGGGCAGACTTTCAACTGGGCAGGCATGTGGATGTTTGGCAGCGTGATGATCGTAATGATCACCATCGCCTTTATCGTCCTGTTCCGCGACGGCAAAAAACGCAGCGATGAACTTACCGCTTTCGAAAATTCAGCAACCGCTGACAGCCATAAATAAGAGATTTCACCATGACGATGACAACGCAAGAAAAACGGATTTTAGGCGCGTTTTACGGCCAGGCGCTGGGCGATGCGATGGGCATGCCATCCGAATTATGGCCGCGCTCACGCGTGAAGCAGCACTTTGGCTGGATCGATCGCTTCCTGCCCGGTCCGGCTGAGAACAACGCCGCCTGCTACTTTGGCCGGGCGGCCTTTACCGATGACACTTCTATGGCGCTGGCGTTGGCTGATGCGATCGTCACTCACGACGGCGAGATCAACGCCCAAACCATTGGTGCGAATATTTTGCAGTGGGCCGAGTCGTTTGATGCCTTCAACAAAAACGTGCTTGGACCGACCTCAAAAATCGCGCTCAACGCCATGAAAGCCGGCACGCCAGTGTCGCAGCTGGAAAATAACGGCACGACTAACGGCGCAGCGATGCGTGTGTCACCGCTCGGCTGTCTGCTGCCAGCACGCGATTTACCGGCTTTTATTGATGCCGTCGCACTGGCGTCGAGCCCTACGCATAAATCGGATGTCGCGATTTCCGGCGCGACGGTGATTGCGTGGGCTGTTTCACGCGCCATTGACGGTGCCAACTGGGCAACGATCCGCGATGAACTGCCCGCGATCGCACGCGCGGCACAGGAAAAGCGTGTCACCACCTTTAGCGCGTCGATGGCGGCACGCATCGAACTGGCGTTAAGCGTGGTCGTGCAGGGCAGGGGCGTGGAATCCACCATGCAGCATATTTACGATCTGGTAGGCACCGGCACCAGCACCATTGAATCGGTACCGGCGGCGATTGCGATGGTGGAATTGGCCGAGACCGATCCTAATCGCTGCGCGATCCTTTGCGCTAACCTCGGCGGCGATACCGATACCATCGGCGCGATGGCGGTGGCCATTTGCGGCGCGCTGCACGGCATCGACAGCATCGACGTTGCCTTGAAAGCCGAGCTGGATGCCGCTAACGCGCTGGATTTCACTCGTTACAGCGCTGCATTCACGCGTTTCCGCCAGCAGCGCGAGGCCGCTTATGTTGACGCCTGATGATCTGCAGAGACTTGAAAGCCGTCTGCCAGTGCTTGTGATTGGTGCGGCGGTAGTGGATGTGATTGCTGATGCTTACTCGTTGCCCCATCGTGGCAGCGATATTGAGCTCCACCAGCAGGGCGTCAACGTGGGCGGCTGTGCGCTGAATGTGGCGATTGCGCTGCACCGGCTTGGCATCCCGTCCATCAATGCGCTGCCGCTCGGCAACGGCACTTGGGCCAGCATTGTGCGGCAGAAGCTGACGGAATATGGCATCCACAGCGTGCTGGAAACGGCGAAAGGCGATAACGGCTGGTGTTTAGCGTTAGTGGAACCTGATGGCGAGCGTACTTTTCTGTCAGTGAGCGGCGTGGAAAATCAGTGGGATGCAGCGCTGCTGAACACGTTGCCGCAGCTGGCCAATCGCTGGATCTACCTTTCCGGCTATCAGCTCACCAGCAAAAGCGGTGATGTGCTGATCGACTGGCTGGAGCAGCAAAGCCAGCCGTATCAGCTGCTGTTGGATTTCGGTCCGCGTCTGGCGGATATCGGTGATGCGCATTTCGAACGCGTTATGGCGTGCCACCCACTGATTACAGTGAACAGACAGGAAGCCGAACTGCTGTGGCATGAACGTTTGAATCAAACAGAACCCATTGATGCGCATCAGTTAATGACGTGCTGGCAGCAGCGATTCGGCGGCGCGATGGTGGTGCGACTTGATAGCGAAGGCGCCGGTTTCGTTAACGCGGAAACACAGGGCTGGATGCCGGCGCTGCCGACAAAAGTGGTCGATACCATAGGTGCAGGCGACAGCCACGCGGGTGGATTACTGGCGGGATTAGCGTCGGGTTGGCCACTGGCAGAAAGCGTTGCGCTCGGCAACGCGGTGGCGTCTTATGTGGTGTCACAACGCGGCGGCGATTGCGCGCCCGATCGCGCCACGTTAACAGCTTACTGGCAACAGCGCCTTACTCCGCAATAAACACATACATATCGCTACGACAGTAGCTAATGCTGTACTCCAGCGGATTGCCCTGCGCATCTAACGCCAGCTGCTTGATCACCAACACAGGTACGTTGTCAGGTAGGGCGATCTGCTGCTGCAGCGCCTCATCAGGCATGCGAGCACTCACTCTGCTTTGCGATTTAACCGGCAGAATTTGTTGCTGGTGGAAATAGTCGTACAGCGAAATGCCAATCTCATCCGCATTAGTGATATAGCGCGCCGGTACCCAGGATTCTTCCACCGACACCGCTTGCTGATCGACATAACGAATGCGTTTCAGCAGATACACTTCGCTGCCTTTGTTCAGCCCCAATTTCTCAGCGATTTCTGCATCGCATTGGATTTTGCTTTTATTAATCCACACGGTATCGGGCTTTTTACCACGCAGCACTGCTTGCTGGGACAAGCCTTTCGGCTCTTTCAGTGAGTACTCGAACTGGGTGCAGATCTGCGTACCGTAGCCTCGAGAGCGCAATACCACGCCCTCTTTTTCCAGCGCATCCATGGCTTTACGCACGGTAATGCGCGAAATGTTCAGCGACTGGCTGAAGTCACGCTCACTCGGCAGGATCTCTTCATGCACTAACACGCCATCACGCACCGCATCTTTAATTGCAGTGGCAAAGCGTTTGTACAGCGGCGTGCGGCTGTTATCAGCAAGGGTAAAAGTCAGCCGCGAAAATAGTGCTGTATGGTCGGTCATAGCGGGCGGGTTCACTTATCCTGGTAAGCGGCAGAACGTCTATGATACTGACTTTCAGGCGATTGGGATACGCCAGTAAGCGCATGAAAATTGATCTTACCCGTAAGCACGACTATAGTAATGCTTACGGATGAAAGAGTGGCAAGGAAGCGACCATGGGAATTTTTCTCACGCCAGAATTTCAGGAAGAACGTTTAAAAGCACGCATCAACGACAAAATTTTGTGTAAGGCAGCGATGTCCATTTTTGCCGGGCTTCACGGCGATTGCCTGGGTCGATTTACTTATAAGAAGCGAGTCGGTTTACCTGGCATCGGTGCTTCTGATGGGGCGCGCTGCATAGTATTTTTCAATGATGGGAAGAATCTTTACTTTTTTGATATGTATTTAAAAAGCCAGCTTTCGAAGAAGAAAGGCAAAGAGTTAGAAGACGATGAAATTGATGCCTATTGCAGCATCGCGCGAGATTTCATTGCTATGCCCGACGAGCTAATCGAGGCGTTAGTTAAAGCTAAAGAGTTGATTGAGGTAAACTGTAATGACTGATCGTTTAAAAAAAATCCAGAGCATGGCGCAACGTTATAATCAGCTTGGCGCAGTGAAAGATGAAACAGTTGCCGAAATTAACGCTGCTATAGAAGCGCGTAACATTCCTCCAGTACGTACGATGAGTGGTATAGAAATTAAAGCAGTGCGACTGCGCTGGAATATGTCGCAAGCAGCGCTGGCGTTAACCACCGGAATGTCTGTGGAAAGCGTATCCAAGTGGGAGCGCAACGAAAGCAAGCCAAACAAAGCGGCATTACGCATTCTCAACACGATTGAAGATAAAGGGCCAGCCGTCTTTATCCTCTGAATAATAAAAGCCCCATTGGGGCTTTTAGGCATACACCCGACTCAACGCTCATCAAACGGCACGCCGCCTTTCGACTTATGATGTTTTGGCGTTTCGATGATGGAAACCGTTACTGAATTAGCATCGATCTCAAACGAATCAGCCACCGCCGCGGTGACGGCTTTTAACAACTTCTTTTTCTGCTCAATCGTGCGACCTTCTGCCGCATACACAACGATTTCTGGCATCTCTGCTGCTCCATAAAGTAAACGTTCGTTTTCAGCATAGCGCAGCAAAAGCACTGCGCGCAGCGTCAATTACCCGTCTTTGCCAGCAATCTGTGTTGAAATGTGTATTGTTATGTTATAACGTAATTAACTCACCTAATTTGTAGCGGCTTCAGTCGGAAATCTTAATGAAATCAATGAAAAATTTGCTTATCGCTTCGGCGTTAGGCCTGGCTTCTTACGCCTCAATGGCGGCTGAACATCAGGATAAAACGGTGCGCATTGCGGCACCGTTTGAAATCAAAGGCGCCGATCCCGCACTCTCCGGCGACATTTTGTTGCGAATGGATGTGGTGGAAACGCTGGTGGAAGTGAACGAACGCGCCGAGCCCATTCCGGCGCTGGCGCAAAGCTGGCAGGTGTCGGCAGATGGTTTGCAATGGCAATTGAATTTGCGTCCCAACGTGCGCTTCCATGATGGATCGCCATTGGATGCGGCCGCGGTGGTGAAATCACTCAACACCGCGCGCAGCAAGGCGGGGCTGCTGGATAAAACGCCGATCACCGCTATCAGCGGGGAAGGGCAACGCGTCACCATCACCTTGAGCGAACCATTTACGCCGCTGCTTTCGGTTTTAGCAGAGAGCCGTTCCCAGATTCTGGCGTTGGCTAGCTGGGATGTGCAGGGCAACATCACCCGCATCATCGGCAGCGGCCCGTTTATGCTGACGTCATTCCAGCCACCGCAATCGCTGGCAGTAAAACGTTTTGACGATTACTGGGGCAAAAAGCCAGCGATTGCGGCCGCCAGCTATCTCTCTTCCGGGCGCGCCGAAACACGCGCCTTGCTGGCGGAAAGCGGCGACGCGGATTACGTATTCAACCTGGATGCTGCCAGCCGTCAGCGTTTAGCGCGCAAGCCAGCGCTACAACTGCCGGCCATTCCGGTGCCGCGCACGCTGATGCTGAAACTCAATGCGGGCGATCCGCTGTTAGCCGAACAGCCGGTGCGTGCAGCGATCAGCATGGCGATTGACCGTAACGCGCTGGCGATGGCGGTATTGCGTTATCCGGGCGCGGCCACTCAGTTATTCCCGCCGAATATGGGTGAATGGCACAACAACGCACTGCAACCGTTGCAATTCAATCCGCAGCAGGCGGCACAGCAACTGCAGGCGGCGGGTTGGAAAATGGGTGCAGATGGCGTGTTAGCACGTAACGGCCAGCGCTTTAGTGTGACGCTGCTGACCTTCCCCGATCGTCCCGAACTGCCGCTGATGGCGATGGTTATCCAGCAGCAGCTGCGCAAAGTCGGCATTGAAGTGAAGATCAACTCCACCAACGCCAGCGAAATTCCGGCGCAGCATCACAGCAATCGTCTACAACTGGCGCTGTTTTCCCGCAACTTTGCACTCACGCCTGATCCCACCGGCACGTTACTGCAGGATTATGCGGAAAAGGGCGGCGACTGGGGCGCGATGAACTGGCATCCGGCCGGTTTTAGCGCGGCGTTGCACACCTTAACGCAATCCACTGACACGGCAGAACGTGCGCAGGCGCGTAACCTGATCACTGCCTCGTTACAGCAGGATCTGCCAGTGATTCCGATTGCCTGGTATCAGCAATCGGCCGCGATTAACAGCAAGCTGAAAAACGTCACGCTCGATCCGTTTGAACGCCACTTTGGTCTGCGTCAGATGGAGTGGGAGCAATGATGTTCAAACTACTTGGCTGGCGCGTAGCGCAGGCAGCTTTTGTGGTGTTGGCGGTGGGATTACTCACCTGGTTTTTGGTGCAGTCCTTGCCCGGCGATATGGCATGGCGTATTGCCAGCGGTCGTTATGGCTACGATCGTGTGGATGCCAGCGCGGTGGCGCGGGTGCAGCAGGAGCTAAGTGACTCGCTGCAGCAGGGCAGCGCGTTGCTGCACTGGCTATTCGATCTGCTGCAGTTCAACTTTGGTCGTTCGCTGGTCTCCGGCGAACCGGTGATGGATGAACTGCGCTGGCAGCTGAGTCAAACGCTGGCGCTGGCAGGTTCATCGCTTTTCCTGACGATACTGTTCACCTTGCCGCTGGGCATTTGGGCGGGATGTCACGCCAATGGCAAGCTCGACCGCGCGTTATTCTGGCTGAGCGCACTGCTGAAATCGGTGCCGCATTTTGCGCTGGGCATGCTGCTGATTGTCCTGCTGGCGCTGCAGCTCGATTGGCTGCCCAGCGCCGGGCACGGCGAGCTGCGTCATTTTCTGTTGCCATCGTTGACGCTGGCATTGTCGTTAACCGCGGTGGGCGTGCGCGTGGTGCGTGAAGCCACGTATCAGGTTGTCAACTCGGGCTATTACCGCTGGGGCGCGCAGAAAGGATTAGCGCCCGCAACGTTATTGCGTCGTCATGGATTGCGCAACCTCGCATCGCCGGTATTGACCTGGTTCGGCATGCAGTTTGTCTGGCTGGTGGAAGGCGTGGTGGTGGTAGAAACGCTGTTTGCCTGGCCTGGCATTGGTCACGCGCTGGTGCATGCCATCTTCGCCCGCGATGTGCCGGTGATTCAGGCCAGCGCCATGACGCTCGGACTGCTGTTCGTGCTGCTGAATATGCTGGTGGATGCGGGTTGTCATCTGCTTGATCCCAGAGGAGCGCGCGCATGACAATTTCATTTTCGCGTCTTATCGGCCTGCTGCTGTTGTGCTTGCTGCTTGGTTTCGCCTTCCTGCTGCCCCTGATTCATCATGGCGACCCGCTGGAACAGGATCTGCTGCAAATGCTGCACGCGCCGAGCGGCGCCAATCTTCTCGGGTTTGATCATCTTGGTCGCGACATGCTGCCGCGCCTCAGTGCCGCGTTGCGCCTTTCGCTGGGTCTCGCGGCGCTCTGTGTGATGAGCGCGCTGCTGGCGGGCGTGCTGGCTGGCGTATTCAGCGCACTGTATGGTGGCTGGCTGGATCGTCTGCTCAGCATGCTCGGCGATATGTGTCTGGCGCTGCCGGGATTGCTGCTGGTGCTGCTGTTAGCGGCGATTGCGCCGGATTCTCCCGGCATGTTGTGGCTGGGGATTTCGCTGGTGCTGTGGGTGGAGTTCTTCCGCGTCACGCGCGCAACCCTGCGCCCGATTGTGCAGGCACCCGGCATGCAGGCCTCAAAGTTGCTCGGTTTTTCGGCGTTCTACCGTTTCCGCCGACACCTGTGGCCAGCGTTAGCGCCGGTATTAACCACGTTGACTCTGTTCTCGTTCAGCAGCGCCATCATGGCGGTCTCTGCGCTTGGTTTTATCAGCGTCGGCGTACGTCCGCCGACGCCAGAACTGGGATTGATGATGACCGAACTGCTGCCGTTTGCCTGGGAAGCACCGTGGCTGCTAATGCAGCCGGTAATCGCGCTGTTTCTGCTGTTGATCAGCCTGAATCTGTTAATGAAAGAGGAGCGTAAATGAAAGGATTACAGGTTATCGGCATCAGCGTCACAACCGCCAGTGCCACGCTGGTGGAGCCGGTTGATTTAACCCTGCAGCCCGGACAACCGCTGACCTTGCTGGGTGAAACCGGTTCAGGTAAAAGCCTGCTGGCACAAGCGGTCATGGGCATTTTGCCTGACGATTTACAGTCCAGCGGTACGCTAATCATCAACGAACAGCGTTTTACCCTGCCGCAGGATGCCGGATTGTTGCGTGAATTATGGGGCCGCACATTAGCGTCGCTGCCGCAGGAGCCGTGGCTGTCGCTGGATCCCACCATGTCAGTGCTGCAGCAGGTTGCGGAAGGCTATCGTTATGTACGCGGAAACGCGAAATCCACCAGCGCACTGTCGGCCCAGCGCGATTTACAGCAGCTTGGTTTACAGGACGCGGCGCCGCGTTTTCCGTGGCAACTCTCCGGCGGGATGGCGCAGCGCGCCGCCTTTGCCGCCGCACGGGCAGGTGGCGCGGAGATACTGATTGCCGATGAACCAACCAAAGGGCTGGATGTGGCGCGTCGTGATGAAGTAGCCGCTTTGCTGCGCCGGGAAGTGGCCGACGGCGGCACACTGCTCACCATCACCCACGACATCGCGCTGGCGCGCCAGTTGGGCGGTGAGGTGATCATGATGCATAAAGGCAAGGTGATTGAGCAGGGCAGGGCGGAACAGGTGTTACATGAACCGCAGCAGCGCTATACGCGTGAATTACTCGCCGCCGATCCCACCGCCTGGCCTGCACGGCAACAAACCGTTATGGGCAGTAAACCGGTGGTGAGCGCTGAGGGCATCCGCTTGCAGCGCGGCGGTAAATCGCTCGGCGTGCCGCAAGACTTCAGGCTGCACGCCGGGGAAATCGTTGGATTACACGGTGCCAGCGGCAGCGGTAAAAGTAGCTTTGGCGATGTGCTGCTCGGCCTGCTAACCCCGCAGCAAGGCAAGGTGACGCGGCATGCGGCGGTCGATGGGCTGAAATACCAGAAGATTTATCAGGATCCGTCTGCGCTGTTCCCACCGACCCGCACGCTGGCGCAAAGCCTGGACGATGTGTTGCGCCGTCATCGCATCGCCTCCACGCGGCGGGATGCGCTGATGGAGCAATTGGCGCTGACGCCGGAACTGCTGACGCGTCGTCCCGATTCACTGTCGGGCGGCGAGCTGCAGCGCTTCTCGCTGTTACGCGTGATGCTGCTGGATCCGGTATTTCTGTTTGCCGATGAACCTACATCGCGTCTGGATCCGCTGGTGCAGCAGCAAACCATCCAGCTCATCACCTCGCTGGCGCGCGAGCAGCAGTGCGCGGTGTTACTGGTGAGCCACGATCGCGATCTGCTGGAAAAGGGCACGCATCGTATGATCGCGATGGAGGCAGTCGCTTAACGTTCTGGCGGCTGGCTGTCGCCGTGACCGAGTGAACGCTGCATCACTACGGTATCCAGCCAGCGGCCATGTTTGAATCCCACTGATTTCATTACACCGGTGTGCTCAAAACCGAGCGCCCGGTGTAATCCCAGCGATCCGGCATTCGCGCTATCGCCAACAATCGCGATAATCTGGCGAAATCCCGCCGCTTCTGCCAGCGCAATGGCTTTTTGCAACAGTGCGCGACCAATGCCTCTGCCGGTTTGCTGCTGATCGAGGTAAATCGAATCCTCCAGCGTAAAGCGATAGGCATAGCGCGGGCGATAAGGCGCCAGATAGCAGTAACCCAGCACCTGCTCATCCTCCTGCGCCACCAGCCAAAAACCGCCGCGCTGCTGCACATCCTGCACGCGATTCTGCATTTCGCTCGCCGAAGGCGGTTCAGTTTCAAAGGTCGCCGTGCCGTGCAGCACATGCCAGGCGTAGATTTTCTGAATGGCAGCGGCGTGATGAGGTCGGGCGGGAATAATGTCCATATGTTCCTGATTCTTAGCGGCGAAAACTACAGCATGCCACCGCGCCGCACGTGAATCATCGGGTTTAACAATAGGAAATTCTGATGGTCACTCTGCAATTCCGTAGTGGCGCCATTTATGGCGACCTGATCAACCTTCGCTCAATTCTGCTCCGACAGCTGCACCGCCATGGTATCCGCCTCTAAGGCTTCGAAAACATGCGGTTCGTCTGCGGGATAGCAAATGTAGTCACCGGGATGCAGTTCGACCGGCGCATCGCGCGGCCCAACCAGCGCCCGGCCACGCGCGATAATCACATGCTCCACCGAGCCCGGCGGATGCGGTTTTGAATCGCGCGGCGCGCCCGGTTGGCTAGTAACCAGATAAAGATCGCGGCGTCCGCCGGGCGGGCAGCTTGCCAGCAATGCCGCCTGATAATCCGCCATCTCCGCTGAGACGATCATGCCTTCGCCACGGCGAATCACCTGCAATCGCTTCACTTCCGGCTCCATCAAACGCGCGAAAGGAATGTTTAGCGCCACACACAGCGCCCATAACGTTTCAAGGCTGGGATTGCCATTGCCCGCTTCGAGCTGCGACAGCGTAGATTTGGCGATACCGGCGCGACGCGCCACCTCTGTCAGTGAAAGCCCTGCGCGCTGACGTTCGCGCAGTAATCCGACAGCAATAATATCAATTGGCGTGGTCAAACCCTCTCCTGTTCTTTATATCGAACGATTTGTTCGTCTTGTAAAACGATTCTGGCGCGTTCATTATAACGGCTTTCCTGTTCGATATGAGATCAAATTGTGATGCGTCTGGGTGCAGTACCGCGTGATCGCGGAGTAATAAAAGCCATTTTCCTGGTTTGTCTTGCCGACGGCATTGTCGGGCTCTCTTACGGTTCGCTGGCGGCAGCGGAAGGGTTTCCGCTGTGGGTGCCGATTGCACTATCAACGCTGGTGCTGGCGGGCGCGTCGGAATTCCTGTTTATCGGCATCGTGGCTGGCGGCGGCAGTCCGTTAACGGCGGCGGCGGCGGGTTTGCTGGTCAACGCGCGTCATCTGCCGTTTGGCATTGCGGTGAAAGATCTGGTTGGTAAAGGCAGCCGCAGTTTGTTGGGATGCCACATCATGAATGATGAAAGCGTGGTGTTTGGTATTTCCCAGCCAAAACTGGCGCAACGTCGTGCCGCGTACTGGATTTGCGGATTAGGTATTTTCACCATCTGGCCGCTGTCGGTAATTGGCGGTGCGGTGATCGGGCGCTTCATTCCCGACGTATCGGCCATTGGTCTGGATGCGGTGTTCCCAGCGATCCTGATTGCCCTGATATTCCCGGCGCTGCGTCAGCGTCGTACGCTGATCCCCGCTACGCTCGGCACCACGCTGTCTGTGCTGGCGACACCGTTTGTGCCAGCGGGCATGCCGGTGCTGTTTTCACTGCTGGGATTACTGAGCTGGCGGGAGCGTAAAAATGCAAAATAATCTGATCATTGGCGGCATCGCGCTGCTGGCGGTAGGCACTTATGCGATTCGTTTCGCCGGTTATCGCCTGGGCAGCCGCATGCAGATGTCGGATCGCGCACGCAATATGCTATCCGATGCTGCCACCGTTTTGCTGCTGGCGGTGGCCGTTACCACCGCGCTGTTTGAAGGCACGCATTTTGCCGGCGTGGCGCGCATCGCCGGCGTGCTGTTTGCGGTGTTTTTGGCCTGGCGGCGCACACCGCTAATCCTGGTGATTATCGGTGCCGCACTAATGACCGCCTTGCTACGTTACTTCGGCGTGCCCTGATCGCGCCAGGTTTGCGCGCGTAATTCATATACCAAACTGGCGGGCGCGCCCGGAACATCGTGAACCTGGCCGTAACAGCGTAGTCCCGCCTTTTCCAGTACCTGCTGTGATGCAATATGATCCTGACGCACCGCCGCATCAATAATCGGAAGCTGGCATTCATCGAAGCCATAAGCGATAACCCTTCGTGCAAACTCGGTGGCGAAACCTTTTCCCCACGCCTCTTTCGCCAGACGATAGCCAAGATTATTTACCGGCTTGCCAGCAAACTCGCGCACCGATAAACCACCAAATCCGATAACCTCATCCGGCTGTTCCCGCAGGCAAATTGCCCAGTTACCAAAGGGAAAGGATTGCCAGTGCGCCAGCCAGCGATTTAACACCTCCTCTGCAAAGGCTAAATCGGGAAACGGACCCGCCGGATTGAACATATTGGTAGCGGGATCGCCATAGATGGCAAACAGGCGCTGAACATCGGTGGGTTCAACCGGACGAAGAAACAAACGTGATGAAGTGAGTTGCATTATCGTAACCTTTTGTAGCCGGAACCGGCGTTATCTTCCTGATGAGTTTTGTTACTGTGATACTCCACGGGTTACTAGCATAGAGGAAAACGTATGAAACCGCGTTTAGCCCGCTGTGATGAAACGGCCACGTTGTGGCGCATCCGCAACCTTGCCATTCGCCACGGTTGCCGGGGCGTTTATCCCGCTGATGTTATCAGTGCATGGACACCCGATGCGTTACCGTCCGGCTATTTCGAGGCGGTCAGAAGCCATCCGTTTTATGTGGTTGAGGATGCTGAATATGGCGTGGCCGCGACTGGATTTCTTGACTTGCACAACAGCAGCGTTGAAGCGATCTTCACGCTGCCCGTCTGCAACGGCAAAGGTTATGCCAGCGCCATCATGCAGGCAATCATCGATGAAGCGCATCAGCGGGGTTTTGATAAACTGACGCTCGCCGCCACGCCCAACGCGAGCGGCTTTTATCTGCGTCACGGTTTTCGTATGGTGCGTGAGACGCTTTATCCCTCAGCGCTGGCGCAAGCCGATCTTCCCTGCTTCGAAATGGTACGCGAGCTTTAAGGCTAAAATGAAAAAAAGTGAAAACAACAAGGACGGCGCGAATATGGTCATTAACTGCGTGGCGTATCGCCACGGTAAGCGTGAAGAGCATGTCGACATCGCTGATATTAGTGAAGTATTAAAAGAAGAGAAATCCTTTGTCTGGATGGGTTTGTACCAACCCGAACCGGCCTTTATGCAGACGCTGCAGCAGGAGTTCAGCCTGCACGAACTGGCAATTGAAGATGCGCTGGTAGCGCATCAGCGACCTAAGATTGAGCAGTACGGTGATTCGGTATTTATTGTGGTAAAAACCGCGCACATGGACGATTTGCAGCGCATCACCTTCGGCGAAACCCACTTCTTTCTTGGCAAAAACTTCCTGATCACCGTGCGTCACGGATCATCGGAAGGTTATGCCGACATCCGCACCAAAGCCGAAAAGAACCACGCATTACTGTGTGAAGGTCCGGGTTATGCGCTCTATTGCATCCTCGATTTCATCGTCGATAACTACAGCAAAATCACCGAATCACTTAACGATCGCATTGGCGGGCTGGAACAGGGCATGTTCACCACGCGTTTTGACAGCGACGCGCTGCAAAACGTTTATCATCTGCGCCGTGAACTGCTGGCGCTACGCAATGCGGCGCTGCCGGTGACGGAAATCTGCCAGCAGCTGGTGCGCTTCCACGAAGATATCATCCCGAAAAATCTGCGCGCCTATCTGCGTGACGTACAGGACCACGCGCATCACGTGATGATTGATGCGGAAGACATGCGCGAAATGCTCACCAGCGCGATGCAGGTGAATCTGGCGCTGGTGTCGGTGCAGCAAAGCGAAGTAAACAAAAAGCTCGCCGGTTGGGGGGCGATCCTGATTGTGCCCACCATCATTTTCAGTATGTACGGCATGAACTTCCCCGATATGCCGGAGTTGCACACGCACTTTGGCTATCCCGCCGTGGTGGGCATTACTGTTGTTATCTGCTGCGTGATGTGGTGGCGGCTGAAAAAGGCCGGTTGGCTTTAACCGCTGAATGCCTGCATTTTTTACCACTTCCTGCGATCTGGAGCGAAAGATGTCCTTTAATATTGGTCTGTTGCTGTTCCCCAACCTCACGCAGCTCGATCTCACCGGTCCGTGGGAAGTGTTTGCCCGCATGCCCAACGTTAACAATTATCTGATTTGGAAAGATCGTCAGCCGGTGATGTCGGATCGCGGGCTAGCGATCGTACCCACCGTAACTTTTACCGATTGCCCGCAACTCGACTTGATCTGCATTCCTGGCGGTCCCGGACAAATTGCGCTGATGGACGATGACGAAACGCTGGATTTTGTCCGTCGTATGGCGGAGAACGCCAAGTGGATAACTTCGGTGTGTACCGGTTCGCTGGTGTTAGGTGCTGCGGGATTGTTGCAGGGATATCGCGCGACGTCGCATTGGGGTTCGCTTGATCAGCTGAGCTTGCTCGGTGCCATGCCAGTAGCCGAACGCGTGGTGCGCGATCGCAACCGCATCACTGGCGCGGGCGTCACCTCGGGCATTGATTTTGCGTTAACCGTAGCGGAAGAGCTGCTTGGACGTGAAATCGCAGAAAATATCCAGCTGCAGATGGAGTACGATCCGGCGCCGCCATTCCATTCAGGTTCACCGCGCAGCGCCTCGCCGCAACGTTTGGCCGAGGCAAAAAGCCAGATGCAGGATTTTATTGCTCGCCGACGTGCGGCGACAGAAAGTGCCGCTGCACGGCTCAAGCGCGAGGAGTGAAAGCTGGCGATTTCAGCCTGAAATCGCCACGGTTGTTACTGCTTAATGTGCGCTGGCAGTAGGGCGCACGGTGATTTCACTGGTATCCACTTCGCCAGGTTGATCGATGGCCCAACTCACCGCGTTGGCAATCGCTGCTGGCTGGAGCGCGATCTGGCGATAGCTTTTCATCGCTTCACGCGCGGTGCTATCGGTGATGCTATCCGCCAGTTCAGATTCGACTACGCCGGGATTGATCACCGTAACCCGCAGATGTTGCGACTCCTGACGCAGGCCATCGGAAATCGCGCGTACGGCGAATTTAGTGGCGCAGTAAACGGCGGCGGTCGGCGAAACGGTTAGCGCGCCAACCGAGGCGATATTAATAATGTGACCAAACTGCTGCGCCTGCATGGTCGGCAGCACCGCCGCAATGCCATACAGCACGCCGCGAACATTGACGTCGAGCATCAAGTCCCATTCATCGACTTTCATTGAACTCATGGGTGACAGCGGCATGACGCCGGCATTGTTGATCATCACATCAATACGGCCATATTTTTCCAGTGCAATATCGGCCAGCTGCTGGATATCAGCGCGTTGGGTGACGTCGGTGGCGAGATAATCCACGTTCGCGCCGCCAAAACGCAGCGCTTCACTTAACGCTTGTAGACGATCGGTGCGGCGCGCGCCAAGCACCAATTGATGGCCTTGCTGCGCCAGATGACGTGCAATGCCTTCGCCTATGCCGCTGCTGGCACCTGTCAAAATAATCACTTTCTTCGCTGTGTTCATGATGCATTCCTCGTTGAATTGACGAGGCTATTGTTGATAAATCACGCAATGCGCAACAGACCGGATTGTGGCGCATCTTTGCCTGATCCTCTCGCGTGCGTTGTGCAAACAGCAGCTTGATGGCTATGCTTTGCCTGAATATCTCAGTGGAAATTATTTATGTCGCAATCCGTGCAACAGCGCACCTGCGCTTTACTCAGCCAGCTGGCGCGTCAGGAAGGCTATACCGAATCACTGCTTGATAGCGTGCGCTTTATGCGGGCCGATCGGCAGTGGGCGCGCACGCCGGTACTGTATGAGCCGAGCATCATTATTATTTGCCAGGGATCAAAACGAGCTTTCCTCGCCGACAAGATGTATCGCTATGATGCGCAGCACTATCTGGTGTTGTCAGTGCCGCTGCCGTTTTCTGCCGAGACGGAAGCCACATCAGAAGAGCCGCTGCTGGGCATCGCGATTCGTCTGGATGTTGCCATGGTAGCGAGGTTGGTGGCGCAGCTGGCCAGCAGTGAATCGGCGGTAACCGCTGCGCCGGCGGGCATCATCTCCACACCAATCAATGAAATCCTGGCGCAGAGCACACTGCGTTTACTGGAAGCGTTGAGCGATCCGCTTGAAGCCAAAGTGTTGGGACCCGCGCGGGTCGAAGAGATCTGTTTTCGCGTATTAATGGGCGAGCAGGGTGGCGCGGTGCGTGCAGCGTTAACTTATCAAGGCCATTTTGGTCGTATCGCGCGGGCTTTGCAGCGTATACATGCCGACTGGCGTCAGCCGCTGGATGTACCGCATCTGGCGAATGAAGCCGGGATGAGCGTGCCGCGCTTCCATCTGCATTTCAAAACGGTGACGCAAACCTCGCCGATTCAATATCTAAAATCGCTGCGATTGCATCAGGCGCGTCTGATGATGATCCGCGACAATCTTACCGCCGCAGGTGCCGCAGCGCGCGTCGGCTATGAAAGTGATTCGCAGTTTAATCGTGAGTTCAAAAGGCTGTTTGGTCGCAGTCCGGCAGAAGAGGCGCGGGAGATGAAGCGGGCGTTTGAGTTGTTACCGCCGGAGCAGCTGTCCGGCCGATTACAGGCGCATTAGCTTAGCGAATGCTCATGATGGCGACGACCATCAAAATCCAGAATACCGCGCAGCCGGTAAACATCATTTGCCAAACTACACGGCGTTCGACTGTCAGAAAAGAAGAGAAACGTGAACGTAAAATCGATTGCATAGCGACCTCAAATCAGAATTTAAGAAGAAAGTTTGTTGGCTGAAGTAAGAAATCCCTGTCAGCGAATCAGACTATTCTGTCTTTTATCTGGTAATGAAATCGACGAGACCAGTCTTGTTTTTGGTCTGGAATGTAAACCATAAATAAAAGAAAAGCCGCACAGGGCGCTGATCCCTGAGCGGCTGAACACTACGCATTGACTCGCTAAACGTTGCGCGTCACGCCACCATCAACACGAATATTCTGAGCGGTAATATAGGCTGCGCCAGGCGAAGCCAGGAAGGCGATGGTCGCCGCCACTTCTTCAGACGTGCCGTAACGCTGTAATGGCACGCTATCCTGACGTTCACCGGTTTTCGGCAAGCTGTCGATCCAGCCAGGCAGCACATTGTTGATGCGGATGTTATCGGCCGCGTAGGCATCAGCAAAGATTTTGGTGAAGGATGCCAGGCCGGCGCGGAACACCGCTGAGGTCGGGAACATATCGGTTGGCTCAAACGTCCACGCGGAGGAGATGTTGATAATGCTGCCGCCGCCTTGTTTCTGCATAATTGGCGTGACCAGACGCGTGGCGCGTACCACATTTAAAAAATAGGTTTCCATGCCAAGCTGCCACTGCTCATCGGTTAACGCCAAAATCGGCGCGCGCGGACCATGACCGGCGCTGTTCACCAGCACATCTATTCGGCCCCAGCGCGCCAGCGTTTGATCCACCAGCTTCTGCAGATCCGCTACCGACTGATTAGAACCGGTCACGCCCAAACCGCCCAGACGCTCCGCCAGCGCTTCACCTTTGCCGGAGGAGGAGAGGATTGCCACTTTATAGCCATCGCTTGCCAGTTTCTCGGCTGCTGCTGCACCCATGCCGCTGCCACCGGCGACGATTATTGCAACTTTTTCTGCTGTCATCATTAATCTTCCTGTTAATTAAAAATCGATTAAACCCAGTATAAAAGGTAATTTTGGTAGCAGAGAGTCAGTCTGTTTGCCAATTGACGATAGGAAAACTACAGGATGAGTCAGGGATTCAGCGAACTACCGCCGCTCAACGGGTTGAAAGTGTTTGAAGCGGTGACGCGCCATCTTAACTTTCGCCTGGCGGCGGAAGAGTTAGGCGTCACACAGGGCGCGGTGGCGCAGCAAATTCGTGCTCTGGAAGCCAACCTTGGACTGAAATTGTTTGATCGATTGCCGCGCACGCTGGCGCTGACCGGCGCGGGTGCGGGCTATGCGGTCAGCATTCGTCAGGCATTTGAATTGATCGATGAAGCCACGCGCACGCTGCGGCCAGAACCGAATCGCTTAACGCTGAGCGTTACACCTACCTTTGCCAGCCGCTGGATGCTGCCGCGTTTACCGGGCTTTACCACCGCATGGCCGGATATCGATCTGCGCGTGATGGCTTCTGAGCGGCTGGTGCAGTTTCATCATGAAGGCGTCGATTTAGCGGTGCGTTATGGCAGGCCACCGTTTGGCGCAGGTCTTGATGCCACTTTGCTGTTTAGCCAAACGGTATTAGCGGTGGTGAGTCCTATGCTGTTAGCTGAGCTTGGCGATCCGGCAGCAAGCGACAACTTTCAGCGCTACGCCTTGTTGCACGATGGTCACCATCTGTGGCCTGCATTTCTCGCGTTTACCTTCCCGAATTTATCGCTGCATCATCAGCATCACCTGCGTTTCAATCAAACCGCGCTGGCGCTGGAAGCGGCGATCAGCGGGCAGGGCATTGCGCTCACCAGCCCGCATTTCGTGCAGAACGATCTCGCCAGCGGACGGTTGGTGCCCGCGTTTACGCAGCAAATGACCCTGGATGCCGGTTGGTATCTGGTGTGGCCGCGCCGTCCGCGCCAGCAGGCGCCGGTGATGGCGGTGCGCGATTGGCTTTTAGCGCAGGTTAGCGGCTGATATTTGTTCAATAACGAAATCAGTAAAACTGATGATCCACGCAGGATCATGAATGTTATAACTGCTTAATGATGCAGACATGGGGTTTTATCCTGTCAAGGCAGTGAATTAGCAAAATATTGCGAAAATTCAGCAAGTAAAGCAACGGATTGCGCGTTGCATTCTGCCGGGGGGTGTGAATAAATACGGAGTCAATTTTAATAAAAATGCCATAAAGGCCAGGTTTACGCCTGAAAAAGATCTTTGCATATGACCGATTATAAAGATGTTTTAGCCAGGGACATCAGCGCCAAAAGTGAAAGCATGCAGGCGCATCTCATCGCCATCCGCCGTGATATACACGCGCATCCGGAGCTGGGTTTCGACACCGTCCGCACCGCCCACATCGTTGAGCAGGAACTGCTGCGCCTGGATCTGACGCCGCAAACCGGCGTTGGCAGAAGTGGCGTGATGGTTGATATTGTCGGCGCGCATCCCGGTAAAACCGTGCTGTTACGCGCGGATATGGATGCGTTGCCAATCCACGAACAAACCGGCTTACCTTTCAGCAGCCAATATCCCGGCAAAATGCACGCCTGCGGCCACGATATTCACACCGCGACGATGCTCGGCGTGGCGGCGATAGTGCCGCACTATCGCGCGCAGCTGCATGGCACGTTACGTTTGATTTTCCAGCCAGCAGAAGAGACGCCCGATAGCGGGGCCGAAGCGATGATCGCTGATGGCGCGGCAGATGGCGTCGATCTGGCCATCACGCTGCACAACAAACCGGAACTGGCCGCCGGTGAAATCGGCTTAACGCGCGGCGCCAGCACCGCTTCCAGCGATGAGTTTGATGTGGTAGTGCACGGTAAATCAACGCACGCGGCCCGTCCGCACATGGGAACCGATCCGATCATTGCTGCAGTCAATCTGGTGAGCCAGCTGCAAACCATTATTTCGCGCGAACTCGATCCCGCCAATTCAGCGGTGCTGACCATCGGCCATATTCATGGCGGCACCACTCACAATATTATTTCCGATAGCTGCCTGATTCAGGGCACAGTGCGCGCCAAATCACCGGCGGCGCGTGCGCACATTGAAGAGGCGTTCAAACGTATCTGCGCGGGCGTCGCGCTGTCGCTGAATGTGCGCGTTGAGGTCAATTATCAGCGCGGTGTACCGCCGTTGATGAACGACGATGCGCTGATTGATGCGCTGGAACCGATTTTGTCGCATCAGTTTGGTAAAGCAATTATCGCCAAACCGAGCGCCAGCTTTGGTGCCGAAGATTTCTCGCTGTTTACCGAGCGCGCGCCAGGTTGCCAAATCCACATTGGATCCGGTGCACCGGGACGCGACGACCATCTGCATAATTCGGATTACCAACCCGACGAGCGCAGTATCCATGCCGGCACGCAGGCATTAGCCCGTTTAGCCATTGATTTACTCTCAAAATAACGAACTTCGAGGTTTTATGATGACGCGTAAAGGACTGTTTACCGCTTCCGTGGGCATGCTGCTGCTTGCCTCTTCCGCTCTGGTGCAGGCAAAAGATTTTGGCACGCTGAAATTCGCCACCGAAGCCGCTTATCCGCCATTTAACCAATCTACGCCGAACGGCAAAATCGTCGGTTATGAGCCGGACATGGTGGCTGAAATCGCTAAACGAGCCGGTTTCAAATACGAAATCGTGGCACAGAAATGGTCCGGTATGATTCCGGGTTTAGTCGACGGCAAATATGACGCGGTAATCGATGCCGTGACCGTCACGCCGAAGCGTGAAGAAGTGGTAGATTTCTCCCGCCAGTACACCGTCAGTGTTTCAGGTTTCGTCACCCTGAAGGGCAGCGCGGTTGATACCTTGCCAGGCAATGGCGAAGTGGTGCTGGCGGATGACGAAGCCGCGATGACCAAATCTATCGATGCGCTGAAAGCCAAATTCAAAGGCAAAACCATTGCGGTGCAGGTTGCTACCATTCAAGCGGACTTCCTCAACAAATATCTGGCGGATGTGGCGACGATTCGCACGTATCAGGCCGGCCCGGAAACCTTCGCCGATCTGCTGAATGGCCGCGTTGATGCGGTAATGGCATCACGCACTAACCTGAATGCCTATGTGAAAAAGCATGCGGATACGGTGAACAGCACTGGTTACGGTTTCTCGGGCGGCGTGTTGGGCCAGGGTTCCGCTATCGCGATTCAGAAAAACAATCCGGAGCTGAAAGCGGCGCTGGATTCGGCGTTAAATTCCATGATCAAAGATGGCACGCTGAAGCAGCTGTCTGAAAAATGGTTCGGCGAAAACGTCGCACCTAAAGAGTAATTCCAGGCGCTTATGGCTATTGATTGGCAAATCTTAAGTTTCGGTGACGAAGGTTGGGGCGGCGTGTTGCTTAACGCCGCCACGGTAACCGTCACCGTTTCATTGTGTGCATGGCTGCTGGGCGCAATCCTTGGCAGCCTGCTGTGCTGGATGCAGATTGGTGGCGGCCGCTGGCAGCAGCGGCTCGCCAACGGCTACATCACGCTGTTTCGTGGTGTGCCGGAGCTGCTGGTGATCTACCTGTTCTATTTTGGTGGACGTCAGGTGGTGTCGTTTGTCGGGGAAAGTCTCGGCTTGCAAGGTCCGTTCGACGTGAACGGCTTTGTCGCCGGCGCGATTGCCATCGGCCTGATCTCCGGCGCATATCAAAGTAGTGTGTTTCGCGGTGCGTTCTACGCAATCCCGAAAGGGACGCTGGAAGCCGCAACGGTTACGGGCATGGGCCGATTGATGCTGTTCCGCCGCATGATCGTGCCGCAGGCGCTGAAAACCGCGCTGCCGGGCATGGGCAATCAGTGGCAATCGGTGATCAAGGAGTCGGCGCTGGTTTCGGTCACTGGTTTGGTGGAAACCATGAACCAGATCTCCACCGCCTCCAACTCGACGCAAATGCCGTTCTTCTTCTACAGCGTTGGTGCGGTGATCTACCTGATCATCACCACCTGTTCCGATTTTGTTTTCCGCTATGTGGAAAAAGTGGCCATGCGCGGGCAACAACGCGCGCGGTTGTAAGGAGCCACGATGGATGTCACTTTCCTGCAGCACACCTTAGCTGCACTGCTGCGCGGCCTGCCGCTGACGCTGAATCTGGCGCTGCTGTCACTGTTGGGCGGCGGCGTATTGGCGCTGCTGCTCAATCTGCTGCGGCAGAATCGCTTCGGAAGCTACGTTACGCGCTTTTATGTCTGGGTGTTTCGCGGCACGCCGCTGCTGATTCAGATCTTCATGATCTATTACGGCCTCGGCAGCTTGCCAGCGGTGCGCGAAAGCGTGCTGTGGCCGCTGTTGCGCGATCCTTACTGGTGCGGTTTGATTGCATTAATCCTTAACGATGCGGCTTACACCTCGGAGATTCTGCGCGGCGGGTTAAACGCAGTGAGCGTGCAGTCGCTGGAAGCTGCCAAAGTGAGCGGTATGTCGCGCTTCACCACGCTGCGCCGCATTACGCTGCCGCTGGCGGTACGTCAGGCATTACCGGCTTACAGCAATGAAATTATCTCGATGATCAAATCGACCTCGCTGGTCAGCACCATCAGTTTGATGGAGATGACCGGCATCGCTGATTCAATCGTCTCTGAGACCTTCCGCGCGCTGGAGGTGTTTATTAGCGCGGCGATTATCTATCTGCTACTGACCGTGCTGGTGAGTAAAGCGGTGGCGCTGCTGGAGCGCCGTTTGTCCCCTTATCACGTTGGAGCACGTCCATGAGTAAACCCACTATCGCCCTGAGTCATCTCAGAAAAAGTTATAGCGGGCACGAAGTGCTGCACGATATTAGCCTGACGGCCCAGGATGGCGACGTGATTTCGCTGATTGGTGCCAGCGGCTCTGGCAAGAGTACCTTATTGCGCTGCATTCCATTTTTAGAAGTGCCGCAGGGCGGGGAAATCGCGGTGGGTGACGAAGTGGTCACTATCGATAATCCCGATGAGAAGTTGAGCCGCGAGCAGCAGCGCCGTATCAAGCTGATGCGTATGCAGCTCGGTTTTGTCTTCCAGGGTTTCAACCTATGGCCGCACAAAACCGTGCTGCAGAACATCATCGAAGCGCCAATTCATGTGCAGAAGCGCAGCAGTAAAGAGGCGATTGAAGAGGCCGAAGCGCTGCTGCAAAAAGTGGGATTGTACGAGAAGCGTAACGCGTGGCCATCGCAGCTCTCGGGTGGTCAGCAACAGCGCGTGGCGATTGCCCGTGCGCTGGCGCAGCAGCCGAAAGCCATTCTGTTTGATGAGCCAACCTCCGCGCTTGATCCTGAGCTGGTAGGCGAAGTGTTGCGCGTGATTCGTAGCCTGGCGGAAGAGGGGCGCACCATGATCATCGTCACACACGAAATGGGCTTTGCACGCGATGTCTCGAACAAAGCGGTGTTCCTGCATCAGGGCAAGATTGAGGAAGCCGGTTCGCCGCAGCAGGTGTTCAGCGATCCCCTTTCCGCGCGCTGTCGCGCATTTGTGAGTAGTCACTTACAGCGCAATAGTTAACAACAGTTTCATTTCCCTTCGCACCAGCAACGAGAGTGAGCTGGTGCATTTCTTCTGCGTCTCATGTTTTACCTAAATTTCTTCCCAATTGCAGCCATTGCTCTAGCAACGGGTGGTCCGGATAGCAGCAACCACGCGCCAGGCACACTTCTGAAAACACGCGACGACCGGGAAAAGTCGTTGAATCCCTCTACGGCGCGGGTTAAAACGTTTGACTTTAGTCAGGCCTCCTTTTCTGGAGTACTTCTTTACTGCATAACCACGGAACTCTATGCCGCACACTTACCGACCATGGATGAAAAGGTATTGGCTGGTCTGGCTGCTGTTAACGCTGATTACCTTGATAGCGTTATTTACCGATCAAATTTTGCAGCAGCAGCGTGTCGGCGAGGCGCAATTTAATCAGCAGTTTAATCGTCTCGCCGCCTATCAAACGCAGAATGAAACGCTGTTGCCGCTGCTGAATGGCGATGAGGAACTCGCCTCTTTGCAGAGCAAATTCCCCCAGCTTGTCCTGTTGGAACACACCGTAAATCGTCCGTTAACCGCGCCGCGTTTTGAAGAAGTGAGCGGTGGTCGCTATTGGCTCTACAATCCTTACCGCCAGATTCGCATGCTGATCGATTTGCATTTTGCCCTGCAAACCTCGGATGTGGCGCTGGCGCTGGCTTTTCATATCCACGCACCGCCCGCCATGCAAACGGTGAACTATTCGGACACCGCGCGCTGGCAATGGCAGCGGCCGTTCATCAATCACTATCAGCCATTCTTGCTGAAAGGCAGCGCGAATCCCGACTGGCGTGCGCTGCATGCGTTGCCATTTATGCTGGCGCTGCTGGCATGGCTGGTAATTGGCGGTTTAGGCTGGTGGCTGCTGCGTCACTGGCGTCAGCACGTGGAGATGCGCCTGCGCGCGGACTATTTCCAGCGGACGCGACGTGAAGCATTGGGCGAGTTTACCGCTGGCATCATTCATGAAATTAATCAGCCGCTGACAGCCATCAACACCTGGCTGCACAGCAGTGAGCTGCTGCTGAAACAGGGCAAGTACGAGAATCTGCCGCAGGCGCTCAACGCGATGAACCTGCAAACCGAGCGCCTCGCGGCGTTGCTGCAACGCTTTCGCGACATCGTGAGCGAACGTCCGGTGGCGATGACCGCCGTGAATCCGGAAGCCATCTGGCGGCGCGTGACGGTGCTGCTGCAACAGGAACTGGATGACGGCGATGTCACGCTGCGTCAGCAGTGGCAGCACGGTCAGGCAAAAGTATTGAGCGATCCCCAATGGCTGGAACAGGTGTTCCATAACCTGTTGCAGAACGCCATTCACATGCAGCAAGGACGTCCCGATGCATGGGTGAACATGGCATCTGAACCTATTCCTCACGGCATCAAAATCATCATTAGCGATAATGGTCCCGGCTTCTCGGCGGAAGGATTAGCGCAGGCTTGCATGCCGTTTTACAGCTCGCGCGCTAACAGCATGGGATTAGGCATGACGCTGGTCGAGAGTTTGATGTTACGCATGAACGGCCAGCTGCGGCTGGCAAATCGCGCTGCAGGCGGCGCGGAGATTACCTTAATTTTCCAACTGGCGGAGTAACGGAATGGTCGCAAAGGTTTGGTTAGTGGATGATGATTTATCCGTGCGAGAATCGCTCGGTTTTCTGCTTAAGACGCTGGATTACGACGTGGCCGATTTTGCCGATTTGGCCACATTTGAAGCGGCTACGCAGGCGCAACAACCGCTGCGCGGCTGTTTGCTGTTGGATGTGCGCATGCCGGGCATTAGCGGTCTGAGTTGGCTGGCGGAGCAGGGCGATCGCCATCCGCTGCTTCCGGTGATCATCATGACCGGTCACGGCACCATTGATGCCTGTCGCCGCGCATTTCGTCAGGGCGCTTTTGAGTTTTACACCAAGCCGCTGGAGATAGAACCGCTATTGGAGACCATTCATTTGGCATTCAGCGAAAGTGAGCAGCGTGCCGATCGCTGGCAGTCGCAGCAGGGTTTGCAGGCGCGGTTTGCGCTGTTATCGGCGCGTGAAAGTGAAGTGATGCAGTTGATGATTGCCGGGCAAACCAGCAAAGCGATCGCGCGTGATTTATCGCTTTCGCCGCGCACCGTGGAAGCGCATCGCGCGGCGGTGTTTGCCAAGCTGGAACTCAATAATCTTGCACAGTTGATTCACGCCTGGCAGCAGTTGAACCAGGTATAACTACCTGGCCGAACGGGTAATCGCCCGAATATTTCTTTTGCCCGCCGCGCTTTACAGTGTCACTCACTATTAAACAGGAGTGACACATGAACATCCGCCTTTCTCTGATTGCCGCTGCGGCGGCCCTGGTATCCTTCGGCAGCCACGCTGCATTAACCGAATCCAACCTGTCCCTTGCTGACGCACAGAAGCTGGCGAGCGCCGCGATTCAATCGTGTGCGGCGAAAAACTACAACGTCACGGTGACCGTGGTGGATCGTGCTGGTTTGGTGAAAGCGGTGCAGCGCATGGATAACGCCGGTCCACACACCGTTAAAGCCAGCCAGATGAAAGCCTATACCGCGCTGAGCACCAAAAACCCAAGCGGTAAAGTGATGGAAGCCGCACAGAATAATGCTGGTGCGCAGAACATGCGTGATATTCCAGGCTTCCTGCTGCTGGCGGGCGGTGTGCCGGTGAAAAGCGGCGACCAGGTGATTGGCGCAATCGGCATCGGCGGCGCACCGGGCGGCCATTTGGATGAAGCCTGCGCGGTGGATGCGTTGAAAGTCATTAAGTAATACGCACCAGGTCGTCATTGATGGCGACCTGGTTAGTTACGGCGCGACAGTGCAAAACAGACTAGCGGCATCGGCGAGGTAAACAGCAGCAGTTCGACAAGCAACCGTGCCCGACCGCGTGCCTGTGACAGCATAATTAGACAGATAGCGATTGTCGGCGTTGAGGCAAGCAGTGCTAGCGAAAATCTATTGCGAAATCATACTAAAGGCCCGCCGCAACGGGCCAAAGGCGTTAAGCGAGGATGCGTTCAGCCCAGGATTCAATCTCGTCGCCGCTGCCGATATCCAGCTGCACCAAACCGTTGGTGATGAAGGTTGGTGAAACGTGGATACCGTTTTGCCGCGAGTATTTGCTGTGCCATTTGATCTCATTCTGCAGCTCGGCACGCAGAAAAGGTTCGCGCGCGTTAACGCCGCTGTATTGCTCCAGACGATCGAGAATCTGATTCGGCGTGGCATCCATATTCGGGCCGTGGCTATGATCGGTAAACTCGAACTCTTCACGATGATCCGCCACCGCCTGCAGCACCTTTTTGGCGGCTGCTTTGCCCTCCGGCAAGGTTGAGGCGGCAAGGATGTAGCGCACAATCACGCCGGAATACATATGCCACGGCTGTGATTGCAAACGAATTTTTAATGTCATCTTCTCTTCGCCTACCCGTTGCAGCAACGCGTCCAGCTTGTTGAATGCGCGCACGGAAAACGGGCAGGTGGGTTCCAGAAATACTTCGAACACTTTCGGGCCGTGGCCCCAAACCAGCGGATCGGCGTGTAATGCGATGGATTGGCTCATGGTCATTCCCTGTTGCAGCGATAAAAGTTGTCTTACTTTGGCAAAGCGCGGCGCGGACAGCCAGCGTGGGCTTGTGCTTTTTTGTTACAAAGCCATTCGATTGCTGCAAATGTGGCGCAAGAAAAATCGTTTTATAGATCCGCGAGCTACAAGAAACTCAGCCTGCAACCGCCTTGCACAGAAAATAAGCGGCTATAGTTAATCCTGTTTCAATCTTCTTACTTGTAGCATTTTTGATTCATTTGCCTGGAGCCAAACGTTAAGAGCATCGAGGTTCAATGTGTTTGCCAATCTCTCCTGGAAAATCATTCATCAGGTTCTTAATGAAACCATTGCCGAGTTAATGGATGAACACCAAACGCTGGACGTTCCCACTTTGCGCGAGCGGCTGCTAGAGATGGCGGAAAGCGAATCCGATGAACTTATGGTGTTGTGTTACTGGCAAGCGAGCAAAGTGCTGACGCGCTTGCCGCCCACGGTGACCGCCAGCCAACTGATTGAAGAGGCGCGCCTCGCGTACCGCACGCCGCTTAATCACGATCCGCTTTAACCCTTGATGCTTTTCGGCGGTTTAATCGCGTTAAAGCGGCTAAGTGACGGATTAATGGTCAAGAGCGGGAAACACGCTCTGCTAGACTTGCCCTGTCAAAAACGTGGATACAGAGGACAGTAATGAAAATCAAAAGTTATGCCGCCTTGAACGCGGGTGAAGCGCTGGTGCCTCATGAGTATGAAGCCGGTGAACTGGCTGCTGAAGAGGTGCAGGTTGAGGTCGATTACTGCGGTGTTTGTCACTCAGATTTGTCGATGATTGATAACGAGTGGGGCATCTCCTCGTTCCCGGTGATTGCCGGCCACGAAGTGATTGGTCGCATCAGCGCGTTAGGCGATGCGGCGCAGAATAAAGGCTTGAAAGTGGGCCAGCGCGTGGGCATCGGCTGGACGGCGAAAAGCTGCCAGCACTGTAATGCCTGTATCAATGGCGAGCACGTTAACTGTGAGAACGGTTCGGTGCCAACCATCATGAACAAAGGCGGTTTTGCCAGCCATCTGCGCGCCGACTGGCAATGGGTGATCCCGCTGCCAGAAGCGATGGATTACACCTCGGCGGGTCCGCTGCTGTGTGGCGGCATCACCGTGTTCAAACCGCTGTTGATGCATCATGTCACCGCCACCAGCCGCGTCGGCGTGATCGGCATCGGCGGCCTGGGCCACATGGCGATTAAATTGCTGCGTGCAATGGGTGCGGAAGTGACGGCATTCAGCTCCAACGCCAGCAAAACCGAATCAATCAAAGCGATGGGTGCGGACCGCGTGGTAAATAGCCGCGACCCGCAGGCGCTGAATGCGCTGGCCGGTCAGTTTGATTTGATCATCAGCACGGTGGCGGTGGATCTTGACTGGGCACCGTACTTCCAGGCGCTGGCTCCGCACGGTAAATTCCACACCGTCGGCGCAGTGATGAAGCCTTTTGAAGTGCCGGCGTTCAGCCTGATTATGGGCGATCGCGCGGTGACCGGTTCCTCTACCGGTTCGCCAGGCCAGCTACGTTCACTGATGAAACTGGCGTCGCGTGCGGATATCGCACCGCAGGTGGAAGAGTTCCCGATGTCTAAAATCAATGAAGCGCTGGATCACGTACGCGCGGGTAAAGCCAATTACCGCGTAGTGTTGAAAGCCGATTTTTAAATCTCAATGACCAGATCGCCATAAATGGCGATCTCAGGCCGTACGGTGCGCATTCCTGCGCACCGTTAAACTCCACGCACTTATCCCCGATCATCCTTTTCGCCGAGGAAGAAATACCACAGCGGAATCGACGTCAGCGCGGTAAATACCGTGGTGTACAACGCAATCATAAAGCCCTGCGTGATGTACATGGTCAGCGACCAATGGCTGAACGGAATGCCATATTGATCGATAACGCCACCGATAATCGCATTGCTCATTACCGTGCCGACAATCAGCGCCAGGATAAACAAACCGCGCAGGAAGTAGCGCATCTCTTTACGCTTCACGGCATATCGCGCGCGAATAATGCCCAGCGGAGATTGCTGTGAAGCCAACAGCGCGGCTTCATCGAGCGGTGCGCGTTGCTGTTTGCGCCAGCGCAGAATGTCCAGCAGCAGGAACGCCAGCAAACTCGCGCCCATCACCGGCAGCGCATAACCCAGCGCCAGCGCCACCATTAACCAAGCGACTTTGGCGTAATGCGGTAACGCCATCCAGGTTTCGGTTAGGGTCTGTGCCGGATTCGCTTCGACATCTTTTGGCCGACGAATCCACCACATGCGATAACCGAACACGATCATGCTGCATAAACCCAGGCCAAAGAACGCCAGCAGCAGCTGATTGGGTAAACCAAACAGCACGCCCATATGCGCATCAACGCCCCAGCGCGTCAGCTTCGCCACCAGCGGGAAACGGGCAAAGTAGACGTGATCTACCACGCTGAAATCCTGCGGATTCACCGACACCGCATCGACTCGCGTTGGCCAGCTGCGATCGATCTCCGTCACCGCCCACGCTTTATCTGCGCTTTTTGGCTGACGCAGTTCGAGCTTTGCCGCGCTCAGTCCATCCTGACGCGCCGCATTCAGCACGCGATCCCAGTCGGCATCAGCGGCGTTATTGCGCGCCGGTTTGGCGGGCGCTGCCGTTGGTTTGGTCATCGACGACATCGGCATACTCATGCCCGGCATATCCCTATCCGGCATGTGATCGGCGTGCGGATTGGCCGGTGCAGCAGGCGCATCGCTGTTGAGCGAAGTATTCACCTGTGGCGTCAGCCAGTTCAGTTCGGTACGCATGCGATCGATATTGCCGCCCGCCCACTGCGACCACGTCAGGCCGGTCACCGAGAAGAACACCAAACCGATCGCCAGCGTCAGACCGAGCGTAATGTGCCAGTGGCGGCTGAAGGCGAAACCGCTGCGCGGTTGCTTCAGCTTACGTTTCGGACGCGTTCCCAGCCACAGCACCACGCCGCCGAGAGCGGCCACCCACAGCCAGGACGCCGCCAGTTCGCTGTAGTTACGACCGAAATCGCCTAGCAGCAGGCTGCTGTGCAGTAAGTCGATGGTGGTGCGCAGCGGCAACACACCGCTGGTGCCGTAAACCGGCATATCGCCTTTCACTTTCAGGCTGTAGGGATCGATAAACACCGCGCGCGTCAGTGATGCACCGAGCGTGGCGTCGCTGAACTGCACGCGCGTGGTATCCGTTGCACCCGGCGCAGGACGCACCGCGTAGATGTGCTGGTTTCCGCCCGCATAGGCACGGGCCGCGCTGATTTGTGCCGACAACGGCTGCGCGTTGCCTTGAGGTTCAGCGGTTAGCGCATCGGCATAAATCAGGTTTTCCAGCTGGGGCGTCAACACATAAAGCGTGCCGCTGAGCGCCGCAATAAAGATGAACGGGGCGACAAACAGACCAATATAAAAATGTAAGCGACGTAGCAAATTAAGCACCGCGCCGCGCGGTGCTGCAGAGTGAGCAGCAGACAAAGCCGTCTTCCTTCCAAAAAGAAATTGTCTTAGCACATCGCTCAGGCTGAGCGTGCGCTGCAATAAATGAGGTCAGCAGGAAAGCGGTGCAGGCGGGGCGCGCGGACGATGAATGCTGCTAACGCGACGCACAATCGGCGCAACCACGTGGGGCAGCGGCGGGGCGCGCGAGATCACCATAATCAGCCAGATAAACGGAATAAACACCCACATCAGGAGCGGGACATGCACCAGCAGATCACAATAGCCGCAGGCAAACTCGCCGTCGTCCATCATGTGATGGCTCATGCCGGGCATCGGCATATCCGCCATCATCATTTCATGATGGCTCATTGAGCTATTCATCATGCTGTGCTGCGGCATCGCCAGCAGCTGGCTTTGACGCTCCATCAACGTTTTCGACACAATCGGCGCGACGAACAGCAGCAGCACCGCCACAATGGCGACGCAGGCAGTCAAACGCTGGCGGAAGTGATGTGTAAACGTCATGGTTGCTAGTGGATGATTCCGTAAATGAGGCGGAAGTGTAACGCGATTGACGTTGATGGGTTAAAAAAATAGAGGCTATTTAAGAAAAAATTCGCACCTTTTGAAAATAGTCACTTAAAGAGATGCGGCTGTTAACGTTAATGCAACCTGATAAAAACAGAGCGGAAACATAACATCGCGTCAGGAAATACCATTGATGACAAAGGTCAAGAGATGTACCATTCACCTGTACATGTTGGAGGTTTTATGAACAAGTTTACTTATACCAGCGCCAGAGAGAATTTATCTCAGGTTTTGGACCAGGCGATTGCAGGCGAGGCCGTTGAAATTACTCGACGCAGCGGTGACTCAGCGGTTGTCATCAGCAAAGCCAGTTTCGAGGCGTATCGAAAAGCCGTACTGGATGCTGAATTCGCAGAGTTAATGGGTGAGTTTGATGCATCTAATAAAGCGTTAACAGATAGATGATTCACGTTTCTGCCGAGGAGGTTATCGCACTTCACGATTACCTTTTAAAGCGTTATGCCGGTGTTGCAGGAATGTCCGATCCCGGAAGAGCAGAAGCTATTGTTGCCCGCGTTATTAATCGTGAATATTACGAAGGGATTCAGGATATTTTTGAGCTTGCAGCAACCTATTGGGTGGCAATCTCACGCGGGCATATTTTTGCCGATGCGAATAAGAGAACCTCGCTTAACGTAACCATGTTGTTTTTAAAGCGTAATGGAATACGCGTACATGACCGGCCTGAATTAGTCGAATTGACGGTCATGGCAGCAACTGGCGAAGCCGGAGTGCCTTATCTGGCAAACCAATTGCGTGCATTCTTCGGATCACACTAACCACATTGTCTAAAAAATCGATCTTCCCAATCGCTCGGTAAGTTTCTCCAGCAGCGCGGTGCCCGCTAAAGAGTTGCCCGAATGATCCAGCGCCGGCGACCAGACGGCGATACTCATGTCACCGGGGATCACCGCAACAATGCCGCCGCCGACGCCCGACTTCGCCGGCATGCCCACGCGCCAGGCGAATTCCCCGGCACCATCGTACATGCCGCTGGTCATCATCAGCGCGTTCACCTGACGTGCCTGGCGCGGTGAGATCACCGCCGATTCATCATCCTGCGTGCGGCCATGATTGGCGAGATAGAGAAAGGTGCGCGCCAGTTCTTCGCAACTCATCGCCAGCGAGCAGTAGTGAAAATAGGTTTCCATCACTTTGCTGACATCGTTATGGAAGTTGCCGAAGGATTTCATCAGCCAGGCGATGGCAGCGTTGCGTGCCGAATGTTCGTATTCGGAGCGCGCAACGACGCGGTCGTAATGGATGTCATTTTGCTGCGCCAGACGGCGCACAATTTCCAGCATGCGCTGGCGTGGTGCTGTCAGGCGGCTTTCCAGCAGATCGCACATCACCAGCGCACCGGCATTGATAAACGGATTACGCGGTTTGCCCTGTTCCAGCTCCAGCTGCACCAGCGAGTTAAATGCCTGTCCCGACGGCTCTTTGCCGACGCGTTGCCAGATTTCACCCTCTTCATACAAGGTAAGCGCCACGCTGAGCGACAGCACTTTGGAGATCGACTGAATGGAGAAGCGCGTCGCGGCATCGCCCGCCTGAAAACAGCGTCCGTCGGGCGTGCAAATGGCGATGCCGAGCTGATCGGCATCCACGTCGGCCAGCGCCGGAATGTAATCCGCCACCTTTCCCTGCTGGGTGAGCGGACGAACTTCGCTGACAATCTCTTCTAGCAATTCATTACTGAGTTCCGACACCTTCACACTCCGTGTAACCAATATTGGCCAGGATGATGGTGATTTGCGCGCAGCGCGTCAATCGGCGGCGCAAAATTCTGTGAGCCTTCTGGGTGAAGCCTGCGTTACAGTGCGGGCTGATTTCATTAAATGTCGAGCCCGCGCGATGATAACTAACCTGTTTCGCGATTTCCCCGCCGCCGCACAGAACGGCAACGCAGAGACGTTTGAAGCGCTGCTGACGCAGCCCAATCTGCATATTGAACGCATCGTTTCTACCGGACAAGCCAGTCCGCCCGATTTCTGGTACTGCCAGACGCAAGGGGAATGGGTGCTGGTGTTACAAGGATCGGCAGGATTGCAGCTGGAAGGGGAAACGCAGGAGCGTCACTTGCAGGTCGGTGATTTTGTCGAGATCCCAGCTGGCTGCCGCCATCGCGTCAACTGGACCGACAGCAAGGGCCCAACGGTGTGGCTCGCGGTGCATTACGGTGCGATTCCGGTTAGCACAATCTGAAGTGAGAACCTCATCACATGCGAAAAATTCATTCCATGATATAAAATATGGAAAATTTATTTCAAATTGAGAGGATTCTATCATGTCATCGCTGCCGTCCTTAGAAACCTTGCAGCAGCAGGAAGCCGAGCATCGTTTACCGCAGTTTGATTTCGATTTAGCGTGGCAAATCGGCCAAAGCATCCAGCAGCGCGCGCGTGAAGACAATGCGCCTGTGGCTATCGAAGTCTATGCGTTTGGTCAGGTGGTGTTTCTGGCGGCGTTGCCAGGATCCGCCCCAGAAAATCTGGAATGGATGCGTCGTAAGCGTAATACTGTGCTGTTGACCGGCCACTCTTCGATGTATGTGGGGCTTATGAATGAACAGAAGGGCGAGCGTATGGCGCAGCAGCGCAATATCCGCCAGGAAGATTACACCGATCACGGTGGTTCTTTCCCGCTGCTCACTGCTCAGGGCGCGATCATTGGTGCAGTCACCATCAGCGGTTTACCGTCTGCAGACGATCATGCGTTAGCGCTATGGGGGATGACTCAGCTGCTGCGCTGATGCATCGATAAAAGGTCGCCATGAATGGCAACCCTTGTATCCTGAAAGTGTTGCTGGTTAGCGACCAGCAACGACGCTGAACGGTAACCAGAAGCTCGGTGGAGAAACGCTATTTCATCACCGGGACTTTCAGCTTAGCGCCTGCGCCGGTGGCTTTGCGCAGATCGGCGACCTGGCTGGCTTTCACCTCGGCAGCCTGATTACCCCACGAATTCCTCACGTAGTTCAGCACATCGGCCATCTCCTGATCGTTAAGCTTCCAGGAAAATGCCGGCATGCCTGCGGACGTTGGGTGGCCTGCGGTGTGCGGCGCGCGGGCACCGTCCAGCAGTGCGTGAATCATGTTGGTGGGATCGTTCTGCATCGCGCCATTGCCCGCAAAGGCGGGCACCATGCCGGTGATACCTTCACCCGACAACCCGTGACACGCTGAGCAATCCACTTCATAGCGCAGTGCGGCCCGATCGTGACGCGTTTTATCCATCACGAATCCGGCGGCTTGCGGCGTGGAAGAAGCCGGTAAGCTGCGCAGATAAGTGGCGATAGCGTGCAAATCACGATCGTTAAAATACTGCGTCGAGTGCTCGACCGCTTCGGCCATTGGACCCGCCGCCACGCTTGCACCGTTCGAACCGGTTTTCAGGTAGTCAGCGATCTGCGCGTCGCTCCATTTGCCAATGCCAGCTTGAGGATTCGGCGTGATATCCGGCGCGTACCAGCTTCCCAGATTGCCACCTTGCAGATAGTGGCTACTGATTTCGCCGCCCAGTGCATTGCGCGCGGTGTGACAGACGCTGCAGTGCGCTGGACCATCAACAATATACTTGCCGCGATTCCACTCATCATTCTGCGCGGTTTGCGGCTTGAACGCGCTGTTATCGAAGAACAATAGGTTCCAGCCAGCCATTGCCAGGCGAATGTTGTAGGGGAAATTCATGCCCGCATTTTCATCGATGGCGTTGTGCACCGGTTTTTGTGCCGAAAAGTAGGCCCAAAGATCGTGCATATCATCATCGCTCATCTGTGTATAAGCGGTGTACGGCATCGCCGGATAGAGGAAGCCGTGTTCGCCGCGTCCCTGACGCACCGCGTTAAAGAAATCGCGCTCGGTCATGTTGCCGATGCCGGTTTCACGGTCTGGTGAAATGTTCGAGGTCTGTAGCGCGCCAAAAGGCGTATCGATTGTGTAGCCGCCGGAGAAGTCCGCATTGTGACAGGCGGCGCAGTCGGCGAGGCGCATCACGTACTCACCGCGTTTAATAGCGGCATCGTCATTGCTGTGGAAATCGGCCAACTGCACGTTGTCGTCGGCAACGTTTGAGCGCGCGCTGTCTAACACCACCCACAAACGGCCCGACGCCGCGATGCCCGCAATCACCGCCAGTGCGGCGAGCGTGTAGGTAATTTTCTTTGCTTTCGCCATGATTACGCCCCCACCAGCGGTGCCGGATTATGGATGTACTTCTGGTGGATCGCCTGCGCAGCACGCACCGCCAGCGCACCAATGGTGATGGTCGGGTTATAACCGCCGTTGTTCGGGAAGGCGGATGCGCCGACCACAAACAGGTTGTGCGCATCCCAGCTTTGCAGATAGGGATTGAGTGCGGAGGTGCTGGGATCGCTGCCCATCACCGCGCCACCAATGGTGTGCGAGCTGTGCTGCTGGTACGGATTCCAGCTCTTCTCCGCCTGGTTATCCACCACGATATGCTGGCCGCCGGTCTCTTTCATGATGTCGATGGCGCGATCGGTAACGAATTTCGCCATGCGCACATCGTTCTGGTTCCAGTCGAACGTGGTGCGGATCAGCGGCTGGCCGTGACGATCTTTGTAGTTGGGATCGAGATCGAGATAGGCTTCGCGCATCGGCATCGAGGTGCCCTGACAGAAGATGGTACCGGCGGTTTGGTAATCGCGCTTGTAGCCCGCTTTCCACTCGCTGCCCCAGCGTTTGGTGCCGGGACGCAGGCCGTTCATGTTCTGAATTGGACGACCGTTGGTGGAGAAGCCCATGATGCCCGCGCCGCCGATGAAATCGAGATCGCTGTGGTCGAAGTTATCGCCGTTGAAGTCATCAATCTGCACCGCCAATGCGCCGCCGCCGATGAACGGGTTCATAAATTCGTTATCGAAGAAGCCGGTGACGCTGGAGCAGGTTTGATAGTTGTAGTTACGGCCAATGGTGCCGCGACCGGTCAGCGGATCGTATTGTTCACCCACGCCGGAGAGCAGCATCAGACGCACGTTATCCATCTGATAAGCGGTGATGCAGACGATATCAGCCGGCTGGAAGCCCTCCACACCATCTTGGGTGATAAATTTCACACCTTTCACCGTTTTACCGTCGTCATGCTTTACGGCGTGCAACACTTCCGTTTCGGTCAGCAGCGTGAAATTTGGACGTCGCATCAGCACCGGCAGAATGCACGCTTGCGGCGATGACTTGGAGAAGTTGCCGCAGCCGTGGAAGTCGCAGAAGCCGCAATAGGTGCACGGACCCATGCTGACGCCGAGCGGATTGACATAAGCTTGCGACAGATTACCGGCCGGCACCGTGAACGGGTGATACCCCATGCTTTCGGTGGTTTTGCGATACTTGCTCATCCAGTGCGTATCTTTCAGCGGCGGGGTTGGATAGTCGCGTGAACGCGGGCCTTCGAAGATATTGCCGCCTTTTTGTGGCTGGCCGTTGAGATTGCCCGCGATACCGGAAGTGCCCGCAATACGCTCGAAGCGATCGTAGAACGGCGCCATTTCGTCGTAGGTCACGCCCCAATCCTGCAGCTGCAAACCCTGCATCTTTTTCGCGCCGTAACGTTCGCGGGTTTGCTTCGCCACTTCAAAATCCCACGGCGTAAAGCGCCATGACATGCCGGCCCAGTGCGTGCCTGCACCGCCAACGTTCCAGCCAAACTGAAACGCTGACCAGTTACGTACCGGCGCTGCCAGCTGATCGCTGCGGTTGCGGAAGGTGGTGGTTTCCACGCTCATCGGCTGCAGGATTTTGCGGCGCGTGTGGAAACGCAGTTCATCGGCATCAATGGCGACCGGGAAATCGGTCGAGGTATCGCGCCAGGCACCGCGTTCAATGGCGACCACGTTAAGTCCCGCGCGGGTTAGCTCTTCCGCCATCACCGAACCGGCCCAACCTAAGCCGACGATGACCACGTCAGCTTTATTTCTTACTAATGACATTGACTAAGCTCCGGCTATTTAATCGTTAGGAATGAGGCTGACGGGAATAAGCGCCAGATTTTCGTTGCGGCGTTCGATATAAGGGCGATAGTCATAGCGTGCGCCGGGAAAACCGATCATCTTCCAACCCACCATATTTTTATTTCCGCCATAAATCGGATCCGCTAAATAGCTTTCACGCGCGTTTTGCAGCATTAATTCAAACAGCGCCTGGCTATTCACGTCTTTTCCTAAATCGATCTTGCCGTCTTCCATTGCTGTCAGGAATGTATCGATCTGTTCAGCTGATAAGGTATGTAATGAAGCCTGATGCTGTTGCTGCGCCCACTTTTCCAGCGCGGCTAAACCGGTTAAGTAGCGCGCTTTTGGCGGGGTAAGAAATTGCGGGCTGCCCATCAATGCCGCTTCATTTTCCGGATGCAGCGGCGCCTGCAAATAGAGCGCCGCGCCAGAGCCATAATCACCGGCTAACTGGTTATCGAGGAACTCAATCGCGCCCGCTTCACTGGCGGACGGGCCAAGGTCATCGGCGGGGATTAGGCGGTCAAAGATGGCTGCCAGATTCTGGCGATCCAGCGGATTGGTGAGCACCTGATAACCATCTTGCCATGCCGGTTGCGGCAGGTGATCGGTGCTGAGTTGGGTTTCCAGCGGGACATTGTGCAGCTCTTTCGCCCGTAGCTGCGGCGCGACAGCGAGGGATGCCACAATTCCACTGAGCGAAAAGAGCGCTTCTCTTCGGTTCATACTTTTTATCCCTTAAACTTCAATAGATGAATATTGACAGAGCACGACGTTCAGATATTTCAGACGCAATGACCGTGCGAAAATAGCGCGCAGGCGCTAGCGACGAATCTGCGTTCGTTATTGTTTTTTTCAGAGGTAGGGTAAATATACGGTCGCCATTTATGGTGACCGTATTTACGGGAAACCCGTTTATCGGGCTCCCTTTATGTTAATAAATATATTTATTCATATCTTCATAGCAGTGACGGGAAATATCCCATAAATCGTCTTCCCAGTTTTGCGGGCTTAATAATTCCGGTGACCAAACGCCGTCGTAGCCGGTAGCTTTTACCGCCGCCACCCAGGCGGCAATATCCACATCGCCCTGGCCTGGTGCGTAGTCGCGCTGTACCCACTCATCCCAGGCTTCACCCGGCTTGGCCGCGCGGCCATCGCAGAAATGCACGCCGTAAATCAGATCTTTATCCATGCGCGCCACTTCGTCAGGCGTGGTGCCGCCGCCGGCATGCAGGTGCCAGAAATCCACCACCACGCCAAGATTGTCTTTGCCGCTCTGTTTAATCAGATCCAGTGCGTGTTGCAGCGAATTGAACGCGGTGAAGGCGACGACTTCAATCTGGAATTTGATGCCGTGCGGTGCGCCGATATCGGCGATGGCGGAGATATTCTCCAGCAGGATGGCATCACGCTCGGCGGCGGAAAGATGATCGAGTTCGGTCAGCGCCATGATTTGCACCACCGGACAACGCAGTTCCACCGCGGCCTGGCAGATTTTTTCCGCTTCGCGCAGCAGCTCAGCTCGCGCTTCCGGCTCATGGCGGCCAATGCGTTTCAGCGCATTGATACAGGTAATATCGACGCTGTATTTCGCCATCAGATCGCGGTAGGCAGCATAGCTGCCACCGTTATCCAGATAGCGATACAGATGTTCTGGCAGGATCTCCAGCCCGCTAAAGCCAGTCTCATGGGCGATGCGTAACTGAGTGACGGCATTGCTGTACCAAACAGACACGCCATGCAACGACAACTTCATCTCTCCTCCTTGTTACCTCACGGCTTCAGGTGAGAGCGTCGAATACGCAATTCTCCCTGAGACCAAACGCCACCCGGAGTGGCACGTTCATCAATCAGCCGGTTCAGGGCTTCAGTGATGATCAAATCAATACGCTGGCTGAAGGTGGTGAGCTGCCAGCTGGGCAAGCTGGCTTCATCGATGTCATCAAAACCCACCACCGCCATGAATTTGTTGCCTGCACCTTCGCGCAAGGCCGCCAGCGCGCCGAGCGCCAGCACATCGTTTTCGCAAAACAGCGCTTCAACCCGCTGATCGGGCGCGTGCGCGTTGAGATATTCAGTCAACGCTGCGTAGCTGCGTTCGCGGGCGTATTCACCGGCGGTGAGCAGCACTTCCAGCGCCAGGCCAGCTTGGTTCAGCGCAAGTTGCAGACCTTCCAAACGCAGCGTGTGATGGCTGCTGGTGGCCGGGCCCATCATGTACCCGATGCGCGTATAACCTTGCGCCAGCAGCAGTTCGCCCAGCTGTTTGCCCGCCTGCAAGCCGTCGATATTGACCACTTCAATATCCGGCTCGTCATTGTTACGGCACACCTGCACCAGCGGAATGTGGTGCATTTCACGCGCCACGGCGACCAGCTCATCACTCAGCACCGTGCCGAGAAACAGCATGCCATCGACCTGCAGCTGATCGGCCAGCGACAGCACCGCGCGGTAGTTTTCACCGCTACCAATATTCAGCAGCAGCGCCATGTAGCCGCGCTGCTGTAGCTGGCGGGTGACGGTGTCGAGCATCAGCATCGAGTGCGGATTTTTCAGCTCGTCGATCACTACGCCAATAATCTGTGTCTTCTTCTGCGACAGGCTGCGGGCCAGCAGGTTAGGGCGATAACCCAGCTCGGTGGCAATCGCGATTACGCGTTCGCGCGCTTTCTCGGAAATTGACGCGCCGGGCGTAAAGGCACGCGATACCGTCCATTTCGAGACGCCAGCCAGTCTTGCCACATCGCTGGCAGTGGCTTTGTGGGATTTTGTGGTTGGTTTACTCATAGCACCTGCATAGGGGAAAAAGCGGAGACCCCCAGCATTGAACGTGAAACCCAACGGAAAATAAACACCTAAGCGCACGCAATTGGCGTAAAGCGCGACAAATAACCCTATTTTTAGGATGTTGCAATTATGTTTGATCTTTGCACCCGATTGCAACGTTTTTTGCAATCGGGTGCATTTCATTAACTTTTTGTGATCGATTTCGCTGATTTGCACTTTGCCAGATTGACTAAAAAGTCGTCTTAGCTGACATTTTGCTCACCACTACAAAGCAAATCTCATTTTTATCTAACGTGTGTCGCTTAATTTGCACCCGGTAGCAAATAGTAAAACAGCTAAAATTTAATCTCTGACCTCTTACCTCAAACCATTTTGCACCCGAGTGCAAAATAAACAGGAGTTGTTATGCTCATCGGTGAAAAGAGTATTCCACGCCCACTGCGCTGGGCCATGATCGGTGGCGGCCGTCTCAGCCAGGTGGGTTATAAACACCGTTGCGGTGCGCTGCGTGATAACACGGCATATCAGATGGTGGCCAGCGCCTTTGATATCGATGCCGAGCGTGGTCGCGATTTCGGTGTCAACTTAGGGCTCGATGCGGATCGCTGCTACGCCACTTATCAGCAGCTGCTGACCGAAGAGGCGAAGCGTGAAGATGGCGTTGAAGTGGTGTCCATCGCCACGCCAAACGGCACCCATTTTGAGATCACCAAAGCGGCATTGAATGCCGGTATTCACGTCATTTGTGAAAAGCCGCTGTTCTTCACTACCGCCGAAGCGCTGGAAATTAAAGCATTAGCGGCGGAAAAAGGGCTGATCGTTGGCGTGACCTACGGTTTCTCCGGCCATCCGCTGCTGATGCAGATGCGGGCGATGATCGCCAACGGCGAAATTGGTGATGTGCGCATGGTGGAGTTGCAATACACCCACGGCTTCAGCGCCAATGACAGCGCCGATAAATTTAGCGAAGCGCAAAAATGGCGCGTCGATCCTAAGATTGCCGGTCCGTCTTTTGTGCTCGGCGATATCTCCACGCACACTTTCTACATCTCCCAGCTGGTGTTGCCAGAACTGAAAGTGAAATCGCTGCTGTGCGATCGCCAAAGCTTCATTCCCTCGCGCGCGCCGTTGGAAGATAACGCCATGGTGCTGATGCATTACGACAACGGCGCGGTAGGGCGCATGTGGGCCTCATCGATTAATGCCGGTTCGATGGACAGCCAAAGTATTCGCGTGATTGGTTCGCGCGCCAGCCTGGAGTGGAGCGACTACAACCCAGGCGAGCTGAAATATGAAGTGCAGGGCCAGCCGAATCAGATTATGCATCACGGCATGCCGTACCTGCATGAAAGCGCCCTGGCCGATGAACGTCTGGGCGCGCTGCACACTGAAGGCCTGGCGGAATCCTGGGCCAATATCTATCTGAAATTTGCTATCGCCATCCACGCCACCCAACAGGGCGACCAAACCACGCTTGATAACCTGATCTATCCCGATATTAACGCCGGAATTGAAGGTGTGCGCTGGATCGAAAACTGCGTGCGTTCTGCGGACAACGGCGCGAGCTGGGTTAACTACGAATAAGGATTGCCATGAAACTTTCGTTTTGTACCGATAGCCTGGGTCATCTGCCGTTTGAACAGATGCTGGATAAGTTGCTGGAGCTGGGTGTTTACGGCGTTGAGATGACGACCGGCGGCTGGTCACCAGCGCCGCATCTGCGTACCGAAGCGTTGCTCGGCAGCGCCACGCAGCGTCAACAGTTGTTGCAGGCGCTGGAGAGCCGCGGCATGTCGATTGCGGCGCTAAATGTGTCGGGTAATCCGCTCGATCCAGGCGAATTAGGCAACAAACATAAGCGCGATACGGAAAACGCGCTGGCGCTGTCCGGAGAACTGGGGGTGAAGAAAATCGTCATGATGAGCGGCTTGCCGCCCGCCAGCCCGCACGACACCATTCCAAACTGGATCACTTATACCGTAAGCTGGCCGCCGACGCTGAAAAACTGCCTCGATTATCAATGGAATGAAGTGGCGATCCCTTACTGGCAAGGGCTGGTACAGCGCGCTAAAGAGAGCGGCGTGGAGAAATTCGCGCTGGAGAATTTCAGTTCGATGCTGGTGTGGAATCCGGAAACCTTGTTCCGCCTGCGCGACGCGGTCGGCGATATGGTGGGCCTCAACCTCGATCCCAGCCATCTGCTGTGGATGGGCGCGGACCCGATTGCGGCAGCGCGCGCACTCGGTCCGGCAATTCATCACTGTCACGGCAAAGATGTGCGTCTGGAGCGCGGGCTGGTGGATATCAACGGTCTGTTGGAAACCAAACCGGTGGAAGATGTCGCCAATCGCGCCTGGAACTATGTTGCCGTTGGTTGCGGCCAGGATCTGCAGTGGTGGAAAGAGTTCTTCTCGGTGGTACGCATGATGGGCTACAACGACTGGGTATCGCTGGAAATGGAAGATCTCACCATGTCGGTGGAAGCGGGCGTAACCTCCTCGATTGCGGCACTTAAGCAAACCCTTAGCCAGTAATGTCAAATTCACGGCGGGCAACCGCTCGCCGTGTTCTGTACATCGAGTCTTGCCTGCCTGATAATTCGTGGTTCACCCACTATTAAGAGGCACGCCATGCTGGAAAACCATCCACAGCGCGACGAAATCAGGCTGGAGAATGTGCTGGCGGCGTTGGGCAATCCGATGCGCATGACGGTAATCAGCATTCTGGCGGACGGCGGCGAACATACTTGCGGATCGCTGCTGAAAGGCGTCTCCAAATCCACGTTGACCCATCACTGGCGCGTGCTGCGCGAGGGCGGCATTATCTGGCAGAAACCCTCTGGACGTGAAAACCTGCTGTCATTGCGACGCGACGATCTCGATGCCCGTTTCCCGGGTCTGCTTGATTCACTGCTAAGCGCCACCCAGCAAGATCCCCTGACCCGCACCACGCTGGATGATTTCCAGGTTAAATAACCCGGGCACGCCCAGCCAGCGTAGCCACAATCATCTGCAACCCCGCAATCACCAACAGCAGCATCAGCGGCCACTGCCAGTTGCCGCTGACATCATGCAGCAGGCCAAAACAGAGCGGGCCCAGCGCCGCTAATCCGTAACCGACGCACTGTGCCATGCCCGACAATTTCGACGCCTGCAAATGATCATGGGTGCGCAGATTAAACAGCGACAGGCAAATCACCATTGATGCACCGGCGCCCAGTCCCGCCAGAATCAGCCACAGCAGCGCGTATTGCGGTGCCATTAACAGTCCCGCGACGGCGATAAAAATCGATAGCGATGCGAGAAAACCAATCGTCCGCTGATCGTGCATTTTTTTCAGTGCGCTGATGCAGGCCAGGTTCGAAACGATGGCCACAATCTGATAGACAAACAGCATGCCACCCGCTTCTAGCTGGCTAATGCCGCTGTCTTGCGCAAAAGGCGTAAACCAGCCGATCAAGGTGTAGAACACCAGCGACTGGCAGGCCATAAACAGCGAAACCTGCCAGCCTAAGGCCGCGCGCCACGGTGAGCGCGTTGATGTGCCGTTGGCGCTGTTTTTTGTCTGAGACGCTGGTTTTTTCAGGTACGGCAGCCAGGCTAACAGCGCGATAATCGCCGGCATCAGCCACACCGCTAATGAGAGTCGCCAACCCGCGCGACTCAGCTCTGCCAGCGGCACCACCACGCCCGATGCAATGCTGGCGGTGATCGCCATGGTCATCGCGTACAAGCCAACATATCGCGCGGTGTGTTCAGTGAAATCACGCTTAATCAGCGGCGGCAGCAGCACGTTGGCCGCCGCAATCCCCGAGCTAAGGATGATCGTTCCGACCCACAACGCATTTTCACTGCCGCTGATACGCAGAATCGATCCCAGCGTGATGAGCAGCAATGCGCCCCATAAACTGCGCTCAAGACCAAAACGGTTGCCGAACCATGCTGCGGGTGGCGCTAAGGTAGCGAACATCAATAGCGGCAAGAAGTTGATCACGCCCGCCGCACTGGCGCTCAAGCCAAACGTCAGACGGATGTTTTCCAGCACCGGGCCAACCGCGGTAATAGGCGTGCGCAAGTTGGCCGCTGTCAGCAGCAGTAAGAACAGGAAAAAACCAGAACGACGCAGAGCAGGATTCGCAGATAAAACGGTATGGGTCATATTTTCGCACCATAGCAATGAGGCAGAGCGAGTCTGCTTATGGTGCGTTGGTTGACGTTAACGCTTACGCAGCGGCGATTAACTGCTGAAAGGAGGGCAATACTAACGAGGGGCTTTTAGGATGTAAAGTATCAAAACCCATCAAAGACAAAATCAACCGAGTCTTTAATCCGCTGGCGATACACACGTGCATCCATCACCTGATCGCCTAGAAGCGACACGCGCACACTGGCCATTTCGTGAGTCATGACCAGAAATTCCTCGCCTTCAACCTTGATTACCGGATTAAGTCGTTCAACTTGCTTTTTTTTAAACTGGTTTAGAGGGTAGAGCGGGATAACGATTCGTGACGCCAGTTCGCCGATAATCTCACTTTGAACGTCTACCAGATAAGGGTACTCGCTGTTCCTATTGGTATTGCGATAAATAAAATATTGCATGTCTAAAACGTCCTGTATTCATCCGACAATAAACCGTGTTCTTCGGTTATGCGATTGAGTTCCTGCAAACCTTCACTGTTTTCACGCTTCCATCTTTCCGCTTCGGTTGTGCGAATTTCATAATGTAAAGCTTTAGATAGGATGGCGGATAAATTGAGCCCTGCTTCTCTAGCCTGCTCGAGTAATGCAGGTTCAAGTGTCACGCTGACAGTTTTTTTTTGTCTTACGGCTGTAGAAGGCATAAATCCCCCGTGTAGTTAACACGTGTATAAATCAGTGTGGTGAGTATGGGTGAAATCTGCGCTTTCTGCAATGCAGCTTTCTAACGTGTTGTGGACTTTTAAAATTTCTAAACATGGTAAACCTTGCGCCATCGCTCATCCGCGTCCACCTTTAGTATTTCCCTTTTCCACAAATGGACGAACAATGATCTGGTTATGGAACGTGCTTATCTTGCTGGCAACCGTGGTGGTGATGGAAATCGCCGCGGCGCTGTCGCATAAATACATCATGCACGGTTGGGGTTGGGGCTGGCATTTGTCGCACCACGAACCGCACAGCGGCAAGTTTGAACTTAACGATCTGTATGCGGTGGTGTTTGCGGTGCTGGCGATCGTGCTGATCTATGTCGGCGTGCAAGGCATGTGGCCGCTGCAGTGGATTGGTGCCGGGATGACGACCTACGGCGCGCTTTACTTCATGGTGCACGATGGCCTGGTGCATCAACGCTGGCCGTTTCGCTATATCCCGCGCAAAGGCTATCTCAAGCGCTTATACATGGCGCACCGCATGCATCATGCAGTGCGCGGGCGTGAAGGCTGCGTGTCGTTTGGTTTCCTCTACGCGCCACCGCTCAATAAGCTGCAAGCCACGCTGCGTCAGCGCCACGGGAGAAAAATCAACGAGGACGCTGCCACAGACCAGCCGGACGTGGCGCCGGACGAGCCACACGCGAAGTGATCGCCAGGCCGGCCCCTTTCACCAGCAGCGCCAGTTTTTCGCTGCGGCTGGTGCGCTGTCGTGAATCCCAGGCGTGAACACCGGCGTGCTGAACTTTCACCCCGATTTCGCGATAAACACCGCGTGCCGTCGCGATGGCCCACGCCGAGCGCAGCGGCAAACCCGGCAAGCCGAACCGCGCCGAGTGATAATAGGGTTCCGCTTCCGACACTAAACGCGCAGCCAGCGTGGCCAGCGCCGCACGATGTTGCGGTGCTGTCAGCGTATCGGCGCGTAATCCCGCCTGATCGAGCCAGGCTTGCGGCAGATAGCAGCGACCATTTTCGGCATCTTCGACGATATCGCGCGCAATGTTAGTAAGCTGGAACGCCAGCCCTAAATCGCAGGCGTGATCGAGCACCGCTTCGTCGCGCACGCCCATTACGCGCGCCATCATCAAACCGACTACGCCCGCGACGTGATAGCAGTAACGCAGCGTGTCGTCGAAACTCGTATAGTGTTCGTCGCGCGCATCCATGGCGAAGCCTTCCAGATGATCAAACGCCAGCTGTTGCGGCAGTTGATGAATAAGCGCCACTTCCTGAAACGCCCTAAACGCCGGTTCATCCATGTGCGCGCCGCTGTAGGCGCGGCGGGTTTCAATCTGCAGATGCTCCATGCGTGCCTGTGCATCTTCGACCGCATGCTGCGTGCCGCCTTCGCCCAGCGTTTGCCCATCAATCACATCGTCACAATGACGACACCATGCATACAGCATCAGCGTGCTGCGGCGTGTCGGTGCATCAAACAGCCTGGCGGCGGTGGCGAAACTCTTCGAGCCCACCGCCATGGTTTGTGTCACTTGCTCGAGTAAAGGCTGTCGATTCATTCAGCGCGATCCTCCAGCATCAGCTGAGCGGTGGCCTTGGCGGAACCAATTACGCCGGGCACGCCCGCGCCCGGATGCGTACCCGCACCCACCAGATAGAGATTGCTGATATCGGCATCGCGGTTATGCGGTCGGAACCAGGCGCTTTGCGTCAAAATTGGCTCCAGCGAAAATGCCGAGCCGTGATGAGCATGCAGCGTGTCGCGAAAATCAAACGGCGTAAACATTCTGTGTGTCACTAATTGCTGACGTAATCCCGGCATGTAGTGCTGCTCCAGATAAGCAAAAATTCGATCGCGCAAGCGCGGTCCTTCCTGTTGCCAGTCGATGTCAGCGGTGCCGAGATGCGGCACCGGCGCTAACACATAAAAGCTGCCGCAGCCGGGTGGTGCCAGTGACGGATCGCTGCTGCAGGGCGCGTGCAGGTAGAGTGAAAAATCCTCTGCCAGTTGGCTGCTATTAAAAATCTCATCAATCAATTCGCGATAGCGCGGACCAAAACAGACGGTGTGATGCGCGAGCTGTTCATGCGGCTGATTGAGGCCAAAATAGAGCACAAACAGCGAGTTGCTCATGCGCTTACGCTTGAGCGATGTCGCACGTTTCATTGCTAGCGGATGATGGCGTAGCAGCTTGTCGTAGGTATGCACCACGTCGGCATTGGAGGCTACGGCTGCGGCATCGAAGCGTCGTCCATCCTTTAACTGGACGCCGCTAATACGATTTTCATTGGTTTCCAGCTGGCTCACTTCGGCATTCAGTAACAGCTCGCCACCCAGATCCTCAAACAGTCGCGCCATGCCCTTCACCAGCGCGCCGGTGCCACCGCGCGGAAACCACACGCCCCATTCACGTTCCAGTGCATGAATTAAGGTATAGATTGATGACGTTGCAAAAGGATTACCGCCCACCAGCAATGAGTGGAATGAAAACGCCTGCCGCAGGTGATCGTCCTGAATAAATTTCGCCACCATGCTGTAGACGCTGCGCCACGCCTGCAAACGTCCCAGCTGCGGTGCAACACGCAGCATGTCACGCACCTGCAGAAACGGCACCGTGCCGAGTTTCAGATAACCCTCTTTGAATACTTCGCGCGAATAGGCGAGGAACTGACGATAACCCGCGACGTCCTGTGGATTGAAGGTAGCGATCTGCTGCTCCAGCAGCGGCTGATTGTTGTCGTAGTCGAGCTGTTTGCCATCTTCCCAACACAGGCGATAGAAGGGCGTGACCGGCATCAGCTCGACGTAATCGCTTAGCGATTTTCCCGCCAGCGTGAACAACTCTTCGATAGCGCTGGGATCGGTGATCACCGTGGGCCCGGCATCAAAGGTAAAACCGCTATCTTCAAACACATAGGCGCGTCCGCCTGGTTTATCGCGCTGCTCGAGTAAGGTGGTTGGTATGCCCGCCGCTTGAAGGCGAATCGCCAGCGCCAGGCCGCCAAAGCCTGCGCCAATCACATAAGTGCGTTTCATTTTTTCTTCCCTGGTTCGACAGAATTCAACAGCGCGTGCAGCGCTTCACCGATGGGCACCGGAGGCTTGCCGCACAGAATCCGCGCTTTATCATGCAGACGAAGTTGTCCGGCGTAAAAGCGGCTAATTAACCCGGCATTGAGCCGGTAAAAACGTTGCATTACACGCCAGCGCTGCTGCGGCTTACCGGCCAAAAACAGCATGCGGTTCAGCAGGCGGAAAAATCGCTGCTCGCGCCACTGCTGACGGGCAAAGCGTTCGATATGTTGACTGAGCGTGCTGGCATCGGTGGGCAACAGCGTGGCTACCAACTCCGCCAGCGCCACGGCGGACGGCAAAGCATAACCGGTTGTCGCGTGAAACAGTCCGGCGCGCAGGCCGCTGCATGGCTGGCCGCGCTGCTGTTGCCAGAATCGATCAATATTGCCGCTCAGGGTAATCGGCAATATGCCATGCTCTTCACGCAGCAGCGTGCCAGGCCGCCAACCTTGCTGTTTGGCATAGTCAGCGATGTGCTGACGAGCGGAGTTCTCCGCCAGCGTAGGTTGATTAACGTAATGCGTATCTTCAATCAGTAACCGATCGGCGCTGAGCGGCAGCGTGTAAACAAAACGATAGCCCGCTTGTTGATCGACGGTGGCATCCATCAGGATCGGCTGCTGCAGGCCGTGCGGCTGCGCCAGCTGCCACTCTTGTCCAAGAAACACCTGATAACCCAGCTGCAGATGCGGCGTTGGCTGCAGGCCGCGGCCATCAATCACCACCTGCGCATCAAGTTCACGGCCATCCGCCAGCGTCACCTGTGTGGATTTTACCTGTTTAACGGCAGCATTTGTCCACAGATCGTCACCCATCGCCGCGAGTAGATGCCGGGCAAAATCGCCTGACGCGATGGAACAATAATCCCCGTCCAGGTTGCGGCGCAACGCGGGAAAACGCACCTGATAGCCAGGCCAACGCGCCGTGATCAGCGGCTGCAGCCAGCGCAGCTGATCGGCGCTAAGATCGCTCTGATGAAATGACCAGGTATGATTGCCTGCCGGATGTGCGTCGCTCTCCAGCAACAGGCATTTGAGCTGCGGCTGCAGTTGGCGCAGACGCAGCGCAATCAAACCGTTTGCCAGTCCGGCACCGACCAGAATCACATCGTAGTGCGCACGCATCAGGTGGCCTCCGCCAGCACAACTTGCTGCTGGCACAGCGCTTGTTCGACGATGTCGGCCGCACGCTGGCAACCGCCTGCGCGCTGCAACTGTGCCTGTATCGCTGACATCCGTAACGCGTAGCGATTGTCGGTAAGTAATTGTTGCAGATGCTGCTCCAGTTGATGAACGCGGTTAAAGCGCGATGCGCGCCGTCCAACGCCATGCCACTCAATGCGCGCTGCCACGCCGGGTTGATCAAAGGCAATTGGCAGCGCCAGCATTGGCGTACCGCATTCCAGTGCTTCCAGCGCGCTGTTTAATCCGGCATGAGTAATAAAAAGCTGCGCGTGTTGCAGGGCGGCACGTTGATCGACAAAATCCGTCACCCACGCTGCACCAGCCAGTTGCAACTTGTGCACCTGATCGGCGTTCAATCCCCCACAATGAGCGATCACCAGCGAAAGTTGCTGGCGGCGGCACGCCTGTGCCAGATGCAAAAACAGGCGGAAGCGATGGCCTTGCAGCGTACCCAGCGAGGCGTAAACCACCGGCTGGCGCAGCGCCGGCCAGGGCGCATTGAGCGGCGCTGCCGCAAGCGGCGCGCGCAGTTGTCCGACGGCGTGATAGCAGGCCGGCAGTTGCTGACGCGGAAAATCAAAGGCGGGCACCATCTGGCTGATTTGTGCCAGCGGCGAAAGGCACTGATGCAATCCGCGCCGCTCCGTCAAATTGAACGCCCGCGCGTGTTTGAGGATGACGTCGCCGTGACGACGCATGATGCGATCATAGATATCGCTGCTGGCCTGAAAACGTTTCAGCGCTTTTTCATCCTGAGCATAACGGAAGGGCATCACCGCCAGCGGAATGCCGGCTTCACGGTTGACCGGCAGGGCGCAGGCCACCGAAACAAACGGCAGATGCAGCGCTTCAGCGACCAATCCGCCTGCTGCTTCCATTTCATCAGCGATCACACCATCAATGTTCAACGATTTCAGTACCGCTGGCAGTTCGCGGCACAGCATATCGGTGCAGGAGGCGAGATCGTTGATTACGCGGAACAGCGACAGGCCGCCCGGCGAAGCCAGCCGATGCAGCACGGGCGCCAGCGAACCGGCCGGATGCGTTTGCTGGCCTACTGCAACGAAATTAATGCGTTCGTCGCTGAGCAAAGTGCGGGCGTCGGCTTGCTGGATGAAGGTGATGCGATGGCCACGCGCCAGCAGCGTTTGTGCTAACGCCTGCAACGCGTGAAAGTGGCTGTAAAGCGGCGGCGCGATCACCGCAAAGTGGCCCAACGGCTTAGCCGCGCTCAGTTGAACATCGCTAGCTGTTGATTAAACAGCGCGTGCATGTATTGGCGAGTGGCGATGCCGCGATGGCAGGCGCAGGCAAGGTGTGCATCGGCACTGCGCAGATGATCGCGCAGACGACGTTCTGCGCCGTCAGCCCCGAGCATCTGTACCAGCGTGGATTTACCCTGATCCTGATGCACATCTTTGCCGGTGTGTTTGCAGCCGTCGGCGAGGTCGTCGAGTAGCTGAAACGCTTGGCCCAGATCCTGAGCAAAGAAGCTAAGACGTTGCCGCACCTGCGGTGAAGCGTCAGCGGCAATCGCCGCCATTTGCAGCGTGGCGCGAAACAGCACGCTGGTTTTCAGTTCATTGGTCAAGGCGATCGCTTCCGGACTGCGGCTCTGCGTGCCGTCGTGCAGATCCTGAAACTGCCCTTGCACTAATCCCTGCAGGCCCACGGCGGCGGAGAGTTCGGCAATCGCTTCAGATTTATGCATGGCAGGCAAACCGGGTGCGATGGCAATCACTTCAAATGCGCGGCTCAGCAGCGCGACGGCGGCGAGAATCGCCACGTTTTCACCAAACTCACGATGCACGGTAGGGCGACCACGGCGCATCTGCGCATTATCCATTGATGGGATGTCATCCAGAATCAGCGATGCCGCGTGCACCATTTCCACGGCACAGGCGAGATCGAGAATGCCATTTTGCGTCAGCTCGCAACCCATATCGCGCGCTGCCAGCATCAGTAATAAAGGACGGATGCGCTTGCCCTGCGCCAGCGTACCGGCACGCATCGCGGCACGCACGCGATCGCTTTGCTGTCCTGCAGGCAGTAAATGTTCGAGATGCGCCTGTAAAATTTGCTGCAGCTGAAGCAGTTCGCTTGTCTGATGCGCTGTGCTATCGACATGGGTGGTCATAATGGCTATCCATGGTTGATGAAATTATTATGCTTTTTGATTAACCGTAGACTGCGTAAGGTAAGTTTGCCAGCGAGGGCCTTGACTTTGTAGCGTGCGCCTTCATACGCACCAGGTAAACATCGTAATAATATTATGCGTGATCTTATCAGCGAAAAAAGTAACAGCAACGCCGTAACATAAATAACTCCGTTAGGCTGGTGGTCAATAAATACCGCTAATGGAACATAAAATGACGAATACCAAACCTGCCGTGCTGATTATTCAGCCGCTAATGCCGCAGTTAGATGAAAAGCTCACGCAACATTTCCATTGCCATCGTTTATATGAGCAGCATGACGCAATGCTATTTATCCAGCAGCATGGCAAAGCGATCAATGCCATCGTTACGCGCGGCGATGTCGGGGTGGAAACGGCACTGCTGGAGCAACTGCCGGAGTGTAAAGTCATTGCTGTATTCGGTGTCGGCACCGATCGTATTGACCTGAAATACACTGCCGAAAACGATATTCAGGTCAGCATCACCCGCGACATTTTGACTGACGATGTTGCCGATTTGGCAATGATAATGACGCTGGCGTTCTCGCGTAATTTGGTCGCTTACCATCAGTTTGCGAAATCCGGGGCATGGGAAAATAACGGCGTCGAACTCTCCAGCCGCGCCAGCGGAAAAAGAATTGGCATCGCCGGGTTGGGCGCGATTGGCTTAGCCATCGCGCGCCGTGCCGAAGCCTTTGGTATGGAAGTGGCATATACCGCGCGTTCGGCGAAAGACGTCAGCTATAAGCGCTGCGATACGATCGAACAACTCGCCACCTTTAGCGATTTTCTGGTGCTGGCACTGCCGGGCAGCAAAGAGAATGTGCAACTGGTCAACGCGAAGGTGCTGGCGGCGCTCGGCCAAGAGGGCGTAGTGATCAATATTGCGCGTGGCACAGTAATCAATGAACCCGACTTGATCGCTGCACTGCAGCAGGGAATCATTAAAGGGGCTGCGCTGGATGTGTATCCGGATGAGCCAAAAATTAATCCCGCGCTGCGTGAACTAAATAATGTGCTGTTAACGCCGCATATTGCCAGCGCAACTCACGAAACGCGTGCGCAAATGACCAATAATGTGCTGGAGAATTTACGGGCCTATTTTGCCGATGGGAAGATTCTGACATCGGTATAATTTAAGCATCCGCATTAAGACGAAATTCTTATATCCTGCGTAATAATCCCTATTTAGCGATAGCAATTTTCGTTCAGCCAGGCTGTTATGATATCGGCACTTAATTCAGGAGCCCATTATGACAGCACAGAAAATTGCAATTATTGGCGGCGGCGTTATCGGATTGGCGGTGGCGCGCGCCTTAGCGTTGCAGGGCGTTGAAGTCACCGTTTTCGAACAACAGCACATTGGCGCGGGCACCAGCAGCACGACGTTTGCCTGGGTAAACTCCAATGGCAAACAGCCGCGCAGTTATCACCTGCTTAATGCGCTCTCGATGGAAGAGCACCTCAAACTGCAGCAAGCGCAGCCGAACGGATTGCGCTGGCTGGAAACTGGCGGTACATGGGAGTGGGCCGCCGTGGGCGATGCGCAGCAACGTTTGCTGCAGCGTGCCACGTCGCTGCAATCAGCAGGTTATGCGGCGCGTGAAGTGTCGCCAGCAGATGTGCTGCGCGATATTCCGGAGCTGCGGGCGCAGGCCATCAGCGGCAGCGTGTGGCATTTCCCGACAGAATCGGTGCTGCATCCGGCGCTCTATCTGGCGCGCTTATGGTCAGAAGCCAAAGCGCGCGGTGCGGTGCTGTACCAGCATCAGCGCATCAATAGCATCAGTGAAAGTGCCGATCGGGTTACGCTGCAGCTGGAAAATGGCGAGCAGTGGCAGGGCGATCGTATTGTGTTAGCCACCGGACGCTGGGCCAATCAGCTGCTAAATTCACTGGGACTCAATCTGGCGTTGCTGGATACCAGCAAACCGAACGCGGTGGCTTGTAGTTTCCTGGTGCGCACCGCGCCGCAGCCGTTATCGCTCAATGCTAATCTCATCTCTCCGCAACTTAACGTACGCCCGGACGGCGGCGGACGTTTGCTGCTGCAAGCCTTAGAGTTGGATCACCTGGCCGATTCTGCTGCGCCACCCTCAATCACCAGCGATATCGCCGCGCAGTTCCGCGAGCGTTATCACGCGCTGTTTGCGGATGCGGGCGAGTTGCAGATTGAACAGATTGTGGTGGGGCAACGCGCACGACCTGCCGATGGTTTACCGGCGCTGGGCTATGTCACCGCGCATCAGCGCGTGTATGTGGCGGTGACACACAGCGGTATCACGCTTTCGCCATTGATTGGCAAGCTGGTGGCTGAAGAACTGATCGGCGATGCGGCAAGTGAGCTGCTGAGCGATTTCCGTCCGCAGCGTCTGCTGGGGAAAAGCGTGGAAGCGTTTGCGCCCATCAAGCGTAATTTCCCTGCGGCGCAATAGCGGGATAATTGCCGCCCGCAGGCGGCATCATCCCTTTTGTATCAATAACGCAGTCGGCCACTGAAACCATTCGAAATTACCGCCCCCGATTTCAGGGTTAAATCGCATTCCTGTTCTCGCGGCTGTAGCGCGTTAATGTAGCTATCGGCCCATTTGTGGCAATCATGCAGATGCAGGTTTTTTAGCAGGCTGGCGTGACGTTCGCGACGCACCGAAAGCGGCATGATAAGCGCGGTATGAATGGCATCGGCGATGGCATCGGGATCGTAGGGATTGACCAACAGCGCGCCCTGCATCTGTTCGGCGGCGCCGGCAAACTGCGACAGAATCAGCACGCCGGGATTAGCATGATCCTGCACCGCCACATAGGTTTTCGCCATCAAACTCATCCCGGCTATCAGCGGTGTGACCAGCGCCACGCGCGCCGCACGGTAAAATCCGCACAGTTCTTCATGCGAATAATGGTTACTCAAATAACTCACTGGATACCAGTTCAGCTCGCCATGCACGCCGTTCATCTCGCCGCAGCGGGTTTCTAAATCGCGCGACAATTCTTTGATGCGATGGCTGTAACCTGACGCCGCAGAAGCCAGCTGCACCATGGAAAATTTGTGGTGATACTCCTCGTGTTGACGCAGTAAAACTTCAATCGCGCTGATGCGGTAGGGCGTGCCGGTGCTGTCGTCAAAATGGCCGCCGCTGAGGATCAGATTCTCCGGTAAGGTTTCGCGACATTGCTGCTCCATATACTGGCAGCTGTTGCTTTCGGCAAGCGCGCTGGTTTCCGCAGTATCAATCCCTACCGGGAATACGCCTACGCGAATCTGGCGACCATGAATACGCAGCGTGTAAGGCGTTTGACGTTCGCAACGGAAGCGGGATTCAACCCAGGCGGTGAAATTGTTCATGTCGTGGGTGGTCTGGAATCCAATCAAATCGGCGCACAGTAATGAATCGGCCAGATAGCGCCAGTTCGGCACCGATTCAAAGGATTGTCCCGCCGGGAAAGGCTGATGGAAAAAGAAGCCGATACGATTTATCAGGCCGGCATCGCGCAGCATTTTAATGCTGGGAATCAGGTGATAATCCTGCAGCCAAATATCATCATCAGGCATGGCATATTCACTGATGGCACGCGTATAGATTTCATTCAGTTTCATATAACTGATTTGGCTGCTGGTGGAAAAACGCGCCATGTCCGGGCGCTGATGAAATACCGGCCACAATCCCTGATGAATATATTGATGATAACCTTCTTCATATTCTGTTTTGGTTAAGCGAAATGTCAGCGTGTCGAATGCTTTGCCGCTAGTAAAATTCAGCTCACGATGAGGTTCAGTGGTAAAAGATTCAAACTCGCCACTCCATTTCACCCACATGCCACCGCGACGCGTCAATATGCTTTCATAAATGTTAGAAAGCGTTGAGTGATTATTTTGATTGTGTGATACCAAAATCAAGCCTGACATAGTTTTGACCCGTTGCTTAATCTGCCCATGAATTGTTGGCAGAGAATTTAAAAAAGGTTGGCGCAGTAAAAATTACAGCATGCCGCTCATGATTTACGCTCACAGGCATTAATGGACCGGTGCGTGTTGACCGCTGACATTATGCGGATGAACCGCTATTAGTGAGTTCGATACTTTTCATCTCGCGCTACCTCTCCGAATCCTTCAGGGCTGTCGATGAAACTAATCTAGCCGACCAACCCGTAAAAATGTCGTAAAAAAGACGCTGAGATTTATAAAAATTTAATAGATTTTATTTAGAACCAGGATAAATGTTGGCGTTAATTTTTTTGATCACTTTAGATGGCGAATTTAATGGTTTGAGGGGGGTACTTATGCGCAAAGACACATTCGGCCTGTTAGAATGACCGCCGTTCATAGAGGAATCTAAGAGGTTTAATCGTGTCAACGTTAGTATTTAGAGAAGCCAGGCTGGCAGATGTGGATCGCTGTTACGCGATTGAAATTGAGGCTTACGAAGGTGATGAAGCCGCCACGCGTGAAAAAATTGCTACCCGCATTGCGCAGTATCCACAGGGATTTTTATGTCTGGAAACCAACGACAAGGTGATTGGTTTTATCAACGCCGGTTGTGCGTGGGAGGTGGTGATGTCGGATGAAGCGTTCAAAGAATTAATCGGCCACGATCCGGCAGCACCCAACGCCGTGATTATGTCGGTGGTGCTTGATCCCGCTTATCAGGGCAAAGGTTATGCGTCGCTGCTGATGCGCCAGTTTATCGAGCTGATGAAGAAAATGGACAAGCGAACCATTCATCTGATGTGCAAAACCCAGCACGTTGAGCTGTATAAAAAATGGGGCTATCAGTACATCAAACCGTCTGAGTCAGACCACGGTGGCATGGCGTGGCATGAGATGCTGATGAAACTGTAATTCAACAGGTAAATATAACGCTAAGCATTCAATGATCGCACATTCCCTGGCGGCGCGATTTATCGCGCAATAAATTACGCCGCTAGGACACCTGCGCACACTTTATGCAGCCACACCTTTCGGCTGAGCCGACAGATGTCCCGCCCATAAACTGGCCACCCATTTCACGCCTTTGGCGGTGAAACGCGCTTGGGAGAAAGCATGCTGATTCTCGCCACGTCCGGAGCGCAGGGTGAAATATCCCGCCTGTATATGGTGCTGCTGCGGTGCCAGCGTGCCTTTTTCGCGATACATGATGTTGCGTTCTAACAAAAACTCACGAAACTCAGTTTCCTTTACCTTCAACATCTTGCACAGCTGACGAAAGCCGAGCGAATCTTCGATCTCGACAAAGCGATCAAAAAATTCAGCCTTAGGGGCCGACAACGCAAGTTGCTGCTCAGCCGCACGGCGCTGCTCAAATTGCTCCGCCCAGGCGCGGGCCGCTTCCGCCGGATTGGTGAAATCAGGCAGATGAGTAAACTGTTCACGCTGCTGCCAGAGATCGAGTAATTCCGCAGTGAAGCCAGGCGAAAGCCGGGCAACGGCAAGTAGTGAATCGCGCTTGTTAAGATGAAACTCCTGACGCACTTCACCCTGATGCTCATAGAGATTCACCGTCAAAGGCTGGGAAAGACGCTGTGCGGTTTCCAGGCTTTTCACCAGGCGCTTCACTTCGCCGTGCGTAATGCCCGTGACATGGGCAATTTCGCGGCTGCTCATCATCATTGATGCATTCAAAGCAGACAGACTTTCCGTTGAGATCATCATCATTATCACCTCTTGCAGACTTACTCAGCCTCGTGGCTGTTGAATAAGTATACGCAACACTGTTTATATATCCAGTATTATTTTTAACCGTTCACCTAAGATGTTCGGCTTTGCGTAACGTTTCACAAAGCCAGATTCCGCAAACCCTGCGCTCTACGTATTCTCTTAAAGTGAGGTTTTAGCGGTTTATTAAATTGTCGCGCTGAATGCTGTTTGATAATTTTGAGCCAATTTTCCGGGCTTTTGTCGGCTTTCTGCAGCATTAGGTGCAGGGCTGATGTGTGCCTTTTTTAACAGCAATAAGTAGTTAACTGGCGGCTGTGCTGCTGGAGAAACGATGAAAAAGAATAAATTTAAAACCCATTTGGTTTCATTAGGTTTACTGGCGGAAAAAAAGCTGACCAAACGCAGAACGCTGCCCGATTACAATCCTGCCGCAGAGCAGGATATCAATTTAGTTGCACGCCAGACCGCGCCTGCTGCCATTCCGCGTCAGATTTGGATGTACTGGGAAAGTGAAACGCTACCGGAAGAGGTGCAGATTTTTGTCGATAAAATCGTGCGCGAAAACCCCGGCTATCAGGTAACCGTCATCAATAACCTGAATATTCAGCACTATCTGCCCGATCTGCACTTCATGCATCAGGATATGCGCCCTTCACATAAAAGTGACGTAATCCGGCTGGAACTGCTGCATCGCTATGGCGGAATCTGGATGGATGCCACCATCATTCTCAACCGCACGATGGACGAATTGTTGGCGGTGAATGTTGACGATGGTTATGACTTGATCGCCTTTTATCGCGACAGTTCGACGCTGGATAAAGCCTATCCGGTGATTGAATCCTGGTTCCTGGCCGCGCCGAAAAATAATGCCTTTATTGCGCGCTGGCTGCACTTTTTCCGCCCGATTGTTGAAGTGGGCGCCGACGAGTTTTTCCGTCGTTTGCTCGCGCTGCCCAATTACGAAACTATTGTGCAGGGCATCACGCCACCGGATTATTTGGTGGTGTATATCGCGCAGCAGCAGGCGCTGCGTGAGAACAATCTGTACAACTTCTATCTGCGTAAATGCGAAGCCAGCGCGTTGCTGTATCAAAGCCTGGTGGAGTGGCGTCCGGTGAAGCTGAGCCGCATGCTGATGGTCGATCGTCTGCCGGCCGTCTTGCCGCCGCTGACCAAACTGACGGGATTTGATCGTAAATATCTCGACACCAACCTGAAATATGGCGTGGTGAATAAAGACAGCTTATTGGGTCAGATTCTGTTAAACAGCCAGAAGGGCGCCCGCCCGCAAACACCGATTCCGGCACTGACGAGCAAGGCATAACGCATCACGGATTGATCAACTGCTGGAGTGCCGCGGCGCTGATTTCATCGTCCGGCACATACACCAGCAGGCGATCGCCGTTGCGTGACGCCGACCACCAGTTATTTTGCCGCAGCGTCATTTCACCCACTTCGTCGCGGTAAAAACGTTTTACGCGATTCTCCACCTGGCCCAATTCATAGCGCTGCCAGGTGTGAGCAAACTCATCTGAACTGTTCAGCAAGCGAGCAAGAAAGCTTTCCCAGTGCGGATCGCCAAGGTGCTCGCCCATCTGCCCGCGAAACATCGCCACCATCTGCGGCATCACTTCATCCCAGTCATTCAGCGCTTTGCGCCAGGTTGGGTGATTGAAGGCCAGCCAGATGCAGTTGCGATCTTCTGGCGCGATTTCGGCTAAATCCACGCCCATCAAGGCACACCACGCGGCGTTGTAACCGATAATATCAAAGCGCGGCGTCTCAATAATCGCCGGTAACTGGATCGCATCGAGCATCTGCTGATTGTGCGCGGCAATTTTGCAGCAGGCGGCCACCACGCGCACCGAGGGCAATGCGTGCCCGGCGAGCGAAAACAGGTGCTGCGTTTCCACATCGTTGCACTGCAACGCGCTAGCGATCGCCGTCAGGGTTTTCGGCGAGGCTTTGATATCGCGTCCCTGTTCCAGCCACGTATACCAGGTCACGCCAACATCCGCTAACTGCGCGACTTCTTCACGGCGTAAACCCGGCGTGCGGCGATGGCGCATGCGAGGTAAACCGAGTCGATTAGGATCGAGGTTTTCCCGGCGCGTGCGCAGAAAGGTGCCGAGTAATTTGCGGTTGTTTTGTTCGGTGGTAACAGGCGCGGATGTCAGGCTCATAAGCAGATCCTTCGACAAGACGGGTAGTATTTATACCATGATAATCAAGAACTGGTACCCGTTTAATGGTTAGGTGATGCTATGCCGTACTGACAGCAAAAACAAGGTAAAACCGATGCAGACATCGCAACTTCAACGCACAGGATTGATGGTCCTGCTTGCCGGGCAGCTGCTGCCCATGATTGATTTTTCTATCGTTAACGTAGCGTTAGACGCGATGGCCCACACGCTGCAGGCCACGGCGATTGAGCTGGCGCTGATCGTCGCGGTCTACGGCATTGCCTTTGCCATCTGCCTGGCGATGGGCGGTCGCCTCGGCGATAACTACGGTCGCCGTCGCGTGTTCATTGCCGGAGTAGGGATCTTCGGAATTGCATCTTTATTATGCGGCATCGCCAATAGCGTTGGCCTGTTGATGTTTGCCCGCGCGCTTCAAGGCGTGGGCGCGGCCTTTATCGTGCCGCAAATCCTCGCCACGCTGCACATCACCCTGAAGGGCAGAGCGCATGCGCGCGCCATCGGTTTGTACGGCGGCATTGGCGGGCTGGCCTTTATCATCGGTCAGGTGTTGGGCGGATTTCTCATCAAAGCGGATATCGGCGGCTACGGCTGGCGCAGCGTTTTCCTGATTAACCTGCCAATTTGCCTGTTTGTGCTGATCACCGCGCGCCGCTTTGTGCCGGAGACGCAGAACACACAGCGCGTACCGGTGGATGTTAGCGGGACCTTGCTGCTGGCGGGCGCGATTGGTTGCCTGATGCTGGCACTGGCGCTTGGTCCGCTGCTGCATTGGTCGTGGCCGTGCATCTTGCTGCTGGTGCTGTTCCCGCTGTTTCTGCATCGTCTGCGCCAGAGTTCGCTGCGTTTGGAAGCGGCCAACGGCGCGCCGCTGTTGCCGCCTTCACTACTGCGTCTGCCGAGCGTGCGTTTTGGCCTGACGCTGGCGGTGCTGTTCTTCTCCTGCTGGAGCGGCTTTATGTTCTCTGTGGCACTGACGCTGCAGACCGGTTTAGGGCTGACGGCGTTTCAATCCGGGAATGCGTTTATCGCGCTTGGCGTGGCCTATTTTATCGGGGCGATGCAATCCACGCGCATCGTCGAGCGTTTAGGTAAGCGCGGCGCCTTATTGATGGGCTGCTGTATTCAGATGGTTGGATTGGTGGCCCTGATCGCCACGCTGCAACTCGCCTGGCCGCAGGTCGGTATTTTCACCCTGATTCCCGCAACGGTGCTGATTGGCTTTGGTCAGTCGTTTATCGTCAGCACCTTCTACCGCATTGGCATGAGCGGCGTGCCGCATCATCAGGCGGGCGCGGGCAGCGCGGTGCTGTCGACGGTGCAGCAATCGGCGTTAGGTCTAGGCCCGATGCTGCTGGGCGGTGTATTCACGCAGATCTATACGCACGGCAATCATCTGGCGGCGATCACCGGAACGCTCGGCGTTGAGCTGGTGATGATGGCATTGCTGGTGATCTTCACCAGCCTCAATCGCCGTACGTTTCAGCCGGTAACGGCAGAAGGGTAATTCTTATGCGGAGATTTTGGCAGGAGCGATGCAGCTTATTGTAAAACAACCGAAAATCCGCGAGTCGCGCTGAATTTACCTTTGGCTCAGCGGTCTTTTTTCCGGAACATATCGCCGCAGTTAACGGGCTGAACCGCGTGTTCAGCCCGTTTTTATGTGGTGCGGAAGCAAGGCGCTTGAATCATGCACAGAAAAAACGGCAGGCTCACAACAGATGAAGAAGATGTTAACCGGGTTACTTTTAATGGTAACCACCACTGCCTTTGGTGCAGATGATTTCACCCTAAAGGATATTCACTTTGCTGGGCTTCAGCGCGTCGCACCCGGCGCGGCGTTGCTGCATATGCCGCTGCGTGTTGGCGATCGCGTCAATGATGATGATATTCGCAACAGCATCCGCGCGCTGTTCGCCACCGGCAATTTTGACGATGTGCAGGTGCTGCGTGACGGGGATGCGCTGCTTGTCAAAGTCAAAGAGCGCCCGGCGATTGCCAGCATCTCATTCTCTGGTAACAAAGCGATTAAAGAGGATCAGCTCAAGCAAAACCTTGATGCCTCGGGCGTGCGCGTGGGTGAAGCGCTGGACCGCACCACGCTATCGGATATGGAAAAAGGGCTGGAAGATTTCTATTACAGCGCCGGGAAATATACTGCCAGCGTCAAAGCGGTCGTCACGCCGTTGCCGCGCAACCGTGTCGATCTGAAGTTCATTTTCACCGAAGGCGTGTCGGCGAAAATTCAGCAGATCAACATTGTCGGCAACCACGCTTTTTCCGCTGATGAACTGATCTCGCATTTCCAATTGCGCGACGATGTGCCGTGGTGGAATTTGATCGCCGATCAGAAATACCAGAAACAGAAACTCTCGGGCGATTTAGAGACGCTGCGCAGTTATTATCTCGATCGCGGTTACGCACGCTTTAACCTCGATTCCACACAAGTCAGTTTAACGCCGGATAAAAAGCATATTTACGTCACGATAAATATTCATGAAGGCGATGTTTATCATGTTAGCGGCGTAACGCTGAGCGGAAATATGGCCGGCTATTCCGCCGAAATTGAAAAACTGGCGCACATGCCGGCGGGCAGCTTATACAGCGGGGCAAAAATCAGCCAAAACGAAGAGGCGATTAAAAGCCTGCTCGGTCGTTACGGCTATGCGTTCCCGCAGGTGAATACGCAATCGGAAATAGACGACAGCGCTAAGACCGTGCAGCTACACGTGAATGTCGATGCCGGGCGGCGCTTCTCAGTGCGACAGGTGCGTTTCTCGGGCAATGACACCTCGAAAGATGCGGTGCTGCGTCGTGAAATGCGCCAGATGGAAGGCGCATGGCTGGCGAGCAATCAGGTGGAGCAGGGCAAGGCGCGCCTTAATCGCACCGGTTATTTCGAAAGCGTAGATGTTGATACGCAGCGCGTGCCGGGTAGCCCGGATCAGGTGGACGTGGTGTACAAAGTGAAGGAGCGCAATACCGGCACCTTCAACGTTGGGCTGGGTTACGGCACCGACAGCGGCATCAGTTATCAGCTTGGCGTCAGCCAGGATAACTGGATGGGCACCGGTAATACCGTGAGTTTCAGCGGCACGAAAAATAGCTATCAAACCTATGTCGAAATCGCCGCTACCGATCCCTATTTCACCGTGGATGGCGTGAGTCTTGGCGGCAAACTGTTCTACAACGATTACAGCGCGGAAGATAACGATCTTTCCGAATACACACTGAAGAGCTTCGGCGCGAGTAGCACGTTAAGCTTCCCAATCGGCGAAAACAGCAGCGTGAACAGCGGGCTGGATTACGTCTATAACCGCGTCAGCAATATGGCACCGCAGGTAGCAATGTGGCGCTATCTGGGTTCGCAGGGCATTCATCCAAAAGTCATCACCAGCGATGACGACGATGACGACGCCACCGTGGCGGACAAATTTACCGCCAACGATTTCTTCTGGAACATAGGCTGGAGCTACAACTCGCTGGATCGCGGCTTCTTCCCTACCTCGGGCGTGAGCGCCGGTTTCAACACCAAAGTGACCATTCCAGGTTCCACCAACAGTTATTACAAAAGCACGTTGACCGCAAACGGCTACGTGCCGCTGAGCAGCGACCATCGCTGGGTGCTAATGGGCCGCAGTAAAGCCGGTTACGCCGACGGCTTAGGCGGCAAAGAAGTGCCGTTCTACGACAACTTCTATGCTGGCGGCTCCAGTTCGGTACGCGGATTCTCTTCCAACACCATCGGACCAAAAGCCGCCTATTACCGCTGCAGCGGCAGCGAAAGCAGTTACGGTGCTTGCCCGGTGGAGAAATCGGATGATGCGGTGGGCGGTAATGCGATGGCGGTGGTGAGCGCGGAGCTGATTGTCCCTACGCCGTTTATCAGCGAGCGCTATGCCGATGCGCTGCGCACTTCATTGTTTGTTGATGCCGGCACCGTGTGGGATACCGGCTGGCAGAATACCGCAGCCACCAAAGCGGCGGGAATTCCTGATTACGGCGATCCCAGCCAGATTCGCGTGTCGAGCGGCGTGGCCTTGCAATGGCAGTCGCCGCTGGGTCCGCTGGTGTTTTCGTATGCATTGCCGATTAAAAAATATGAGGGCGATAAGTCGGAGCAGTTCCAGTTTAATATCGGAAAAACCTGGTAGATGTATTTAATCCGTTAAAGGTTGAGAGGAGTTTTACATTATCTTTAAACGGTGAAGACAGAATAAAATAGCCAGTAGGGTAAAATAGTAGTCGTGAAATGCTTAAGGAATGAGTGTTCGCCAATATCGTTGTTATGCATGTGATTAACTATATTTCGCCACCCAATGTTGGGTGGCTTTTTTTCATTAGAGATGATGAAAGTGTTTACGGGAGCTTAAGCATACTTGCTGCCCGGATTGCAGTCTCAACTGCCGGAAAAATTGTGTTGATTGAACAATGACTAATGTAATCATTTTCAACCACTATCTGATTACCCTGAGGATAATTTGGTGCCCAGGTTTTATAGCCGATCAAGCCGGTATCCTTGAGCTTCCTCTTATTATAAAGTGCCACTAGTGGACGATTTAGCGCGTTAGCAATGTGGACGATGGAAGTATCCGTACTCACTACCGCGTCAGAGATGCGGACAATTTCAACTGCGGTATTTATGGTACTTTCTGACATAATTAAAGCACCATGCGCACTGAATGAACGTACTTTGTTGCTCTGCCCGATTACCACAACTTTTATCTCCGGATTAATCGAGTGAATAAAGTAGATGAGAGAGATGACCTGTTCTTCGGAGAAATCTTTATCCGTGGCGCCAGAGAAAGGATTCACAGAAACGACAATATCGCTATCTGTAATTCGAAGGGCATTCTTGACTCTGTTTTGTTCTTTAACACAGCGCCCGAGTTGATAATGAAATGAGGTTTCGTGGATATCGAACAGTGCCAGCACCCGCTTATGGCGTTCAGTGATATGCTTCTCGGCATCAAGATAAGGGATCGATGCATTATAAATACCCGGAAGATTTTTATTAAAGCCAACATGGTGGCTACGTCTCATCAGCCATGCCAGCTTCAGACGTTCATAATCCTGAACATCGTCAAAATCGATGACAACATCAAATTTCTGAGCGTGTAACAGGTCAAGTGACATCCGATTTTTATATTGAATAATCTGATCAAAATAGTCGCAGTTATGGAGCAGTTGCCCGCATACCGGACCAGTGAGCACTGAGACTCTGTAACCTTTTTCTGCGAGTTTAAATGCAGTCCCAGTCGTCACGACCATGTCACCAATTTTGTCGTCGAGACGAAGAATCAATATATTACGCGCTTTAACAGGTTCAAAAGCATCTCGGGTGCGTATAGTTCGGATAAGGCACAATAACACTGTTTTTTTTATTTTTCTAAGCAGGTTGTTTTTATTTCTATTAATCGTTTTCAGGAACCGCATAACAATACCCGCACATATGAAAAGGCCACATTGAAAAATTTAAAAGATGAAACGATGCGGCAAGGATGATCATTGGATGCCTATGTTACCGTTTTCAGTGATTAAAAAAAATCTTTCTGACAGCTCACGAGAACATCCTATTCAGCGCAATGTACGCACTCCAATACGGAAACTAACGATTGGGCGAATAGGATGCTCATGCGCCCCCTAAACAGCAATGACAATCTTAAGGGCCTTTTCTGGCCTGATCACCCACTTAAAGCGACTCAACCAACCTTAATCCCGTCTCCGCATCAAACAGATGAATCTTCTCGGCGTTGAAGCCGAGCCTAATGCTCTCGCCGCTCACCGCCGTGTGGCGACCGGCAATCTGCATATGCAACGGCTGACCGTGCCATTCGAGATGCAACAATGTGGATTCGCCGGTGATCTCCACCACTTTCACCAACGCTGCGGCGTTGCTGCTGGCTTCAAGCAGATCGTGCGGGCGCACGCCTAGCGTCACGGCTGCGCCAGCACGTTCGCGCGCCGCCGCTTGCCAACGCGCGGGCAACGGCTGCCACAGATCCTGGCACTGCACGCCGGGCACGCCATCGCGGGCGATCAGCTGTGCCGGTAACAGGTTCATCGGCGGTGAGCCGATAAAGCGTGCGACAAAGGTATCCGCCGGACGGTCGTAAATCGCCAGCGGCGCGCCTTGCTGCACGATGCGGCCATCCTTCATCACCACAATTTGATCGGCCAGCGTCATCGCCTCAACCTGATCGTGCGTCACATAAACCATGGTGGTTTTGAAACGCTGATGCAGCGATTTGATCTCGGCGCGTAGCTCCATACGCAGCTGCGCATCGAGGTTCGACAGCGGCTCATCGAACAGGAACACCTTGGGATTTCGCACCATCGCGCGGCCCATCGCCACGCGTTGACGCTGTCCGCCTGACAGTGCACGCGGATAGCGTTGCAGCAGCTTATCGATGCCAAGAATTCCGGCGATGCGCGCAATTTTAGTGTGCTGCTCCTCGCGCTTCACCCTCTTCACCTGCATGTGGAACGCCAGATTCTCCGCCACGGTTAAGTGCGGATAGAGCGCATAGCTCTGAAAGACCATGGCGATATCGCGATCGGCTGGATCGCGGTCGTTGATTTGCACTTTATCCATCAGGATCGCGCCATCCGACAAGCTCTCCAACCCGGCCAGCAAGCGCAACAGCGTCGATTTTCCGCAGCCGGATGGGCCAACCAGCACGGTAAAACTGCCGTCAGGAATGGTGAGATCGAGCGGGTGCAGCACCGACTGTTTTGCGTAGCGTTTGGCCACTTTTACGAGTTCAACACTGGCCATAATTTAAAACTCCTGGGAAAGTTGCAGTTGATGCCAGTCGGGGTAACGACGCGGCAAGGTGCTGATAGCCAGTGACGCCACCGAAATCCCCCATTGCAAAGCCGTGGTGAGATCTTGCTGATGCAGCAGGGCGGTGAGAAATCCGGCGTTGAAACTGTCGCCCGCGCCGATGGTATCCACCACCGTGACCGGACGTGCAGGCTGACTTACTGAGTTATCTGCCTGCCAGCAGCGCGCGCCCTGCGGGCCGCATTTCACCACGCAGCCGCCGCGTCCGCTTAGCTGTTGCGCCAGCATTTGCGCGCTGGCGGGCAAGTCGTCTGACGCCGCCAATCCCAGCGTTTCCACTTCATTGAGCAACAGCCAGTCGCACAGCGGCAGCCAATGCGTGACCTGCTGACGCACTTCGTTTGTCCAGCCCTGCGGCGGCCAGCCGGTATCGACGGCGGTGACAAAGCCGCGCTGCTGTAACTCGGCGAGCAGCGCCGGATAATCGTCATACAGATGCAGACACAAAAAGGTGCCGCACAGCAGCACGATATCGCCGTCAGACGCGGTAGCCGGCAGTTGATCCAGCACATCCTGCGCGGTGAGTTGCACGATATGGCCGAGATTACTCAGGAAAGAGCGTTCGTGATCCGAATGCGTCACGCCAACGGTAAGCGAGGTTTCGCAGCTGTAGCGCGTCCAGTGCGCAGCGCTGTGCGGAAAATGACTCGCCAGCCAGGCGCTCAGGCCATCATTGCCCTGATTGGCGACCGCGCGATGGCGCACCTGCATCGCTTCTAGCGCCAGCGCGCAGTTGCCCGCCGAGCCGCCAGGACGCAGTTCGCTGTGATTCAGCATCACTTCAGTACCGCGCTGCGGCCAGTTATCCAGCGTGCCCATGATCAAATCGACATTAATGTTGCCCACCACATACAGCGTGGCGGTGAGTTTCTGCTCCATCATCCTTTACTCCCGCCACTGGCAAGGCCGCTAACCAGCGTCTTCTGCAGCCAGATGGCAATAAACAGCGGTGGCACCGAAGCCAGAATGCCGACGGCAGCGATCAAGCCATCATCGGTGGCGCGTCCGGCGGTAAATCCGGCAATGGTGACCGGTAAGGTTTGTGCGGCGATATTGCTGGTAAACAGCAGCGCATAGAAAAATTCGTCCCACGCCAGCAGCCAGCCAAACAGCGCGGCGGCCCCCAACACCGGCTTCGCCAGCGGCAGCGTAATGCGTAACAGCACTTGCCAGACGCGCAGGCCGTCGAGCCGCGCCGCCTGTTCAATATCCTGCGGCAGCGTATCGAACTGGTTTTTCAGCATCCAGGTGAGGAACGGCAGAATCAGCGAGCAGTAAACGATGATCAATCCGGGCCGCGTGTTGAGCAGATCGAACTGCTGCAACAGGAAGTAGAGCGGCAACACGAATGCCACCGGCGGCACCATATAGATGGCAAGTGAGGCGAATAGCCAGCCGTCGCGCCCGCGATAGCGCGAGAAGCTGAACGCCGCCGGAATCGCCAGCAGTAAGCAGATGATTGTCGCGCCGGTGGCGACTAAAAGGCTGTTGCCGAGTGCATGCAGAAACAGCACGCCCGGCTGGCCCGGCTCCAGCGACAGCAGCTTGCCGTAGCGGGTGAAATCCCACTGGCGCGGCAGCCACTCCAGCGGTACGCGGGTGAGATCGCTGGCGGCGCTGACGCTCATCAAAAACAGCCAGCCCATCGGCGCTAACACTGAGAACGCCACCAGCAGCGCGGCGGCGTATTTACCGACATGGCGCAATTTAACCTTCATGAGCGCTTCCTTTGCGGCGCTGGCGCCACAGTAACAACATGTAAAGCGTGATCAGCACCGCGCACAGCAAGGTCATCAACATCGCGTAGGCCGCGCCGCTGCCGGCACGCAGGTAGCTAAACGACTCCTGATACACGTAAAAACTCAGGGTTTTGGTGCTATCGACCGGACCGCCGCGCGTCATTACGTAGATGATGTCGAAAATTTTGAAGGCGTCGATGGTGCGCAGCACCAGCGCCACGCTGAGCGGGCCAACAATCGCCGGGAAGGTGATGGCACGAAAACGCCGCCACGCTGATGCGCCATCCAGCCGTGCGGCTTCGAACAGATCGTCGGGGATCGATTGCAACGCCGCCAGCACCAGTAAGGTCACCAGCGGATAGTTTTTCCAGATATCGGCGAACATCACCGCGTTGAGCGCCGAATCCGGCGAACCCAGCCAGCTGCGATAGCCATCAATGATCCCTAACTGCGTCAGCAGGGCGTTGATGCTGCCGTAATCCGGGTTGAAATTCAGACGCCACATCATGGCGTTAACGATGGTCGGCAGCGCCCACGGCAAAATCACCAGCACGCGCAGCACGTTGCGACCGGCGAATTTCTGGTTCAGCAACAGCGCTACCAGCACGCCGATCACGCCTTCAATTGCCACCGACACCACGGTGAAATAGAGCGTGCGCCATAGCGAACTGCGGAAATCCGCATCGGTGATGGCGAACAGATAATTTTCAAAGCCAATCCAGCCCGGCGCTTCACCGCTGCCGATCAGGGCGGCATCGGTGAAACTCAGCCAGATGGTGCGTAACAGCGGCCATGCGGTGAGCAACAGCATCACCAACAACATGGGTGCCAGCAGCACCCATGCCTGCCGTTGTTCGCGTTGACGCAAACTCAGCATTGTTGCCCCTTAGCGCAGACGCGCCGCACTCTTATCTACCGCTTGCAGCGCGGCATCTGGCGTTGCACTGCCCACCAGCACCTGCTGCAACTGCTGCAACTGCTGCTGCAGCGTGTTGGAGAGACGCGAATAGTCAGCCGTTTCCGGACGCGACAGCATCACGTTAAGCGACTTATCCGCCGCCGCGATGAGGCTTTCCTGGTTTTTCAGCACCGCCGGATCCTGATACGAGCTTTTCCAGATCGGCAGACTCAGCGTGGCGTATTGGTTCTGTACCGGCTGTGAAGTCATGTAGCGGATGTATTGCCATGCCTGATCCGCATGCGTGCTGCCTTTAGTGATGCCAAGGCCCATCGAACCATTAACGGCACCGAATTTGCCCGGCGCATCGCCTGGCGCGGGAACGATGCCCACCTGGCCGGCGACCTTACTTTGTTTAGGATCGTTGGCCATGTTGTACATGTAGGTCCAGTTGAGCGCGAAAGCCGCATCGCCATTGGAGAAGGCTTTACGCACATCCTCTTCCAGATATTCGCGTGAAGCCGGATTGCTCAAGCCTTCATCCAGCGAGCTTTTCATCAGCTTCACCGCTTGCAACGAGGCCGGGGAGGAGAAATCGAGTTTGTCGTTGTTATAGAACTTGCCGCCGAAACCCGACACCAGCGTGGTGTAATCGCACACCAGCGCTTCCGCCTGCGACCAGCTCCACACCAGCGGATATTTCACGATGTTTTTCTGCTTGATGATGCGCGCGTCATCCATCACCTGCTGCCAGGTTTGCGGCGGCGTGGTGATACCGGCTTTTTCCAGCATCGCTTTGTTGTAATAGAGATATTTGGTATCGAGGATCCACGGCATGCCGAGGGTTTTGCCTTTGAACTCAACGGTGTTCATTGCGCCGGGGAAAATCTGCCCTTTTTCATCAGCGCTGATGCGGCTGCTGACGTCCTGCAACAGATCGAACTTAGTGAATTCTGCCGGCCAGATGGCATCGAACAGCACCACATCGTAGCCGTTACCGCCCGCGCCACGCGCCGCAACAATTTTGTCATGCAGCGCTTCATACGGCACAAACTCAAGATTAACCTGCACCTCTGGGTGCGTTTTCTGAAACGCCTGCGTCATGGCGCGGATATCATTTTCGCTATACGCCGCCTGCGTCATAAACAATGCATTCAACGTGGTTGCCGCTGCCGCGCTGCCTACGCTGGCTAACAGCACCGCTGCAAAACATCCTTTTATGACTGGGTTGAATCGGATTTTCATGGTGTTTTCCGCCTTGATGCAAAAAGAGGGTGTTTTATTAAATCAATTTGATGGATTTAATAACGCGCACAGGTTGTCAGGTTGCTGCGGCTGACATCGGTTAGCTAAAGCAATTGACGTGCCAGGGCATAAATCTCGTTTGCCGCTGGACACTACTTTGCACAGATTTTCGCCGCTGTCAGGTAAACAGATTGTAAAATGTGTGGCCGATCATAGATATTCATGTGGTTTTAAAAAGGAGGACAGTTGTGAAAAGTGCCGATCAGCTTTTTGCCGAATGCATTGTTTAGGTGCAGTTGCGTTGGGGCTTGCTGCATGAAAGCGCATCTCTTAACGGCGAAATGCCGTTATCAGTAGCTGGTTAGGATGAGATTTTCGGCTGATAATACAGCCAAAAGCGGACGTCAAAATGATGACGGCTTAGGTAGTTCTGTCACATCAAACATAACACCGCATCTTGAACCTAAGCACCATCTGCTGCTGGCGTTCCCTGGTGAAAAACCAGAATTCACTGTCCTTCCTCCGAACTTAAAGCAACCTGAGCTTTTCCAGAAGCATTCTGCTTATCCTCAAGTGATCCTACCGTATGCTCTCTTCTAACATAATAGTGCTTCACTGAATTGCCGCAGCCCTTCTTTGCGATTGGAAATTAGAGACAGCTTCGAGCGAAAAGAGGATATTCGCAATTTATCGATAAAAGATGCAGGCTTGTAAAACGTTCGCGCATTTATGGTGTAGAAATAAAGCAGGCTTTTTATATAGTTGGCTGATGAACTTTCAAAAATCAGTAGGTAATCACATGATCTTAAGTGTCAATCACGTTGGTTTTTTCAGTTAAAAATATTGAAGACTCATTATTATTCTGGACTCAGATTCTTGGCGGTAAATTATTACGTGAAGGAAAAATGTCTGGGCCTATAATCGATGAGGTTACAGGTGCAAGGGGAGCTGATGTACGGATGGCTTTGCTTGAACTGGCTGATATCCGAATTGAATTACTCCAATACAATAACATTGAGCAGCCAGAAGAACCTTCAGCGCCCTATATCCCAGGCTACGCTCACCTTGCTTTTATGGTTGAGGATCTTGATACGCTCTTAGGCAAAGTATCGGACTACGGTTGGAAGACGCCGGGTAAACCTCAAACAGTGTCGTCAGGACCCATGCAGGGTACCAGAGTAATATATTTACAAAGTCCTGATGGTCAGACGCTTGAATTGATGGAACGCAGCCAATGAGACCCACATATTATTAGCTGTTATCCTTTAATTAAAACCGTGATGTTTGCAAAGCCCGCTTAGTGAAAAGAGTGGACGACGCCAAGCCCAATGTCCTCTTTGAGCGAGCAGCGGATGTTACTTCAGGTTTAGGGCAGGGCTAGGGGGTTAAGATCTGATTGTTCACTTTGCAATGTTGATAAAAAGTTCTTTACTTTTGTGAATAAGTTTCCGCACATATTGATGTGCAGAACTCCTGTCTGTGCTATCGATTCAGCCTCGCAACTAAAGTGAACAAATCAGCAATTCTGGTAAACCTCGACTAACCGTTAATGGATGTGACTTTAGCCTGACGGCAGGATCACAGCTGTCTGGTTAGATGGATTTAGATGATTAATTGATTTGGTTCTATTTTATCCAGATGGTCTGTACAGACTTAAATTCAATCCATCATAAGTATTTTGATGGTGGTTAAAAAAATAAAGATAAACATTGTTAATAATTCTATTCTTTTCATAACTAACTCTTCTTTAATACTGATTGGTTTCACTGCATTTCTATTTTCGTATTAATAATGACATAGTGGAATATTGTCGTAAATTAGTCACAGAGCTATGTTCGGAAAAAGATATATATATTTTATGATTGGATTTGATTTAGATTGATTTATGATCAATTTGGTTAATTTAACTGAATTGATTGCCTCAGGTAGAGATTTATATGTTAGCGGAATTCAAAAGCCCCGAAAACAGTGTGTTTTTTAAGCGTTGTAAGTCAAATTCGATGTTATTTATATAAATAACATATATTTATAAGTTTAGTGACATGTAAATTCAATGCAGTTAAAGTAAATGCAATGTAAATATCTGGTTGCAAATTGAGCATTTGTGGAATGAATCTACGACAAAAATGGATATCAATTATCTCTTTCTTGGCACTAAACCCTTCACTTTTATTACATGTTTGTGAGGGTGGGGCTAGATCCAAATCCACCTCTGGTGAAAGCTGGTTAAAATTAAAGCGCATTAAGAATGTGAATGGCGATAATAATTTAAATAACTTCCCTCATACTCTTATTAGCTTATGCCTAAGGCATAAAGCCTCTAATCATATGTTGTTTTTGAAAGTCAAAAAATCCATAAATCTACAGATTTTTGATAGACTACTTGAAGCATCGATTTGTATTGATGAATTCAATTTACATTCTGGATTGCACATATATGGAAATCATGAAAAATACTACGCGTTGAAAAAACTCTGGCTCAATTCTGGAGAGATGTACCACAACGCATTAATTACCTTGCTAGAAATGCGAGATGTTAAATCCTACCTAAACAGCAGTGACGATATTGGCATTGGTTGTGATTGTCCTCAAGACGTGCTTTTCATTGAGGCCGATTATGAAGAGTATTTTTATCAATTAGTCGGCATCATCGCTGCGCAAAAATTAACAATGCCGCTTTTGATTGAAAAGGTAATGCAAGGAGCGCTACGGCTTGGAATAAAAAATAAAAAAATTCTGATGATTTATGAAAAAATAAAAAATAATATTGATTATTCAGATGGGTGGATTCAAGAAGAACTCATTCCATTATTAGGTAACAAAATAAAAAATAAGAAAGCTGTTATGCTCGGAGCTTCAATTTATTTAGATGCGCGAGCTGATTATTATGATGCGCTGCTGAATATTACAAATTAATCATCAAAGGGAAAAGTTTTATCTCAACCTAATGGTTGTTCTTGCCCTAATGGGCTTTAAAAATGGAGTAGTGAAGTGATTAATAAAAAGTTCAGCTTAACGAAAGATCAAATTTCTGATTTTCAAGAGAAAGGTTTCCTTTTGTTAAAAGGTTTTTATTCTCCAGAGTTTGTTAGTTATATCAAGTCAACTATTGGTCAGTACATTGATAAACCTACTGATAAGTATCAGACCGGGTTCAGTCGATTAGCTTTTGACATGTACGATGGCGATGAGGTAGTGATTGGTCTGTTGAAAGATCCAGCATTTAAGAAGGCAATGAAAGACCTGACTGGAAGGAATATGTTTTATGCACAAGCATTATCTTTTGAGCTTGAAAAGCTCAAAAATAAAGGCTTTCCATGGCATATCGGTACACAGAGTTTTGGCTACCATCATGCTGAAGATTTTGGATGCACGATCTGGGCTCCTTTAGTTAATATTAATCCAAAAGGGCAACGTGGGGGTATGGCTTACGTACCAAAAAATCGCGTAAACGGTGACTATCTTTACAGTCATATAGATCCCTCCGTGTTCAGTATGCTGCAGCAAAAAATTGACGCGAATGAGAATCCTACTACAGACGATTTCGTTCAGTGGCGTGATGGTCCTCTTAACGATAACGCACAGATGGCTATTCTTAATCACTTTGGAGTAGAGGATGAATTTGAAGTAGGAGATGCGCTTATTTTTGACAAATACGTTATCCATCGAAGCATAATGCTTGGCGAAGGAGAGGTAGATATCCGTGCAGCGTTTGTTATGCGTTTCTTCTGCTCTGAAAGCACATATGATGCCAAACGAGCCAGCGATTTGGAAATCCCAAGAAATTACTTTAAGTATGCAGGTCCAACAAAATTCCACTTGGAAGTAGCTAAGAATGAGGGCGATCGCCTTGTTGACAGCGCTCTATTTGCCGGGCAGGAATACAGAGATCTTTCAATCTAATCGATTAACCGCGGGGGGGGGGATGCCCCCCATTTATGCAGGGCAAGTTTATGTCTCAGATTTACCTTTACATCTTAATTGCCAGCTTAACCATAGCGAGCCCGGGACCGGGTGTATTGCTCACGTTAACGAATACACTTAATTACAGTTTACGTAGTGCCTTAGCTGGAATTATTGGTGTGGCAGCAGGTATGGGTGTGATTTCTATTATTGCAGCTAGCAGCTTGGGAATAATTATAACAACTTCTCAGTTTGCGTTGATTGTGGTCAAAATTGTAGGTGCTGCTTATCTTGCCTATCTGGGCGTTAAGCTGTTTCGTTCTACTCCAAAAAAAATGAGTGAATCTGGAAGTGAGAGTATTTTAATTCTTCCATCAAAATCATCAAGGTTTCGTCAGGGTTTTTTTGTTTCTTTGCTTAATCCAAAACCCATCGTGTTTTTCATGGCGCTATTCCCTCAGTTTATAAACGCTGAAAAGCCTTTTATCAGCCAGTTCTGTATTCTTTCTATGATTTTTTGTGTGTTGGTGGTTATTATCCACTTCATATATGGTGCTTCGGCTAGTTCAGTGAAGAAAAAACTGGCCACTGGTAAAGCCTTTTCATATCTAAATAAGACTGGTGGTAGTGTGTTTATGGTTTTTGCTATTGGCCTAATAGTCTCTGTTATTACACCATATTTTCATTGAGTGCTGGTGTTGAATAAAGGTGGCCAAAGTTGTTGTGGCCGCCTTTACTTTCTGAAGACGTATGTTCTTAAGCAGAGAAGGTGACATTTTTATCCTGGCACGAGAAAACATTATCAAAATACACGTTTGTACAGTGGGTAGGGTTCACCGATGCTCAAGACGAAGCAGCGCTCCAGAATATTTACGTTTTAGGCGTTACTGTTAGCGCGGCATAATTATTTTCATAGTCAATGTGTAAGTATCCTGCATGATTTAGGCATTCAATATCAAATACTCATTAGTGCTTTAACTTCCGCTTTTGGCACAGAAGTGCCTTTGGCGAATATATGTCCACTGTGGGCGAAACCCGATATATGCGGGCAACAGTGCATAATTAATAGCTTACCCACACGGCAGTATGGGTAAGCACGATCCGCGAATCAGTTGAATACCATTCCGCCGTCGATAAGTAGTGATTGGCCGGTCATGTAGTCGGAATCCGGTCCCGCCAGAAATGCGACGCATGCGGCCACATCTTCCGGTTCAGACAGCCGGCCCAAAGTAATACGTTTTGCAAATTCCTGCGTCCCAAAGCCAGCCGGTTTACCCGCCGCTTGTGAAATTTGCCTGTCGATCGATTCCCACATGGGGGTTTTGACAATACCCGGACAGAAGGCATTGACCGTAATGCCTTTCGACGCAAGATCTTTAGCCGCTGTCTGCGTCAGCCCGCGAACGGCAAATTTGCTGGAGCTATAAACTGCCAGCTCCGGATTGCCAACATGTCCTGCCTGAGAGCAGGCATTAATGATTTTGCCACCGTGATTTTCCGCGGAAAAAGCGCTAATCGCCGCCTGCATTCCCCAAATCACACCCTTAACGTTGACGTTATAAACCTTATCAACAATCTCCTCGGTGATATCGGTAATCGGTGTTGATGGCGCAATACCGGCGTTGTTCACAATGACGTTGAAATCACCCAGCGCATGGCGCGCTTCTTCAACGGCGTGAAAAACGTTATCGCGTTGGGTGACATCAACCTGCAGCGCGATAGCCTTTCCTCCTGATGTGACAATCTCATCAGCGACATGCTGCGCCGTTTCAAGATTGAAATCTGCGATGGCTACGGAAAAGCCGTCTTTTGCCAGGCGTAAGGCAATGGCTGCGCCAATGCCCTGTCCGGCGCCGGTTACAAACGCAACTCTGTTTTTCATAATCATATCCTTTCAATTAGAGAATTTGACTCAGGTGTAACTGACTCATCAGTAGCGGGTTATCGCTGTAGTCGACCGGAATTGCGACCACAGCGGGGCCGCTGACATCCATTGCTTTGCGCAATGTTGGCTCAAGTTCTGCCGCACTGTTAACGGAGAAGCCGGCTGCGCCAAAGGCTTCGGCATAGGCTTTAAAATCCACCGGACCGAAACTGACGCCTGAAATTCGCTGATACTTTTTCTCTTCCTGCATGGCGACCATGTTGTAGGCGTTATCAACCCAAATGATGTGCAGGATATTGGCCTTCAGCCTGACGGCAGTTTCCAGTTCCATGCTTGATTGCAAAAATCCGCCGTCCCCGGACACCGATACCACCTTGCGTGAAGGATCAACCAGCCAGGCACCAATAGCCCAGGGTAGGGCGACACCCATGGTCTGTTGACCATTAGAGATCATGATTTGGCGCGCACGGAAGCTATACAGATAGCGCGCTATCCAGATATGAAAGCTTCCCATATCAACGGTAAGGCTGATGTCAGAGTTAATGATGTCTTGCATCGCATGGACGATGCGCAGAGGATGCAGCGCAAATTGATTTAAGCTGGCACCTTGCATCGCCAGTAATTGCCGTTGCTGCTGGCGGTCTTCCAGTACAGTGGCCGCAGCGTGACTTAGCGTTAATGGTGAGAGGATACGGGCGGCAATCTTGCATACGGTCTGCGCAATGTCGCCTACCAGTTCAGCGTCGGGCTGGTAGCGGTTATCCGTATCAGCCGGTAGCACATCAATATGTACCAGGATGGCTTTGCCGCTGTTCCACATTGCCGGCTCATACTCAACCGGGCTATAACCGATAGTGATGATCAGGTCCGCCTGCTGTAATAACCGGTCTCCTGCCTGGTTGTTAAATAATCCAACCCGTCCGGCAAACCTTGAGAAGTGCTCCTGTCTGACTGCGCCTGCAGCCTGGTAAGTACTGGTCACGGGGATCTGGCTTTTTGACAGCAGTTCATGGATTGCGGCGCTATTTTCTGGTTGGCTGGCCATTAGGCCCAGCAGGATGACCGGATTTTTTGCCCGGCTGATTTCCTGGCTGACAGCCTCAATTAGGGCATCGGGGGCCGCGCCCAACTTAACGTGTCCACTATTTTGCAAAGGGCTGCCGGAAACCGGCTGATCAACAATATCCTGCGGCAGGCTGATAAAGGCACCTCCACCGCGTCCGTTTTCTGCATAACGAAATGCGTTAGAGACACATTCGGTCAGCGCGGAGGGGGCGGTGACCTCAACAGCATATTTCGTTACCGGACGAAACATCGACACGGTATCCAGGCTCTGGTGAACCTGTTTGGCGCTATCCGATCGTTTCACCGCTCCGCCAATAGCCACCACCGGATCGCCTTCGCTGGTGGCGGTTGCCATGCCGGTAACCAGATTCGAGCAGCCTGGTCCGGAGGTCACAAGTGCAACACCGGCATGTCCCGTAAGTCGGCCTACCGCTGCGGCCATAAAGGCAGCATTTGCCTCATGCCTGACAGGGATGAGTTGAATGGGAGAATCCACTAATGAATCAAACACTTTGTCGATTTTGGCTCCGGGGATGCCAAACACGTGGTTTACGCCTTGTGCTTCAAGCTGCGCGACCACGAGATCCGCGCCGCTGTTCCAGTGAGTGTGGGTTTTTAACGTTTTCATATTGCCCCCTATTGTTAGCTTTCGACGGCGCGAATGGCTTCATCAAGATTGTGCGGCGTGAGCTCTGCCTGAAGAAATTCGGTATCCCGGGGAAGATCAATGACCAGCTTGTTAATGGAGCCAAAGGTCAGCGTTCCCTCCTTCAGCACATAATCAAGGATGTGCCCACCGCCTTGCCGGTCATCCGTAATAAAGTGCTCGTGATAACCCGCCACGTTGATTCCCTGCATGTACTGCGGCGTACGGAAGCCAATCAGTTCACCCTGCGTCTCTTTAAATGCGAAGGTTGGCTGATCGCCCAGCACTTCCGGCATCGAGCGATAAGGGCGACATTGGCAGGGAACGGTTCGAGTCCGTACGGCATGAAAGCGACCACTGATACGCATGGCACAGAATTGGTTATCTGAAGTGATTTTGCTGTCGATAACCTGATGAACCTCTTCTCGCGTGGCGGTTTCAGTAAAGAGGTGGCGATTTTCAGGTTTGAAAAAAGTCATCACAGCAAACGGCGTTTGTTGCTCGGGCTGGGCAGGATTGGCGCTGCCATCGGAGCGTAACTGATAGACCTGGCTGTCGAAGGCGATGAGTTCTCCATCCAGCTGGTTGAACGTACCCAGGCCAAAATCGCCTTTCTTTAACAGATCGGACACCGTGGTGGAACCGTCATAAACACCGCTCAGCAGCGCGCTCATCAGTGAAGTCTGATAGATAACCTTTTCTGGTGAATCATCATGGAGTTTAAAGACGGTTTCTTTCAGCTGTTCCTCACATGAACAGGCAGATACAAAATTACACATTTGCCACCTCGCAAACCAATAGTTAAGCCGTGTTAATATCATGGTGGGCTTTTTGGCTTAACGAATCCAATAGCGAAACCTGTTAACTTTGAGACGTTTTTGATATGGAACTTCGCCATCTGCGTTATTTTGTTGCTGTCGCCGAGACGCTTCATTTCACCCGCGCTGCAGAAATGCTCGGCATTTCTCAGCCACCGCTGAGCCAGCAAATACAGCGGCTGGAACATGAGATTGGGACACCATTGCTGAAACGTCTGACGCGCGGCGTTGAACTCACCGAGGCGGGAAGGGCATTCCTAAATGACGCCACTGAGATTGTGCAGCTGGCCGACCATGCGCTTGAGAAAGCCCGTGGTATGGCGCGGGGTATAAGCGGACAGATGTCGCTCGGGTTTGCCAGTTCTGTCGCTTTCGGGGCACCCGTGTTTGACCTTCTTCAGCGTTTTAGAACGCGTTATCCAGCAATGGAACTCATTGCCAGGGAAGAGAATATGGCTTTGCTGATGCAGGATCTGCGGGATGGGTTGCTTGATGCGGCGTTTATTCGTTTGCCGTGTGAAAGCAGCAAAGCGTTCAATTTGAAAGTCATCGCTACCGAAAGAATGATGATTGCGTTACCTGCGGGCCATGCATGTAGCTCCCAAGGCACCATTGCATTAGCGCAGCTGGTGGACGAAACATTGATTATGTTTCCGCGTGAAGTCGCTCCCAGCCTGTATGAGCTCATCGTAAGCACCTGTCTGCGCGCGGGGTTCACCACAACACGATTTATTCAGGCTCCCCAAATCACCTCGTCTCTCGGCATGGTCGGAGCAGGTTGCGGCATCGCGTTGGTACCAGAGTCCATGTGCTGTGTGAACAACCCGCATGTTACGTTTTGCGAAATAGAGAATAACACCCTGTTTACCGATATCGCCTTTGCCTGGCGGCGCAACAATCCCTCCAGGACGGTGATGCATCTACTCAGTTTGATTAGCCAGTGATACGGCTAACTCTGTGACATTGATGCAGTGCCTGAACATCGAAATGAGATACTCAGTCTCTTTTGTGCAAAACGCGTGAGGCCATCGCAGCTTACTTTTTTTGTTGCGACACCAGTGCAAAGTAAGGATGTTGACCAGCCAGCAACAATAACAATTCATATTCGCCTTGGCTGAGCTGCCCTGGATTCTTCGCAGACTCTTTCGACTGCCAAACACGCAGGCTAAGATCGAAACGCTCAGCGGCACTCTGTTGTGAAAGGCCAGCGGCAAGCCTGAGATCACGAATATTATGCTGTACGGCCACGGGCCGCTCTAAAAGTTGATTTCTCAAAGAAAACTCCTTAAATACGGGATGGAGTGAATTTGGGTGTATCGCTCACCCGCCTCTAAACATCACGTTAACTTGACCTGGATGCAGTGTTTTAATTTTCTCATTTATCAGAGGCTTATTAAGAAGAAATGAAAATAATTTTTTTTTAGTTTAATGAAATAGATATTGTTAACACATGTCAGAATAAATCGCTGGCCTCGCCAGGATTACTCTCCTTTTTTATCCCCACCTCAACAGCAAGAATATTCCTCTATTTTATCCAGGGTGATTGTTCAATATAGGGAATGTATTGCGCTGGCAAGCCTCATGCCGGGCGTTCCTACATAAAACAGAAAAGGATAAAAATAATGAAAAACCGTCAATACATTCAGCGGCGTATTCCCGCAGACCTCAGTCAGGTAGAGATACGCGAGCAGTGGCAAATCACGTTCTGGACTCTGAAGTTAAGCACCACACAAGACCGACTGAGTCAGGCCCTGCGCGAAGTCGGGCCGGACCTGGAGAACGTGCGCGCGTGGCTTGAGACAACCCCCACTTCTCGCCCAAAACGTTAGTGCCGGTCAACCGTTAACCACCCCCGTGAGGGTGGCGAACGGACCTTGTGGTAGCGAAGTGCTGCTTATACATGCCCGCGATAACTTGCGGCGCGTCGTAAACCTGCCCAACAAAAGCGTGTGTGCATAAGGTTTTCCCCGGTGTTGTCACTATAAATAAGAATTTTTATCATTTATATATATTGCGTGCTTTATAATAGCGCGCTATTTATGTAGCTTTTTTATTGTGACAGTTAGCTGGAAAAAGTAAAACGTTTGCACGATGAAATAAATGTATCGTCATTAGATAATTATTTCGTTAAAGAAAGTACAAATGGCTGCTTTCCCGACGGGACACTCTTTATGTTCCAGAATAATCATTCAGGCACGCCTTCCCTAAGCGGCAATACACTTCCACTGAGTAGATAAATTGAAATTCCGGTCGTTGCTCTTGGCTAGCCAGATAAAGGAATGAATTTAAAAAGTAACCAATTGATAACCAGCGCGGGAGATCTGTTTTTTTTTGCTACCTTCAAACTATCCATAACACCAGTGGATGAAGGGATATTCAGGCTCAGGTAACACCTGCACATATCGCTGTTACGTTAAGCAACCTCCGCAGGGGCTGCAGCATCATAAATTACATTCACGTGAGCCGAGTTTGTATGAGCAAAAAAAATCATCGCACAGTACCAGGTGTACACCCCTATGATGGCCCGGCAGGCGGCTGGGGAGCACTTAAGGCAACCGCAATAGCTGTTAAAAACCAAATGGATACCTTAAAAGCGCCGCCTACGCTGATGCGCACTAATCAGCCCGATGGGTTTGATTGCCCCGGATGTGCCTGGCCGGATAAGGATCATGGCTCAACCTTCCAGTTCTGTGAAAATGGCGCTAAGGCGGTCACATGGGAAGCGACCACCAAGCGCGTTACGCCGGCATTTCTTGCCGAAAACACTATCACGTCGCTGCTACAGCGTTCCGATTATGAGCTGGAGGGATACGGCAGGTTAACCACGCCGCTGCGCTATGATGCAGCAAGCGACACCTTCATCGAAGTGAGCTGGGAAGAGGCTTTTACGCGTATTGCCAATAAGTTAGCTGCACTGCCGCCAGATGAGGTTGAGTTCTATACCTCCGGTCGCGCATCAAACGAGGCGGCCTATTTGTTTCAGCTTTTTGCCCGGGAGTATGGCACTAACAATTTTCCTGATTGTTCAAATATGTGCCACGAGGCAACCAGCGTAGGTTTGCCTCAGTCGATTGGGATCGGTAAGGGCACCGTATCTCTGGACGATTTCGATAGTGCAGAGCTTATTCTCTCAATGGGTCATAACCCAGGGACCAATCATCCTCGCATGATGGGAACGCTGCACGAGCTGGCGCGCCGTGACGTACCGATTATCGTGTTTAATCCGCTGCGCGAACGCGCGCTTGAGCGTTTTGCCGACCCGCAGAATGTCATGGAGATGGCGACCAACAGCTCAACCGATATCGCGTCAACGTATTATTTGGTCCGTGCCGGTGGCGATTCGGCTGCGCTTAAGGGTATCGCCAAAGCGGTGCTGGCGATTGAGGCTGAAACCGGTACGGCACTGGATCATGCCTTTATCCGCGAGCATACAGAAGGGTTTGAGCGCTTCGCGGCGGACATCGAAGCCACATCCTGGGCATTAATCGAGCAAGACTCTGGCCTGAAGCAGGCAGATCTCAGGCGCGTCGCTGAAGCTTACGTCAAATCGAATGCCACTATCCTGACGTATGGTATGGGTATTACACAGCACAACCGCGGTACGGATAATGTGCGCCTGTTGGTCAATCTGCTGCTAATGCGAGGCAATATCGGTAAACCCGGCGCAGGCGTTTGTCCGTTACGAGGACACTCCAACGTGCAGGGTAACCGTACCGTGGGGATCACTGAGAAACCGTCGTCCGATTTTCTCAATAAGCTGGAAAACGTGTTTGGATTTACACCACCGTCGCATCATGGTCATGATGCGGTGCAGGCGATGAAAGCGATAGTCGACAAGCAGGCGAAGGCGCTCATTTGCCTCGGAGGAAATTTTGCCGTGGCGCTGCCCGATTCAGACGTGACCTTTCCGGCGATGCGTGAACTTGAACTCAGTGTTCACATCGCGACCAAGTTGAACCGTACTCATCTTCTGACCGGGAAAGAGACACTACTGCTGCCGTGCCTCGGCCGTACCGAACTGGATGAGCAGTCTGGCAATCGCCAGTCGATCACTGTTGAAGATTCCATGTCGATGGTGCACGCCTCTTCCGGAAAGTTGAAGCCAGCGTCGCCGCTGCTGCGTTCTGAACCGGCCATTGTTGCCGGGATGGCCAGCGCGGCTCTGCCGAGAACGCGGGTTAACTGGAATGAGTTGATAGCCGATTACGATCTCATCCGCGACCTGATCGAAAAAACCATACCCGGATTCGATGATTACAATGCCCGCATTCGCCAACCCGGTGGTTTTCAGATGCCACTGCCGCCGCGGGATCGCATCTGGCCGACCCCGAGCGGTAAAGCGATGTTTTCGCTTTATCAAGGCACGCATGAGGACCTGACGGTGCCGGGCGACGACGTGCTACGTCTGATTACGCTTCGCAGTCACGATCAATACAACACGACGATTTACGCCATGGATGATCGCTACCGCGGAGTATTTGGCCGCCGTGATGTCCTGTTTATGTGTGACTTTGATCTGGAACGTCTGGGGCTTGAGCACGGGGATGTTGTGGATCTGGAGTCAGCAGTGCCGGGCTACCGTATGCGTCTGGAATCCATGACGGTAATTCGCTATGCCATCTCACAGGGATCGATTGGAGCCTATTATCCGGAGGCTAACGTCCTGATCCCGCTGGATTACATCGACAAGGAGAGCGGTACGCCATCGTATAAATCTGCGCCGGTACGTATCACGCTGCGGTCACGCGACGTTGTCACTCCGCAGGCTGTTGAATCCCATTAAAGTGAAAATAAGGCAGGCTTGCCTGCCTTCTGATTGCCACAACCGCGGCAAAAGGGGCGCTAGTTTGCAATGTCTTGAGGTCTGCTATGAGTGAGGAGCAGAGCCCTCATCGTAAGGACAGCAAATGTCTACGGGAACGTGGTCACTCCAGAATGTCAACAAGCCGGTATGACATGCAGGGAACAGCAACTTATAAAAGGAGGATTAATTGTTTGACAGTTTAGTCTACCTACTAGTAGATTTGCAGGGCATCTTAAATAACTTCTGAATGTCATCCTGTTATCAAAAGCAAAATCTTAATGATTACGCTCGGATGAACAGTGAACTAAATTCTGCAATGTTGAGTGTTTTCATGAATAAACCTTTTCTTTCTGTCGGTCATAAAATAGTGCGCTTGGCGATAATAATTGTGATCCCATTACTGGTGATCGCCTTGTTCGTGTGGGCGGGCGGGTGGCTGGATACTGGCAGGCTGACATCGGATAAGCTGATTACTGCCTTAGAAAAATCTAATGGCAATCACCCGGGTTATCGCCGTAATCATGCAAAGGGCGTCTGTATCCTGGGGGATTTTTCTGCCAACGGTAACGCCAGCGCCTTGTCACGTGCGGCACTGTTTGCCTCAGGCGTTACGCCTGTGGTGGGCCGTTTAGCTATCGCAGGCGGAAATCCGAATGCGCCTGATTATGCAGTACCGATACGCAGTATGGCGCTGGCTTTCTATCAGAAAAATGGTGAACAGTGGCGCACAGGCATGAATGCAATGCCTTTTTTTCCGGTACAAAGCGTGCAGGGCTTCTATGACCTGCAAACCGCCACGCTACCAGATGCAAAAACCGGTAAACCTGATCCAGCCAGAATGCAGGCTTTTGTACGACAGCATCCAGAGATCAAACCTTTCTTTGCCTGGGCAAAGCAATATGTTCCCTCTTCCAGCTGGGTCCGCGATCAATTTAACAGTTTGAATGCCTTTAATTTCATTGATAAAGAGGGCCATTCCCACCTGGTGCGCTGGAGTATGGTGCCGCACGCTCATTATCAGGCGATGGATGAAAATGAGAAAAACGACGCCAATTTCTTGCAGCGTGATTTACAGCAGCGGCTAGCGAACGGGCCCCAGAAATGGGATCTGATGGTTACAGTGGCGGGCTCTGGTGATAAAGGCAATGACGCATCGATTGGCTGGCCTGCCGATCGTCAGGTGATCAATGCCGGAACGCTGACAATTAATAAGACAACGGCACAACAGCAGGGCGTTTGTAACGACATTAACTATGACCCGCTGATTTTACCTGAGGGTATTACGGCTTCGGATGACCCGCTTCTTAATGCCCGCTCATCCGCTTACGCTAAATCCTATAATGCACGCACTCATGAACAGGCCGGAGCCCACTGATGAAACATAACAACACTTTTCACCCGGCACTGCGCGTACTTCACTGGGTGATGGCTGCGGCTATTATGGCCATGTTATTTATTGGTGTCGCAATGGTGTCCACGGTTTCATCATTGCACGGCCTGCTGGTTGCGATTCATAAGCCGCTGGGTTTGATGATTTTAATGCTGGTCATTGTGCGGCTTTGGCTGAGATTCAGCACTGCTAAGCCAGCACTTCCAGCCACGCTGCCTGCCTGGCAGAAATTCTTAGCGCATCTGTCTCATTGGGCACTGTATGCCATGATGCTGGCTCAGCCCCTGATCGGTTGGGCGATGCTGTCGGCGGCGGGGTATCCCGTCACACTGGGTCATGTTGTGCTGCCGCCCATTGTTCCGATCAGCAACAACGCTTATGCCATTTTACGTCCGCTTCACAGCCTGGTAGCAATGGCGCTTTTCATCACTGTTATGTTGCATCTTGCCGCAGCTTTGTACCACGCTTTGATTCTGCGCGACGGCGTATTTAGCAGTATGGCGGGTGCCTATAAACGCAAACGCTTGACGCGCGGTGCGCTTGACAATCCGACTGACGCTGAGTAGGTTCGTGGCCGTTTATCGATTTGCAGTTATTTTACCGTTGCTGCTGGAGCAAGCATGAGTACAGAACGTTCACAGAAAGCCGAAGAGATTATGCACCACACCAGAATTCTGCTGACAGCGGGCGGTTATAACAGCTTCAGTTATGCTGATTTAGCCGAGCGGGTGCAGATTCGTAAGTCGAGTATTCACCACCATTTCCCTGGCAAAGCGGATCTGGTTCAGGCAGTCGTGAGTGATTATCGACAGCAGGCACAAGCAGGAATGGCGGCAACCAGCCAGCATTTCTCCGGTGATGCATTAGGTGAAATTAACAGCTACGTGAATTTCTGGGCGACCTGCATACGTGAGAACAATTCTCCTTTCTGCATTTGCGTGATGCTGGCTGTTGAATTAACGATTTTACCTAAAGAAGTGGCTAAGGAAGTCAGTGGGCATTTCAACGATCTCACTAACTGGCTCACTGATGTACTGAGCAGAGGTGAAAAAAATGGCGTTTTTATTCTGCGGGAAAGTGCAGCCACAGAGGCCAAATCGCTAATGGCTACGGTGCATGGTGCAATTATATCTTCGCGTGCCTTTAATAACGCTGATGTATTTCAGCAAATTGTCGAGCCAGTGATTAAAAGATTAACGAAAACCAGCTGAAGTAACTCAGACAATAAAACGTTACTAGCCGAACTCTTCACGTGTTCGGCTACTCGGGCTGAAATAGTTGATGAGCAGCCTTTATGTCGGTTAGATATTTGACTGGAATTCGTGACTATTTCGTGACGTTGAATGAAATATCCGGGTGATAGAAAGAATAACTGCACGTGGCATTGTAGTAATTCAACCTACCTTCTAGTAGGTTTATGGCGCAGTGTTTGTTCGTACCGACGTAAGCATGATTTGGAGGAAGTGATATAGCCAGCGAGGACTTTAATTGAGGCTATTTCAATGTGACTTTACTTTGATGGAGAAATTATTAATGAACACTATCCGTGCTTTGCATTCAATGCCGGGCCTGGCAGCATTAAACATCGAAAGAATGAATTCCCGATCTTCTGTTACCACTGCGTCAGGTTTTCAGCCCTTTTTACAGACTCAGCTCAAACTTTCCGGGAATTCTGGATTGAATGAGCCAGCCGTATTAAAGCAATCGATCAGTATGCCACCTCACCTGGCAGACATCGACTCGCTGGTTGCTCAACTACTCGCTAGCAGGAAGATGTTATTACAGCCATTCAGGTCAGTTTCTTTTTCAGGAAAACAGTATTGTGAACACCTTAGACAACGTAGCGTAACTGGCGGTTTTTGCAGGGAGATAGCTGACGTCATTAAGACGGAATATGTTCCTGAATCCGTTTCTGGTTCGTGTGTGATAATGAACAAAAAACATCCTGAAGTACGCAGGGATTCCTGCAATTATTCACTAAATACCGATTTCAAATATGAATGTCAGCAAACGATCCCGGTTGCTGTGATGGCGCCTTTAACCTACTTTTTTATCGGAGTTTTTCCTGATTTAGTCCAGATCTCTGTGTCAGGTTACATAAAGCAGCCCTTGCGTATACGCAGACTGCGTAGGTTAGACAGAACAGGTTACCGCCAGAATGCTTGCGACCTAAACCTATATCGTTAATCCAAGACTGTATAAAAAATTAAGATTAATTTTTTGACACAGTGTCGTCTTTTTTATCGAACAACCATTTTTATACGCTCTGTTTTTCCTTAAAAGTTGGTTGTTATAAGTTTTACACATTTTCTTAATCCTGCGACTGAATAATTGCCGACTCTAATTCGGCCATCATTCGTCTGGAATATTCTGTGAAGTCCAACCTATTTCGGAGAATCATCATGAAATCCAATTTCGCTACATCTACCTACATTCAAAATCAATGGCTTCAATCTTATTATTACATCCGTGCTGCGGGTTCAATTATCTGGATTGCACTTGCGCTATTCATTGGCAAACATAATCCCACAGTTGGTGGCATTCTGCTTGTTTTGTATCCTACATGGGACGCATTCGCCAATTATCTTGATGCAAGACAGTCAGGGGGCTTAGCACTAAACCCACCCCAAAAATTCAACTTTATTGTTAGTCTGGTGGTCGCAGCAGCTATTATCTGGGCTCTTTCTGTCAGCATGAATACAACCATTAAAGTCTTTGGAATATGGGCGATTTTTTCTGGTGTACTGCAGCTTTCTGCTTCCATCCGTCGCTGGAAAAATTCAAATGGACAATGGGCTATGGTCTTGAGTGGAGCGCAATCTGCGTTGGCGGGTGTGTTTATGTTTAAACAGGCGAGTAGTAATGCTGCTCTGGATGTCACCACGGTTGCACCCTACGCCGCTTTTGGTGTTCTCTATTTCCTGATTTCAGCCATCACGCTGACCATTAAGAATGGGCGTAAAGACAAAGCTGCCTGCTGAGTGTTCAGAAAAATGGTGCGACTGTTAGTATTTAATGGGCGGCTTAGGGCGAACTTGATAACCCGGCATGTAGGATAATCCATCTGGTCGACATTTTGATTATTATCAATTCGTCGTAAGTTAGCCCATGTCTTTGCTCAGATGAGTGTTCGTGAGGAAACGCACAAACATACCTGAAGCGCTTTTGCACGCTGGTTTCACCAGGATGCCCCGCCACGTCAGGCTATTCCTGTTGTGAAGCCAGCATACTATCTGCGATATCCAGCAATGCGCGCAAGCGATCCATATGACGAAGATCCTGATGGTAGCCGACCCAGATGTCTCTTGAAGGCGGAATGTCAGGCATTTCAATACGCTGCAGCCCGGTGGTGGCATCACCCAAAGGCCGTGGCAGCACGGCTACGCCCATCCCCCGCAGACACATCTGCGCCTGAACCGCACGGCTTGTGCTTTTAAAGGCAGGTTTTGACTGCGGGAAATGATCAAGAAGCCATGAGACGTCAGGAAAGTGTGACTGCCCAGTATTCATCAGGATCAGCCCCACCGAAGAGGGGGCTGTGAGCAGTGCCTGTGCATTCTGTGGCGTGCCATAAAGTGCGTAGGGCACACGCATCAAACGGCGCTGAACAATATTCGGATCGGTAAAAGGTACGATGCGAAACGCGATGTCGGCATCACGGCGCGACAGATCGAGCAGGCGGTAACCTGCAATAATTTCCGGCACAATCGCCGGATGACGACATGTCAATTCACTCAGCACGGGGGCCAGCACATAGTTAGTAAACCATTCTGCTGATGATATTCTCAGTATTCCTTCAAGGCGATCGTGATTGCCTGCCAGACGGCGTTCCATGGCAAGCGCGGAATTTTCCATCGCTTCTGCCAGCTTCATGATCCCGTCTCCGGCATCTGTCAGCACCAATCCCTCCGTTGTCCGGCGAAACAGCGCCTGCTGCGCTTCATCCTCAAGCGCCTTGATACGGCGTCCTACTGTAGGATGACTTACGCCCAGACTCAGGGCTGCTTTCCCGAAAGAGCCGTTACGCATGACCGCAAGCAATACCTGAACATCCCCCCAATCCATGCTTCGATTCCGCCGTTCAAAAATGAACATCCAATATACAAAAGTGTCAGTTCTCAAACAACTTTGTAGGCATCACCATGGCTTCTTTAAATTCGTCGCCTCAGGCGACACGAACAGGAAGCTGAGATTATGCATAAATTAAAAGACAAAGTTGCTCTGGTTACCGGAGGTTCAAAAGGTATCGGAGCAGGTATAGCCCGTCAGCTGGCAGCTGATGGTGCAAGGGTTATCGTCAATTACGCCTCAGATAGAGACGCTGCTGAAAAGGTTGTTGTCGATATCAAAGCCACCAAGGGTGAGGCTGTGGCAGTCGCAGCGGATGTCACCAGTCAGAAAGAGGTCGAGGCACTAATAAATACCAGCATTGCTCTTTTCGGGCGGCTCGACATCGTGGTGAACAACGCCGGTGTTTACCAGTTCGCCAAAATTGAAGAGAGCACTGAAGCGCTGTACCGCAGGCAATTTGATATCAATGTGCTTGGACCCTTGTTAGTAAGCGCCGCGGCCGCACCGCACCTGGGTCACGGCAGCAGCATCATCAATATCAGTTCATTCGTCACCCGTGTCTTTATTGCTGAAAGTGCCATCTACAGCGGTGCTAAGGGGGCGATTGATGCCATTACCGGAGTGCTTTCACTTGAGCTCGGTCCGCGGGGAATTCGCGTGAATGCGGTCAACCCGGGCCTGATCGAAACGGAAGGGAGCCATAGCGCAGGCGCAATAGGCTTGGACTTCCAAACCTGGAATGAAGAGCAAACGCCGCTTGGCCGTATAGGTCAGGTAGAGGACATCGCCCCAATCGTCTCATTTCTCGCCTCCGATGAGGCCAGATGGATCACTGGGGAGATTATTTTGGCTTCCGGCGGCATGCGCTGAACGGAGCGGTGTTGCGCTTCCCGGAGGCGGCCTCACCTGCACTGATTGGTCAACTGCGCATTCTGCGATGACCACACATCCCTAACAGGGACCGTACCGTTCCATAAGGAGTGATCTATGTCGGCACATAGCATCCTGCAAGCCGAGCCACGCCGTTGGGCTATGTTTGTCATTTTATTGGTAGGTGCATTTTTGCCGCCGCTCGATTTTTTTATCGTTAATGTGGCACTGCCTGCTATTCATAATGAATTGAGCACATCTTCCTCAGCGGAACAGCTGGTCATTTCATCGTACGCCGCTGTGTATGCCGTGACATTAATCACCGGAGGTCGCCTGGGCGATATTTATGGTCGGGGAAAAATGTTCTTTCTTGGGCTGATAGGTTTTACCGCGGCATCATTGCTGTGTGGTTTTGCCTGGTCATCCTGGATACTGATTGCTGGACGCATATTACAGGGCGCCACGGCCGCCATTATGGCTCCTCAGGCGCTCGCCGCCGTGCAGGTCATTTTCCCCGAAGCGGAGCGACCCTTAGCGCTCAGTATATATGGAGCCGTGTTTGGTCTGGCCTCTGTTATTGGACAGGTTCTGGGCGGCATTCTGATATCAGCCGATCTCTTCCACCTTGGATGGCGGACGATTTTTCTCGTTAATCTGCCTGTGACGCTACTGGTGATTCTCTTTGGCCTGCCGCTGCTGAAAGAAACACGGGCGCGAGCTGCTCAGCGACTTGACCCCGTTGGCACACTGCTGGCCACATTAACGCTGAGTACACTGATTGTGCCGCTAATAGAAGGGCGTGAGGCGGGGTGGCCCTGGTGGACGAGGCTGTTATTTTTTGCTTTCCCGCTGCTGGCCTCACTGTTATGGCGATATGAGCACCACCTCAGTCGCAAAGGGGGATCGCCACTGCTCAACCCGAGCGTATTACGTGCGCCAGGGCTGGGACAGGGACTTATGATTGTTTTATTGTTTTATTCAATCGGCGCGTTCTTTCTTCTGTTTTCTGTCTATCTGCAGAGTGCCTTACATTTAAATGCCTTGGTTGCAGGCACGCTTTTTCTACCCTTTGGTGTCGGCTTTCTCATTGGTCCGTTACTGACACCGTACCTGAGGCAGTATGCCGGGAATTACCTTAGCGCCATCGGAATGGGATGTGAAACCGCAGGTTTGGCAGGTATGGCAGGATTGATCGCTACGACGATGCCCGGTCACTCTCCCGCGATGCTGCCGCTCGCCATGCTGCTTTTCCTGACTGGGCTGGGGCAGGGGCTGGCGATGCCAACTCTGGTGCGGATGGTGACAGGCCGGGTCGCGCCACAGTTTTCAGGTATGATTGCTGGCGTAACCAGCTCGACATTACAAATTAGCACTGCGTTAAGTGTCGCGGTTATCGGCGGCATTTTTTACAGCATGCTGGGGAACGGTAACAGCGTCGCAATAATTACCCATGCTTTTATCGTCGCGCTTCTGACGATGGCTATCTGCCTGGCTGTAGGGGCAGGGTTAAGTATCAGGCTAATTCGGCGCTCCTTTGATCGCTCCATGACTGCGGATGGCTTATCTCAAAGGTAACGCGACAGTTCTCAGCTGACGGTAAGCGCCATATAATTAGGCAGCAAGCTGAGAACTTTTTTTATTTTTAGTTTCCTGACAGGCTGTTCAGTTTCTGCAGTTAATATGCACAACGATAATTCTTCGTTTTGCACGTACTTCAGGCAGATTATTTGTTTTATCGTATCAGAGGTTTATTCGGTATTCATGAATAAATCGTGACATCAGAGTCGTCCGCTACTGGCACAATAAGGATATGCGCGCATGGCAATATCTTCTATGAGCAATCAACAATGAGCAATGGGTGGATGGGTTGAACATCCTGAGCGCCGAGGGCATTTAATGTTGAAAATGCTGACATTTATCAACTCATCAACTGGTGATGAAATTATGAAAAAATCTATCGTCCCTGAAGAATTTCAACACTATTTCGATGATTGGCACTTTTCCCCCGTTATCGAAGCAGATGGCACAGTATATCTTTCCGGTGTTACCGCAGCACGAAGAGATAAACCTATAAGTAAGCATCCTGAAGAACAATTTCATGATGCCTTTTATAAGCTTGGCGTTTATTTAAATGCCGCTGGTTTAAACTATGAACACATACTTGAGATGACCACTTTTCACATTGACCTCAAAAAACATATCGACGTTTTTTCCAGAGTAAAAGATGAGTATGTAAAGGCGCCATATCCAGCTTGGTCAGCTATAGGCGTGTCAGAGTTCATTCCTGAAAATGCCCTTGTGGAAATGCGGATTGTAGCCAAAAGATAGTTTTAGGCGTGGGCCCTAAAATAATAGTTGTGTCGGTTTCTGGCATTAAGCGGACCGGTATGTCAGGTCCGCTATGAGCGAGAAGCGGACATCCGACTTTTCCATAAAAACCGTTAGCTTTCAGTTAATCAAACAAAAGAGGGCGGAAATTCTCCTAAACTTTCTTCCTCCCTTTTATGGAAAATTAATTATTTTTAAACGACTGGTCGTAGATAATGCAATTTCTACCTGCTCTCTTAGCTCTGTACAGGGCATCATCAGCTGCATTGATAGCAGAAGAAGATGAGTCATGTTTAAGCTTGGTTGCCACACCAATACTTAGCGTGATACCGAAACTTCCGTTGCATGCATCTGAAACCGAAGTTTTAATTTTTCTGATGATATCTTCTGCATTGATATTATCAAAGATAACGATGGCAAATTCTTCACCACCCGATCTTGCAATAAAAACATTCTCGCTTACAAGATTACTTAGCCTCAGCCCGGTATCTCTCAACACCCTGTCTCCAGCCTCATGACCATATGTGTCATTAATTTTTTTAAAGTGGTCAATATCAGCAATGCAGATAGTTCCTGACCGGTTCTCCAATCCTCTCAATATAACATTCAAATGTCTTCTGTTAGGCAACCCTGTTAATTCGTCTGTAAGTGAAAGATTAACCGCTGATTTATAATTATGGTTCACATAGGATATAAATTTTTCAAATAAAAAAATAATCATTAATATGGCTGGAATATAAATAATTGAAGCAATTAATGATGCTGTATCTCTTTCTATTAACCCCAGTCCGCCTGCCATTGAAGCCAGGGATGAGTTCAAAAGCAGAAACAAACTCACTCTAAAAACAAGCAAGTTCACCTCAGTAGATTGGATATTAAAAGATTTCCTGATAAACCATGCCATCACTGCTACAGTGCAAGAATTAATGAAGAAATAAAAGTTGATTTTTGAAGTGTCACCAACAGCAAAAGAGAGAACAATAATCAAGGTTGCCATAAAGCAAGTATAAGTGATCACCATCCTATAAAGAAGTCCTTTAGGAGATTCAACTTCATGTATGAGTTTGTCATGTATCTTGAAATTCATCACGCTATCCTGTTTTGGTCAGGTATAAATAGTACCACATAATTATTTATGGAGGTGATGGTTTGCGTGGCTGAGGTGACTAACCAGGTATGCTAATTTATTGTTTCAAATGAATAAAAAAGGCTTCCAACTCAATCCTGCTGATTTGCTTTCTATTTATGATTAGATACTTATGGTTTCAATATTGTTCAGGATATACCTGACCTGCTCTGAGACTATTAATGCAATGCAGGACTACCAGCGCCCATTTCTGGCACAAAGGGGACATGTTTAGAAATGAGGTCTGCAATGAGTGAAGAGGGAAAAATAACGCTTCAGGCTCCGTTCATACAGTCTAACCTTACTGACATATGCAGCATAAAAACTTGGCGGCTTTATACTCAGCGCCATAAGTCGGTGGATCTTTCCGTCAGCCCCGGTAACTTCCGCAACTGCGCGTGCGCGATTCCACCAGCGTCCTCAAGGCCGAAAACCCGCATACTGACGTCAAGTTCACCGGCAAATACTCCCAGCCGCTGCCTGTTTCTGCCGGCAAGGATAATATTCAGGCTGGCACTTTTAGCCTGGGCGGCGGTCATGTGTCCCGTGTATCCGGTGGCGCCATAAATCAGTAGTGTTTTCATGATTGAGGGTGCTGCCATTCTTTAAAGACAAATTCAAGGCTGTAGCCATCGGGGTCGAAAACGCCGGCGGCGTAGTAGCGGGGATCGTAGTGAAGCCGGGCGCCAGGTGCGCCATTGTCAGACGCGCCGGCACGCATGGCTGAAGCATAGGCTTCATTCACCATTGTTTGATTTCGCGCGACAAACCCGACATGTACAGCAGCTGGCGCAACAGTTCCTTCGCGTAGCCAGAAAAAGATCCGGCCCTGAGCACCGAACCCTTTCAAATCCGGATGGCCTGGCGGCCCCTCTTTTCCGTCATAATCATGACGAACCGTGATGCCGAGAGGAGCAAGCGCTTCCGTATAAAAACGGACAGAACGGTCTGTATCGCTGACCGTTAAAAACAGATGATCGAGCATAAAACCTCCGGAAGGATTCAGATTTGGTAGCCGCCGGCGACCTCGATGGATTGTGCGTTGATCCAGACGCTGTCATCAGAGACCAGGCCTGCGATTACCCGGCCGACATCATCCGGCTCCCCCACGCGTTCCAGCGCGGTCTGTGAGGCGAGCAGTTTCTCAAATTCTTCGTTCAGTCCTCCGCCCAGCGACGTACGGATTGCACCCGGAGAGACTGCGTTTGCCCGGATGCGCCGCGACCCGAACTCTTTGGCCATATAACGGGTCAGTACTTCAAGGCCGCCTTTAAAGGCAGCGTAGGGCGCAACACCTGTCGTGGCCATGCGCGTGGTGGCGCTGGTAACGTTGATGATGTGTCCTCCATCACAAATCAGAGGCAGCAGCTTTTGAGTCAGGAAAAAAGGGCCCTTCAGGTGTACGGCAAAAAGAGTGTCGAACTCACTCTCCGTCACCGTTTCAATCGGGTTGAAGAGTCCAAACCCGGCGTTGTTAACCAGCACGTCAATGTGCTCACGTTCCCAGGTGATATTGGCTATCTCCAGTAAGGCATCGCGGAAAGTGCCGAAGGTTTCGGTGCGAGCCACATCCAGATGCAGCGCAACGGCATGTCTGCCTGACGCTTCAATCTCCTTCACAACCCTCAGGGCAGATTCAGGATGGCTGTTATAAGTCACAATCACCCCCATCCCTTTAGCCGCGCACTGCTGCGCCACACTGGCGCCAATTCCGCCACTGCCGCCGGTAATCAGTACAATTTTCAAGGTTTCATCCTTTCTGTCTGCGAGAGGAAAAAGGATAAAACCTCCGGGACAGCTCTGCCTCTGCGTTCCTGCTCGATTCTTGCCTTTTTCTGCTTTATGCTCGCTTTAATCATCATACTGAGGAGGCTGACCTTGGCACTGGAACCCCTGCTTGACGAACTGCGCCTTCTGGCCGCTCATGCCCGAAACTGGCGAACCGAAACCGGTATACCGCGTGTGGCAATGGTGCAGGGGGACGTTCCCGCGCATGCGCTGGCTGCGGTCTATGAGCCGATGGTTAATCTCATACTGCGGGGAAGTAAATCCATGACGGTAGGTGACCGGATATTCCACTACAATCCTGCTTCTTACTTTGTCATGTCAGTAGATTTGCCAGCCGTAGGCGAAGTCCTTCCCGAGGCCACCGGTGCTCCTTATCTCGCGATCAGTCTGACCCTGAAACCTGAGCGGATAGCGACGTTGTTGGCTGATTTACCTCCCGTGAAGGCTGATCCACAGTCGAGTGCTTTTTCCGTTGCTGCCGTCACGCCCGAGCTGCTGAATGCCTGGGTAAGAATGCTTCGCCTGATGAAGAGCCCTGAGGATATCCCGGCTCTCGCACCGGTATATGAACGTGAAATCCTATATTATGTTTTGAAAGGCCCACATGGCTGGATGCTGAGGGATATCGCTTCACCGGGAACCATGCTGGCGCGGATAGGTAATGCGATTCGCTGGATAAGACATAATTTTGCTGATGAATTTGTGGTTGAATCACTGGCCGCACAGGAAGCCATGAGCGTATCGGCTTTTCATCGTCATTTTAAGTCCGTGACAAACATGAGTCCGGTCCAGTATCAGAAGCGCGTCCGTCTTCTCCATGCCAGAACCAAATTACTGGCGCGCCAGCAGAGCGTCACGTCTGTTGCCATGGAGGTGGGTTATCGCAGCGTGCCTCAGTTTAATCGCGAGTACGCCCGTTTCTTTGGCCGCTCTCCTTTGAAAGACGTTGCAAGTCTAAGGTACGACGCTGATGGTGCAGAAAGCCCGCTGAATCACCACGTTTGATGCGGCAGTAAATTTTGCTGCCGTAACAAAGCAATAACTCACCACACGATATTTCACTTCGCGGGTAGCAGCCAGGCGAAACTAACAGGCCGTAATTCAAATGGGGTTCAATTTCGCAAAGTGTCGTCCGGCCATCTTACTCATCCTTTCTGACAGACGACTTCGATGTTATTACCGTCAGGGTCTAAGATATAAGCGGCGTAATAGTGAGAGTGGTAATGATGGCGAATTCCCGGTTCGCCATTGTCTCTACCGCCTACCTGTAGAGCGGCACGCCAGAATTCGTCGACTATGGCCCGTTCACTGGCAGCAAAAGCCAGATGTGTTGAAGCGCCTGTTATGTCTTTATCATGAAGCCAGAGCCTCGATGCAGGGAACGTATACCCGCTATGAGTAAGAAGTGTCAGTTCATGATGCTGACTTTTGCTATCAGCCCTATGGATATTTCATCTCTTTCATCAAGTGAAAAGGAAGTCTTCAGCCTAAAGCTGTAGGGCTAGAGGGCATCTTATGCACCCGGATTATGATGGCGATACGGACGTTGTCTGACTGTCAGACGGGCCGGTAAGGGCAGGTGTATTTACAGTCCCGGCAGAGGCTAAATTTTCTTCAAACCATCCCAGAAAATTCTGCAGCTTTGGCCTGCTCCGGTAGCCCAGCGGCATGACGAGATGATGTGCGCTGATGGTATGGCTAAACTGCTCAGGAAGGATCCTGACCAACGTACCCTGACGCAGGAATTTCTCTGCCAGAAGCTCGCTTTCAAGCACTACACCGTGCCCCATCGCGGCGGCTTCCAGGCTCATGTATGAACGATCAAACCTGAAAAGCCAGGGCTGGGCGGGCTGGGCGATGTTATGTGCCCGGAACCACTCAGGCCAGCGTAGTAATGTATTTTCCGAATAGATAAGCCTGCGTGAGATCAAATCCTCAGGCGCACTAACGGGTGCGTGCGCAAGGTACTCCGGTGATGCCATGGGCAGAATGCGTTCATTTCTCACGGACCTGATATCGAAACCTTCCCATGACGGAAAGCCATGTCGGATAGCGATATCCACTTCGCCGCGTCCGAAATCCACGTCCTCATACGAGCATGCCAGCGTAACTTCGGTGCCGGGATACTGCTGCTGAAATGACTGAATGCGCGGTAAAAGCCACAGGTACCCGAGGACGCGCCGGTAACCAGTGCAACACGTTTTTTTGCCATGCTGAATAAGGCCTTCATGAGATGTTTCAGGTTTCTCATCGCTGATGAGACGACAGGCTGTAATTGATTTATGTCGGATTTACCGCTGTGCAGAACAGCCGGAAGACCGTTCTGCACAGGACACCTCATTGATTACAGTGATTTATATCGTTCTGCGGATTCATCTTGTTTGATGTCTGAAAGCAGAGCCTGACGCGAAGCATCCAGGGTGTCCCAGCGGGCAGCACTATGTAAAGGCGGAATGGTGACCCGTTCACGGCGGTCAAAACCTACCAGTGCGGCATCCACTAATTCGCCCACTTCCATGAATTTTGCCGAGTTAGTGATGTCGATACCCGCACGGTCCCAGATTTCCGTGTAAGTGCCGGCAGGGAGCACCGCCTGGATATAAATGCCTTTAGATGACAGCTCGACATTCATTCCCTGAGACAGGAAAAGCACGAAGGCTTTGGTGGCGCCGTAAACCGTCATGGCAAATTCTGGGGCGAGGCCGACGATGGAACTGATGTTGACGATCGATCCCTCGCCCGCTTGCACAAAGCGTGGTGCCACGGCACTGGCAAGTCTCGTCAGCGCAGTAACATTAAGCGCGATAAGGCTTTCTATTGAATCAGGTGTCTGCTCTGTAAAACTGCCGGACTGTGCAATACCCGCGTTATTGATAAGAATGCCAATCTGCGCGTCTTCACGCAGGCGAGCTTCGACCACAGCTAAATCGCTCGTTTGCGTAAGGTCAGCAGGCAAAACATCGACAGAAATGCCATTTTCCTGTCGCAGGCGATCGGCCAGTATTTCTAACTTCGTTTTGTCGCGCGCAACCAAAACCAGGTCGTGGCCCCGGCGGGCGAACCGTTCAGCGTAAACCGCACCAATACCCGTGGATGCGCCTGTAATGAGAACTGAAGCTTTAGTCATAATTTGATCTTCTTTATTAAAGTGTAAACAGAATTCGCCATGTGCGATGTATGAAGAACCGTCACACCGGTGCTTTACTTACTGGTCTCAGTCAGCGACGGGTAATCGGTATATCCCGCTGCGCCACCGCCATAAAGTGTTTCAGGATTGATTGAGGCCAGAGGTGCGCCCGTCTTCAGCCTTTCGACCAGATCGGGGTTGGAGATGAATGGGCGACCAAACGCGAACAGATCGGCTTTACCCTGCGCAAGCTGAGCGGACGCCAGTTCCAGGTCATAGCCATTGTTGCCAATGTAGGTGTTTTTAAAACGCTGGCGCAGGGAGTCGTAATTGAACGGGGATACATCACGCGGGCCGCCCGTCGCACCTTCAACTACATGGAGGTACACGATGCCTAATGCGCTGAGTTGGTCAGCGACGTAATCATATTGCTGCTGCGGATCACTGCACGAAATCGCATTAGCAGGAGAAACCGGTGAAATACGTACGCCGGTGCGGTCAGCACCAATCTCATCTTTTACAGCCGCCGTGACTTCCAGCAACAGGCGCGCACGATTCTCAACAGAGCCGCCGTATTCATCAGTACGCTGATTTGCGCCATCTTTGAGGAACTGTTCCAGTAGATAACCATTCGCGCCGTGAATCTCTACGCCGTCAAAGCCGGCGGCAATGGCATTGGCCGATGCCGTTCTGAAATCGTCGATAATCCCCGGTATTTCCTGCAACTCCAGCGCACGTGGCTCAGAAACATCAGCAAAGCCATTGTTCACAAAGGTTTTTGTCTCGGCGCGAATGGCTGACGGCGCGACCGGTGCAGCGCCACCCGGCTGTAAATCGACATGAGAAATTCGTCCTACGTGCCATAACTGTACAAATATGCGCCCACCTTTGGCATGCACCGCGTCAGTCACTTTACGCCAGCCATCGATCTGAGCCTGCGTGTAAATCCCCGGCGTATCCTGATAGCCCTGCGCCTGTGCGGAGATCTGCGTGGCTTCAGTGATCAGCAATCCTGCTGTGGCACGCTGGGCGTAGTAGGTCGCCGCCAGTTCGCCCGGCACCAGCCCCGTTCCGGCCCGGTTACGTGTCAGCGGTGCCATCACGATGTGGTTGGCCAGTGTTAGTGAGCCAAGTTCATAGGGTTGAAATAATGTCTGATTCGTCATGCTTATTCGCCCGTTAATGGTGGGTTGAGGTGTCAATATAATGATGATGATCATAATCTATAATGTCAACTCGTTTGATTACGGTCATCATCAATGTATACTTAAACTCAACTTTTAAGAGGGGCTGGAAAGCATGAAAGTGTCGAAAGAGCAGGTTCGGGAAAACCGGACACGCATTGTTGAAACGGCCTCAGAACTCTTTCGCGAACGCGGTTACGATGGCGTGGGCGTGGCGGAACTGATGTCAGCGGCAGGCTTAACCCATGGCGGGTTTTACAAGCACTTTGGTTCAAAGGCAGACCTGATGGCGGAAGCGATGAGCTGCGGATTTACGCGTACTGCAGAAAGCACGGCAGGTGTGGACCGGGAAAAATTTATTGCATACTACCTCTCCCGACAACATCGCGATGATATGGGAAAAGGGTGCGTGATGTCAGCACTGGGCACCGATACATCCCGTCAGTCTGAATCAATTAAGGCGACATTTGCCGCTGGAATTGAACGCCAACTCGCCGTTTTAGGAACTGAAAATGGCACGCGCGCTGACCTGATAGATACCATCGCCCATCTTGTGGGTGCACTGGTGTTGTCTCGTGCCTGCCCAGATAATTCCGCTCTGGCTGATGAAATTCTGGATGTCTGCCGTGCGCGTCTTGTTAATCATGAAGCCAGTGAGGATTGAATGTGTTGGGCTAAGGGGACTTGTTTTCAGCAGTGCATATAAATAAATCACCAACGTCCGCTTCTGGCACAGAGCGGACATGCTCTCGTGGCAAGGTCTGATGTGAGCGAGAAGCGGACGAACCATTACTTTCTTTGTTAGGACGTAACTGTAACCAGTACTTTCGTTAGAAGTTGTATCCATTCCTTTACGCTCGTACCCCTTATGATAAATCTGTCTCTTAGACTGAAACGCTCCCGTTTATCAGGATAAAGAAATCATAAGGAACACACTCATGGGAATAAGTATCCGGACTCCTCTTATACATTCACTGCCTTTAAGTCAGCATTGCGAATGCCATGTCTGGCTTAAAATGGAATCTTCCCAGCCGACGGGCTCGTTCAAGCTCAGGAGCGCGGAGAATATTTGTCGTCACTACGCGGAAAGGGGCGCAACAGCCTTCATCAGTTCATCTGGCGGCAATGCAGGCATAGCGGTGGCACATTGCGGCCGCAAACTGGGGTTGCCGGTCACTGTCGTGGTGCCAGAAAGCACGTCTGCCAAGGCAAAAGAGCTTATCGAGCAGGAAGGCGCGAGGCTTATTGTGCACGGGAAGGTATGGAGTGAGGCGAACGACTACGCCCTGTCACTGGCGACAGATGACATCATCTGTGTGCATCCCTTTGATCATCCACTTTTGTGGGAGGGCATCAGCACAATCGTGGATGAGGTCATCAGCGAAGGGGTAAAGCCTGATGCGGTGATCCTTTCCATTGGTGGCGGAAGCATGCTGTCCGGCATCGCTCAGGGGCTGGAGAAACATCAGCTTGGCCATATTCCGCTTTACGCCGTGGAAACCCACGGCACGGCCTCTCTTCACGCCTCGCTTAATGCCGGTAAGCTGGTGCGTCTTGATAAGGTCAGCGGCATAGCCACGACGCTGGCCGCAAGTCAGGTGTGCGAAAATGTTTTCAATGTGGCCAGACGGCTGGATGTCAGAAGTATGCTGGTTTCCGACCAGGAAGCGTTGCAAGCCTGCCGGCGCTTTCTCGATGACCATCGAGTACTTACTGAGCCGGCATGCGGCGTGTCACTCTCACTCTTGTACGACCGTAAAATCAGGTTTAACGCTGCTGATAACGTACTGGTCATTGTTTGCGGCGGAGCATCGGTCACGCTGGAAGGGATAGCGGGCTGAGAGAAAAGCAAATTGATTCTGCCAGGGTTTATGCACAAAAAGGTTTTGCGAATTGTCGGTTAGCTAACCTTTAAAGTAAATTGAGTCCGCTTTGGCACAACGCAAACAGGCTCGCGAGTCAAAGCCCGCTATGAGCGAGAAGCGGACTCTTTTGCTTTGGATTACATCATCTTCTTAGCATGGTTTAAAATCACAACCAGTGGCGGGTTCTGCAAAAAGAATGTCTGGTAAAGTCTGCGTCAGAAAGTCATAAGGATTCGTGCTCCCTTCTATGCGTATACGTACCATAACTCCTTCATAACTATGAATGAGCAGCTTTGCCGCGCTTTCCGGCGACATCACCGGCGATAAAGTCTGAGCATGCTGAGCGTCATTAAATACGTTTATCAGATCGCGCTCCCAGCAGGAAAAAAACGACAGCAGTTTTTGCCGAATTTTTTCACTGTTTACCGAACTTGTCTGTCCAATAATACCCGCCAGGCAGCCTGTTGCTTCAGGATCTCGCTCAATATATTCCCTATGCCCGTTAAGCCAGCTCATCAGGCGCATGCGGGGAATCATGGCACTGCCCAGCAACGTATCTGTCCGGAGCTGAGCAAAAGTCTCGATATAGGCGTCGAGCGTGGCACAGGCAAATTCTTCTTTACTCGGAAAGAGATTATAAAAAGACCCTTTAGGCATTCCTGCCTCACTCAGAATCGTCGTGATCCCCCCGCCTTCGTAACCCTCCCTCATGAAAACTCGTATACCAGCTTGCAAAAGACGTTTGCGCGTGTCACTTTTCGCCATAATAATTAGACCATTCTACTTTTTTTATAAGACTAACATAGGCAGGGATAAAAGATGCCACTTATTAAGACCGTGAGCAGGCACACTCTGGGGCTGATTATGGTGTGCCTTTCTGCCCTCCTGTGGAGTTCAGCGGGATTTTTCGTGAGAATGATCGATATGAACACATGGGCTATGGTCGCATGGCGCTCACTGTTTGCTTTCCTGTCGCTGATTCTTTTGCTTGCGTGGGGCGGGTATCTACGCCGCTTTTCATTCCGTAATGATGTGGGCTTAAAAGGTCTGATAACTGCTGCCGTAATGGCAATTTCTATGTTCTGCTACGTAGCGGCACTGAAACTCACCAGCGTCGCAGGCGTGATGACCGTCTATGCCACAATTCCTTTTTTTGCTATGGGGTTGGGCTGGCTGATACAGAGTAAAGAAATTACGAAACGCGCGCTTATCTCCGCAGCAGTTAGCCTCGTCGGCGTTGTAGTTATGGCTGCCTCCGCATCAGGTACGGGCGATACGGCAGGTAACGCTTTGGCTCTTATAATGACTGCCGGGTTTGCCGCCAGCATAGTTATGTCCGGAAAGTGGCCGGAAATGAACCTGCCTGCAGTCACAGCTCTGGCTTGCGCCCTCTGCGGAGCGTTCAGCGTTGCGATGATGCCACAGGGTCTCCCTGTTCCAGGTATGCATGACATCTTATGGTTAATTGCTTTTGCGATGTCCACACAGAGTATCAGCTATCTATTGTTCATGGCAGGAAGCCGGCATCTTGACCCTGCAGAGGCCAGTTTGATTGCACAAGCTGACATCGTATTGGGGCCGATGTGGGTTTGGGTGTTCTTCAGTGAATTGCCAGCCAATAATACGTTGTTGGGTGGAGCAATAACCTTTGTTGCAGTCACGGGTTACCTTGCAGGTGAGTATTACCTGAAAAGAAATTCAGCACGGAAAAACTGAACGCTTTCGTTGTGTATGGATATACCTGATCGTTTTCAAATCATTCGCTTACAACGTCCGCTTCTGGCACAGGGCTGCTGTTGCAGCCCTGACATGTTCGACTTCAATCGATTCAGATATCTCCAGGGCATCATCGACTTCAATGCCAAGATACGAACTGTGCTTTCGAGTTTTTTATGGCCCAACAGTAGCTGGATTACCCTCAGATTTTTTGTTTTCTTGTAGATTAGATAAGGTTTAGTTCTGCGCATAGAATGCGTGCTGTAAAGCGAATCGTCGAGACCGAGCTTATCAATCCATCCGTGAAAAATAGGGTTATATTGCCGGGTTGAGATGTGACATTCTGAGCTGACGCGGGACTGGAATAGATAGCCGCCACTTCGCAGGTGAGCCATTTTGATCCAAGCCGTTACTGCCTCCTTGGTTCCTTATGTCAGTTCAAACTGAACAGAACTCCCCGTTTTTTTCTGGAGCAAAGCCGCTCTGCCCGAAACTGAGTGCCCATAGACTACATCAGAAACCTTCAGCTTCACCAAATCACAGCCGCGAAGTTTACCGTCCAGAGCCATGTTAAACAGAGCTAAGTCGCGTACTTTGCCTTCGAGCTCAAGTCGGATACGAATTCCCCAAATATGAGATATCTGAAGAGGTCGTTTCTGGCCAATGATACGGCTTTTGTTCCAGGGGGGGACGTTGTCATGTTCAATCTCCATTGTGATAGGAGATTTGATTGTGGATGTCCCATATGAGCGAAAAGCAGACTTCAGTGCTTTGGACAAACCCATAATGCAACTAAGGATCATTTGTGTTAAAAAAATGTTTCTTGGTAGTTATGTCTGAAACCTAATGGAACAGAAATGAGAACGCAGAAGCGATGCATGGGATATGTGGCCATAGTCGTTGATGACTATGATCGGGCAATTGAGTATTACACGGAAACGCTGGGGTTTACTCTCGTTGAAGATACACCTCAGCCGGGTAAACGTTGGGTCGTAGTCACACCTAACCCGGAAAGCGATTGCAATCTTCTACTGGCACGCGCTTCAAATGAGAGGCAGGAAGATTTTATAGGCAATCAATGTGGTGGAAGGGTATTCCTTTTTCTGCAAACTGATGACTTTTGGCGCGACTACAACTCCATGAAATTAAAAGGCGTTACATTCTCCCAAGAGCCTCGCGAAGAGGAGTACGGAACAGTAGTTGTATTTGAGGACCTGTACGGCAACCGCTGGGATCTTTACCAGAACAAGCAAAATTAAAACTCCCTAACGGTTGAGTCATTACGACGTTTCCGCCCCCAAATTAATGTCCGCTTTTCGCTCATAGCGGACATGGGCCTGCACAACGTCCGTTATGAGCGAATAGCGGACATTGCCAGAAGCATTTTATGAGAATTATCAGGGAGCAGGTCGATCTTGGGATATTATGTTAAGCAACATATTAGTGAAAATCTAAACAGGATGTCATTCCAGTGAATGTAAACAGTTGCCAGACCTGCGGCCAACCGATGAGCAAAACACCAGAAACTATGAATTTTGACTGTGGTGGCGATTGTTTATATTGCATGGCTCGCTATGGTGATCCAGACGCAATTGAGGCCATTGAGAGACTTACTGGCAAAAAAGTTAATGTCTGGGGAAGTTTATATAGTTCAAGTGAGGCTAAGGGACGGTCATGAGCGAAAAGCGGAAGCCAATTCGATACTACGATCAAAGTTATCCTGCTGGACGTTTAACGATTTTGTCCAGCTAAAGATAATTCACATTACTGAATGAATCTGCGTACCCAAAAATTCTATAACCGGTTGCAGTCTCCATTCCAGGTAGATGAATAGTCCGAAGAATAGCGCCAACTGAAGCATGCTGATCAGCTGAATTTGTTATCACATCAAGATAGTAGATGTCTAAATAGCCGCCCTCGCTGAAATGATAAAACCACTCGCCATCAACTGCAGTTTCATAGCCATTGATATAAGTGATTTTCCATATAGGAGGCGATTTCATACTGACCATTGCCAGCCTGATCTCATTCCATTTTGTGTTATTCATGCAGCTATAGCGCATTCAATTAACCTCCTAAGAGCAGCTTCGTAGAAGTTAGCACACCTTGCTTTTAACAACGTCCGCTATTGGCACAAAGCCGACATGCGCACTGCACGATCCACTTTAACCACGAAGCAGGTCATGTGTTTACAGCTCGGAGAGCGATGAGAAGAAAGCAAAGTATGATGACTCAATACTCACCTATAATTGCCCGACTGAAGACGGAGCGGTGAATATTGCCCAGGCATTTTCAGTCGCGCCCACGCGTATGGCATGAGCATCAGATGTCGCTGGATAATACCTGCTCGATAAAAAGCACGAAGCGAAACGCCGTGTCGAGGTCGGCGATGTTTAATGCGGGGCACTAAAGATCCTGAACTCATCAGCCGATAAAGAGAGATCAGCTTTTGCAGCCCTAAGATGCCTGATAACAGGCTCTGGCAGTGCTGCGATGGAAAGCATGACGTTATCATTATCAGGCACTTTTTCAGCACCTGATGGGTTTTAGCAGCAGAAATAAATGTGTTCAGCATCATCGGCAAACAACGGAATCACCAGCATGAATATCGCGATCAAACCCACACTTTCTGCCGTTTGGTCGACGGATGCACGGGGCATTTGCATTGCCAGCCAGGAAAGCCCTGAAGGCTTATTGCCCCTACTTAAAGGCATAACGCTTTGTGAGTGGCTTAGCCTTGCGCTGGTAGAGGAAGATGCAAAAATCGCGATGCAGCTGACAGCGGCATTAGAGTTTAAGACGCCATTTAATATAGAGGTGCCGATCAAGTGTCTGGATGGAACGATGCGCCATGTGATTGTTTCAGGTCTGCCGGCATGCCAACCAGGTGATTCTCATACACAGTTTAGCGGCTTCGTTTTAGATGTTACCGGACAGCGCAAAGCCCTTCAGGACGCGCTGCGCACGGCGACAGAATATCGTTTGTTGATTGAAAACAGTACTGATCTGATCGCCCACTGTGATGCGGATGGTCGGTACGTTTCGATCTCTCCTTCGTATAGCGAAATGATAGGCTGGTCAGCCGATGAAATAGTGGGCCAGCTGGTGGTGGACTTCCTGCATATCGACGATCAAAAGCCTGCTGCGGCAGTTCTGGCAAATATCTTCAACGGTGCTGAGTTACCAGACGTCGTCGAGGTGCGTAAAAGGCATCGTAACGGTCACTACATTACACTTGGCACTAAGGCCTGCGGCGTAAGCGATCCCTCTACAGGTAAAAATATCGGAGCAGTGCTGGTTTCGCGTGACATCACCCGTGATAAAGAAAAGATGTTGATGCTTGAGCTGCTCGCGACCCGCGACACCTTAACCGGACTGCCAAACCGAGCCTGGATCAACGACAAAGTGCAATCCATGCTTACGCACGTAGAAGATCCTGCGTATACGACTGTCCTGTTTATCGATCTGAATGGATTCAAAGCAGTTAACGATTCGATGGGGCACGCAATAGGGGATATGTTGCTGCAGCAGGTAAGCGAACGGCTACAAAGTTGCATGCGCCAGGGCGACTCGTTAGCACGTCAGGGAGGAGACGAGTTTGTCGTGGCAGCAAAGTGCAGTAGTCATGATGCTGCAGCCGCTATTGCACTGCGCCTCATAGACGGCCTGAAGGGTCCTTTTGCTATCAATGGCGTAGAAGTAAAGATCGGCGCATCGATTGGCATCAGCCTGGCACGATTTGGGACAAAAACGGTAAATACGTTATTTGAAAATGCCGATACAGCGATGTATCAGGCTAAAGCACGACGTGATGGGTCATATCAATTTTTCCAACCTGATACGCTGCCAATGTGAGATTAAGCCAGCCCGTTTCACATGCTCTCTCCGGCGCTCAACTTCTTTTCCATTTAGCATGATCTTCAAGTATGTGATGAAGTTGGCCAGAGGAGGGCATGCCGGTCGCCGTTACCACGGTGAGGACAAAATAGGACAGACTTTCAGTATGATTATGGCGTTTTCTGGTATTACAGGAAGCTGTCGTTTCCTTTTCAATCCAATCTGAGTAATGGTAAGAGCGTAACATAAGTTAAATTTTCTCGAAGTAAGCGTGTTTTTAAAACACGCTTCGTTTTTAAAATAATGTAACTAAAAAAATATAAAATATTTTCCCTAAAATAAAGGTTAATTTAAATTGAGTTATTTACGGGGTTAAATTAATCCAAAGCATTTAAAAATGCCAAATTTAACTTAAGTAATCCGTGATAACTCAAGCAGTTCTTATATTTTCCGTGCGTGATGAATTTGAGTGAAGCCCTTATTAATTTGTCGCGCAGGCAGGGTTAATTTCACTGTCTATAATTCCTCTTCTTCGGCAAAGCATCTTGAACTTTAAGAGAATTATAAATGAAAATATCTACACGTCTGGCTGCGGGTTTCAGTCTGCTCATTATTCTTTTCGTATTGTGCACGGGGATTGCTCTGAACGCATTATGGCAGGCGCGGGATGGGATGGAAGATACGGTCAATAACAAGATGAAGCGCTTTACGCTGGTTCAGGATATGCGGGGAATTGCTCGAGATATGGCCATTGCCGTGCGCAACCTGGCTTTACTGAGCGATCCCGTAGAAATGCAGCCTGAATGGCAAAGATTAATCTCGCAGCAGAAAAATTATATTGAGAAGCGCCGTGAGCTGGTAGATAGCATGAGGTTCAATGTTTCCTCTCACGGGAAGGAGGCTCTTGAAAAAGTCGTTGCCTCTGAGAGCGCCGCGATGGAGACGTTAATGATCGCAGGGCAGATGGGACTCGATAACCGTCAGCAGGAAGCAACGGTTTACCTCATGAAAACGGCGCGACCGGCGCAGCAGGCATTAATGGGATCGCTGGATGCGCTAACAAACATCGAAATGACACTCAGCAAGGATACGATGGCTGAGAACAGTGCATCCACGACACGCACAGCGTTTATTTTATTAATAATGGCGGCGCTTTCAGTGATTATTTCTGTGGTGACCGGTTATTTAATCGTACGTGTACTGATGCGTCAGCTAGGCGGCGAGCCCGGCCAGGCACAGGCACTTGCGGCAGCCATCGCCGCGGGGAATCTGACAACCTCAATAACCTTGCGCCGTAACGATAAGCACAGCCTACTGGCATCGTTAGATCGTATGCAGGAGAGTCTACGTGGACTGGTATCACAAATTAAAGACTCGGCTGGATCCGTTGCTCTAGCCGCGGATGAGATATCAAAAGGCAACACTGAACTTTCATCCCGTACTGAACAGCAGGCCGCTGCGCTTCAGGAAACGGCCGCGAGTATGGAGCAACTCACGGCAACGGTGAAAAGTAATACTGCAGGTGCACAGCAGACGGCACAAGTTGCACGTGGGACAGCAGAGCTGGCGCGAGCTGGCGAGGCGGATGTGCAGAAAATGTCGGATACGATGAACGAGATTTCTCTCAGCGCGACAAAAGTGAGGGATATTACTTCCGTCATTGAAAGCATTGCCTTCCAGACCAATATTCTTGCACTCAATGCCGCCGTTGAAGCTGCTCGCGCCGGTGAAGAAGGAAGGGGATTTGCCGTGGTTGCCGGTGAAGTCAGAACGTTAGCACAACGAAGTGCGACTGCTGCACGGGATATCAAACAACTCATTGAGCAGGCCGTAGGGCAGGTGGAAAGTGGTGTGAACGTGGCGACTGGAACCGGGCAGAGCATCATGAAAATCGTCAGCATGGTAGGTGAACTCGCGGATGCGATGGACGAGATATCTCTGGCTTCTTCCGAACAAATGCAGGGAATTTCACAGGTCAGCATCGCCGTCAGCCAAATGGATGGCGTAACACAGAACAATGCTGCATTGGTTGAAGAGTCCTCCTCTGCGTCGCAAGAGCTTTCTGCTCAGGCACATGCTTTACGAGGCATGGTTGAAGCGTTCCAGGTTTAATATTTTCATTCACATTGGGCTCTTATTTAATCTGGGCCCCGCATTGTTTGATTTCTTTCGTTCGACTCCGTGTGAAAACAGCCTCAGGCAAGCTTACTCTGTGGCTCTTCCTGTTAAGGATGGGTCGCTGAGATGGCGCTAAATACCTCGTCAGTGACGATGGCCGGGTATTACCGCAATATGAACTGCTCAGTTAACAATAAACACGATGCCAACAATGTCCGCTCCTGCCAAAGGGGACGCTGTGCATGACAGCGTCCCCTATGAGCGAAAAGTGGGTCTTCGCGTTTAAAGCAGGGTTTATTAACATTGTCGATGAATGGCAATGCAATCAACTCAGGATTGCCTGGGCTTAGCATTCAGCCTTTATTTACCCTTTTCAGCAAGCCGCTAAGCTTTTGCACAGCCGATGTGATAATCACAAAAAATACGGGCACAAAGAAGATGGCCAGCAGCGTACCGCTAAGCATCCCGCCGAACACGCCTGTGCCAATCGCATTCTGGGTGCTCTTACTGGCACCGTTTGCCATCATCAGGGGAACCACACCAAGAGTAAAAGCCAGTGACGTCATGATAATTGGCCGCAGGCGTAGTCGGGCTGCTTGCTTGGTTGCCTCAAGCAGCGGTTCACCCTGCGCATAAAGTTGTCGCGCAAACTCTACAATGAGGATGGCGTTTTTGGTTGAAAGTCCGATTAGTGTGATCATACCGACCTTGAAAAAAACATCGTTAGACATACCTGCGAGAAATACTGCCAGTAGAGCGCCAGCCATACCCAGCGGAACGACAAGTATTACTGAAAGCGGTACTGACCAGCTCTCATACAGCGCGGCAAGCACCAGGAAAACAACAAGAACGGATAAGGCGATCAGCAGCGGCATTTGAGCCGCTGAGCTACGTTCCTGCAGCGAGGTGCCAGTCCACTCGGCGTAATAGCCTGCTGGAAGAGAAGCGGCAAGTCGGTCCATTTCAGCCATCGCTGCCCCGCTGGAGTAGCCAGCAGCGGCGCTGCCAGTGATTTTAATCGCCGGATAGCCCTGATAACGACTGAGCTGCTGCGGCGACTGGGTCCAGTCCGTCGAGATAAAGGCCGACAGCGGCACCATCTCACCCGAGGCATTCCTGACGTAAAGCTTAAGTAAATCTGCCAGTTGCATACGGTAACGGGAGTCCGCCTGCACAATAACCTGTTGTACTCGCCCGTTATCTACGTAGTCATTGACGTAGTTTGAGCCAATCGCGACTGACAGCATCTGATTAATGTCGTCAAAGCTGACGCCCATTGCCTGCGCTTTTTCTCTGTCTACCTCAAGAGTGGCACTTACACCCGCAGGTAAACCCTCAATGTAGACATCACTGACCACGCCACTGTTATTGGCTTTCTCCGTTAGCTCTGAGGCTGTCTGCAACAATGCTGCAAAACCGCGGCCGGCACGATCTTCGAGGTAGAGATCAAAACCCGATGAAGTCCCCATATCAGAAATCGCGGGCGGCATCAGGCTCATTACCGTGGCGGCGGGATCGTCATTCATCTTCGTCTGGACAAATTTTGCTTCACCATCAGCGGTTGCGCCTTGCCGTTCGCCCCATTCTTTCAGGGTGGTAAAGGCCATCGCGGTGTTCGGACCGGATCCGGAAAAACCAAAGCCAAAGATGGAGATATTACTGGCAATGCCGGGCCTTTCCATGATCGTTTTTTCAAGCCGATCAACCACATGACGGGTTCTTTCTTGTGTGGCATCTGACGGCAACTGGATCGACGTCATAAAGTAGCCCTGATCGTCTTCAGGGATAAAGGATGAAGGCAGCGCCAGATAGGCAGCAAAAATCACCGCACTCAGCATGGCATAAATCAGCATGACGCGGCCGCCACGGCGTAGCGTGGCGTGCAATGCCCGCTCATAGCTTGTCGTTAGGGCACTGAAGCGGCGGTTAAACACGCCTGCAAAGCCTTTCTTTTCTTCGCCGTGCTGCGCAATCGGCTTCAGCAGGGAAGCACACAGTGCAGGGGTCATCGTCAGCGCAAGAAAAGCCGAGACCAAAATGGAAACAGCCATCGAAAGTGTGAACTGCCGATAGATGACGCCAACCGAGCCGGTGGCGAATCCCATGGGAATAAACACGGCGGTAAGCACCAGCGTAATACCGATAATCGCTGGCGTAATCTCGCGCATCGACTCACGTGTTGCTTCTTTTGGCGACAGGCCTTTTTCAACCATCAGGCGCTCAACGCTCTCCACTACCAAAATCGCATCGTCAACAATGATGCCGATAGCCAGCACCATGCCAAACATGGTCAGCACATTAATGGAAAATCCGCTCATCAGCATTACGGTAAAAGTGCCGAGCAGCGCCACCGGCGCGACAATTGCCGGAATAAAGGTATAGCGCAGATTCTGCAGAAATAGCAGCATCACCAGGAATACCAGCACCATGGCTTCAATAAAAGTGTGGATGACTTTCTCAATCGACAGCTTCACAAACGGCGCGGTATCAAACGGCACCGAGAACGTCATGCCCTGCGGCAGCACCGTTGAGAGTTCATTTAGCCGAGAACGCACGCCCTCCGCCGTGCTGACGGCATTGGCACCCGGCATCAGCTGGATCGCTGCGGCAGTAGCCGGATGGCCGTTTTCACGAATCGCGTACGCGTAGCTCTGTAGACCCTGTTCCACGCGCGCCACGTCAGCCAGCCGGACGCGCGAACCGTTACTTAGCGCCTTAAGCGTAATGTTGCGGAACTCTTCCTCAGAACTAAGCTGCCCGCGTACGTTAAGCGGGTAGGTCACCGCTTGTCCGGGCTGCGCCGGTTCATCGCCGATTCTGCCCGGCGAGACCTGGGCGTTCTGCTGGCTTAGCGCGGTGGTAACGTCGCTGACCGAGAGCTTATAGTTAAATAGTTTGACCGGGTCCAGCCATACGCGCATTGCTTTCTCAGCGCCGAACAGCTGTACTTTGCCAACGCCTGGCACGCGACGTAGTTCCTCAGAAACGTTACGCGCAAAATAGTCGCTTAGGTCCTGTTCGCTGAATCGACCCGAGGGCGAGCGCAACCCGACGATCATCAGAAATCCCGCGTTTGCCGCCTCCACGTTCAGACCGTTCTGACGTACGGTCAGCGGCAGCCGGGATTCAACCACCTTGATTTTGTTCTGCACATCAACCTGAGCGAGCTTGATGTCCGTTCCGGGTTTAAAAGTCACTGTAATGCTGGCAGTGCCTGACGTATCACTTGAAGACTCGAAGTAAAGGATGTCGTCAACGCTGGAGATTTCTCTCTCGATCAACGAAATGACCGACTCATTCATCGTTGCTGGCGTGGCGCCGGGATAGGTCACCGTAATGCTGACGCTCGGAGGAGCCACAGCGGGGTACTGCGCCACGGGCAACCGCGGAATGGCAATTATGCCTGCCAGTACAATAAACAGGGCGATAACCCATGCAAAAACAGGCCTTTCAATAAAAAATTGCGGCATCGGAATATCCGGGAATTAAGCAGTAAAATTTGCAGTGTGCGTTAGGATCAGATTTGTTCCGTATGGACGCGGCGGCCGATATCACTCAGCTGGGAGTATTTCTCCAGCAGTTGAGGGCCATTATCCAGGCTGGTAGCGAACATCCACATATAGGTCATGACCGAATAAATGTGCCCGGCACTGATCCCCGTTGTCTGCGTCATCCAGATAATGGTCAGACTAAATAGCATGGCGACAAGCACGCCGATTGACAGATATCCCATTGCTTCGCGATCGGAGAGGCGTATGCGTAATCTGGCGAGCGTGGAGTAATGTCGCTGTAAAGATAACGATGTCGCCCTGCTAACAAAATCAACCTCTTTTTCCAGCCGATTATTGAGTTTGTTATAGAGCACTTCATTTTTACGGGCAAAACCAGGCAGGAAACAGGCCAGTAAAGCCAGGATGACCAAACAGGCAATACCCGCCCAGAATTCGATAATCAGCAACATTACTGCGGCACCCATCATCGAAAACAGCGAAGTGATGAGCATAGGAAAGTGCAGTTCAAAAAAATCAACAAACTCTCTCGACAACACAACCCGTGCTGCAACGGTTGAATGATTAAAGTTATTTTTACGTTGAGTCTTAATCACGGATACCGCCAGGGCCGCATAAATCCTGGCAAAAGTGCGGGTATCAACGCTTCTGCGCGCTGCACCCAGACACCAGATAAATAAGATCAATACGCCATAGAGCATCGCATTTATCGTCTGCCCGGACATGATGGCGTTAATGGAGACGCCAGCCAGAATCGGATACAACAGATAAGTGACGTTTTCGGCAACGACCAATAAAAAAGTAAAGAACAGCTTTTTGCGGTAGCGGTTAGCCAGTGATTTCAGCGTGCCGGAGGCGCTTGTGGTCGGGGAGATAGCCTTTATATTTTCAGTGTTCATGAGTGGTACTTCTGTTAAAATAGAGCAAGTGCTCAATAATGGTATATGTTATTTGAGCAACTGCTCAAAGTCAACTGAGGTAAGAGATGAACGCTAAATCTGAGCTAATGAAAGAGAAAATTCTTAATGCGGTTATTGAGTTATTTACAGAGAAGGGTATTGATAAGGTTAAAACGCGAGATGTAACAGAGTATCTGGGCCTATCACGAAGCCATATTTACCATTATTTTAAAGACTGGCAGTCGCTGAGTCTCGCGGCAGTAACAAGTTTTATCAATGCAGAAATTAAGGAATTTCGTCTCATCATTCAGCCTTTATCCGCCAGGCAAAAATTGCAGGAATTTATTAACGGGATGATTACCGATGCCCCCGACCCGACCCGTAAATTATATGGTTCCTTATGGTTACTCTCTACCCATGACGAAGCTTACGCGAGTCTGATGCAAACCTTTCTGGATGAGTGGCATGAGGTGCTGGCAAACATTATTCAGACAGGCATGGACGAGCAGTCGTTCCGAAGTGTTGATGTGCACCGCGTAGCGCGCCAGTTGGATGCAATGCTGTTTGGTTATAGTGAGCAGATCTTAACCCTGCCATCTAAAGGCTTAGTAGAGCAGGCGAAGGAAGATATCGACGATTTTATCCATAGAAACATACTAACATGCTGATAAAACATTAATTTAGCGTGACGGCCCTGAACTGCAAGGGTGGAGCGGTCAAGACTTAGGGGCGGCAGAAGCGTTTTGCTTCAACTCTGTCTCCTGCAAGCCCCCCGGATGAATATGTTTAAATTATGAAGTGGGCTATAAAACGGGAAAAAGCTCTACTAGCAACATCCACTGCTGGGGCTAACCAAATACAAATGCAGAGCCATGCCCGTTCATCATTTATTTCAGACGACAACTCATTCATTCGTAACAGGCGCGGTTTTCGCATCGTTGTTAACCGGCCTGGTAGTCGTGGCAGGTTGGCTTTTTATCAAATAATCGTTGGGATGGTCACCAAGAGTTAAAATTCGACATCCCTGCCTCAACCATTCACCTGCCCGAAAGGATTGTAAAATGTGTGTACGATCAGAGATATTGATGCGGCTATTCGCAGCGCAGGTGACGAAAGGGAAGGGAGCAAGGTGAAAACGTCGGGAACCAATCTGGAACACGCACGGGCGCACAATCGCCGCGTGATCATTGAAGCTATTCGCCTGCACGGCGAATTGACCCGCGCCGAGCTGGCTCGTCTCACCGCCCTGACGCCGCAAACCGTGTCGAATATCGTGGCTGAGCTGGAGCAGGCCGAACTGCTCACCAGCCGTGCGCCGCGCAAACAAGGACGCGGGCAACCGGCAATTCCGGTGACGCTTAATCCCGCCAGCGCCTTTTCGATCGGCATCCATCTTGATCACCAAACGTTGCTGATTGTGCTGGTGGATCTCACCGGCGAAATTCATTTCCGCCGCCTGATTCTGGTACAAAAACCCCAGCCGGATGCCACATTAGCGCGCATCGCCGACGTGCTCAGCGAAATTAAAACGCAGCTGGGCGATCGCTGGCAGAAAGTGCTGGGCATTGGCGTGGTGATGCCCGGTCCGTTTGGTGTTGAGGGCATCTCGTCGATGGGGCCGACCACGCTGCACGGCTGGGAACAGGTGGATATCGAAGCCAAACTCGCCGCGATGAGCGGCGTGCCGGTGACGTTGGAAAACGACGCCACGGTGGCAGCAATTGGTGAGCGTTTTCATGGCGTCGCGCGTCAGCTCAATTCGTTTGTCTATCTCTACATCGGCACCGGTTTAGGCGCGGGCATCATCATGGATGGCCACGTCTATAGCGGCCATGCGCATAACGCCGGCGAAGTCGGGCATGTGGTGGTGGAGCCGGGCGGACGCGAATGTTACTGCGGCAATCACGGCTGTTTAGAACGCTATGTTTCACTGCAGGCGGCGTACGAGTTTTGCGGGCTCGATCCGATGACCGCTTTGCCGGAAGATTTGCTGGAAGTCGATCCGGCGCTGTTCGATAAATGGATCGATAGCGTGTTAACGCCGCTGCGTCAGGCGATTAACCTGCTGGAATGCATCTTCGATGCCGAGAGCGTGATAATCGGCGGCATGATGCCTGCGGTGCTGCTGGATAAAATCATGCGTCGCCTGCCGCCGCTCTATCAGTCAGTGCGCGGTCGCTACCTCACCGGAACACGCGTAAAGATCGGTATGACCGGCAGCGATACCGCCGCGCTGGGTGCCGCCGCGCTGCCGATTTTCGACGAGTTCAATCCACAGTTTAACGTGTTGATGAAGTAGCGGCCTAATCATGCCGCTACCTTCACTGCCGTTTTCCGCTTCTCCTTCATCTTCCAGCAAAGCCACAGCGCAATGAACCACACCGGCGAAGCGGCTAGCGCGGCGAGCGTGTCGGAATCAAATATCATGATCACTACCGAAAACAGGAAGAACATCAGCGTCGCCCACGCCATCATCCTGCCGCCGGGCATCTTAAATTTGGATTTTTGATGCAGATCCGGACGCTGCCGGCGGTACACCAGATAAGAGACCAGAATCATACCCCAGCAATAGATCACCAGAATGGCGGCCAGCGTCGAAACGATGGTGAACAGTGTTGTCACATTCGGCACCAGGAACAGCAGCAAGGTGCCGCTCAGCATGCAGAAGCAGGAGAACAGCAGGCTGCGCAGCGGGATACGCGTGGTGCGTGAAAGAATACGAAACTGCCAGTGCGCATGCTTCTCGATCGATAAGCCGTATAACATGCGGGTGCTGGAGTAGACGCCGCTATTGGCGGAAGACATCGCCGAGGTGAGTGCGACGAAATTAATGATCGCTGCCGCCGCAGGCAAGCCGGCTTTGGCAAACAGCGTCACGAACGGGCTGGTATCCGGCGATACCCCTTGCCAGGACGTCACCGCGATGATCACCATCATCGAGAGCAAGTAGAAAATCACAATCCGCAGCGGCAGAGAGTTGATCGCGCGCGGCAAAATTTTCTCGGGATCGCGCGTTTCTGCCGTCATGGTGCCGAGCAGCTCAATGCCGGTGTAAGAGAAAATCGCGATCTGAAAACCAGCCAGAAAACCGGTGATGCCATGCGGCATGAACACCGCAGGATCGGTGAGGTTGTGCACCGAGGCTTTAACGCCATCCGGCGAGGTCCAGCCGGTAAATACCATCCATCCGCCGGTGATGATCAGCGCGATGATGGTGATCACTTTGATCAGCGCAAACCAGAATTCAGCTTCACCAAAAGCCTTCACCGACAACATGTTAAACAGACACAAAATACCGAGGGTAAATAACGCGGGTATCCACGCCGACATTTCCGGGAACCAATACTGCATATACGCGCCGCATACCACCACATCGGCGATGCAGGTTACCACCCAACTTAGCCAGTACGACCAACCGAGAAAGAAGCTGGCTTTGGGGCCGAGATAATCACTGACAAAATCGGCAAACGAGCGATAGTCGAGCCGACTTAGCAGCACTTCCCCCATTGCCCGCATCACCATATAGCTAAAAAAACCCACCAATAGGTAGATGATTAATATCGAGGTTCCGGCTACCGCAATATTGCGTCCCGCGCCCATAAACAGCCCGGTACCGATCGATCCGCCCAGCGCGATCATCTGAATATGGCGTTCGCTCAGCCCTCGCTGCAGTTTTTGCGGGGCGTCGTGAGCCCGAGCAGGCTGAATCTGCCCTTGTGTAGGTTTGTTAGACACAATGATTCCTTCAGTCTGGCGAAAAGACGCATGACGATGCCTGCCCGCAAGCATCAATGGCAAATATGGGTTGAACCTTAAAGAGGCACGTTTAAATAGATGAAAGAAAAACGAAATTAATAAAACGCTAATTCATGATGGAGGTTTCCAGCTGGGTTTTACTCATCGTGGTGGCGAGTGTTAACAAAGTCAATGCGGAAAAATAACAGTTTATTCACTTTTTGATGACCATCAAAGAACTGAAAAATAGGGATAAAATCAAAATTTATGCAATTAAGTGCATAATTAATGCATGGATATGCGCCATATGTGGCTCTTTTTTAATGCTTAGTTATTCATTTATTCAGGCATTTTTGTGTCGAAAAAGTTAAACCCCTCTTATTTGGCCTGACCCGCTTGTCTGAAAAGGTGTTAAATTACTTTCCGTCTAGTGCAATGCATTACCTTTCCACGTCTTTTCAATATAAATAACTCTGAACCTACAGGCTTCTCATGGAAAAGTTATCTTACGCTTCTGAAAGCAGTACATCTCCCTGGACTACCTACCTGAGCCAAATTGACCGTGTTGCGCCTCATCTTGGTGAATTGTCTCGCTGGATAGAAACCCTGCGCCACCCCAAAAGAGCACTGATTGTCGACATCCCGGTGCAGATGGATGACGGCTCGATTCGCCACTTCGAAGGCTATCGCGTACAGCACAATCTCTCACGCGGGCCGGGCAAAGGGGGCGTGCGTTACCATCCTGCTGTCGATTTGAATGAAGTGATGGCGCTATCCGCCTGGATGACCATCAAGTGTGCGGCGGTTAACCTGCCTTATGGCGGCGCCAAAGGCGGCATCCGTGTCGATCCGCACTCGCTGTCTGAAGGTGAACTGGAGCGATTAACCCGCCGCTACACCAGTGAAATCGGCTTGATTATTGGCCCGCAGAAAGATATTCCCGCACCCGATGTCGGCACCAATGGCAAAGTGATGGCGTGGATGATGGATACCTACTCCATGAATCACGGCACCACCATCACCGGTGTGGTCACCGGTAAACCGATCCATCTTGGCGGCTCGTTAGGGCGTGAGAAAGCGACGGGGCGTGGCGTATTTATTACCGGTCGGGAAGTGGCACAACGCTCCAATATCACCATTGAAGGCGCACGCGTGGCGCTGCAGGGCTTTGGTAATGTCGGTAGCGAAGCCGCGCGTCTGTTCGCCGAAGCCGGTGCGCGTGTGGTGGTGATTCAGGATCACACCGCAACCTTACTCAACGAAGGCGGTATTGACTTAGCCGCGTTGACTGCATGGCAGATCGAACATAAACAGATTGCTGGCTTCCCTGGCGCGCGAGAGATCGACAGAGAGCAGTTCTGGACCACTGCCATGGATATTCTGATCCCGGCGGCGCTGGAAGGACAAATTACCCGCGAGCGCGCAGAAGTTATTAGTGCCAAACTGGTACTGGAAGGGGCAAACGGCCCAACTTATCCGGATGCAGATGATATGCTCGCGAGTCGCGGCGTGCAGGTGGTGCCAGACGTAATCTGTAACGCTGGCGGGGTAACGGTGAGTTACTTCGAATGGGTGCAGGATATGGCGAGTTTCTTCTGGAGCGAAGATGAGATTAACCAGCGTATGGACCGCATCATGACCGAAGCCATGGTTCACGTTTGGGACAAGGCCGCCGAAAAGCGCTGCTCGCTGCGCACTGCCGCTTATATCGTTGCCTGCGAACGTATTTTACTGGCACGTAAAGATCGCGGTATTTATCCGGGCTAATTAATTATATTTTAAGTTTATTTAAATCAAAGGATAAACGCCTTCGTAGTGGGCAGAGGGCGTTTATATTCGCTATTAAGCGAGGTTTACGCCGCGTAAACCTGACCAGCACCTTGCGGCGGATTGAGTAATCATCACCGAAGGATCCTCACTGAACTCGCTCACCAAAGTCACCACCCGGTCGGTTAAACTCCTTATATTCTCGCTGCCTACATAAACGTATTCATTGGTGGGTAACACATAAGTGTAGCCTTTCTCGCACACCAAGCTACGCGCGAAACCATTCTCAAGCATCGCATAGAGCAATTCAATTTGCGCGCCAGCGGTGGGTTCTTTCAATTCGATACGGATAGTATAACTGAGCATGATATTATCTCCGGTGGCTTAATTTAAGTTTACTTAAGTTTAATTGACCAGAAATGAATTTCATTTTTTTAAGATAAATCTTAGCGCGAATTTATAAGTGATGACCGCCGTTAACAGTAAATACTGGCCCTATTAAGCGCAGCGACAAAAAGGGTTAAATAATAGTTATTAAATTACTCTTTTATTACGTTCGGCTTAAATAAGTTTATTTTTAATTAAAGACAGCCGACTCCACGCAGACTATAATTATTTTATGGCTCACTTTGGGCTGATTACTAAAAAGTGTACAAATAGTATCCGCAACGGGCGATTTTAAAGATTTTTATTAATTAGTATTTATCTCTGCCCATGAGGAGTAGCGGATGAACTTAAGCATCACGGATTTTTATGTCTTTAGTCAGGCAGATACAGAAGGGTGCTGCAATCTACACCGCGATAGTTGCCGCCTGGCTCCTGCCTATGATAATCGTGTGTTCATGGGATCATTTTATTCTCCTGACCATGCCTGGCAATATTTCCATACGCATTATCCCGACTGCCGAGCGGTATTTTGCCTGTTGTGTATGAAACAATAATGCGGGAAACATTCTGCACGGATCGATAGGTAATCACAGATTGTCGCAGGGTCGCCATTCATGGCGACCTGCTTCCATGTGCGCATTAATACGCACCCTAAAAAGCGCTTACTCCATTACCCAATGCCCCTCACTCACCTCACGATAACGTCGCGCTTCGGGCACAAATCCCAATGCACGCACCGGGCTTTTCAGCTCGCTGATGTCAATCTGGCGCTTCACATGACGTCGCGCCGGATCGGGCACCGGCACCGACGACAGTAATTTGCGCGTGTAATCATGCTGCGGATTTTCAAATATTGCCGCGCGCGGGCCGATCTCGACGATTTCACCCAGCAGCATCACCGCCACGCGATGACTGATGCGCTCAACCACCGCCATATCGTGGGAAATAAACAGATACGACAAGCCGAGGCTCTGTTGCAGGTCGAGCAGCAGATTGATGATTTGCGCTTTCACCGTGACATCCAGCGCCGACACCGATTCATCGGCGATGATCATTTTTGGATCAAGCATCAATGCGCGAGCAATGCAGATACGCTGGCGCTGGCCGCCGGAAAATTCGTGCGGATAGCGTTTCATCATGTCAGCGGATAACCCGACGCGCTCCATCAGCGAGGCGGCTTTCGTGCGCGCCTCGGTTTTGCTGCCTAAACGATGTTGCAGAAAAGGCTCGGTAAGCGCTTCCAGCACCGACATGCGCGGATTGAGGCTGGCAAATGGATCCTGAAAAATCATCTGCATGGCGCGGCGCAAAGTGCGCAGCTCATGAACAGAAAGATTCAGTACGTCGTAACCATCAAAGGCCACTTCACCCGCGTCGGGTGTGACGAGGCGCGTCAGTGAACGTCCGGTGGTGGATTTTCCACAGCCCGATTCACCAACCAGCGACAAGGTTTCGCCCGGCATTAGATCAAACGAGATGTTCTCCACCGCATGTACCGCGCCGGTTTTGCGGCTGAATACGCCTTCGTGGATGCTGAAGCGGGTGCTGAGATTTTTCACCGACAGCAGCGGCTGCTGCGATGTCGATACAGGGTTGGTCTCAGATGCGTCGCGCGGGTCAAAGGAAAACTTACGCGGCCCAGCAATGCCGCGCATTGCACCAAGCTGCGGCACGGTCGCAATCAGCGTGCGGGTGTAATCGGCAGCGGGCGCGGAAAAAATCGCGGGGGTGGTGCCGGTTTCCATCACATCGCCTTGATACATCACCAGCGTGCGATCCGACACTTCTGCCACCACGCCCATATCGTGGGTGATAAACAGCACCGCCGTGCCTTCCTCTTCCTGCAACGTCTTGATCAGGTCAAGAATCTGCCCCTGAATGGTGACGTCCAGCGCGGTGGTCGGTTCATCGGCAATCAGCAGTTTTGGCCGCAGCGCCAGCGCCATCGCAATCATCACGCGCTGGCGCATGCCGCCGGAAAAGTGGTGCGGATAATCATTGAAGCGTTTCGCCGCGTTGGGAATACGCACTTTCTCCAGCAGCCGAATGGTCTCTTCACGCGCGACGCGTTTACTGATTTTGCGGTGATTGATCAGCGCCTCAGCAATTTGATTGCCGATGGTGAACGACGGATTCAGGCTGGTCATCGGCTCCTGAAAAATCATCGCCACCGCATTGCCGCGAATGTCACGCATGGTGGATTCACTCAGCGTCAGCAGATCGACGCCGTTCAGCAGCACTTTGCCGCTGACCCGCGCGTGGCGCATGTTGAGTAAGCGCATGATCGCCATCGAGGTGACGCTTTTCCCCGAACCGGATTCACCGACAATCGCCAGCGTTTCACCGGCATTAACGGTGAGCGACAGGTTCTTCACCACCTCGCGCCAGTGATCCTCAACGCGAAAGGCGACGGTCAGATTTTCGATGCGCAGCACCGGTTCGACTGCTGAAGCGGGCGCGTTCATTTCGCTGCCATAAAGCGTGCCGATAAGTGGCTAACCGGCAGATAAGTGAAATCGGTATCGAACGGATAGGCGGGCTGCAATTTGCGCTTGCGGGTTAAGCGCTCCACATATTGATCGACCACGCCTTCTGACAGCGCCATCAGGTTGGGATTAGCCAGCGGTGCCAGCTCCGGCGACAGATAACCGGACTTTACCACCACGATTTTGGCCGCGGCGGGATCGAGGCCGAGCAGGGCGAAATCCGCCAGGTTGTGATAAGGACGGCGGCGATCGGCGACCACCAGCGTGATGCCGCCGGTTTGCAGCAGCGCCTGTTTCGCCAGCGAACGCGGATCATCGCTGAGATGTTTCACCACAAATTCGGCCTGCACTTTGCCGCCCGCCGGATCTAGCGACGCGCCAACGGTCAGCGTTAAGCTTGCGCCAACGCCAGCAGCAAAGGCCGCGTCAGTGGCCGGTTTATCGGTGATACCAGCCACGATCACCTGCTGCGCATCCTGGCGAATCAGTTCCGCCAACACATCCGCGCGATCGCCGACGCCGCCGCCGGTGGGATTATCCCCAGAATCAGCCAGAATCACCGGCGCGGTTTCGCTGGCGATGGCCATGCTGACGCACTCTTCAATGCTGCCGGTGACGCAGCCAAAGCTGAACTCATCGCGCGCCTGCCAGTAAGCCAGCGCCAGTTTAGCCGCCTGTTCCGCCAGCACATCGGCATCGATGCCGGTCATGATCGCGGCGGCGGTGGCGCGCGGTTCATCGGCCCAGACGTAACCGACCATCAGCGATGCGTCCCAGATGTGCTCCAACTGGTTTATCGCGGGCAAGCGGGCATACAAACTTTTCGCCGGTTCATCTTCGGTGCTGGTGCGCTCGCCGGGTAACACCACTGGAATCGGCGCCCACACCACGCCAGGTTTGACGCCGGTTTGCAGGCTTTTCACCAGCATCGATACTGAGCGACGCATGGTCTCTTCCACATCAATGTGCGGCGCAGTGCGATAGGTCGAGAACATATCAATGGCATCGATGATGCGTTGCGTAACGTTGCCATGCAGATCGTAGCTGACGGTGATCGGGCAGTTCGCGCCGACCAGCTCGCGCGTGGCGCTGATCCAGTCGCCTTCGGCATCTTCCATACCTTCAACATAAACCGCACCGTGCATCGCGAGATAAACGCCATCCACCGGCAAATGTGCCGCGAGGCGCGTCAGGAAATCCTGCTTAAAATCGTCGTAGGTGACGCGCGCCACCGGACCACCGGCGATGGCGCGCGCGTGGAAAGTCGGCAGAAACTCGGCATCATAATCCTGCAAAAAGGCGAAATAAGGATTGGTGGTCAGTTCATCCCCGCGCACGATGCGGAAGTCGTCGGCATAATTCAGCACCGGATTATAAGTACTGCACTCAGTATGAATGCCACCAAAAGCAATGCGCATAGCAGCCTCCGCTAGTCGGGTAAGTGAATGATAAAACGATACGCCGCCACACTGGCTGCGGCTCTGGCCCAGCTCTCTTCGTTGATCACCATGCTGGCGATCGGTGTTTTGCCGATAATCGACGGCAGCACATGGCTGTCGATGGCCTGCATCACCACGGTTTTTAGCAATCCATCAAACGCATTGGGCTGATGCGCAATCACAATCAACTCGGGATCGTTCATCTGGATAATATTGGCGATGGATAAGCCCAGCGCATGACCGGCCTGATGCAAAATGGCAATCGCCGCGCTGTTACCTTTCACCGCCAGCGCTTCCAATTCGGTAATCGATTCACACTCTAGCGCTTTATCACGCACGCTTTCGCGGATGGCGGTTAACGAGGCCAGCGTATCGAGGCAGCCGCGTTTGCCGCAGCGGCAGGGACGTCCGCCGGGCTCGATGGTGCAGTGGGCGATTTCACCGGCAGCGCCGTGCGCGCCCCGATGCAGTTGGCCCTGAAAGAAATGCGCCGACCCAATGCCATCACCGTGCGAAATCAGGGTGAAGTTGCGCGCCTTTTTTGCCACGCCGAAAATCTTCTCGCTCACCGCCAGCGCTTTGGCATCGTTCTCTAAGGATACTTCCAGCCCGGTTTGCTGTTTTAGCAGTTCCGCCAGCGGCACGTTCTTCCAGCCCAGCAGCGCCGACTGCACGCAAATCGCCTGATGTTCATCGACAAAGCCGGAAAGCGTCACGCCCAGGCCAATCAGCTGATCCTGCGTAATTGATTTCTGCGCAATCAGGTCCGGGATTGCCGCTGCAATGGTTTTGGCCAGCTGCGGCGGATCGAGATTCAACGGCATCTGGGTGGCGGCCAGCGTGCGGCCGTGCATATCAATCAGCACCAATACCACGCGTTCGTCCAGCAGCGAGGCACCGAGAAAATAGGCGCTGTCGGCACGCATTTTTAATAACACCGATGGGCGACCCTGGCCGCTGGATTCCGGAATACTCTCTTCCAGCAATCCGGCCTGCAGCATCTCTTTCACCAGCGTGCTAATTGCGGCTTTGCTTAATTTCATTTTTTCCGCAAGCACGGTGCGGCTCATGCCATGCGACGCAATAAGTAAGCGCAGAATTTGTTGCTGGTGGGCATTGAGCATTGAAGTTCTCACAGCGTTAGCACTATGCGCTGACAATAATAAGGACAGAAAACAAATACAACGCTATTTAGTTAAATTTCTGAATGCAGATCTGATTATAAGTAAATTATATGAACCAACCTATTGGCTTTTGTTTAGTGAGTGTGGCTTATATAGCGTGGATATTTCACCGATCGTTTCAATGATTCATTGAGGGCCTTCATGGAAAGCAAAAATAAGCATTTCAAGGTACTGACGCTGGCCGGCTGTTTACTGGCGTCGATGGCGAGCGCCTCCGTTTTTGCCAGCCAGCTGGTGATCATGCAGAACGAACCACCGCGCAGCATGGATCCTGGCAACCAAACCGCGACCTTTACCGGCACGGTGCTGGACCCAATGTACGAAGGCCTGACGCGTCTCGGTGATGACGGCAAAATCATTCCGGCATTGGCATTATCCTGGACATCCGATGACAGCGGACTTAACTGGACCTTTACCCTGCGACCCAATGTGAAATTCCACGACGGCACGCCCTTTAATGCCGATGCGGTAGTGGAAAACTTCCAGCGTCATTTAAATACGCAGCGCGGTTTAGCGGGTAGTGGGAAAATTCGCACCTTTATTCAGGACGTGAAGAAAAAAGACGATCTTACCGTCACGTTTCAGCTGAAAAAAATTAATCCGGCTTTTTTAACTGTTTTAGCCTCCGGCCCAGGATTAATGGTGAGCCCAAAAGCGGACAAGGCGGGCAGTATTAACAATAAAGCCGACGGCACCGGGCCCTATAAACTGGTGCAGTACAAATCTGGTGAATATGTACTTGAACAAAAGAATCCCGACTATTGGGGAAAATCTTCCGGGCCGGATGAAATTAAATGGACGTGGAGCAGCGAGCCTTCGGTGATGAATATGGCGCTGCAATCGGGTCAGGTTGATATTATTAACCCGGTGCCGCCGCAGTTTGCCGGCATGTTGAAAAACAACGCCAACGTAAATCTTAAACAGTCGCCGGGCGCGGCGGTGTTCTGGGTCGATCTCAATACCCAAAGCAAAGCGCTGAGCGATGTGCGCGTGCGTCAGGCGCTGAATTTCGCCACCGACCAGCAGGCGCTGGTGAAAGCCATCATGTTTGGTTATGCGCAACCGGCAAACTCCGCGTTGGCACCGGTCGATCCCAACTACGACAATAGCTTGCATAACTATCCGTACGATCTGCAAAAAGCCAAAGATTTGCTGAAAGCGGCGGGCTATGCCGACGGTTTCCCGATGTCGATTGCGGTGCAGGCGCCGGATGCGCGTACCGCACAAGTGCTGCAGGGCATGTGGAGCAAAATCGGCGTGAAACTTAACGTGCGCCAGATGGAGAGCGGCGTGTGGACCAAAGCAGCATTTGCTGATGGCAAAGAGAAAGCCGCGCAGGGCACCGATGCGGTGCTGGCGTCCTGGTCTTCCGGTTTATATGGCTCGGATCTGCAGCTGCGTCCGCTGTATCACACCAGCAGCTTTGCGCCGGGCGGGGCTAATCTGGGCTTCTTCAGCGACAAGCAAACCGATGATCTGATCGATACCGCCGCATCCACACTCGACGATGCCAAACGCAAAGATCTCTATTTCCAGGCGCAAAAACAGATCAGCGGATTAGCGCCGCAGGTGCTGCTGTTCTATCAGGACGATCTCTATGCCACACGTAAAAATATCAGCGGCGTGGTTATGCAGCCGGGCGGACAAATCGTCGTGCGCGACGCAGTGAAGCAATAACCTCATGGCTGATGTGATATGAAAGCGTACGTCGCAAAAAAGGTGCTTTCGCTGCCGTTAATCATTTTCGGCGTGTCGATTATCGTGTTTATCGCCATCCGCGCGCTGCCGGGCGATCCGGCGCGGCTGATGGCGGGACCGGAAGCGCCGCAGGAAGCGGTGGACAGTATGCGCGTGCGGCTCGGGCTCGATCAGCCGCTGCCGCTGCAATACGTCAGGTTCGCGGCGGAAGCGCTGCACGGCAACCTTGGCTTGTCGTTGCAGTCGCAGCGTCCGGTGATGACGGAGATCAGCGAGCGTTTGCCGTACACCTTATCGCTGGCGGCGCTGGCGTATCTGCTGGCGATTGCGATAGGTGTTCCGGCGGGCATGACCGGCGCCATTTATCGCCAGCGGATTCCGGATCAAATCGTGATGGTGCTGACCATTGCCGGTGCGTCGATTGCCAACTTCTGGCTGGCGCTACTGGCGATGAATTACTTCGCGGTCGAGTTGGGCTGGTTACCGCTGCTGGGCGCCGATTCGTGGAAAAATTACATCATGCCCACGGTTACGCTGGCAATCCTGCCGATGGCGATGATCGCCCGCATGACGCGTTCCAGCATGCTGGATGTGCTGAGTCAGGATTACATCCGTACCGCCAGAGCCAAGGGATTATCCTCCGCCAGCATTAACTGGAAGCATGCGCTGCGAAATGCACTGATCCCGATTGTCACCATTGTGGCGCTCAACTTCGGCAGCCTGATTGGCGGCGCGGTGGTCACTGAATCGGTGTTCAATTGGCCGGGCATTGGCCGCTTGCTGGTGGATTCGGTGCGCTACCGCGATTATCCGGTGATTCAGGGCGTGACGCTGGTGGCCGTGACTGGCGTGGTGCTGATGAATCTGGTGGGCGAAATCCTGATTGGCTTGCTCAATCCAAAAATAAGGTTCGACTGATGAACAGCATTGATACTTCCGTGCTGCCGCCGCGTTCGCGCAGCCGACACCTGATCAGCACTTTACTGGCAAATCCGTCCATTGCCATCGGCGGTGCGTTAGTGCTGCTGGTGGTGCTCGCTGCTGCGCTGGCTCCGCTGATTACCCATTGGGATCCAGTGGAGCAGGATCTGCTCAACACCTTGCAAGCGCCATCGGCCGCGCACTGGTTTGGCACCGACGATTATGGCCGCGATATTTTTTCGCGCGTGATTTACGGCGCGCGTATCACGCTGTTTGAAGTGAGCCTCAGCGTCGCGATCTCCATGGTGATCGGTATTCCGCTCGGCATCATTTCCGGCTTAGCGGGACGCAAGATGGATGCGCTGATCATGTGGGTAATGGATATCATCTTCGCCTTTCCCGGCATCGTGCTGGCGATTTTGATCGTTAGCGTGCTCGGCGAAGGACTGACCAATATGCTGATCGCCATTTCACTGTTTTCGATTCCGGTGTATGCGCGTCTAAGCCGCAACCTGACGTTGGGCCTGAAGAACATGGAGTACATCGAAGCGGCGCATATGCTCGGGGTGCGCTATCCGCGCATCATTACACACTACATTCTGCGCAACTCAATTGGACCGCTGATTGTACAATCCACGCTGACGGCGGGCGCGGTGGTGCTGTCCGCCGCCAGTTTGTCCTTCCTCGGTTTAGGCGTGCAGCCACCGATGCCGGAGTGGGGCACCATGATGAGCGATGGGCGCAACTTCCTCGGCCTGAATATTTATGTGTCACTCTTCCCTGGATTGGCGATTTTGATTACCGTGCTGGGCTTCAATGTGCTGGGCGACGGTTTGCGTGATGTGATGGATAAACGTTTATGAGAAGACAATCTGCGGTGATTTGCCTCGATCTGGGCGGCTCTTTTATCAAGCTAGGCGTGATGAATGCGCAGGATCAATTAATCCTGCTCGATCAGCATAAAATTCCGGCTACCAGCTGGGACGATTTCACCGCGCTGGTACGTCGCATGATAGCCCAGCATCACCTGCAGTTTACCGCCAGCAGTGCGGTCGCGATCTCCACCGCGGGCATTGTGGCACCTGAAACTGGCGAGATATTTGCCAGCAATATTCCCGCGTTTCACCAGCGCAGTTTGGCGAACGAGCTGGGCGCGCTGCTGCAACGCCGGGTGATTGTGCATAACGATGCCGACTGCTTCACGCTGGCGGAAGCGCTGGCGGGCGCGGGAAAAGGTCACAAAGTGGTGTTTGGCGCGATTCTGGGTTCGGGCGTTGGCGGCGGATTGGTGGCAGATGGCCGCATCATTACCGGGCAAAACGGATTGACCGGCGAATGGGGACATGGGCCGATCACGTTAACCGAAGTGGAGATTGATGGCGTCACGCGGCGACTGCCGCGTAAGGCGTGTCCATGCGGGCAAAAGGGCTGTCTCGACAGCTACGGCGGTGCGCGCGGGCTGGAAAATCTGCATCAGACGTTACATGACCGCACGGCGAGCAGCGTTGAGATTATCGAATGCTGGCAGCAGCAGGATGCGCTGGCGCAGCAAACCGTTCAGGCATGGCTGCAAATTGTCGGTCAGCCGCTGGCATACACCATCAATATCACCGGCGCGTCGCGCGTGGCGGTGGGCGGCGGATTGGCATCGGTGGCTCCGCTGATCGCGGCGTTAAATGAGGTGGTGCAGGGTTACGTATTACGCCGCACCGCACATCGTCTGGTGGTGCCAGGTGAGTTCGCGCATCACGGCGGCATGATGGGCGCAGCGCTGTTGGCGCTGCAGAATACGCACACTCTGTAGTGGGGCGATTTATCGCGCAATGAATTGCGCCGCTACGGAAGCGGGATTTTGCGCTATCATAAGCCGCTCACTCTGCTCAGTCCTGACGATGATTGTTTCAGGCAATCACGATCCTGACTGAGTTCTTCACTTGCGGTTCGGAAAACTCATGTCATCAGTACAACCCCAACTTACTCAGCTGCCGGATGAGGCATCGCTGCCGCGTCAGAGCGTGCTAAAAGCTTTGTTCGCGCTCGGCACCGGCGGCTTTGCCATTGGTACCGGCGAATTCGTCATCATGGGACTGCTGCCCGATGCAGCCAAAGGTCTCAACGTATCGATCCCCTCGGCCGGGCATCTCATCAGCATCTATGCGCTGGGCGTGGTGATTGGTGCGCCGCTGCTGGCGGTGCTGGGCGCGCGCGCTTCACGTCGTAATTTCCTGATGACGCTAATGGGCCTGTTTGCCGCCGGCAACCTGCTGAGCGCCATAGCGCCGGGATACTACTCGATGCTGCTGGCGCGTTTCCTCGCCGGTTTCCCACATGGCACCTTCTTCGGCGTGGCGGCGCTGGTCGCAGCCGGTTTGGTTGAACGGCGCAAACGCGCGCAAGCGGTCTCGATGGTGCTGTTCGGCCTGACCATCGCCAACTTACTCGGCGTGCCCGCCGTCACCGCTATCGGCCAATGGTTTGGTTGGCGCGATGCCTTTGCCATTGTCGGCGGTCTGGCGCTGGTGACCTTGCTGCTGATCTGGCTGTGGGTGCCAAACGTAGCGGGCGACAAAAATGCCAGCCCGCTGCGCGAATTGTCGGCGCTGACGCGCAAACAGGTACTGCTGACGCTGGCGATTGGCGCGGTGGGCAGCGGCGGTTTGTTTTCGGTGTTTAGCTACGTGAAGCCGACCATGACCGAACTGGCGCAGATGCCGGTGAGCTGGATCCCGGCGGTGCTGGCGTTGTTTGGTTTAGGCATGATCATCGGTAACATCGCTGGCGGTCGTCTGGCCGATCGCGGCATTGAAAAGACCATCCGCATTTTGCTGATCTGGTCATTTTTGGTGCTCAGCGCCTTCGTGTTTGCCGCGCATTATGCGCTGGCAGGTGCCATCAACGTCATGCTGGTGGGCACCATGGTAGCGCTGGCGGCGGTGTTGCAGATCCGTTTGATGGATGTTGCCGGTGATGCGCAAACCATGGCGGCGGCAATGAACCATTCGGCGTTTAACCTCGCTAACGCGCTCGGTGCATGGCTGGGCGGCGTGACCATTTCAGCTGGTCTGGGATGGCAATCCACCGGTTGGGTAGGCGCGATTCTGGCGGTGTTGGGTCTGCTGATCCATGCGGTGGCGATGCGCGATGCGCGCCGTAAATCGATTACCTTTGCACACGAAAGTCATTAACACCCTACCTACCGTAGCGGCGCGATATATTACGTATTGCCGGGATGGGCACATTGCCGCCCTTGATATGCGCATTAGATCGCGCCGCAACGGGGACTTAATTTTTACGCCAACTTCTGCTGCAAAAATGTCATAAACACCCGATTGATCTCACTGCGCTGACGGTGCTGCGGATAGAGCGCATTGAGATGGAGCGAGGTCGGCTGCCACTCTTCCAGCACCTTCACCAGCTCACCGCTCGCCAGCGCTGGCGCCACAATAAACTCTGGCAGCATAATCAGACCCAATCCGGCCACTGCTGCGTCGCACAGCATTTCCCCGTTATTACTCACCATCGGCCCATGCACGCTAATCACTTTGCGCTGGTCGCCGTTAAACAGTTCCCAGCCGGTCTGGCTTTCGCGCCCGTAGCGCAGACACAAATGCTCGCTCAGCTCCTCCGGCGTTCGCGGTGCGCCTGCGCCCTGCAGGTAGGACGGGCTGCCGCAGATCACGCGGCGGAACTCGCCCAGTCGCCTGGCGATCAAACTCGAATCTGGCAGCGTACCGATGCGAATCGCCATATCAAATCCTTCACCCACCATATCGACATGCCGATCCGCCAGCTCAACCTGAAACTGCAACCCCGGATGCTGGCTGAGAAACTCGGCAATAAACGGCGACAAATGGCTGATACCAAACGACATCGGCACGCTCAGGCGGAAGCTGCCCTGCAGCACCTGACGACGCCCCGATACCGCTAGCTCGGCTTCCTGCACATCATCCAGAATGCGCTGCGCGTGCTGCGCAAACAGCTGGCCGTTATCGGTTACCGACAACTTCCGCGTGTTGCGATTCAGCAGCCGCGCGCCAAGCGATTCCTCCAGCGCGGCGATGCGGCGGCTGACATACTGCTTCGACAGCATCAGCTGTTCGGCGGCAGCGGTGAAGTTGCCGGCTTTGATGACGGCTACATAAATACGGAGATCTTCAATCTGCATATTGTCCACTTATCGGTGACAGTCATTGTCATTTTGACGCATTGTTAGGCAAATCAGTTTACGTATACTTGTTTGCAACGGGAAGGGCAATCGCCCCCCAACAGCAAATTTGAGGAGCAGACCATGATTGAACAACGCCTGTCAGAACAACGCGGAGTGGGTGACCACGGTTGGTTGAATTCGCATCATACGTTCTCTTTTGCCAGTTACTGGGATCCAAAACAAACCGGCTTCTCAGACTTGCTGGTGATCAATGATGACCGCGTTGCACCGGGTCGCGGTTTTGGTGCGCATCCGCACAACAACATGGAGATCATCTCCTACGTGCTGGAAGGCGCGCTGGAGCATAAAGATTCCATGGGCACCGGTTCGGTGATTGTGCCGGGTGATGTGCAGCTAATGAGCGCCGGCAGCGGCGTCACGCACAGCGAGTTTAACCACTCGAAAACGGACAACGTGCACTTCCTGCAAATCTGGATTGTGCCTGGCGAGCGTAATTCGCCTCCCGGTTATCAGCAGATTTCAGTGGCGGAACGTGACAAACGCGGTCAGCTGCGCCTGATTATTTCGCCGGCAGGGGATAACGGTTCACTCAGCGTGCGTCAGGATATTCGCGTTTATGCCGGACTGTTCGACGGTGTCGAGCAGCAAACCTTCGCGTTGGATGCCGATCGTTACGCCTATATTCACGTGGCTCGCGGCAGCATCGAAGTGAACGGCGTGAAGTTCAAAGAGGGCGACGGTGCACGCGTTCGCAACGAAAGCGCGCTGCAGTTTGCTAACGGTGATGATGCGGAAGTGCTGGTGTTTGATTTGCGTCCGCTGGAAGTGAATCATCCACAGCGTTAATGACGAATAGCTGATACTTTATTCGTAAGACTATTTTACGAGATGATTAGCACTATTCTGAAAATGAGCCGTTGAAGGTCATCATAAATAAAAAGGGAGCGCCTGAAGAGGTGCTCCCTTTTTAATGCATCAATCAATCGACAAATTATGGATCGCTAACACCGCGCGTGCCGCTTCTTTGCCTTTCTTAATGAAATGCTCGGTATAGAAGTTTTCAATCACATCAACCGGCTGGAAATTATGTGGCGTCAATGAAACGGAGAACACCGGTACGTTGGTGGTCAGCTGCACATTCATCAAGCCATCAACCACCGCAGCGGCAACGAAATCATGGCGATAGATACCGCCGTCAACCACCAGCGCAGCGCAGACAATCGCATCGTATTTGCCGGTTTCGGCCAGACGCTTAGCCAGCAGCGGCATTTCAAATGCGCCAGGCACTTCCAGCACTTTTAATTCCGCTTCTACGGATTGATCGGCTAATTCTTTTTCAAAACCCACCAGGGCATTATGGACAATTTCTTTGTGCCAGCCGGCTTTAATAAATGCAATTTTAATATTGTTCATGGTTATTCCGACATCACCTGTAATCTGTTCTTGCGCATAAAATAATGTGTTTGTATACCATATGTTACGTTTGTGATCCACAAAGCCTAAGTAGCGATAAATGCCGTGATGCTAAATGCCACGTAAAGCATCCGGTTATTCCGCGCTTGACGGCGACCATCGCCTGCAATACAAATAGACGCGTCGGGGGAGTCTCGCCAAAGAGACTGAGAGGCTAATAGCGCACTGCGCGGTTTAGCGACCCTTTGAACCTGACCCAGTTGATACTGGCGTAGGAAGACTGACAGTCTTGTTTTTTGGGCTGTCTGGCGCTCAAACAATCTCGATGGACGCGCCATTTCCCTTCTCCTGTATCTGCGGGTCTCAGCTAACACTGAGAGGCCGATGTGAATTCCCCCTGTTTGAACATCCTGGAACCGGCGCTGTGAGCCGCTGGAGCGTGCTTGGCTGCGGCGTGGCGGGCCTATGCGTAGCCACTTTGCTGGCGGAACGCGGTGAAGACGTTGAGGTGATGGGCGATGACGCGCGCCGCCCGGCATCGTGGTTTGCTGGCGGCATGCTGGCGCCCTGGTGTGAAGCCGAAAGCGCGCCGCGCGATGTTATCACTGTTGGGCAACACGCCGCCGCGTGGTGGCAACAGCGCGTCAGCAGCGTCGAGCATCAGGGCACGTTGGTGGTTGCGCCGCCGCGCGATAGCCAGGAACTCAACCGTTTCGCCCGCATGACCGAGCAGCATCAATGGGTCGATCCCGCCAACATTGAACCGGCGCTGGAAGGGCGCTTTGCGCGCGGTCTGTTTTTCGCCGGGGAAGCGCATCTCGATCCGCGTCTGGCGTTGCAGGAGATGCGTGACGCGCTGATCGCCCGCGGCGTGTCATTCAGCAATCACGCGCCGAGCGGCCAAATTATCGATTGTCGCGGCATCCACGCCGCGCCGCAACTGCCGCGCCTGCGTGCGGTGCGCGGCGAGATGCTGATTTTGCACAGCGATGAAGTGCAGTTTTCCCGCCCGATTCGTCTGCTGCATCCGCGTTTTCCCTGCTATCTGGTGCCGCGTCGCGGCGGCCACTTTATGCTCGGCGCCACCATGATTGAGAGCGACGATGCCAGCGCCATCAGCGCGCGCGCCATGATGGAGTTACTCAGCGCCGCCTATGCCATCCATCCCGCCTTAGCCGAAGCGCGCGTGATTGAGAGCGGTAGCGGGCTGCGTCCGGCCTATCCGGCGAATCTGCCGGAAATCGACTATCACAATCACACCTTTTATCTCAACGGCATGTATCGCCACGGTTTTCTGCTGGCGCCAATGCTGGCAGAGCAGCTAATGCAACGCATTTCTGGGGAACTTAATAATGAATATTCAGCTTAACGGCCGCCTCATCAACACCCAGGCAACAAGCCTGAGCGAATTGCTGATCGAGCAGCAAATTGATGTGGCCTGCGTCGCCACCGCCTACAACGGTGCGTTTGTGCCAAAAAGTCAGTACGACACGCAGCGGCTGGATGAAGGTTGCCAGCTCGAAGTGCTGTCACCGATGCAGGGAGGTTAAGCGATGTTTTACGATTTTGAACCGCAATCACGCTTCCTGCTCGGCACCGCTGGCTATCCTTCGCCCGCTATTTTGCAGCAGGCGATTGCCGCCTCCGGTACCGACATCATCACCGTCAGTTTGCGTCGCGAAGGTGCGGCTGGCGCGGCATTCCGCGAACTGCTAACCGGCCTTAACATCCGCGTGTTACCGAATACCGCCGGTTGTCACACGGTAAAAGAGGCCGTCACCACCGCGCACATGGCGCGCGAACTGTTCAACACCGCGTGGATCAAACTGGAAGTGATTGGTCACGCCGACACGCTGCAACCCGATCCTTTCGCACTGGTGGAAGCCGCGCGCATCCTCAGCGCAGAGGGTTTTCAGGTATTTCCGTACACCACCGAAGATCTGATCGTCGGCGAAAAGCTGCTGGCAGCGGGTTGCGAACTGTTGATGCCGTGGGGCGCGCCGATTGGTTCCGGCCAGGGTTTGCGCAATATCGACGGCCTGCGCGCCATGCGCGCGTGGTTCAGCGACATCCCGCTGATCATTGATGCGGGCATTGGCGCGCCGTCGCAGGCGGCGCAGGCGATGGAGATGGGCTTCGATGGCATTTTGCTCAACACCGCCGTCGCCAAAGCCGGCGATCCAATCGGCATGGCCAACGCCTTCCGGCTGGCGATTGAAGCCGGACAAGCCGCGCGCGCTGCCGGACTGATGGAGAAGCGCGATATGGCAGCCGCGTCCACGCCGATCTTCGGCCTGGCAAATCTGAGTTAAGGACGGCAACTATGCAACGTTATCAACGCCAGATGATGCTGGCGGAAATCGGCGAAGCTGGGCAGCAAAAGTTACTTAACGCGCGTGTGCTGGTGGCGGGCGCGGGCGGATTAGGCGCCACGCTCCTGCCGCAGCTGGTGGGCGCGGGGGTCGGCTATATTCGGCTGTATGACGACGATCTGGTGGCGCTGCATAACCTGCATCGGCAAACGCTGTTTACGCAGCAGGATATCGACCAGCCCAAAGTGCTGCGCGCGCAGCACGCGTTGCAGCAGCGCAATCCGCAGGTGCAGATCGAGGCGCTGCAACAGTCGCTGAGCGCCAGCAATCTGCAGCAGGCGCTGGCGGGATGCGATCTGGTGATCGACGCCGCCGATAATTTTGCCGTCACCTACCAACTTTCCGATGCTTGCATGCAGGCAGGCATGCCGCTGATCAGCGCCTCGGTGCTGGGGCGACAAGGTTACGTCGGCGGATTCTGTGGCGGCGCGCCGAGCTATCGCGCGTTGTTCCCGCGCTTGCCGTCATCGGCCGCGAACTGCAACACCGCAGGCGTGATGGGCCCGGCGGTGGCAACGCTAGGCGCGATGCAGGCGCAGATGGCGCTCAGCGTGCTGCTGCAGTTGTCGCCATCGCCGCTCGGTTGTCTGGTGAACTGCGATTTTGTGAACTGGCACTTCCGCCAGTTCCGCTTTGATGATGCTGAAGAGCCGGGACATGCGGTGCCGTTTATCGATCCGCAGCAGTTGGCCGCTGATGACTGCATTGTCGAACTGCGCAGCTGTGAAGAAGCGCCGGTTAGCGTGGCGGATGGCGTTGAGCGCATCTTGCCGCAGGCGATCGCCGCGTGGCAGCCGCCCGCCCAGCAGCGCATCGTGCTGGTGTGCGCCAGCGGCATCCGCGCCGCGCAGGCCGCTAACGCGCTGGCGCAGCGCGGATTTCATCAGCTGGCGATTCTGGCGGCCAATCGCCCATGAATCAGGACATTCTGTTCAACGATGTGAGCTTTAGCTGGGGCGATAAACCGCTGTGTCAGCGGCTGAATCTGCACCTGCGCGGTGGCAAAACCACGGTAATGCTGGGACGCAGCGGCATCGGCAAAAGTACGCTGCTGCGGTTGGTGGCCGGTTTACTCCAACCGCAGCAGGGCGCGGTGCGGGGCTTGAGCGGCAACGTGGCGTGGATGGGCCAGCAGGATCTGCTGTATCCGTGGCTGACGGTGCTCGACAACGTGATGCTGTCGGCGCGGCTCAGCGGCGACAAGCCGGATCGCCCGCGTGCGCTGGCGCTACTCGAGCAGGTAAAACTCAGCGACGTGGCGCATGCACCCCCGCATCAACTCTCCGGCGGCATGCGGCAACGCGTGGCGCTGGCACGCACGCTTTATGCGCAGCGCGACGTGGTGCTGATGGATGAACCCTTCGCCACGCTGGATGTGATGACCAAACTCAGTTTGCAAACGCTGACCGCCGGATTACTGCGGGGCAAAACTGTGCTGCTGGTGACGCACGATCCGCTTGAAGCGTGCCGCATGGCCGATGACATTCTGCTGCTGCAAGGCCAGCCGCTGGCTATCGAAAGCTGGCCGGTTCCCGGCGGTGACGCGCCGCGTCCGTTTGATCATCCCGACGTCCTGCAGGCGCAGGCGCAACTCTTCTCCCGACTGAATACCCATGAAAACAGTGTTTAGCGCGATCTACCTGATCGTGGTGCTGCTGTGCGGCTGGTTACTGGCGCGTCACAGCGGCGTGCCGAGTTTCCTGCTGCCCGCGCCACAGGCGGTGCTGGAGGCGCTGTGGCTGCATCGTCAACTGCTGTGGCATCACGCGCTCTATACGCTGGCGGAAATTGTGCTGGCGCTGTTGCTGGGCGTCGGCGCGGGCGTGACGCTGGCGGTGCTGATGGCCGCCAGTTCGCTGCTGCGTCGCGTGCTGTTTCCGCTGGTCACCGCCAGCCAGGCAATCCCGGTGTTTGCCCTCGCGCCGCTGCTGGTGCTGTGGCTCGGCTTTGGCATCGCCTCAAAAGTGGTGGTAGCGGCTTTGATCCTGTTCTTCCCGCTGTGCTTGTCACTGTTTGATGGGCTGTGCCGTACGCCGGTCGGCTGGCTGGAGCTGGCGCAAACCTCCACTTCATCGCGTTTCCGCATCTTCTGGCGCGTGCGCTGGCCCGCCGCGTTACCGCAGTTTTTCTCCGGCCTGCAGATGGCGGTGGTGTTGGCCCCGATTGGCGTGGTGATTGGCGAATGGGTCGGCGCCAGCGAAGGGCTCGGCTATCTGATGATGCAATCCAACGCGCGACTGGAAACCGCCACCAGCTTCGCGGCGCTGCTGCTGTTACTGATTCTGGCGCTGCTGCTTTCGGGCAGCGTGGCGTTGATGCGCAAGAAAATCCTCTGGCAATCTACATAAGGAAATACCGTGAAAACCCTACGAATGGCATTGACCGCGTTGCTGCTGCTGGCGACCGCTAACGTGCAGGCGGCGGAGAAAGTTCGCCTGCTGCTTGACTGGTTTATCAACCCCAATCACGCGGCGATTTTTGCTGCCCAGCACAGCGGCGCGTTTAAGAAAGAGGGGCTGGATGTGGAGATGATCGCGCCCGCCGATTCCGCGTCCGTGCCGCTGCTGCTGGCGGCGGGCAAAGTCGATCTCGCCGTCAGCTACCAGCCGCAGCTCTACACGCTGGTAGATAAAGAGGTGCCGGTGATCCGCGTCGGCACGTTGATTAATCAGCCGCTGAATACGCTGACCACGGTGTCAGACGATATTCACTCGCTGAAGGATTTCGCTGGCAAAACCATCGGCTACGCGGTGCCGGGCACCGAAGACGTGGCGATCCGCAATATGCTAAAAGCGCAGGGCGTTGATGCCGACTCGGTGAAGCTTATCAACCTGAATATGGATGGCACCTCCGCGTTGCTAACGCACAAGATTGATGGCGCGATGACCATCTTTCGCAACTATGAGCTGCTGGATCTGAAAGACAAAGGCGCGCAGCCCACGGTGTTCAAGCCGGAAGATTACGGCGTGCCTGCTTATGATGAGTTGATCATCCTGGCAAACCAGAAAACTGCCGCGCAGGACAAACGCATTCCGGCGTTTTTACGTGGCCTGGATGCCGGCGTGGCGTGGCTACGCGCGCATCCGCAGGAAGCGTGGCAGGCGTTTATCGAAAAATATCCCGAGCTAAATACGCCGCTCAATCACGAGGCGTGGCAGGCCACGTTGCCATATTTCGCCCAGCATACTGCGGCGTTTGATCAGGCGCGCTATCAGGCGTTTGGTGAGTATATGAAGGGTAATGGTGTGATTAAGGCTGTAGCGCCGATGGCGCGCTATTCGTTGTAAGTTGGTGCGGTTTGCCCCTCACCCCAGCCTTCTCCCGCGCGCGGGAGAGGGAGCCGACCGCGCCCACCTAACCATTCTCTCCATCTAACCATTCCCTCTCCCGCCTGCGGGAGAGGGTTAAGGTGAGGGGAAACCACGCACAATTTCCCTTGCACCTACACTTATTTTTGATAATGATATTTATTCTCAACTATCAAGTGATGGACAACCTGATGCGTTTCCCTGCTCTTTCTCTACTGCTTAGCCTGTTTTTCATCTGCACCCATGTACAAGCCGACGCCGCCTGGCCGCGCACTATCGCCACACCGAAAGGCCCCTTCACACTGCAACAGCAGCCGCAGCGCATTGTCTCGACCAGCGTTACGCTGAGTGGCACTTTGCTGGCAATTAACGCGCCGCTGATTGGCTCCAGTGCCACCAGTCGCAATAGCAGCGTATCGGATGCGCAGGGCTTTTTTACGCAATGGAGCGCGGTGGCCAAAGCGCGTCAGGTTAAACCGCTCTATATCTCGCAGCCGAATGCCGAAGCGATTGCCGCCGAAGCGCCGGATTTGATTGTGATTGCCGCCACCGGCGGCGATTCGGCGCTGCGCCTCTACGATCAGCTGCAAACCATCGCGCCGGTGTTAGTGATCGACTATGGCGATAAGAGCTGGCAGGCATTGACCCTGCAGCTGGGTGAGATTACCGGCCATGAAGCTGATGCCAATAAGGTGATCGCAGCATTCGACCAACGAGTCGAAGCAGTGCGTCACAAGATTACGCTGCCGCCGCAGCCGACCTCTGCGCTGGTCTATTACGAAGATGGACGCGGAATGAACTTGTGGACGCCAGCATCGGCGCAGGGCGCGCTATTACAGGATTTGGGCTTTACGCTGGCCGCGCCGCCCGCCAGTTTTCAGGGCAGCACCAGCATGGGTAAGCGCAATGACATTATTCAGCTGAATGGCGAAAACATGGCCGATGGCATCACCGGCAACACGCTATTGCTGTTCGCCGCTGATGAGAAAACCGTGCCGCAGGTGGCGAAGAATCCATTCCTCGCCCATCTGCCGGCGGTACAGCAGCACGACATCTTTGCCGTGGGTAACGATACTTTTCGTCTCGATTACTACAGCGCCAGCAATATGCTCAGTAGCATCGAGCGGCAATTTGCCCGTTAAGCCTCTGCGGTGGCGGGCTGCGGCGCGTCCGGTTGTGCACTGAGGCGCGCCGTGCGCAGGCCGCGCGCCGCCAGCGACAGCAGCACCAGCAATCCCGCCGCTAATCCACCAAACCACAGCACGCTGCTCAGCGGTGCCAGCACGCGTGCCAGCGCCCCCAAACCCAATGCCCCAACCGAATCGCCGGTCACATCCTGCGCGGTGCCGAAGCTGTTGACGCGTCCCAGCAGCGCATCCGGCGTGTGGTGCTGCGTCAGCATAAACTGCAATAGCGAAGCGATGGCGTTGCTGTAGCCGTAACACACCAGCGCCAGCAGCGCGGGTAGCAGATGGCTGTAAAGACCGAGCGAGGCGATGCAGGCAAATGCCAGCAGCGCACAGCCAATCAGCACCCATCCGGGACGCGTTAACTGCCGCACCCAGCCGCTGGTAAAAGCACCGATCATCGCACCCAGCGGTACCGCCGAGTACATCAATCCTAATGCGGACGCATCGGCGTGATAGGTCAGCGCCAGCGCCGGGAACAGAATACGCACCGCGCCAACCATGCTGAGCAGCAAGCCAACCAGCACCACCGCGCCCACCACTTTATGCTGGCAGACAAACTGCATGCCGCTCGCCAGCGCGCGTAGCGGATGCTCCGGCTCCTGTTGTTCGGGCTTCATCGACGGTAAACGCACCAGCGGAATCAGCGTTGCTAGCGTACCAATCGCGGCGACCGCAAACGCCCAACCGACACCCGCCGCAACGATGATCATGCCGCCGAGCGCGGGCGACAAAATCGCGCCGAGGCGCACCGTTAGCATGCTGAGCGCACCGGCTTCCGCCAGATGTTCACGTCCGACGATCAGCGGAATCACTGCCATTAGCGCGGTCATGCCGAGCGCGCCAAAGAAGCCATCCCAGAAGGCGAGGAAGTAGAGCGCCAGCAACGAAGGTGCTGGGCTGAAGGCGTTGAGGCTGAGCAGCACAAAACCGATGCCACAAGTGCCGCGCGCGAACAGGATTAATTTGCGGCGATCGTAGCGATCGGCCAGCACGCCGCCGAGCAGCAGACCGATAAACATGCCGATGCCATCGAGCATTACCGCCACGCCAACCTGCAACGTGGAGCCGGTCATCGCCTGAATTTGCACCGGCACGCCAACCGCCAGCATGCCAAGGGCGAATACCGAGAGCATGCGCGCGCAGAATATCGCGCGGAAGGAGGCGTTGTTTTTGAGTAAACTGAAATCTAAGAATATCGAGGGCTTAGCCATAAATCTCCAACGGTGAATCACATTTGCATCACCCGTAGCGGCGCAATTTATTGCGCGTTTTTTGACAGAACACGATGAATCGCGTCGCTACGGTATGTGCCTTAATTAACGCCGAGCTAATAAACGGTTTATCAACGGTCCCAGCACCTGCAACGAATCTGCTGAAAGAATATCGGCGTGTTCGCAATCCAGCGGGAAGATCGTCAATTCATCAACGAACGGTGCCCAACTGGCGCGCACATCCATCTCCGGCGGCAGCGTTTTCTCGGCCATAAACAGCGTGGCGTGGCCGGAATAACGCGGCGTACGCGCTTCAGCCAGGCGTGCGACGGCGTCTTTGTAGTTCGCGACGATGGTGCTAAACATCGCCGCCTTCTCTTCACGCAGTAGCGGATCGCGCTCATCTTCGGTCGCAGCCATAAACTCGGCCTGCTCACGCGCCACTTCCTGTTCCGCTTCATCGGCATCCGGCGTGCGCCAGTCCTGACCTTCTGCCGGATAGGTATCCAGCAGGCCAAGAAATGACACCGTTTCACCCTGCGCCTGCAAACGTGCGGCAATGCCTTGCGCCAGCGTGCCGCCGAGTGAATAGCCGAGCAGGAAATACGGACCGCTCGGCTGCTGCTGGCGAATCGCCTGCAGATGACGTTCGCACATCGCCTCCACGCTGTGACAGGCAGCAATCACGCCGTTTGGCCGCGGCGATTGCAGGCCGACAATCGGGAAGTCGCCGTCGAGATAGTGCAGCAGGGCGCTGTACTGCCAGGCGAAGCCGGATGCCGGATGGATGCAGAACAGCGTCGGGCCGTGACCAGCGCGCAAAGGCAGCAGTTCGCCGTTGCCACCGCTTTCACTGTTGGCACCGCCGTCGAGCAGCGCCGCCAGCTTCTCCACGCTGCGCGCGGCGATGATCTGTCCGACGCTGAGCGGCGGCACCTCACGACGGCGCAGTTCCGCCGCCAGACGCATCGCCAGCAGCGAATGACCACCGAGCGCGAAGAAGTCGTCATCGGCAAACACGCTGTCGCAACCAAGCAGCTGCTGGAACAGATCCGCCAGCAAACGCTCGTTGGCGCTGTGCGGCAGGCGGCCGCTGCGCGCGCTGAGCTGCGGCATCGGCAGCGCTTTACGATCCAGCTTGCCGTTGGCGCTGAGCGGCAGATGGTCGAGCAGCAGATAGCTGACCGGCTGCATATGCGCCGGCAGACGTTCGCCCAGCTGCTGCTTCACCGCGTCGATATCCAGCACCACGCCCGTTTCGGCCACCAGCCAGCCGAGCAGCTGACGGTTATCGACGCCCGGCGTGGCGTGCTGCGTCAGCGCACGCGCTGCGACCACCGCCTGCGCCACGCCCGGCAGCGCCACTAACGCCTGTTCGATTTCGCCCGGCTCGATACGCTGTCCACGCATTTTTAGCTGATCGTCGCTGCGGCCGAGATACTCCACCGCGCCGTCGGCGCGCCAGCTGGCGATATCGCCGGTGCGATACATGCGCTCGCCTTCGGCAAACGGCGCGGCGACAAAGCGCTGTGACGTGAGATCAGCGCGATGCAAATAGCCATCGGCCAACTGCACGCCGCTGAGATAGAGATCGCCCGGCACGCCAACCGGCACCGGTCGCAGCAGGCTATCGAGAATGTGCAGCTGCGTGTTCCACACCGGACGGCCAATCGGCACGCCCGGTCCGTTGAGGCCATCCAGCGCGCTGCCGCTGGCCGGTTGCCAGGTGACATCGACGGCGGCTTCGGTTGGGCCATACAGATTGTGCAGCGGCGCCGCGATCGCTTCCTGATAGCTGCGCGCCAGGTCGCACGCCAGCGCTTCACCGCTGCAGAATACGCGGCGCAGCGTTGGGCAAGCTTGATCGGTTTGCGCGGCGAGATGGCCGACAAAGGCCGCTAACATCGAGGGCACGAAGTGCAGGGTGGTCACGCGATAATCCTCGATCAGCTGCCACAGCGCCTGCGGATCGCGATGCGCTTCCGGCGGTGCCATCATCAGCTGCGCACCGGTCATCAGCGGCCAGAAAAACTCCCACACCGATACATCAAAGCTGCACGGCGTCTTCTGCAATACCACGTCGTCGGCGCGTAGCGGGTAGCTGGCCTGCATCCAGCGCAGGCGGTTGACGATGGCGCGTTGGTTCACCACCACGCCTTTCGGTTTTCCGGTCGAGCCCGAGGTATAAAGCACGTAAGCCGGGCGATTGGCATCCGCCTGCGGCAAAGGGTGACGCGGCTGAATGTGTTCACCGGCTAAGCCATCAAACATCATCAGCGTGCCAAACGTGGCGAAGCGGGTTTCGAGTGCGGATTCGGTGATCAGCACCCACGGCCGCGCGTCTTCCACCATGTAAGCCAGACGTTCATCGGGATAACCGATATCCAGCGGCAAATACGCCGCGCCCGCCTGCAGGATGGCAGTGAGCGCGATGCTGAGACGCACCGAGCGCGGCAGCGCCACGGCGACGATATCGCCCGGCATCACGCCCGCTTCAATCAGGCGATCCGCCAGCAGCGCGGCCTGACGCTGCATGTCGCCGTAGCTCAGACGGTGGTCGACATCCATTAGCGCCAGCGCGTCCGGCGTGCGCGCCGCCTGCTGGGCAATCGCCTGCTGCAGGGTTTCATTCTCCAGCTGCACGCCGGTGTTATTCACCCAGGCGAGCAGCGATTGCTCGGCCAGCGTTTGCAATTTCCACTGCGTCAGCGGCAGATCCGGCGTGCTGACCAGCTGTTGCAGCAGCAATAACAGCCGCTCGGCCAGACGTTCCGGCTCGCTAACGCAGTCGCGATACTCCATCAGCAGCGTCAGCTGTTCGCCCGGCAGCACCAACAGCGTCAGCGGATAGTGCGTGTAACCGCGATTATGGATCGCTTCGCAGCGCACGGTGGCGTTGGCATCCAGCAGCGTTTGGTTGTCCGGATAGTTCTCCACCACCAGCAAGGTATCGAACAGCGTACCGGCGCCGACACATTGCTGAATCTCGGCGAGGCCGAGGCAATCCTGCTCAATCAGCTGGATTTGCTGCGCCTGATGATCGGCGAGCTGCGCCAGTAACGAACGTTGATGATCGAAGCGTACGCGCACCGGCAGCGTGTTGCTGAACAGGCCAACGTGCCGATCGATGCCGTCAATCTGACCAAAACGGCCAGAAACCGGCGCACCAAACACCACGTCTTGCTGGCCGCTGGCGACCGACAGCAGCAAGCCCCACAATCCCTGCATCACAGTGTTCAGGGTTAAACCGCGCGCCCGGCACAGCGCATAGAGTTCCCGCTCCAGCGTGGCATCCAGCGTAATGCGCTTTTCCTTAACCGCGCTGTCGGCGGCCTGCGGATAAAGCAGCGTCGGACGCACGTCTTTCAGGCAAGCTTGCCACTGCTGACGCGCTTCATGGCTGTCGCGCTGGCTGAGCTGGCGCACGATGTCGGCGTAGCTGCTGCTGTGCGCGGGCAAGGTTTGCTGGCGCAGCGCGCTAAGCAGATCGTTGAGGATCACCGGCGTTGACCAACCATCTACCACCAAGTGATGCGCGTTGAGCAGCAGCGTCCAGCGTGCGCCATCGCGATGGGCGATCAGCGAGGCGTGCAGCATGATCGGCTGGCTAAACAGATCCTGCGCCAGCGCCTGATGTTCCAACGCCTGAATGTCCTCTTCCTCGCCCAACTGAAGCAGCGTCAGCGGCCAATGCAATTCCCCTTCCGGTATCAGCTGCAGCGGTTGCAGGCTGAGTTCGGCGTCGAAGCGCGCCGCCAGCTGTGGATGACGCTGTAACACCGCGTCGAGCGCGGTTTGTACCGCTGCGGGGCTGATATCGCCGCTCAGCGTCAGGCGGGTTAACGAGTTATAGCTGCCTTGCTGCGCGGTGGTTTGCGCGTGGAACAGCAAACCTTTCTGCAGCGGCAACAGCGGCAGCGCATGGCTAAACGCACCGTGACGCGCATGCAGCTGTTGCAGCAGCGCGTCATCGACGCCTTCCAGCGCCACCTCGGCGGCCACCAGCGTGTGGGCGGCGTGCTGCGGTTGCTGTTGAGCCAGCGCGATCAGCGCCTGCGCGGCAGCCGCCATTGCCTGATGTAAATCGGCAATCGCTTCGGCGTTGAGCACGCCGTCCGCCCAGCTCCAGTTCAGCGCCAGCTGCGCCGCATGTGGCTGCTCCTCAACGAAGACGTTGAGTTCCAACGCGTGCTGCGGCGGTAGCGCGTCATCCTGCAATACCGCGAAAGTGTCACGGAACTGTTGCGCGGTGCGCTGTGGCGTCCAGTCACCGCTGCGTTGTGTGAAGCGCCCGAGGTAGTTAAACAGCACCTGCGGCGCGTGTTGTGCCGCCAGTTTTTCCAGCGTCACGCCGCGATGTGCATCGAGCCAGCGCAGCTGCCCGTAGCCAATGCCGCGATCCGGCACCGCACGCAGTACCGCTTTCACCGCGCGTACGCACTCATTGAGCGGCGCATGAGGATTTTCTGGCAACGGCAGCAGTAAAGGGTATTCTGCCGTCAGCCAGCCGACGGTGCGCGCCAGATCCTGCTGCGCATGCAGTTCAGCACGGCCATGCGATTCCAGCGTGACGCGCTGCTGTGCGCTGCCGTTGAGCTGGCGCAGAGCGAGGGTCAACAAGGTCAGCAGCAGCTCTTCGCTGGTGGCGCGATAGTACTGCGGCAGCGTGTTGAGCAGCGCGTGCGTGGTTGAGGCATCCAGCAGCGTGCGTTGATGCTGTTGGCGATCGCCGGACTGAATCGCCCGTTGCCCGACAAGCGGCAGCGGCTCGGCCAGCATCTGCTGCCAGAACGGTAACTCGCTGGCGCGCGCCGCAAGGCTCGCCAGCAGCGCGGCAGACCAGTCGTGCAGCGAGGTTTCCTCGGCGGGGATCACCAGCGGCGTGTTATTGAGCAGCGCGTCACCGGCCTGTTGCAGTTCTTCCAGCAATACGCGCCACGAGACGCCATCGACAATCAGGTGATGCAGCGTTAACACCAGCCCACAGCTGGCGCCATCTTGCTGCAGCAGCGTGGCGTGCAGCAGCGCGCCGTTAGCCGGGTCGAGCGCCTCAGCATCCTGGCGGAACGCCCGTTCCGCTGCTTGGTCGCGGCCCTGCACCTCCAGCGCACGCACGCGGGCAGGGCGCGTCGTCAGCGCTTCGCCGACAATCAGCTGATCGCCGCGCGTAAAGGCGTTGAGCGCCGGATGCGCCTGCGCCAGCTGATCGATCAGTTGTTCCAACTGAACGAGCTGCAACTGCGGCGGCACCGACAGCAGCACGCCGTGAGCAAAGCGCGCATTGATGCCCGCCTGGGCGTTGAACCAGTGCAGAATCGGCAAGCCGCCAATCGCGCCCTGTTGCGCGACGCGCGCGCCGGTGTGGTGTTGTGCCAGCGGCTGCAAACCCCGCGCCATGCGTGCAGCGGTACGTTCGGCAAAGATTTCGCGTGGACGCAACAGATAGCCAGCGCGACGGGCGGCGGTGCTGAGCCCCATCGCTGAGATGCTGTCGCCGCCGAGCGCGAAGAAATCATCTTCCGCGCCAACGCTCTCCAGCCCCAGCAGACTGGCAATCGCGTGGCAAATCAGCTGCTCCTGCGGCGTGCTGGCGGCGCGACTTTGACTTTGCTGCGCCTGTTGCGGCTTCGGCAACGCCTGACGATCAATCTTGCCGTTAACGTTGAGCGGCAATTCGTCCAGCACCATCAGCACCGCAGGCACCATGTAATCCGGCAGCTGTGTGGCCAGTTGCGCCAGCAAACGGGCGTTGAGATCGGCATCGGCGCGCAGCGCATCATCCAGCACCGAGCAGTAACCAATCAGGCGATGCGTGGCGCCCATTACTTCGGCGATCACCACGGCGGTACTGACTTCCGGCAGCGCCACAAGCGCGTTTTCCACTTCACCAAGTTCGACGCGGAAACCGCGCACTTTAATCTGGTGATCGGTACGGCCAATAAACGCCAGCTGTCCATCCTGACGCCAGCGCATCAGGTCGCCGCTGCGGTACATCACATCGCCGTCGCGGAAGGGATTAGCGACAAAGCGTCCGCTGGTGAGATCGGGACGGCGCAGATAACCGCGCGCGATGCCGGTTCCGGCGATATACAGCTCGCCAGCAGAACCAATCGGCACCTGACGCAACTGGTTATCCAGCAAATAGACTTCGCTGTTGCCCACCGGACGACCAATCACCGGCTGCGGTGACGCCATGACGCTGGCACCGAGCGTATCGATGGTGTATTCCGATGGGCCGTAATAGTTGTGGATCTCCATCTGCTGCTGTTGCTGCATCAGCTTCCACAGCGTTGGCGTGGCCGCTTCACCGCCAATCATGACGAAAGAGGGACGATGGTTATCGGCTTCCAGCAGGCCGCTGTCGATCATCTGCGAGAAGAATGACGGCGTGATATCCAGTAAATCGACCGGCACCGCGTTCATCTGCTGAATCAGGCCCCAGGCATCGCGGCGCAGCTCTTCGTCGAAGATATTCAGCTCGCAGCCCATCAGCATACAGAACAGCGGTTCCCATGAGGAATCGAACGAGAAGGAAGCGGTGTGACCAGCGCGCATGCGGCGCGGGCTGCTGGCGCTGAAGCGCGCAATCGCCGGGCCAAACAGATGCTCGCGGTGCGACAGGAACAGATTGAGCAAACCTTGATGAGTGCTCATCACGCCTTTCGGGCGGCCGGTCGATCCTGAGGTGTAGATCATGTAGGCCAGATCGTCGCCGCACAGTTGGGTATCGGGTCGTGCGGTGGAAAGGGTGCTCAACGCAATCTGATCAATCAGCAGATTTGGCAGCTCCGGCATGTGCGCCAGCGTACTGGAGTGCGTCAGCAGCAGCTTGGGCTGCGCGTCATCGCACATCAGCGCCAGGCGTTCGCGCGGATAGTCGAGATCGAGTGGCATATAAGCCGCGCCGCTCGCCAGCACGCCGAACATCGCTACCAGCGAATCCACCGAGCGCGGAATGCCAATCGCCACCACGTCGTCTGCTTGTAAACCGCGCGCAATCAGCAGATGCGCCAGTTGCATCGCGCGATCGGCTAACTGGCGATAGCTCAGGCTGCGCGCGCCGCACACCACCGCAGTTTGCTCGCCGTATTGCTCAGCGGCTTGCAGCAGGATATCGACGATGGTGTGAGTGGCGACGGGCGGCACGATGGTTGGTCCGGTCGACCAGCGTTGCAGATCGATCAGTTCCTGGGGCGCCAGCAGTGACAGCGCGCCGATTTGCGTGTTGGCATCCGCCGCAAATTGCGTGAGCACGTGGCTGATGCGCTCGGCGTGACGTTGTAGCGTTTTTGCCTCGTAGCGGCGCGGGTTTGCCACCAGCGTCAGCTGCAATGCGCCAGCGCGGAAGCCGACTTCAAACTCGAGATCGTCGACCGGGCCCATCGCCAGCGTGTGCGTTGGAGCTGCATGGCCATCGAACTGAAGATCGTCGTGGTAAACCTTGACGTTAATCACCGGACCATACAGCGCCTGGCTGCTGCCGACCAGACCAAGATCGCGGCGCAGCTGTTCCGCTTCATAACGCTGATGACGGCGCGCTTTGCGGATTTCGCCTTGCACCTGCTGCACCAGCATCGGCAAGGTCATCTCATCGCTGATGCTGAAAATCAGCGGCAACACGTTGACCACCGGGCCGAGGGCAGAAATCGCAGCCGAACCCATGCGGCGCATAAACGGGAAGCCAATCGACAAACGTTGGCAATTACTGAAGCGCGCCAGATAGGCCACCAACAGCGCGCTGACAATATCGCCTTCGCTGCTGTCGGCGAGTGGCTGCTGCTGACGCAGCGTGGTCAGTTGCGGCAGCGTTACCTGACAGCTGATCGGGCGATCGCCGGGATCGCTGACGTTTTCACTGGCAAGCGTCAGGGTTTCCGGCAAATCCGCCGCGTAACTTTGCCAGTGGCTGGCGGAGCGGGCAAAAGCTGGCGAATCCTGCCACTGCTGAATCTCGTCAATCACCGTGGTGAACGGGGTAAACGGCGAGGGCGCGGGCGCTTCGCCGGCGCAAAGGGCGGCGTAGATCGCCGCGACGCGTTGGGTCAGCGCTTCAAAGCTGAAGCCATCCACCAGCAAATGGTGATAGCGCTGATACCACAGCCAGCTGCCGTCGCCGATGCGCATCAGCGCATGACGATAGAGCGGTTTGTCGCCGTCGGCGGGCAGATCGGCAGCGAGATCTGCCTGCATCAGTTTGTGCGCCTGGCTGCTGGCATCGCCGCGCTGGCTGAAATCGTGCCATTCCGGCGCGACCGGCGCTTGTGCACCAAACCACTGCGCCGGATTGCCCTGCTCATCCAGGCCGAAGCGCGCCTGCACGGTATCGGCTTCCGCCATTGCCTGCTGAATGGCGCTGTCCATCGCCGCGCGATTGATGTCGCCGTGCAGCACGCTGTAGTGCGCCACGGTAAATTGATTGCGCTGCTGCGCAATGCTGTCAGCGATCCAGATGCCGGGCTGCGCCGCGACTAACGGATAAGGTTGGTTGAACGTTGCCAAAGGACAATTCCTGTCGAGAAAAACAATTTAAAAAAGAGAAAGTTAAAAAAATTTAATGCGCGGTAGACGACGTCTGTTGCGTCGCTGGCCGCATGTCGTGCCAGTTTGCTTCGATAAACTCAATGGCGGCGCTGCGCGTCAGCGGTCCCGCCACGTTGTGCCAACCTGCCGGAACCGGAGCAAAAGCGGGCCACAGGCTGTATTGCTGGCGCGCGTTAAGTAGCACCAGAAAATCGAGCGCGTCGTTATCAAACGGATTCTGTTGTTCAGACATGGTGGTTACCTTCAGAGGTTGATGTAGGGGAGAGAAAATCGGCCAGCAGCCAGCGGCAGCCGTCGATCAAACCGCCACGCCAGCACAACGCATCGTGCCCTCCGGCGAAGCGGCGAAAATGTAATTCATGGCCTGCGGCCTGTAGCGCCGGGGCGATCTGTTGGTTGACGTACACCATGTCCGCCTCGCGATCGCCCACTTCCTGGAAAATCTTCAGCTTGCCCGGCGGTAAATCGCCCTGTTGCAGCCGCTCGAGTAGCAAGCCGGGTGCGTGCTGCTCGCGGTTGGCGTAGTCTCGGATGTATTGCAGATGCGGCCACCAGAAGGAGCCGGATTGCGTGAGAATGCGGCCAAAACGCTGCGGCCAGTGCAAACCGGCATAGAGCGCGGCGAGTCCGCCATAGCTTTGCCCGGCCACCAGCGTGCGGTCGGCGTCGCTGCTGAACGCCGCGTGCTGGCGTGCCAGCGGTAACAGTTCCTGCTGCACCGCCTGCCAGAAAGTTTCATTGCACGGCAGTTCGGCTTCGCGGTGCTGGCTGTCGATGACATCGATAAACAGCCAGCAGGCAGGCGGCAGTGTGCCATCGGCGGTGACCTTATCCAGCGCGCTGAAAATCGGTTGGCCGTAGACCCAGTTTTGTCCATCGAGCAGAATCGCCAGCGGACGCTGTTCGGGCTGAGCGGTTGTTCCGGTGTTGTAGAGCCAGACGTTGCGTGTGACGTTGAGCAACGCGCTGTGCCACTGCAGGGTTTGCAGCGTATCCGGCCAGGTTTCCGCCATGCCGGCATCCAGCGCGCGCCAGGCCGATTGATCCGGCGCATCCGGCATGTGCGCGTTGCTCAGCGCAAAACGGCGACTGCTGAGAAACGGCGGCGTGGGATTGAATTTGTCGGGGATCGCTAACGGCATCAGCGAGATCCACCACTTACGCTGCAGCGCGCGGCATTCGGCATCATCGCCACAAAACAGCGGCGGTAACTGCTGCGCGGTGGCGGGGATCAGGCTGTAACTGCCGCGCCAGTCAGATTCAATGGCGGTCGACCAATACCAGACGTTACTGTCGCCGACGCGCACCAGACTTTCTGGCGCTTCGCTGTGGTGATCGGTGACGCCGTTAATATCGATATAAACCCGTTCAGTGGAAGAACGTGCGGAATGTCCTTCGGGATCGCGCCAGAAGAAGTGCATGGTCGTTTGACCGCTTTCGTCACGCTCCACCAGCGGCGTACCTACCGCATACAGCCGCTGCCACCAGCTTTCGCTTCCTATTTCGGCCTGCTGCAACCATTGCGCGACTGTTCCGGCGGGCAACCACGTCTGCGTCGTATTTTCTGCGCTTGTTTGAAACATCCTGCAACCCATCTCCACATTTTGTTCACTGTCTTTACTTAATCAAAGCTAATGCAAATGCTATTGATAACGATTTACATTTGCAATATGATTTTTCGTGCCTGATAAACCTTCGTAATTTCAGTGGATTATTTTGTGAAGGACGTCACGCGGGGAGATTAGGACCGTCAATTACGCAAGAGATTAATATTTCAATCCGTTACGGCCATTGTCGTTAGGCGAGGGCGACTGAACGGATTATTTCATTTACAAGGCAGTTTGAAATAGAGATGGCAACTATGTCCGTTAACGCTAAAAATTCAGCAATACCTGCTGTGGCACGGCAGTTCAGATTCAATCCTCTGTACCTTTCTCTGGCCTCAATTCTGTTGGTGACACCAGCCGCCTTCAGCGTGGCTGCCGAAGAGACCCTTACCGTCAACGCCGACACGCGTGAAAGCGTGACTTCGCCGCTGCAGGGCTACGTGGCGAAAGAGAGCGCGGCAGGCACCAAAACCGCGACGCCGCTGCGCAAAACCCCGCAATCCATTTCGGTAATTACCCGCGAGCAGATGGACGATCAGGCTGCGGCTTCCGTTGCGGACGCGCTGAGCTACAGCAGCGGCGTGTTGACCAACTATCGCGGTAACTCCAACCGTAATGATGAGATCATCGCGCGCGGTTTCCGCTATGCGCCGAAATTCCTCGATGGCCTGAGCTACGGTTTATCCGGCCAGGCGGGCGCAGCGGGGCAGATCGATCCCTGGTTGCTGGAGCGCGTAGAGATGATCCACGGCCCAGCTTCTGTGCTGTACGGCCAGGTGAATCCGGGCGGTATCGTGGCCATGACCAGCAAGCGCCCGACCGCGCAGAGCATTCACAAAGTGCAGCTCAGCACCGGCAACCAGCATTTGGGTGAAGCGGCGTTTGATTTTGGCGGCAAGCTGAATGATGACAACACGCTGTTTTACCGCCTGAACGGTATTGCCAGCACCAAACATGAGTTCGTTAAGGACAATAAGCAGCAGCGCATGGCGATTGCGCCAGCGATAACCTGGCTGCCTAACGCGGACACCAGCTTTACGCTGCTGACGATGTATCAGAACGAGCCGAAAGCGGGATACCGTAACTTCCTGCCGGCCAGCGGTACGCTGAAAGAGAGCAGCGCGGGCTTTATCCCTTACGATTTCAACGTCAGCGATCCGAGCTTCAACGAAGCCAAGCGCGAACAGACTTCGATCGGCTATATCTTCGAGCACAATTTAAGCGATAACGTCAGCTTCACGCAGAATCTGCGCTACAGCAACATGGACGAATCGTACAAATATCTGGTGTATACCTTTGATGCCGATAACGATCACTCGATCAATCGTCGTCCGCAGCATGACAAGATCAAGTCGAAAGAGTTGGGTCTTGATAACCAGCTGAAAGCCACCTTTGAAACCGGCAACATCGCGCACACCGTGCTCGGCGGGCTGGATTACAAGTGGAGCGACGTGGATAACAAACTGTGGCGTGACAGCGGCGATCAGTACATCCTCGACTGGGCGAATCCAACGCGCATCAGCATCAACGAGAGCGATTTGACGCTGACTACCAGCACGCGCAAGAAGCTCGATCAGGTGGGTGTTTACCTGCAGGATCAGCTGGAGTGGAATCAGTGGAACCTGCTGCTCTCCGGACGTCACGACTGGAGCGAAGTACGCACGCAGGATCGCACCGACAACAGCCAAACCCAGCAGAATGACAACAAGTTCACTGGCCGCGCGGGTCTGCTGTATGCGTTTGATAACGGCATTTCACCGTACGTCAGCTACAGCACCTCGTTCGAGCCAAACCTCAACAGCGGCGCGCCAGGCACCGATCCGTTCAAACCGACCACCGGCGAACAGACCGAAGTGGGCGTGAAGTATCAGCCGGTAGGTTGGGACGCGGTGTTTACCGTGTCAGCGTTTGATATCACGCAGAAAAACATCACCGCTTATAACAGCGTGACCGGCTACAACGAGCAGATTGGTAAAGTGCGTTCGAAAGGCATCGAAACCGAAGCGCATGCGCAGATCACGCCAGAGATCAAACTGTTAGCGGCCTATACCTACACCGATGCGGTGACCAAAGAGAGCAGCATCACGCAGCGCATCGGCCATTCACCGTCGAGCATTCCGCGTCATGCGGCGTCGGCGTGGGGCAGCTATACCTTCCTTGATGGCGTGCTGAGCGGCTTAACGCTGGGCAGCGGCGTACGTTATACCGGCACCGCGCCAGCGGATGAAATTGGCGTCGACAAAGTACCGCACTACACGTTGTATGATGCGATGGCGAAGTATGAGCTGGGCGAAGCGGCGAAATCGCTGCGTGGCACCACGCTGCAGCTCAACGTCAATAATCTCGCGGATAAGCACTACGTGGCGTCATGCAGTAATGAAAGCGCCTGCTTCTACGGCAGCGGTCGCACCATTGTGGCTTCCGTCAGCTACAGCTGGTAATTCCCTCCGGCGGCCTGCGTGGCCGCCGTTTCGTTTCGCATTCCGTGCGACGCGCTTTTCAGCCAGGTATTTATTAAGCGGTTTTCGGAAAATACTGTATTTGTGTGACTGTCATCACTCTGCAAGTCACGTTAAAATACGCGCTTCTCATTTAGCAGGGGTTTTTCGTCACGATGTTATCGCGCTTCACTTTAGCCACTTTGATGGCAACAATCATGCTCACCGGCTGCGCCCGCCTTGCCGCCGTTACTGGTACATCTCATGACAGCACTGCGACTGCGGACGCGTCCGCCGCTCAGCCTGCAACCGGCGCGCCAATCGACAATAATGATTCGCCTTCTCCATTCGAGACCGGCCCAACGGTGATTAACGTTTCGCATCTGGTGACGCGTACCGATGACGGTTCTTCTGTCTATGTGACGGTAGATGGTCAGGATGCGGGGCTGCTGAAGAAGGGTGAAAAACGAGAAATTCGTGTTGCGCCAGGTAAACACCAGATTGGTGGTTACGTGCAGACGCTGTTTGGTTTTGGCAAAGTGACCATCGCATCCGTGGATGTCACCACCGATCCGAACAGCCCGAAAAACGTGGTCTATTCTGTAACGCGCCAGAAGCCCGCGTTCAGCGAAACCGACGCCACGCCGCCGAATAATTCCTGATGTATAGGTGCGCATAAATGCGCACCGATATGGTTTTTTCAGGTCGCCATTGATGGCGACCTGCCCACATCAACTCCGGCTAAACACTAGTTTCAATCCCGCAACTGTGAAGCAGCAAGCCAGCAGCGCATCCAGCCCACGACGGATGCGGCGATAGAAAGCCGTCATCACCGCGGTGGAAAACAGCAGCGCGTAACCGCCAAACACCAGCACACAAATTGCCGCGCAGCCTGCAATAATCATCGGCAAGGTTGATGCCGCCGCACCCGGTTTTAACGCCACCGACATGATCGCCACCCACGTCAAAATCGCTTTAGGATTGCCGACGTGCATCAAAATGCCCTGACGAAACATTCTGCCGAATCGCGCTTTTTCGCTGACCGGTGCGAATTCACTGGCATCTGGCCGACGCAGCGCCGATTTCCCTGCTTTGAACGCCAGCCACAGCAGATACAATCCGCCGCCAATCTTCAGCACAATCAGCAGTTGCGCAAAGGTGGCCAGCACGGTGAGAACCCCGCAAGCCGCCAGAAGCGCCCACATCATTGAACCGCCAATCACGCCGCTCGCTAATGCCAGTGCCGCGCCGCGTCCCTGTTTCATCGCCGTGCCCATAATCGCCATATTGCTCGGGCCGGGACTGGCGGTAGCGACGAAATAGGTGGTGTAGATCAGAATCATTTCATGTGACAGCGCCATAGGTTCCTCGGTTAATCATGATGGATTACGCAGCGAGTATGTGCTGAATCGCCAGAAACATCGGGATTGCGCCAAATACATTGGGCGGCTCATGCAATGCCACAAATCCCAGGCGGGTGTAAAAATTCACGGCTTTGGGTTCAGCGTCAAGATAAACGCCTTTTACAGGTAATGCGTCATGGATTATTTTGACGTGTTCGAAGAATTCGCCTAACAAATCCTGTCCAAAACCCTTGTTTTGTTCTTTGACGGCGACTCCCAGCATAACCAGGCGCACCACGCCGGCTTCGGCTGGCATTGAACCGGACACCACGCCTGTGAGCTTTTGTCTCAACAGGGAGTAGGCGCTGAAGGTGCAAATACCCAACAGTTCGCCCGAGTTAGCATCAATCAACGCCTTCGCTGCACAATTTCCCTCTTTTACGCTTTTTTTAAGCGAGTTGCGCACGAAGGAGTTGATAATTGCGTTGCCGCAATCGAAGTGCTTATTACCGGGATAGGTGATATCAGCCTGATAAGCGCACACCATAACGTCAGCGCTGTTATTCCGTGAATTTTCCATCTGCTCTTTTCCTTCGCATCAACGCTTGTAACGCCAGCGTCGGAGCTGCAGGTTCAGACATGAGCTGATTCACTTGCTGCCAACTCTCTTCCGAAAGCTGGCGACGTCGCTGATTATCCAAAACGGTTTCTGCACGCTCAAGCGCCGCATTTAAGATAAAGGCACTCAAATCTAACCCTGCAGCGGTTGCTGCTTCCTTTAAGACTTCTTTGAGATTCGAACTGGTTTTTAACTCTACGCGCGCATCTTTAACGGCGCGCGTATCGGTGGAAAGTGCGGATACTTTTGGCATAGCGAGAGCCTCGTTGAGTAAAAACGCCTCCTGTTGACGTCAGTCCTTAAACTTATGCAGCGTTGCAATGTGAGTGAAGTCTTTCATTTCAGTTAGCTTGGTACGGCTAATAACCGTATGCGGATAATGTAAACCTTATCGCTTTGATAAGTCAACGCGTACGGTTAATAGCCGTATAGCATTTGATGTCGGTTAAATTTACCGTGCTGCACCCTTACTCCCCATGCAACTCCTTCCTTAACAGCACCAACTCGCCTGCCAAATCGCGGCACAGCATCGCCGTCATCAGATGATCCTGCGCATGCACCAAAATCAGCGTGACCGGCACTTTGCCGCTGCCTTCATCGGCGCCAATCAACGCGGTCTGGATTTTATGCGCGGCTTTCGCGGCCTCGTCGGATGCCGCTAAAGCCTCGTCCGCCCCTTGCCAGTCAGCTTTACGCGCTTGCTGGATCGCCATCATGGCTTGCGATCGCGCCTCACCAGCATTAATCAGCAACTCCATCATCGTTTGTTCAAAATCCATATCCGCCTCACTTATTGGTATGCCAAATTGGTAATAAAGATGCTACCGGAATACCAAAAAGGAGTTCCGCGAGCATGATCACAGAAATTAACGGCAAATATCGCCATTTTGGTATGCCACGAACCATCAAGCTGATGCATAACACTTAAAACCGCTGAGGGTTGACCAATGTCTCTACAGGAACGTCTTATCGATTCACTGGGTAGCTTTGCCACGCGATTCAACAGCTACCGCTACATCATGGCGATCAAAGCCTCGTTTATTACGCTGATGCCGGTGATCATCGTCGGCGCGTTTTCGGTGCTGATTTCCAACATGGTGCTGGACCCGAAAAATGGCCTCGCCAGTTTCTCTGCGCTGTCGTTTCTCGCCGATCTGAAACCGATCACCAGCAGCATTAACTACGCCACGCTGAGCTTTCTGAATATCGGCGCGGTGTTTCTGATTGGTATCGAACTGGGCCGCATTAACGGCATTAAAACGCTGTTTCCCGGCCTGCTGGCGATCATCTGCTTCATCTCGGTGACGCCCACCACGCTGCAAATGCTGGTGGATGGCCAGATGCATGTGGTAACCGATGTGCTGGCGAAACAGTTCTCCGATACCAAAAGTCTGTTCCTCGGCATGTTTATCGCCATTCTGTCGGTGGAGATTTATTGCCGGCTGGAGCAGGTTGAACGGCTGAAAATCAAAATGCCGGATACCGTGCCGCCGAACGTTGCCGCGTCATTTTCTGCGCTGATTCCGTCGATCATCACCGTCACGCTGGTCGCCACCTTTGGCTTTATCTTCCATCAGATCACCGGCATGTACCTGTACGACGCGGTGTACAAAGTGGTGCAGCAGCCACTTGAATCGGTGGTGCAGAGCTTGTGGGGCATTCTGCTGCTGATGTTTGTTGCCCAGCTGTTCTGGGTAATTGGTATTCACGGCAACCAGATGGTGAAACCGATTCGTGAGCCGCTGCTGCTGGGGGCGATTCTGGTCAACATGAACGCCTTCGAGCAGGGTAAGGAAGCGCCAAACATCATCACCATGCCATTCTGGGATGTGTACATGAGCATCGGCGGTTCCGGCCTGACTATCGGGCTGTTAACCGCCGTGATGATTGCCACCAAACGTAAAGAGATGCGTGAAATCGCCAAACTGTCGTTTGGACCTGGCTTATTCAACATCAATGAGCCGGTGATTTTTGGTATGCCGATCATGCTCAATCCCATTCTCGCCATTCCCTTCATCATCACGCCGCTGGTCACCGGTTCGATTGGCTATTTCGCCACGGTGATGGGCTTTGCCGGTAAAGCGGTGGTGATGGTTCCCTGGACTACGCCGCCGATCATCAATGCGTGGCTTTCTACCGCCGGTTCGATGGGCGCGGTGGTGACGCAGATCATCTGCATCGTAGTTTCGGTGTTGATTTATCTGCCTTTTGTCAAGGTGGCCGCGCGTCGCGCCGAAGCGGCGGAAGCAAAAAATCTGCAGGCCGAACTGGCACAAAATTAAGGAGAATCTATGAGTAAGCACACCATTGCGCTGCCGCAGGGTTTTATTCTCGGCGCGGCGGCATCGGCCTGGCAAACCGAAGGCTGGAGCGGCAAAAAAGCCGGCCAGGATTCGTATCTGGATGCCTGGTATCAGCAGGATCGCCACGTCTGGCATAACGGCTATGGACCGGCGGTAGCAACGGATTTTATCAACCGCTTCCGCGAAGACGTGGCGCTGATGAAAGCGGCGGGGCTGACGCACTATCGCACCTCAATCAACTGGTCGCGTTTTCTCACCGACTATGAAAACGCGGTGGTTGATGAGGAGTACGCGGCCTACTACGACCAGCTGATTGACGAGATGCAGCGTCAGGGCATTGAACTGATGTTGTGTCTCGAACATTACGAACTGCCGCTACAGTTGCTGGAAGAGTACGGCGGCTGGCAATCAAAACATGTGGTTGAGCTTTTTACTCGCTATGCCGAGAAGGTGTTTGCCCGCTACGCCGGAAAAGTGACGCGCTGGTTTGTTTTCAATGAGCCGATTGTGGTGCAGACGCGCGTCTATCTTGATGCACTGCGCTGGCCGTATGAACAGAACACCCATAAGTGGATGCAGTGGAATCACCATAAAAATCTCGCCACGGCGAAGGTGGTTAAGCTGTTCCGTCAGCAGGGTTATGCTGGCACGGTGGGCACCATTCTCAATCCGGAAGTGACCTATCCGCGCTCTTCGGCGGCGCACGATGTTAAAGCCGCAAAAATCTACGATCTGTTCTACAACCGGGTGTTTCTCGATCCGGCAATCAAAGGCGTCTATCCAGCGGAATTACTGCAGTTGCTGGATAAACATGAGGTGCAGTGGGATGCGACCGAGGAAGAGCTGGCGATCATCGCCGCCAACACCGTCGATGAAGTGGGGCTGAATCTTTACTATCCGCATCGTGTTAAAGCGCCTTCACGCGCCTGGCACCCAGAGACGCCATTCCATCCCGCTTTTTACTACGAACATTTTGAGTTGCCAGGCCGCCGCATGAACAGCTCGCGCGGTTGGGAAATTCAGCCACGCATTGTTTTCGACATGGCGCAGCGCATGAAACAGGAGTACGGCAATTTGCCGTGGTTTGTGGCCGAGAGCGGCATGGGCATCGAGAACGAAGTGCAGTTTAAGGATACGCAGGGCGAAATTCAGGACGACTACCGCATCAACTTTATTGCTGAACATCTTTACCAGGCGGTGCGTGCGCGTGAAGCGGGCAGCAACTGTCAGGGCTACATGCTGTGGGCGTTTACCGACAACGTTTCGCCGATGAACGCCTTCAAAAACCGCTACGGACTGATCGAGATCGACCTAGACAACCAGCGGCAGCGGCGGATGAAGAAATCCGCGCACTGGTTCCGTCAATTGCGCGATACCCAGCAATTGACCCTCAACATTGACGATGAAGCCAAATAAGGACCACCAATGAAACGCATTATTCTGGCCTGCGCGGCAGGCATGTCGACTTCGATGTTAGTCACCCGCATTGAGAAAGAGGCGGTAGCACGCGGTCTTGAGTACCAGATCTACGCCATTCCGGAACAGAACCTGCGTGAAGAGTTACAAAACTACGGTCAGGACGTGGTGGTGGTGCTGTTGGGACCGCAGGTGCGCTTTAAGCTGGAGGAGAATAAAAAGCTGACCGACAGCTATCAGCTGCCGATTGCGGTGATCGATACCGTGGCTTACGGCACGTTGAATGGTGCAAAGGTACTCGATCAGGCACTGGCTTTGGTACACTAGCGCCCAGATAGCAGTCAGGTTCCGGCTCGCACAGGACGCGGCCGGGCCGAATGCACCATGATGCAAAAGGGTGAGAGCGTGGAAAAAGCCGAAGCGCCACAAGAGAAAAAGCAGTATCAGGAAATTGGTCAGCATCTGCGTCAGCAAATCCTTGATGGTCATTATCCGGTTGGATCACGACTGCCGCCAGAGCGGCAGTTGGCCGAAACCTGGGGCGTGAGCCGCACCATTGTGCGTGAAGCGTTGCTAATGCTGGAGCTGGAAGGCACGGTGGATATTCGTCAAAGTTCTGGCGTTTACGTGATGCGCATTCCTTCAGAAAGCGAGGATGCGGAAGAGGCCTTTTTCCGCAGCGATGTCGGCCCGTTCGAGATGTTGCAGGCGCGTCAGCTGCTGGAGAGCAACATCGCAGCCTTCGCTGCCAAAATGGCCACCAAAGCCGATATTGAAAACCTGCGCCGCACGCTGGAGCAAGAGCAGCGCGCCATTGCACTCAACGACAGCAGCCAGGATAACGACAAGCTATTTCATCTGCTACTGGCAGGCGCGACGCAAAATCAGATGCTGCTCGATACGGTGACCAGCGTCTGGCGTCATCACGAAGCCAGCCCGCTCTGGCAGCAACTGCGACCGCAGTATGAAACCCGCGCCTATCGCCTGAAGTGGCTGGGCGATCATCAAACCATTCTGGCCGCGCTGCGACGCCGGGATGTGATGGGTTCCTGGCAGGCAATGTGGCAGCACCTGGAAAACGTCAAGAACACGTTGTTGGAGTTATCGGATGCCGACGCGCCTGACTTTGATGGCTATCTGTTCGAATCCGTGCCGATATTCCAGGGTAAGTTGATGTGATGAGGTCGCCATTCATGGCGTAATGCCGCTCAGTTAAGCGCCGTATCAAATCACCGCTTCTTCCGTAGCGGCGCGATTTATCGCGCAATGCATTGCGCCGCTACAATGTGAGCTCTCGGTAACTAAGGATTTTCACGTCTTAACTGACGAGCATAACGACCTAAATGCGGGCCCCTGTGTGACAGTAATTACAACGCAGCGCGCAAAGTTCAATGACTAAGCTGCACGATAAATCGCGACGCTACTCATGCTGGGTGAGCTTCGCGGTTAACGCACGCAGCGGCGTGCGCAATACCTCATGCAACGCGCGGATCGCTGGAGAGAACTGTTTGCGATGCGGGCAGATAAGGTGCAGCGGCGTGCTTTCGCCCGGCATCTCCGGCAGTACGCGCTCCAGCCTGCCGGCCAGCACATCGTCACACACATCAATCCACGATTTATAAGCGATGCCCATACCGGCGATGGCCCAGCGGCGCGCCACTTCGGCGTCATCACACAGCATGCGGCTTTTCACCGTGATCTGGCGGCGCATGCCATCCTGCGGGAAGGTCCATTTGTCGTACACGTGGCCGCCCATCATAAACAGCAGGCCATGATGGTGCTGGCCGATATCCTCCAGCTGTTGCGGGCGACCGTGACGATCAAGATAATCCGGCGACGCCACCATCACGCGGCGATTATCCTCCGCCAGCGGCAACGCCACGTAGCTGCTGTCTTCCAGCTTGCCGTAGCGAATGGCGATATCCACCGGATCGCGAAACACATCGCTGATCTGGTCGGAAAAGGAGAGCCGCACCGCCAGCGCCGGATGCGCGCGGCAAAAGTCAGTGATCAACGGCAGCAAAATATTGCGACCAATATCCGACGGCAGCGCGATTTTTAGCTCGCCGCTCAGCGCATCTTCATCGCTCTGCAAGCTTTCGGCACCGGCATGCATCAGCGCCAGCATCTCCTGCGCAAAGGGCAGATACTTTTCCCCTTCGGCGGTTAAGCGCAGGCTGCGGGTAGAACGGGCGAACAAGCGGCGATCCAATTCCCGCTCCAGCCGCTGAATTGCCGCGCTGACCTGTCCGGGCAGTAAATTCACCTCGCGCGCCGCGCGTGAAAAGCTGCCGAGTGCGGCTGAACGCACAAACAGAGTGACATCTTCCAGTCGGATCATCTTCTTATTCATCATGGTAGTCAGCAGGGATTTTCACTCTAAGAGTGAAAGTGTTCACCTGCAACTGGCATTTTTCATTGCGCTGCGGACCGCTATGCTGAATTTACTTCACCAAACCTGCTGATGAATAAGGATCTGCCTGATGAAAGCCATTGTTTATAGCCAAAACGGTTTACCGATTTCCGATGAAAATGCGCTGTATGAGCTTGAGGTTGATAAGCCAACGCCGGGCGCGCGCGATCTGCTGGTAAAAATTCACGCCATTGCGGTGAATCCGGTGGACACCAAAGTGCGCGCCGGTGCGCCAACCGATCAGCCGCGCATTCTCGGTTGGGATGCGGTAGGCGTGGTGGAAGCAGTGGGCGCAGACGTCACGCTGTTCCAGCCGGGCGACGAGGTGTTTTATGCTGGTGATATCACGCGCGCCGGCAGCTATGCCGAATATGGCCTGGTGGATGAACGCCTCGCCGGGCACAAACCGCGTTCACTGAATGACGCCGATGCCGCCGCGCTGCCGCTGACCTCGCTGACCGCGTGGGAACTGCTGTTTGATCGTCTTGAGGTACAAGCCGATGACAACGCCGCGCTGCTGATTATTGGCGCAGGTGGCGGCGTCGGTTCCATATTGACGCAACTCGCCAGCAAGCTAACCAAATTGACGGTGATCGGCACCGCTTCCCGCCCGGAAACGGCGGATTGGGTGCGTTCACTCGGTGCGCACCATGTGATTGATCATTCTCAACCGCTGGGCGAACAGCTGGCGGCGATTGGACATAAAGAGGTGCGCTATGTCGCCTCGCTGACGCATACCGACAGCTATTACGATCAGCTGATTGATGCGCTCGCGCCGCAGGGCAAGCTGGCGTTGATCGATGATCCTGAGACGCTGGATGCGGTGCCGCTCAAGCGCAAAGCGATTTCACTGCACTGGGAATTGATGTTCACCCGTTCGCTGTTCCATACCGCCGATATGCAGCGCCAACATGAGATTCTGCAGCGCGTGAGCCAGTTAATTGATGACCAAACGCTGCAAACCACCGCCGGCGAACATCACGGCATTATCAATGCCGCCAATTTGCGCAAAGCGCATGCGCTGATCGAGAGCGGTCGTGCACGCGGCAAGATCGTATTGAGCGGGTTTTAACCAAATTAACGCAATAAATCATGCAAACCACGCGCAATAAATTGCGCCGCTACGGATATCCGCACGCTTCTGTAGCGGCGCGATTTATCGCGCTACAAAGAAAAAGGATTAAGCCATGACACTCAATGATGCAGTCGCTCGTCGTCACACTGTGAAAGCCTTTGAACAGGGTAAAAGCCTGCCGCAGGATGAAATCGAAACCCTGCTGAACGTGCTGCGCAACAGCCCGTCATCCGTAAACTCCCAGCCTTGGCATTTTGTGGTGGCGTCCACCGAAGCGGGTCGCGAGCAAATCGCCGCATCCACCGATGGCGCCTTTGCCTATAACAGCCCGAAAGTGCGCAATGCCTCGCACGTTATCGCGCTGTGCATGCGCACCGATCTGGATGAAGCGCATTTGCAGAACGTGCTCGATCAGGAAGATGCTGATGGCCGTTACGCCAAGCCGGAAAGCAAAGCGAACAATGACATGGTGCGTCGCAGCTATGTCGATATGCATCGCTATGAATCACGCGATGTGCCGCAGTGGATGGAAAAGCAGGTTTATCTGGCGTTGGGCGGATTGTTGCTGGGCGCAGCGATGTTGGACATTGATGCCACACCGATGGAAGGTTTTGACCAGCGTGCGCTGGATCAGGCGCTGGGTCTGCGTGAAAAAGGCTTTACCAGCGTGGTGCTGGTGTCGCTGGGCTATCGCAGCGATGCGGATTTCAACGCCGCGCTGCCGAAATCACGTTTGCCGCGTGACGAGATTTTTACCTTTATTTAAATATTTCGCGCAATAAATTGCGCCGCTACGGATGGACGCACGTTTCTGTAGCGGCGCGATTTATCGCGCAAGATCAATACGGAAACCGCAACGTAAAACGGTTCACACCCTGCTCGCTATGCATCTCACAACTTCCCTGATGTAAATGCATAATGCTGCGCACAATCGACAATCCCAAGCCGCTGCTGCCCTGATGATGTGACGCATCGGCGCGCCAGAAGCGATCAAAGATGTGAGCCTGCTGTTCCGCGCTCATTGCCGGGCCCTGATTCTCCACCATCAAAGCGCTGCCCCGATTGAAAATGCGCACGGTGGAATCTCGTTCGCCCTAGCACAAGGCGTTTGCCATCAGATTCGCCAGCGCGCGTTGCAGCAGTTGCGGATCGGCGTGCGCAAATCGTGCGCCTTATCAACATAAACCTGGCTCAACTGTTGATAACCCCGTTCAAGGCGCCCCAGCATCTAATTGAAAGCCGCCACCAGCGGCTGCAGTTCCGCTACCGCCTGTTTAGGCATTCGCTGCGACAAAAGGCGCACGTCAATCGCATCCGCCTGCGATAGCCAGCAGCATACCCGCTGCAAGGGTGAGTTTGTTCAATTTCATCTTAATACTCCTGATTTGAAGGTAGGCCATCAGGATATGCAATCGGCTCTGACATCAGCGTGAGCGAGTTATGACAAAAGAATGACATGCGCACTTGTTATATAGAAATGACCTAACGTAATAGGTGGATCTAAAATTTGATAATCAGTATCGTAGACCACAGTTACTATAAGGATATAGGATGCAAAAGTTATGTTTAACAACAGTGAAGTCATCAGTTATCTTCAAGCAAATAAAATTCTCGCAATGAAACTTGACAATGCCGTTGATGTCGTCGGAAACAGGTAGCGGAACAGGTTAAATCAATCGGTGCTGGTGCTACCCGAGCGTTGTTTTACACGTCCTGTTTCACTGATGAATATAACGATGTATGCCTGCGGCAAAAAAATGAAGATGTCCGTTTTCGGGATGGGGTTTACCGACTTCTCAGTCATGGAGATATTGGCTTTGAGATGCTTAAAGTATATTTTGAAGAACTGCTAAAATATAAAACTGCACAGCAATTAGAATACATAAAGAAAAAGCTTATGACGGTTAATGTTCATATTGCTGCAAGTTCACTGACTAACGCAGGTTTTGCTATGGCGGCAGCCAGCGCCGTTCGCATGGGATTAAACCTGAGTATGGAGATCAGCGCGCTGACAGGGCGAATAGCCGGTGGTGTAGTGGGAGCAGCAGCTTTGTATGGTATTGTTCAGAGGGCAGCAGATAGTGCGCACCGCCTTCAAACTCAATATCCCGTCTATTATTCAGCGCTCTATTTACAGAATCTGGAAATGATGTATTTCCTAATTGAACCCGTAATGCAACGCGCGAGTGCCCTGGATGCTCAGTGGGCAACTGAAGAAAATATTGCAGATATCATTACCCGGTTGATTAGGTAGCTATGATTAAATTTATAAAAGACTCAATGTGTTCATTAGTTAGATCGTTAGTATGGATATACGGACCGGCAATATTGACCATTGTCTTTGCATTACTTCAGGCTCATTTTTTTCCAGGAAGTCCAGTTTGGCCTATTGCGGTTTTCTTTATATTCGCGCTGGTCATCGTGGCTCGTTACATAAAATGATGAAGTTTAAAAAACTGTTAACAGATAAGGATATTGTATGTCGACGCCCGCACATTTATGGCTAGAAGATGAAAATGGCTCGCCTATTGTTGGAAGTTGTTTAATCCCACTGAGGTTAGGTTCTATCGAATTAAAATCATTTTCACACGGCATAACCATCCCAGTAGATCCAAATAGGGGAAAATTGACCGCAACGCGAGTCCATCAACCTATCGTGATAGTAAAAGAGTTCGACAAGACAACACCAATTCTTTATCGCGCTGTATGTGAAGGGCGCACACTTAAAAAAGCTACGATCAAGATGTATCGGATTCTTGAATCAGGCATTGAGTCCGAATATTTCAATATCATTTTGGATAACGTTAAAATCACCACGGTTTCGCCTTAACTTGCCCCAAATGGTCAGAGCAACACTCATGTTGAAACATTAGAGTTGCGTTATGAGGCGATCACCTGGAAGTACACGGAAGGAAATATTATTTACCGCGATACATGGAATGAATACGCTTGCGCGTGACACTATTTCAGTGACCAAAGTTATAAAGTGTATCCAAACTAAGTTTGTTTCCGCATAACGTTCATCTTCGGCATTAAGATTCTCTTACTGCCGAAGATAAAATCGCTTAACCCCTTCTGTTTAATAAGTATTCCCTCTGCATTAAATCCGTAATTTCTGTAGTGAGATCATGTCCACCATGTTATTAACTCTGTATGACGTTGTGAATTTAGCTACCTGCCGGAGATAACAATGAAGAAAAGTTTGTCCTTTGCCTTACTGCTTTCGCTGAGTGCTTTCAGCCACGCTTCATTTGCCCAGCAAACCTTGCGCTTCGGCGTTGATCCGACGTTCCCGCCGTTTGAATCCAAAGCCAGCGACGGTTCTTTGCAGGGCTTTGATATCGACCTCGGCAACGCGATCTGCGCCCAGGCCAAAGTGACGTGCCAATGGGTGCAGATTGGTTTTGATGGCAGCATTCCGGCGCTGCAGGCGAGAAAATTTGATGCGATTCTTTCGGCGATGTCGATGACGGAGAAACGCCGCGAGCAGGTCGCCTTCAGCGACATGCTTTACGTCACGCCGAGCGCATTGCTCACACCCGCGAAAGCGCCGCTAACGGGAGACATTAACGCGCTGCGCGGCAAAAGAATCGGCGTCGCGCAGGGCACCATTCAGGAAACCTACGCCAAAGCGCAGTGGGCAACCAAGGGCGTGAGTGTGGTTTCTTACCCTAATCAGATGGAGATCTACCCTGACTTGGTGGCGGGACGGCTCGACGCCAGCCTGGCCAATGCGGTTTCGGCAGAACAAGGTTTTCTTAACACGCCAGCCGGCAAAGAGTACGTCATCAGCGCCACGCTGGTGGATAAAGAGGTGTTGGGCAATGGCGTGGGCATTGGATTGCGTAAAGACGATGCGGCCAATCTGAAGTTGATCAACAGCGCGCTGGCCGAACTGCACAGCAACGGCACTTACGATCAACTGGCGAAGAAGTACTTCAAATTCAAGGTCTATCCGTAAAAGTCATATGCACGCAAGGTCGCCATTGATGACGACCTTGACCACCAACCGCACCCACACTCACTCAAAAATCATGACGAACTTACCGCACTACCCAACTCAACGCGCCCGCTTTCTCGCCGCCGTCAAACGGCAAAACGGCGCATTAACGTCCTACGCGCATCCGTTACCCGGCCCGCAGGGCGAGGAACTTTTCACTGACGTAGCGGTAATCGGCGATGCCAACGCATCACGGCTGATGCTGGTGATCTCCGGCACGCACGGCGTAGAAGGCTATTACGGCTCCGATTGCCAGATCGCCTGGCTGGATACCTTCAACCTCACGGCGCTGCCCGCGAACACTGCTATCGTGATGCTGCATCTGCTCAATCCGTGGGGCGCGGCGCATTTACGCCGCGTCAATGAAGACAACATCGACCTCAATCGCCACTTTATCGATTTTTCACAGCCCACACCCGCCAATCCCGCTTACGCCGCGTGGCATGGCATTTACCACGGCGATCGCGCCCGTGCCGATAAGCTGTTAGCTGACGCGCTGAATAGCGCCGGTTGGCCGACGATAAAACGCGTGGTGGAAGCCGGGCAATATGGCGCGGCGGACGGTTTCTTCTTCGGCGGCCAACAGCCAGGCTGGTCGTACCGCACGCTGCAAACCATCATCGCCGATCACTTGTCGCAGGCCAAAACCATCATCAGCTTCGATCTGCACACCGGCGCGGGCGCGTGGGGACATCCGATGCTGCTGTCGATTGCCGAGCAGCGTTTTGCCGCACATGACTGGGGCAAGGAGATTTATGGAGAATGGTTAACGCTGCTGTTCACCGGCGCAGGGCGCGACAGCGAAACCGGCGTGACCGCGACGGCTACCGGCTATGTGTCGCAATTTCTGCTGACGTCGCTACCGAAGACGCAGATTTTGCCGCTGGTGGTGGAGTGCGGCACCTATCCTGGCGAGGAGATGCATCGCCGCGTGCGCGACGATCACTGGCTGCATCTGCAAGGCGATCCAGCCAGTGAAAGCGGGCGGGCGATTAAGCAGGAGCTGGTGGAAGGATTCTGGCCCGCCGACGCTGACTGGCGCGCGCTGGTGGCTTTTCGCACCCAGCAGATTTTTGTGCGTGGCTGGCGGGCGTTAATCGATTTATAAGCGTCCGTAAAAGGTCATGCGGGCGGTTTCCGACAGGGCAATGCCTGGCTCGGTATTATACGCCAGCACCGCCAGCATGCGGGTGATATCGCCTTCGGTTGGCGTAACGCGATGCAGTGAATTGCGGCCACGGAACAGCACCAAATCACCGGCATCAATCGCCAGCGCTTCTACCGGCTGGCGCTGATCCAGCACCGCCGCTACACCGTCGAAATTCATCTCACCGGCATCGGCATCGCGCAGATCTTTCACATACTGGAACACGGCGCCGGCGCGCGGTTTCTGCACCAGCAGCGTGATGGCGAACGACGAGTTATCAAAGTGCCAGCCCAGTTCCTGGCCGTCGGGCGCGTAGTGCAGATTGATCGACGAAAGCGGATCGGCATACGGATAGAGCGCCTCTTCACCCAGCACATCGCACAGGAAGCTTTTGAACAGTTCATCGTTGTAGAGCTGGCGCAGCGGCGAATCCGCGGCAATCACATCATCGGTGATGCAGCCTTTGGTGCTAATGACATCGCGATTACGCGGATGATCGGCGCTGAAGGCCTCATCTTTTTTCATCAGATAAACGTTGTGTTTGCTGGCGGTGTGATACGCCAGATGGCGCTGCGCATCGCCTTCGGCAATGATGGCCTGCAGCGCAGCGGGCTGCAGGAACTGACGCAAAACTAAAGCGCCGTGCTGATTAAGTTGCTCACGGCAGGTGCGACGCCAGTCGGCATCGGCCAGCGGATGCAGATCGAAACGAATCAAGGCAGACATAGTTTTACTTCTCATGTGTTACAGGTGTGTAAAGAATGTAACTCGCTGATATGTTAATACGTAACGATAAAAATTTAACACCTTGCTAAGGAAACCTTAATGCCCGCGCCATCACCGCGTTTGCCCAAAATCAGCGTCATTCAATCCTTCAAAGTGGCGGCGGAACTGGGCAGCCTGGCGAAAGCGGCTGCGCAGCTGGCGTTAACGCCCGCCGCCGTGAGCCAGCAAATTCGCCAGCTGGAAGAGCAGTTGGGCAGCACGCTGTTTGTGCGCACACAAAGCGGCGTGATGCTGACGGAGATGGGCAAAGAGTATCTGCGTTATGTCACTGAGGCGTTCGACATTCTGCACCTCGGCCAGCAAAACCTGCGCCATGCGGCGTCGGCACCGCGATTAACGCTTTATTCGCTGCCGGCGCTGGCCTCAAAATGGCTGCTGCCGAATATTGCGCAGTGGCGCGCGCACTGTCCGGAAATCGATTTATCGCTGCACGGCACCCATACGCAGGTGGATTTCAATGCCACGCCGGCCGATTATGTCATCTGTTTCGGCGAAGATCGCTATCCGCAGCTGGACAAGCAGCTGCTGTTTCTCGATGAGGTGTTGCCGGTGGCGAGCCCGGCGCTACTGCATCGTTTTGCCGGTATGGAGGTGTTGCAGCATGCGCCGCTGATTCACCTCGACTGGGGCAACGAAGGGCGTTTCTTACCTGACTGGCGCAGTTGGTTTCAGGCTAAAGGCATTGACGATGCGCCGCCGCAGCCGTCGTTCAGTTTCAATCTTACCTCGCTGGCGATTGATGCCGCCGTGGCAGGCGCGGGCTTGCTGCTCGGTCAGCGGCGTTTGATTGCCAACGAACTGGCGCGCGGCGAGCTGGTGGTTGTCGATCGGCTTAGCTTGCCGCTCAGCAAACCCTATTTCCTCGCCTGGCCGCAGCGCTCGCTCAGCCAGCCGGGCAGCGCTGCGCTAATCCACTGGCTCACGCAGCTGGCGGGATAACGTACCCACTCGTAGCATCGCCCTTTATGGCGACCTGGAAAAGAAAGGGAGTTCATCAATGACCGCAGATTTCAACTTCTGGCTCACCGCGCTGGTGGTGGGCACCACCATTTTGCTATGGGCCAGCGCGCGTTTGCCGGAATACGTTACCGCTTTGCTGTTTTTCACGGCGGCGATGTTGCTAAAGTTGGCTCCTGCCAGCAGCATATTCAGCGGTTTTGCCTCGTCGGCGTTTTGGCTGGTACTCAGCGGATTTGTGCTGGGCGCGGCGATCCGCAAAGTTGGTCTGGCGCAGCGCTGGGCGAACTGGCTGGTGGTGCCGCTTAGCCAAAGCTGGCCGCGTATGATTGCGGGAACCGTGCTGCTGACTTATCTGCTGGCGTTTGTTATGCCCTCAAATATGGGACGCATCGCGCTGCTGATGCCGGTGGTGCTGGCGATGGGCGAACGCGCAGGAATCAAAGCGGGCAGCCGCGGCAGTATTGGCCTGGCGCTGGCAGTGGGATTTGGCACCTTCCAGCTCTCCGCCAGTATTTTGCCCGCCAATGTGCCGAATCTGGTGCTGAGCGGCGCGGCGGAAAGCGCGTATCAGCTACATCTGCAATGGTTGCCGTGGTGGTTGCTGCATATGCCGGTGGTGGGCATCGCTAAAGGCTTGTTGTTGATAGGTTGCCTGCTGTTTCTGTTTCGCGCGCAGCCCAAAGCGGTGCAGAAGCGCGACAGCTTAACCGCGCTTAGCCGCAGCGAGTGGCGCTTGATTGGTCTGCTGGCGATCACCTTGCTGCTGTGGATGACCGACAGCGTGCACGGCTTACCGGCTGCGTGGGTGGGATTGGCGGCGGCCTGTATCTGTTTATTGCCGCGCGTAGGTTTTATCTCCAGCGAGGACTTTGCCAGCGGGGTGAATTTCCGCACCTGCATTTACATTGCCGGGATTCTTGGCGTCGCCACGCTGGTAGTGGATTCAGGCCTGGGACGGATGATCGCCAATGCGCTGCTTAACGTGTTGCCGCTGCACGAACACCCATCCTTCAGCAATTTCGCGGTGCTCAATGCGCTGGTGTCGCTACTGAATTTTGTGCTCACCGCCAACGGCGTACCGGCGATGGTAACCCCGATGGCGCAAGAACTGGCGAACGCGTCTGGCTTTCCGCTGCTCACCGTGATCATGTTGCAGGTGTTTGCCTACGCTACGCCGCTGCTGCCGTATCAGGCATCGCCGGTGGTGGTGGCGATGGGACTCGGCAACGTTCCGGCGAAGGCCGGTTTACAGCTGTGCGCACTGATTTTTCTGCTTAGCGCGGTGTTGCTGTTACCGCTGGATTATCTGTGGTTTCGGCTGCTAGGCTATGCCTGATGTCTTTGCCAGAGATTGCCTATGCCAGCCAATAATGATTGGGTTGATTTTCGTCGTGATGATGAGACCGGAATTGAAAGCGTCAACGCGCACTTTCGCGGACACGCTTACGATCCGCACGATCACGACGAACTGCTGGTGGGCGTGACGCAACAAGGTTTACAGCGCTTCAACTGCCACCGTTCGCTGCACACCAGCACGCCGGGCCGGGCGATTCTGATTGAACCGGGTGCGGTACATGATGGCCATGCGCCGGACGCCGAGGGTTTCACCTACGTGATGCTCTATCTGCCGCAGAGCTGGGTGGCGGAAATGATGCAGCGTCGCGGCTTGGGCGATGTGTCGAATATCGAAGGCGCTTTCCGCCACACGTTGACTGACGATGCGCTGTTAGCCAGCGCCATTCAGCAAGCCTGGTTTGCCGTACATCAGGGCGAAGGGCGGTTGGCGCGCGATCAAAGCCTCGATCATTTGCTCACCCTGCTGTCACGCCATCTGGATACCAAACCCAGCCTGCAGCACAGCGAAGCGATGCGTCAGATGCAGCTGCTGCGCGATTATCTGCACGATTTTATGGCGCAGGATATTGGTCTGGATGAGCTGTCGCGCCTTTCCGGCATTGATCGATTTCGCCTGACGCGCCAGTTCAAACAGGCGTTCGGCCAATCGCCGCATGCCTATCTGGTGCGTTTGCGTTTGCGCAGCGCGCGCGCGTTGCTGGCGCAGGGCATTGAGCCGGTGCAGGTGGCGGCGCAGGTTGGATTTGCCGATCAAAGTCATTTGGGCCGTTGGTTTCAGCGCGCCTATCGCATGACGCCCGCCGCTTATCAACGTCAGTGCACAAACGTTCTATACGCTTCCCCACCTGCTCTTAGATGATGAGGTTTTCGTTGTCATTGGAGAGTTGTTGCAGATGTTTGATACCAAAATCGCCCTGATCGTACGTGATGATTTAGCCACCTGGCAGCGCCTGAATGTGGTGGCGTTCCTCGCTACCGGCGTGGCGTCCGCCGCCCCCGAGATGATGGGCGAACCCTATGTTGATGCCAAAGCGCGACAGTACGGCAACATGGCGGGACAGCCGATGCTGGTGTTTGCCGGGGATTTGGCCGGTTTGCAGCGTGCGCACCGTCAGGGACTGGAGCGCGAGTTAACCATTATTCCTTACGTGGAAGCGATGTTTTCTACCGGCCACGACGCGGCGAACCGCGAAGTGTTTATGGCGGAGGATGCTGATCATTTGAATCTGGTCGGCATTGCGCTGCGCGGCCCGAAAAAAGCGGTGGATAAGGCGATTAAGGGATTGGCGTTGCACGGGTAAAGCACGTTTTCCCTCACCCTAACCCTCTCCCGCAGGCGGGAGAGGGAGCCGAATGTGCAGCTTAATAGCTGACGTTCGCTCCACCTGGTCATTCCCTCTCCCGCAGGCGGGAGAGGGCCAGGGTGTGGGCACTACTAAACAAACCTGTCCGCCGCGCTCAGCAACAAATCTTCCCGCCCTCTTAGCGCCAGCAGTTCAAGCCCAATCGGCAAACCTGCGGCGCTAAATCCCGCTGGAATGCTAATCGCCGGTGCGCCGGTCACCGCTGAAATCAGCGCGTTGCTGCCATCCTGCATCTCACCGTGCTTAACCGGCGCACGGCGCACCACCGGATAAGCCAACAGATTGATCTGCTGCGCGGCGAAAAATTCAGCCAGCTGCAAATACAGATCGCGCTGACGCTGCTGCACCCGCCGATAACCTTCACTCTCAACGCCCGGATGCTGGGCCCGCGTAGTAAACACCGTTTCCAGCTGCGGATGATAGCGCCCGGACGCTACCACTTCCGCCAGCGTGCGGACCTCCGCCTGCGATTTATCCGCCAGATAAGCCGCCAGCGCAGCGGCAAATTCGTAGCCGATGATATTGGCGTCGGCGGCCAACGTCTCCAGCTGCGGATAACTCACCTCACGCGGCGCGAAATCCGCCAGCGCCGCGCGCACCGCCTGGTTAATCTCGTCTTCATCGGCAGCAAACCCTTCCAGCCAGATGCCGATGCGCAGCGGCTCATCGCTCTCCGCAAACTGTTGTCCGCTGAGAATTTCAGACGCTAAACGTAAATCCGCCGCCGACCGCGCCAGCGGGCCGGGAATATCCTGAGTTGGCGACAGCGGCACAATGCCGTCGGTGCTGATTGCACCGCGCGTCATGCGCAGGCCAAAAAGATGGTTAAACGCTGCCGGAATGCGCACCGATCCGGCGGTATCGCTGCCGATCGCCAGCGGCACGTAACCGGCTGCGACCGCCACGGCGGAACCGCTGCTCGATCCGCCCGGCGAGCGGCCTTCAACCCACGCATTGTGAGTAAATCCGCTTAACGACGACGCGCCGGTAATGCCCGCCGCCAGCTCGTGCATGGCGGTTTTGCCGATCAGAATCGCACCTGCCTTTTTCAGTCGGGTAACCAGCGGCGCATCGTCGCTGGCGATAACCTCACGCAGCAGCACCGAACCGGCGCTGGTTGGCCAGCCCTGCACTTCGATATTGTCTTTAATCAGCACCGGAATCCCTTCCAGCGGTCCCGCCACCTCGCCGCGCTGACGACGCACATCGCTGGCGTCCGCTGCCGCTAGGGCTTGTTCGGCAAACAGCCAGGTGATGGCGTTGTAGCGCGGTTGATCCACCTCGCCAATGCGCTGCAGCGCGAAGGTGGCTAACTGGCGCGCGCTCACCGTGCGCTGGGTCAGCGCCTGCTGTAAATCGTTAATCGAAGCGGTGAGATAATCAGCGTATTGCATCAGGTTAAACCTCCAGCGGAATCCATTGCCCGTCGCGCGTGACGCGTCCGCACGCGCTGCCAGTAAAGTGGGTGCTGAACCAGATTGCCTGATGTTGTGCGCACCAGTCCACCACCCGTTGCCGTGAAGTGACCGCCAGCGCTTTATTCTCGCAAAACAGTGAGTTCCAGTGCGGGTACTGAAACTGGATAGCATTATGCATCACGTCGCCAGCAAAGATGGCCGATTCACCGGCGCTTTCCAGCACGATCGAGGCATGATCAACGCTGTGACCGGGCGCGGAGAGATAGCGCAGCACGCCAGCAAACAAAGGTGAATCCTGCACGTTGATAGTCTCAAGCTGGCCGCTCCCGATCAGCGGCAGAATACTGTCGCGATAGAGCTCCTGCGCCGCCGGATTCTGTTGACAGTGCGCCAGTTCCCGCGCCGAGCAGATATAGCGCGCATTCGGGAACATCGGCAGCCATTCGCCATCACGCTGATGCGTATTCCAGCCAACGTGATCGGTATGAATGTGCGTCATTAGCACCAGCGTCACTTCCGCCGGATCAACGCCCGCCTGCGCGAGGTTTGCGGCATACGGCGTGTTCAGCTGGTGAAATAATGGCTTGTTATCGCGATTGCGGCCGTTGCCGGTGGCGGTATCGATAATGATGGTGTGTTCACCGGTGCGCACCACCCAGCTATGAATCGACATTTCGGCGGGCTGCTCAGCTAATTCGTCACTCATTTCCGCGCGATGTGGCGTAAACAGCACGCCCAGCGGGAAGGCGGCGGTTTGTTCGCTCACTTTGGTAATCAGGCAATCGCCGACGCGAATCGTCATCAGGTGCTCCTAAATTTTTTAATGGCAGCGAAGAAGCCTCACTATACTGGCGGCACGATCAATATTTAAATCGATTAGAATCATGCAAAGCATCAACGAAAATGATTTTTCGCGCATCGACCTGAATTTGCTGGTGGTGTTGCTGGTGATGTACGAGGTGCGCAGTGTCACGCAAGCGGCAAATCGGCTCTATCTCGGACAACCGGCAGTGAGCGCGGCGTTAAAACGTCTGCGCGAGATGTTTGACGATCCGCTATTTGTGCGTGCTGGATCGGCAGCTGCAGCAACAAGGTGTGGCGCGGCGCGTGCGCTATGTGACGCCAAATTTCTCCGCGTTGCCGATGCTGCTTAAGCGTTTGCCGCTGTTCGCTACGGTGCCGCAGGGTTTGGTGCCATCCTGGTGCGATTTGTATGACCTGAGCGCCGCGCCAGTACCGGTCACTATGCCGGATTATGAAGTGTCGCTGCTGTGGCATAACGCGCGCAGCGAAGATGCCGCCAGCCGCTGGCTGCGGGAGAGGCTGCGCGGGCTGATAAAGAGTAAGCCGCTTTGATGAGGTCGCCATAAATGGCGACCTGCACGTTTACCACGGCACCACACGCCCTAAATAATCCAGATAATGAATTCCGCGTCGCCCAGCGTAGCTTTCCATGGTGTTCAGCAAGTTCGGAATGCTCTCCTCAATGGTCAAACGCGCTTCCGGGCCGCCCATATCGGTGCGCACCCAGCCGGGCGCCATCAGCAATAAAGTGCGCTCGCCGCCGCTACGTGCGGCGAAGCTGCGCATAAACATATTCAGCGCCGCTTTGCTGCCGCGATACACCTCGTAATTACCGTTGGTATTGTTGGTTAAACTGCCCTGGCCAGATGACATCACCGCAATAGTGCCGCTGGGCGTAACGCGATCTTTAAAGGTTTCAATCACCCGCAGCGGGCTTAGCGCGTTAGTCACCATCACGCGGGTGAACTCACTGGTTGTGACATCGGCGATGGTTTCTCGGTCATCATTTTTCACCCCCGCGTTGACGAACAGCATATCGAACTGCCAATCCGCCAGCCGCGTATGCAGCGCTGCGACCTGTTCCGGTTCATTGATATCCACGCTCTCCACCGTCAACTGTGCGGGGAAGCGATCGGCCAGTTGTTGTAAATTTCCTGTCGAGTTTTCACGTCCGGTGGCGACTACCTGATAACCGCGCTGCAGCATGGTTTCCGCCAGTGCCAAACCCAGGCCACGCGATGCGCCAATCAGTAATATCTTCATGTTGTTCTCCACGGTGTTTGCGATAAGAAGAGTGTAGCGCCGGGCGAGGGCAGGCGGAACGCGCAGCACTCGCAGTATTAACCTGCACCAAACGCCTTGTCTCAAAGTGCGCAATAGGCGAGGATAAAGCGTATGAATGATGCCGATTTGAATCTGTTAATTGCTTTGGATGCACTGCTGATTGAAGGCAGCGTGATTGGCGCTGCGCGTCGCTTGAGCTTGAGCGAATCGGCGATGAGCCGCACGCTGGGACGCTTACGCGCCACCACCGGCGATGCGCTGTTAGTGCGCGCCGGACGTAACATGGTGCTGACACCTTATGCCGAAGCGATTCGCGAGCGCACGCATCACACGGTGCGCGAGGCGCGTGCGGTGTTAAGCCCAACGGCGCAGTCGCTGGATCTGCATCAGCTAGATCGCTGCTTCACCCTGCGCACCAATGAAGGATTCGTCGAAGCCTTTGGCAGCGCGCTCATCGCTGCCGTGGCGCACCAGGCGCCGCACGCGTGGCTCAGTTTTGTGCCCAAGCCGGAGAAAAGCGCGCGCGATTTGCGCGAAGGCAACATCGATCTGGAGATTGGCGTGCTGGGCAATATGGGCCCGGAGATTCGCCTGCAGGCGCTGTTCGGCGATAGCTTCGTTGGCGTGGTGCGCGCCGGACATCCGCTCACGCAGCGGCTGGATATCACCCAGTTCGCCGCTTTTGGTCATATCGTGGCGTCACGGCGCGGTGAGCTTGGCGGGCCGATTCACGATGCGCTGCAGCAGGCAGGATTAACCCGCAAGGTGGCGGCGGTGGTAGCGGCATTCTCCAGCGCGGTGGCGCTGGCGCAGGAATCGGATCACATCGCTTTGGTGCCGCGTTCGCTGTTTCTGCATCATCCGTTGATCAAAAACAGCACCCGCTTAGCGATGTTTGAACTGCCGTTCGCCACGCCAGAAATGACAGTGTCACAACTGTGGCATCCGCAACTGGAAAACGACGCGGCGCATCATTGGTTACGCGGCGTGGTAAAAAATGTTTGTCAGCCGCCGCGCACCGAACTACGCCACACCACATCGGCCTGATACAGCAGGCTGTCGTGCTGCTGTTCAACTTGCGGCGTGAAGCCGGTTTCCTCCTGCTCGGTTTGTATCAACCACTTCACCGCGTCCTGCGCGAACTGCTCAACCGGCTGGGAAAACGTGGTGAGATTGTAGGATGACCAGCCGGCCTGCGCGATGTTGTCGTAACCGATCAAACAGAGATCTTCCGGCACGCGCAGCGCAAAGCGGTGGCGCGCCTCATCCATAAAGCCGCAGGCCACCAAATCAGTGACGCAAAACACGCCGTCGGGTCGCTGATGACGCGTTAGCAAGCGGTGCGCCAGAATCTGCCCGCTCTCGTAAGAGGTGGTACCAAAACGTTCGATGGTCACGGTTAATCCCGCCCGTTCGGCCGCCAGCACAAAGGTGTCTTCGCGCTTTTTCAAGCTCGGCGTGCCCGCCAGCGAATTGGCAAATGCCAGATGCTGACAACCGGCGCGCTGAAACGCCATTACCGCCGTTTGCGCGGCGCTTTCGGCATCGAGATTGATGCTAAGCGAGCCCGGCAACGCTTCATCGCGGTTGATCAAAATGATGCGCTGGCCGTGTTTATAGCATTGGCGCGTGATGGTGCGATCCGGCATGCCGGAGAGAATGATTGAGGCATCGGCGCGGAAATTAATCGCCTGCTGCAGCGCCGCCGAAACGCTGTTATCCGAGCGATCGGTGTTGATCAGCATCGCCACTTTGCCCGCTTCCTGCAAAAACTGCGTCAGCCAGCGCACCAGACTGGCGCGATAGGGCGTGGCGATTTCCGAGACGATCAGGCAGACAATGCTGCTGCGATTACGCACCAGACCGCGTGCCAGATGATTGACGTGATACCCCAACTCTTCCGCCGCCTTCATCACCCGTTCTCGCGTTGCCGGTGACACGCTGGCGCCCGGCGTAAACGCGCGCGACACCGCTGAGCGCGATACGCCCGCGCGTTCAGCGACATCCTGCGCGCTCACCACCGCTTTCTCATGCTGCATGTTCAACACCTCTTCACAATCTGGCTGCAACTGAGTCTGCCTCAGATTGCAAAGCTGTGCAAACCGCTTTAGATCTCATTTGTTGCATTTTTGTGACATCGCCTAACAATTGCGCAGCGTGGTGTTTGACAGGACATTTCTTGTTCATTACTACTTTGCACACACGTGCAAGAAAAGGTGCCAATGAAGCACCAACCCTACAATTCAGGAGAACACTATGCGAGTCACCTCAATGGCCATCGCGCTATCCCTCTGTTGTACTGCCATACCTTTTGCCGCTTCGGCGGCGGGCAATCTGAACATGGTTTGCTCCGCCGATGTGGTGGTGTGCGAGCACATGACCAACATCTTCAGCAAGGCGCATCCGGATATCAAAGTCAGCATGGTGCGCCTCTCGGCGGGCGAAGCTTATGCACGCCTGCGCAGCGAAGCACGCAATCCGCGCACTGATATCTGGTGGGCCGGCACCGGCGATCCGCATATGCAGGCGGCGGAAGAGGGGCTGACGCAGCCGTACAAATCGCCGCTGCTCGATCAGCAGCAGGATTGGGCGCAGAAGCAGGCGGAAAACTCTCATTACCGCACGGTGGGCATCTACGCCGGCGCGCTGGGTTGGGGTTACAACACCAAATTACTGGCGTCGAAAAAGCTTAAAGAGCCGAAATGCTGGGCCGATCTGCTGGACCCAAGCTTCAAAGGGGAAATCCAGATCGCCAACCCGAACTCGTCGGGCACGGCCTACAACACGCTGGCGACGCTGGTGCAGATCATGGGTGAAGATCAGGCCTTTGATTACCTGAAACAACTCAACGCCAATATTTCGCAATACACCAAATCCGGCTCGGCGCCGGTGAAATCGGCGGCGCGTGGCGAAACCACCGTTGGCATTGTGTTTATGCATGATGCGGTGGCGATGGAAGTCGACGGTTTCCCGATCAAGACCGTCGCGCCCTGTGAAGGCACGGGCTATGAGATTGGCTCAATGTCGATTGTTAAAGGAGCGCGTAACCTCGCTAACGCCAAAGTCTGGTACGACTGGGCGCTGAGCGCCGAAGCGCAATCGCATATGAAAGAGGCCAAATCCTTCCAGCTGCCGTCGAACCGCAACGCGGAGATTTCTGAGTACGCGCCGCGCTTTGAGAACATCAAATTGATCGATTACGACTTCAAGACCTACGGCGATTCGGCCAAACGTAAAGCATTACTGGGACGTTGGGATAAAGAGATTGGTGCCAGCGCGCAGTAACAGAATTTGCGCACACCGTAGCGGCGCAATTTATTGCGCGTTGTTCGTCGGTGCATGCGGTTCGAATGTTGAAAAGCAAAGACGCGCGAGAAATCGCGCCGCTACGCATACGTGCACGCAATGACGTTTTGGGGGATTGGATGAATGCAAATAATCGTCGTCTGACAGGCGCGCTGCTCATCGGCGCAGTGGCGTTACTGCTGCTGCCGTGGTTCAGCCTGGAAGCCGGTTTCTTCAGCCGCGGCTGGTTAACCAGCCTGTGGAGCGATAGCGCCATCGCGCCTGCGTTGTGGCAAGTGGGCGAACATCCGTGGCTCATCATCGCCATCGCGCTGTTTGTGCTGTGCGCTGGCTGCGGCCTCCTGCCAGGCGCGGCGCGTAGCCGTTTGCTGCTGCTGTTCAGCGCACTTGGCGTGCTGTTCCTCATCATCGAAGGTCACGCCATTGGCTACAGCGGCTGGAACTGGCTGTGGCTGGAAAACCGCTTCGGCGCGCTCGCATCGGGCCAGCCGGCGATGGGCGCAGGTGCGCTGCTGTTACTGACCACTTTCCTGCTGCTGTTCTCCTTTGCGCTGGCCGAACGCGGCGTGATGAAAGGCGACGCCTTTGTGGTGGCGTCGCTGGTGCTGCTCACTGCGCTGGTGAGCATCTTTGTGCTCTACCCGGTGCTGAGCATGTTTGTGGTGTCGGTGCAGGACGTAGACGGCAGCTTCAAACCGGATGGCTTGATCAGCAACATTCAGGATCCGTCGATCTGGAGCTTGTCCTGTTTGTCGGGCGGCACCTGCGGCACCGCGTGGCGCACATTGTGGCTGGCGCTGATGACCGCCGCCGGTTCAACGCTGCTCGGTTTGGCGTTTGCCTTAGCCGCTACGCGCACGCCGCTGCCGTTTAAGAAAGCGCTGCGCATGCTGACCATTTTGCCGATCATCACGCCACCGTTTGTGATTGGTCTGGCGCTGATCCTGCTGTTTGGTCGCTCCGGTGTGGTGACGGAACATCTGGCGGCGCTGTTTGGCATCGAGCCGGGCCGCTGGTTATATGGCTTAACCGGCATCTGGATTGCGCAGGTGCTGTCGTTTACGCCGATCGCGTTTCTGGTGCTGATTGGCGTGGTGGAAGGTGTTAGTCCGTCGCTGGAAGAGGCATCACAGACGCTGCGTGCCAATCGCTGGCGCACCTTCACACGCGTTTCGCTGCCGCTGATGGCGCCGGGTTTAGCCAACGCTTTCCTGATTAGCTTTATCGAAAGCATGGCCGATTTCGGTAATCCGATGGTGCTGGGCGGCAGTCACGGCGTGCTCTCCACGGAGATCTTCTTCTCGGTAGTTGGCGCGCAGAACGATCCAAGTCGTGCGGCGGTGCTGGCGATGATTCTGCTGTGCTTCACGCTGACGGCCTTTGTGCTGCAGCGCTGGTGGCTCGGCGGTAAAAACTTCGCCACCGTCACCGGCAAAGGCGACGGCGGCAAACATGTGCAGCTGCCGCGCGTGCTGCGCTTTGGCGTATACGGCATGGTGATTCCGTGGGGCCTGTTCACGCTGGTGATCTACGGCATGATTGTGGTCGGCGGCTTTGTGCAGTCGTGGGGATTGAATGATGCGCTGACCATCGAGCATTACGTGCGCGCCTTCGGCGTCAGCTTCAGCGACGGGCATCTGTTGTGGAGCGGCGTGGCGTGGAACTCGTTCTGGACCACGCTAGAGATCGCGCTGATTGCCGCGCCGCTGACGGCGATTGTCGGCCTGCTCACCGCATGGCTAATTGTGCGGCAGAAGTTTGCCGGTCGTCAGACCTTCGAGTTCCTGCTGATGCTGAGCTTCGCCATTCCCGGCACGGTGATCGGCGTGAGTTATGTGATGGCCTATAACCTGCCGCCGCTGGAGATCACCGGTACCGCGATGATCCTGGTAGCCTGTTTTGTGTTCCGCAACATGCCGGTCGGCGTGCGCGGCGGCATCGCGGCGATGAGCCAGCTGGATAAAAGTCTGGATGAAGCGTCATTAACGCTCGGGGCTAACAGCTTCCGCACGCTGCGCAAAGTGGTGCTGCCGCTGCTGAAGCCCGCCATCAGCGCCGCGCTGGTCTATGCCTTTGTGCGTGCCATTACCTCAATCAGTGCGGTGATTTTCCTCGTCAGCGCGCAATACAACATGGCAACCTCTTACATCGTCGGGCTGGTGGAAAACGGCGAATACGGTGTGGCGATTGCTTACTCAACCGTCTTGATTGTGGTGATGCTGCTGATCATCGGCATGTTCCAGTGGCTGGTGGGCGAACGGCGTCTGCGCCGCGTGGCCCGTCCGGTCGATATTGCGGTGCCGCCCGCAACAACCTCATTAACGCAGGAGAGAGCCGTATGACACGCGTAACCGCTGGATCTGTGGTGTTTGAACACGTCTCGAAACGCTTTGCCGGTTTTGATGCCATTCCCGATCTCTCGCTGACGGTGGAGCCCGGCACGCTGGTAACGCTGCTGGGTCCATCCGGCTGCGGCAAAACCACCACGCTGCGCCTGCTGGCCGGGCTCGAGCATCCCAGCGCCGGGCGCATTTTGATTGGCGGCAAAGATGTCACCAACTTGCCCGCCAATGAGCGCGACGTGGCGATGGTGTTTCAGTCTTACGCGCTGTTCCCGCACATGAGCGCGCTCGACAACATCATGTATGGCTTGCAGTCGTCGGGTATGAATAAGCGTGAAGCGCAGGACCGCGCGCGCGAAGGGTTGAAGCTGGTGGGCCTCGAACATCAGGGCCAGCGATTGCCATCTGAGCTCTCCGGCGGGCAGCAACAGCGCATTGCCGTGGCGCGCGCGCTGGTGCTGGAGCCGCAGGTGCTGCTGCTGGATGAACCGCTCTCGAATCTCGATGAGCGTTTGCGTCGCCGGGTGCGCACCGATATCCGCGATCTTCAACAGCGGCTCGGCTTCACCGCGGTGTACGTCACGCACGATCAGGAAGAGGCGCTGGCGGTCTCCGATAAGATTATTGTCATGAAAGAGGGGGATATTGCCCAGCAGGGCGCGCCGGAAAGTCTCTATCACGCGCCGAACTCGGTGTTTATCGCCGACTTTATGGGCGAGGCCAATATCCTGCCATGCGAAGTGGAGCAGCTTGATGGCAGCGAAGCGCTGGTGCGACTCGGCAGCCAGCGCTATCGCGTGCGCGGCAACGGCCTGAAAACCGGCGCAGCACAGCTGTCGGTGCGACCGCAATTCATCACCCTGCGCGGAGAAGGCGCAGGTGCACTGCGCGGCGAAGTGACACACAGCACCTGGCTCGGCGACCATATCGAATATGAAGTCGCCACCGAATTGGGTTCACTGTTTATTGTCGATGCCGAGATGGAGCAGCAGTTGCCGCTGGCCTCGAACGTCGCGATTGATTTTAAACCTCAGGGTTTGGCCCTGATTGCCGGTTAATGTAAGGATGGATGATGAGTGAATTAGACAATGACCCGCTGTTATCGCGCCTGATTCTGGCGGAGAAGGTGGCACGCGCCGGCGGCGCGAAGGCGCTGGAGTATTTCCATCAGCGTGAAACTTTGGTGGTGGAGACCAAATACGATTTGCAGGATGTGGTGTCGCGCGCTGACCGCGAAGTGGAGCAGATGATCGACCAGCAAATTCGCGCGCAGTTTGCCGACGACGGTTTCCTCGGCGAAGAGTACGGATTGCAGGAAGGTTCATCGGGTTATACGTGGGTGGTCGATCCGATCGACGGCACCAGCCCGTTCCTTAACGGCATGCCGAACTGGTGCGTGTCCGTGGCGGTGCTGCATGACGGCGTGCCGGTGATTGGCGTGATTTTCGCGCCCACTTATCAGGAGTGTTACGTGGCGGCGATGGGTCAGGGTGCCACGCTCAACGGCAAGCGCTTGCAGGTGGATGCGTCGCGCACGCTGCAAAACCACGTCACCGGTTTTGGTGCCAACAGCCACGTCAGCCCGGATGAAGTAGGGAAAATCCTCGCATCGCTGCTGGCGGCAGGGGGGAATTTTATCCGCATTGGGTCCGGCGCATTGATGCTGGCGTGGGTCGCGGCTGGGCGCGTGGTCGGTTATTACGAACCGTACATGCATGCGTGGGATTGCCTGGCCGGTTATTGCCTGGTGAAGGAAGCGGGCGGCTGGTATCACCCGTTCAATACCGAAGGTGAACGATTGTTGAAAGGCGCACAGGTATTGGCGGTTGCGCCAGGCGCGGAAGCCGATTTGAAGCGGATTGCCGGGTTGTGATGTTGGTTGCGGTCGCCATTGAATGGCGACCTTCTATCAAACCAGAATAAATTCCCGGTAACCCGACCAAATCACATAGATGGCGAAATAAACAAAAATCAACGCCGAAGCAAGATAGGAATACTTCAACAAACGCTGCCCCAGCAGCTTGCCGCCCATGCTCCCTACCAGGCACAGCACGCAGGTCCACACTACGCCCGCAATAAAGAAGCCGCCAAGAAACGATGAGGTTGCCGCCGCGCTGCCGTGTCCCATGCGGGAAATCAACGCACCGCCGACGCTGGCAAACCACAAAATCGCGGTCGGCGATGACATCGCCAGCATCACGCCACGACTGAACTCGCGCAGCAGCGATCGATAGGGCTGTTGTTCGGTTTCCGGCAGTGCAGCCTGCTTTTGCAACGCCGCATACAGCATTTTCCCGGCAAACCACAGCAGCATCACACCGCCGCCAATCCACAATATCCAGCGCACGGCGGTGAATTGCAGCACTATCGCCATGCCCGCCAGCGCCAGCACCGCATAGACTAAGTCACCAATGCAGGTGCCAATCCCCAACCAAAAACCGTGAAAATAGCCGCGCTGCATCGCCAGCGTGATCATGGCGATATTGGCGAGACCAATATCAAGGCATAACGACAAACTCAGCAGAAAACCATTTGAAAACTGCAGCATAGCAACGTCAGCATCCCTGGCATGTTAATAGGGCTGTATTAAAGCATGCAGGAAAACGCAGTAATAATAAGAATTACGCATTTGTGCTATTCCGGCTGCCACGTTTGGAGGTAATCGTGCTCTAACGGCGGATAAATCCACGATAATGTGAACACGATCACGCCTGTTCGCCGCGAATCAAAGCAATCCCACTATAGTCGTTATGCGGCCTGCAGCATTGGCCGCAATCACAATAAAAAATCCAACTCTGCGAACGATTTTTATAAAGAACATTCCGATTATGGTGGGTACCACAATGAAAAATCACTATAAAACGGTGTCTGGCGGTATGGCGTCACGTTTAAGCGTGGCATTATCGCTAGCTGTTTTCACATTAGCGGGAAGTGCAATGGCAACTGCAGCGGAACATCATAACCAAACGGCTTTAGTGGGCACATGGACCAGCATCCCGGATGCGCCGTTAGTGCAAAATCCAGGTCATCCCAGCGAAGGTTTATACCGTTTGAAGGTCAATAGCGACGGCACGCTGACGCCGCTCGATTTCATCAAAATGAAAAGCCCATCGTGGATTGTGAAATCGCACGATGGACGTTTTGCCTATACCACTAACGAAGAAAACGCCGGTGCCGTCACTGCGCTGGCGATTGATCACGGCGGCGAAGTGCGCGTGATTAACGCGGTGGATAGCCACGGCCAGCAGCCGACGCATGCCACCATTAGCCCGGACGGGAAATTCCTGTTTGTCGCCAACTACTCGGTGGCTAAAGGCGGTGCCAGCGTGGCGGTATTCCCGATTCATCACGACGGTTCGCTCGGCGAGCAGGTACAGAATTTCCCGTTCGCCAGCGGCAGCGGGGCAGTGAAAGATCGTCAGGATAGCGGGCATGCGCACTCCACCACCTTCACTCATGATGGCAAATACCTTTACGCTGCAGATCTCGGCGGCGATAAACTGCACGCTTATGCCTATCACGCCGGCAATGCTCAGCCGCTGCAAGCGGATACCTCGCGCGATGTCGCCTTCCCGGCCGGTTCTGGCCCGCGCCACATGGTGTTTTCACCAGATGGTAAACACGCCTATGTCATAACCGAAATGGCCGGTGAAGTGGTGGTGTTTGCGGTTAAGGACGATCGTCTGCAGCAGCAATCTAGCGTCAAACTGAATACGGAAAACAGCAGCGCCGAGTATCGCAGCGGCGGCGGCATTATCCTCAGCCCGAACGGCAAATTTGTGATAGCCGCTAATCGTGGATCGGATAACAGCTTAGTGGTGTTCCGCATTGAGCAGGATGGTTCACTGGGATCGCCGGTGCGCTATAAAGCGGATGGCATTGAACCGCGCGCTTTCGCCTTTGATGCCAGCGGCAAATACCTTTATGTGGCGAACGTGTTTACCAATAACATCACCCTGTTCCATTTCGATGAACAGAGCGGTGTGCTGAAAGCCGCGGGTGAAGTGGCGAAGATTGCCACGCCGACGGATATTAAGTTTTTTAATTAAGTGTTATTGAGGTCGCCATGAAGGGCGACCTCGCACCTAATTGGTGCCCATTGCCATTTAACAGTGCGCACGTTGTCGTAGCGGCGCGATTTATCGCGCAATGAATCGCGCCGCTATGTGAATGTGCAGAGTCTAATTAATTTGGCCCACTTCTTGCTTTATTAAAAACAACGCCCCAACGATGTGGCAACCCTCTTGTCAATGCAGACAGCGCCGTCTGTAGATCGCTTTTATTCTCTCCGGCCTCCCGGAAACACTCCTGTTTGATCCTTCTCTTTTCAAGAGGTTGCTATGGCTATTAGTCGTCGTTCATTTATCCAGGGTTCAGCCGTTTCGGCATTAGGCTTGGCTGCAGGCGTTGCGCCTCAATTCTCTTTCGCCGCCGACAGCAAAGATGCCATCAAAATCGCCAGTATTCTCGACTTATCCGGCGGGCTCGATATTTACGGTAAGCCGATGTCGAACGCCATTAATCTGGCGGCAGAAGAGATCAACGCGGCGGGTGGTTTATTAGGTCGACCGTTGCAAGTGATTAATTACGATGCGCAATCCAATATGCAGCTTTATGCGCAATATGCGCAGCAGGCGGCGCTGAAAGATAAAGTGGCGGTGGTGCATGGCGGTATTACCTCGGCCTCGCGTGAGGTTATTCGTCCGGTATTGGATCGTTTCCGTTCACTCTATTTTTATCCGGCGCAATATGAAGGCGGCGTGTGCGATCGCAATTACTTCTCATCCGGTTCTACGCCGGCACAAACCGTGGAAAAGCTGGTGCCTTATGCGGTGAAGAAGTGGGGCAAAAAAGTCTACGTGCTGGCGGCGGATTATAACTACGGCCAAATCGTCTCGGCGTGGGTGAAAAAGTCGGTGCACGATAATGGCGGTGAAGTGGTAACGGTTGAATTCTTCCCGCTGGATGTTACCGATTTTGGTGCGGCGATCTCTAAAATCCAGAGCGCCAAACCCGACATGGTGTGGTCAGCGCTGGTCGGTGGCGCGCACATCTCCTTCTATCGCCAGTGGCATGCGGCTGGTATGAGCGGCAAGATCCCGATTGCCTCCACGGTGTTTGGCGGCGGCAACGAACATATCATTCTGTCGCCGGAAGAGAGCAACGGCATTCTGGTTGCCGCCAACTATATGCAGGAAATCCCCTCACCGGAAAACAAAGCTTTCGTTGAGCGATTCCATGCGCGCTACGGCGCCAATACGCCGTACATCAGCGACCTGGCGATGGGCGCTTATCAGGGCATGTTGATCTGGGCGGAAGGGGTGCGCAAAGCGGGCGATATCGATCGCATGAAGGTGATCGAGGCACTGGAGTCCGGCGTCACGCTGACCTCGCCGAGCGGCAAGCTGAGCGTGGATCCTGCGACGCATCACTGTTCGCTGGATGTGCATATCGCCGAAGTGGAAAACCATCAGATGAAAATTCTGCAAACCTTCACCGATCAAGCGCCGGTGGATACCGCGATGGTGTGCGATCTGAAGAAAAACCCGCGCGATACCAAACAGTATCAAATTGAGCTGTGACAGGAGCCGCTATGGATCTGTTCATTATCTTCGCCATTGAAGTGCTTAATGCCATCGCCGTGCTGGTGATCATGAGCGTCGGGCTGGCGGTGGTGTTCGGCATGATGAAAATCGTCAATATGGCGCACGGCGAATTCATGATGCTGGGCGGCTACAGCGCCATTCTCGCCACCAATCAGTGGGGCGTGCCGATCTGGATCTCGATGCTGGTGATTGCGCCGCTCACTGTGGGGGTGTTTGGCGCGGTGATTGAGCGCGTGATTATCCGTCATCTGTATGGACGGATGATCGACACCATGCTGGCGACATGGGGGCTGAGTCTGGCGCTGATTGGTGCCGCCACCATGCTGTTCGGCAACACCACGCTGGGCATCAGTTCACCGCTGCCCAGCGTCAATATCGGCAACTACAGCACCAGCGGTTATTCGCTGTTCATGATTGTGTTTGCGATCGGCTTGCTCGGCGCGCTGTGGTTGTTGCTGCGCTTCACCACTTTAGGTTTGTGCGCGCGCGCCACCATGCAGAATGCGCGCATGGCGGCGGCGCTCGGCAGCAATCCGGGCAAAATCTACAGCCTGACGTTTGGCCTGGGCGCAGCGCTGTCGGGTTTAGGCGGCGCGCTGTTAGCGCCGATTACCGGCGTGATCCCGACCATTGGCGTCAGCTTTATCGCCAAAGCCTTTATCACGGTGATTGGCGGTGGTAGCGCCATCATCGCCGGAACGCTCTCCGCCTCGACGTTATTCGGCACCATTTCGCAGCTGGTGACCTACTTCTCCACGCCGGTGTTTGGTGCCGTCGCGCTATTGCTGAGCGCCATTGTGCTGCTGCGCTTGCTGCCGCAGGGCATCACCGGACGCTTCTTCAGGAGATCGCTGTAATGAAACTGTTCTCGGAAAAGATCCAGATTATCGTCATCTCACTGGCGATGGTGCTGGTGGCGCTGTGGCTGTCAGGCGCGATTGAGCTCTACACCTTGCTGTCGCTGACGGTGTTTCTGGTGATGGGTTTGTTGTCGCTCAGCCTGGCGTTCATCTGGGGTTACGGCGGCATCCTGTGCTTTGGTCAGGCGGCATTTTTCGGTTTAGGGGCCTACACCTATGCGATTTGCGCTATCAACTGGGGCGATTCGACCTGGGCGGTGGTGATGGCGGTGCTGCTGCCAACGTTGTTCTCGCTGTTGCTCGGCTATGTGATTTTTTATGGCGGCGTCAGCGATGTCTATCTCGGCGCCATCACGCTGGCGGTGAGTCTGGTGCTGTTTAACTGGGTCAACTCCACCTCCGGCAGCGAATACCACATCGGCGAGGCGTTGCTGGGCGGCTTTAACGGCATTCCTTCGGTGCCGACGCTTAACCTGCCGTTCCAGCCGGAGGCGATTTTATCGCCCGAGGCGATCTTTATGGTCACCGCCGGATGTCTGGCGCTGTGCTACGCCTTGCTGAAGTTCGTGCTGCTGAGCCGTTTTGGCAAAACCGTGGTGGCAATTCGTGAGAACGAGCAGCGCGCCGGATTGCTCGGCTACAACGTGCCGGCGCATAAATTGGCAACCTTCGCCATCGGCGCGGCCATTGCCGGACTGGCGGGCTGTTTGTACGTCAACTGGGGTGCCTTTGTCAGTCCCGGCGTGTTTAGCATCAGCCAGTCGGCGCAGATCATCATCTGGGTGATTGTCGGTGGCCGCGGCACGCTGCTGGGTCCGGTGATCAGCTGCGTGCTGTTGCAGTGGATGGTGACGCGGCTGGGCGCGCAGCAAACCGTGGATGTCAACTTAGTGCTCGGCGTGATTCTGGCGGTGTTTGTGTTGCTGATTCCAGGCGGCATTCTGCCAACGTTGCAGCGCCTGTGGCGGCGCAAGCGTCCCGCCGCGCCTGCCAGCCGCGCGCAGGTCAGTGAGGTGAAACCATGACGGCCAACGTGTTACTGGAAACCCGCAAAATGGGCGTCAGTTTTGGCGGCGTGCATGCGGTGAAAGAGGTGGATTTCACCCTACGTGAAGGTGAGTTGCGCTGCCTGATCGGCCCTAACGGCGCAGGCAAAAGCACTTTCTTCAAGATGCTGAGCGGCCAGGTCACGCCGACGCGCGGCGAGTGCCGCTATCGCGAACAGGTGATCTCCGGCAAACGGCCATGGGAAATCGCGCGTTTGGGGATTGGCATTAAAACTCAGGTGCCGAGCGTGTTCGAAGGCTTAAGCGTGCGGGAAAACCTGTGGCAGGCGGCAGCGAATAAGCTGGCGAAAGCGGCGCTGCCGGCGGCCATAGAACAGGTGCTGGAGGATATCGGTCTGGTCGATCTGCAACATGCGGTGCTCTCGGAACTGGCGCATGGTCAGCGGCAGTGGGTGGAGCTGGGGATGATCCTGATCTCCAAACCGCAGCTGGTGCTGCTGGATGAACCGGCGGCGGGTATGACGCATCAGGAAGTGCGCAAAACCGCGCAGCTGATCAAGGCGATTAATCAGCAGAGCACGGTGGTGGTGGTGGAGCATGACATGGAGTTCATCAGCATGATTGCGCAGCAGGTGACGGTGTTTAACCAGGGCGCGGTGCTGGCGGAAGGCAGCTTCCGCGAGGTGACGCAAAATCCGCGGGTGAAAGAGGCGTATCTCGGCAATCTGGAGATAAAACATGCTTGAAATTAAAGAGATGGTCTCGGGTTACAACAAGATTCCGGTGCTGAACTTATCCGAGCTGTTTGTCGGCGCGAAGTCGTTTACCGGCGTGCTGGGCCGCAACGGCATGGGCAAAACCACGCTGCTGCGCACCATTATGGGCGAACTGCCGGCCTGGCAAGGCCAGATCGCGTTGAACGGCATCGATATTACCCGTTATCAGGCGCACCAGCGGGCGGTGGCGGGCATCGGTTTTGTGCCGCAAGGCCGACAGATTTTCCCGCAGCTGACGGTTGAGGAAAATCTGCGCATGGGCTGCGTGAAACATTTTTCCCGCGCCGGAGAGATTATCGAGCAGATGCTGGCGTATTTTCCGCGCCTGAAACGCCTGCTGGCGCACCCGGGTGGGGCGCTATCAGGCGGCGAGCAGCAGCTATTGGCGCTGGCGCGCTGCCTGTGCGGCCAGCCGCAGCTGGTGCTGCTGGATGAGCCAACGGAAGGGATTCAACCGAATATCTGCGAGGAGATTATCGAGACGTTACGACGGCTGCGGCATGAGATGGATATTTCGATCATTCTGGTGGAACAGGATATCGAGTTTCTATACGCGCTCTCTGACCAGATCCATGTGATCGAAAAGGGGCAGATTGTGCAGAAGATCGATCCGAAAACCCAGTCGAGCGCCAGCGTGGCGGAGCAGTTTTTGGGGTTTCATGTTTGAGCTGTTTTACCCTTGCCCTCACCCTAGCCCTCTCCCGCAGGCGGGAGAGGGGACAGATTGAGCGGGCTCGTATATGGCAGTGTCTCCCTTTCCCTTTGGGAGAGGGCCGGGGTGAGGGCATCAGCGCGCAGCGGACATTGTCCGCCCTGACACAGCACCCGGCAGCATCAGCAAAGCGTTAACGCATCCGCTCGCTTACTGTGAGCTTTCCTCATTCAGGATGCGCATAGGGTGAACCATGACTGAACAATCATTACTGGCAACGCTTTCTGGTGTCCGGCTGCATATTTTCCATCCTGATTCACAGAGCGTGCGCGCGTTTTGCGCCTCGCTGACGCAGCTGGGCTGTCACGCGCAGCACAGCTGGCCGCCTGCCGCGTCACTCTCCACGGATACGCAGCTGTTGCTGGTGGCGATCGATATGCATCAGCAGCCACTGTTAACCCCGCTGTTTATCAGCGCGCGCGAAAGGGATATTCCTATCATCGCGCTGGCGGATAGCCACAACGCGCGGTTGTTTCCGCTACTGCTGCAACTCCAGCCGAATGCTATCGCTGCGCGTGAGCTCAATCCGTTTGCCTTGATTGTGCAAATGATTGGCACGCTAAAAACCGTGCGTCATCAGCAGCGATTGCGTGCGGTACAGCAGGCGCGTCAAGCGCGGAGTGAGCGACTGGCGCAGGCCAAAAGCGTGCTGATGCAAACCTTCGGGCTGGATGAATCGGGAGCGTATCGCTTGATGCGCAGTGAAGCGATGAACACGCGCAGCAGCATGGAATACACCGCCGAGCGCGTGATCACCACGCTACAAAAGTAGCGGCGCGTCCGGCTGCCGTAACAGGCTGCTGGGCGTATAACCAAAGGTTTTGCGGAACGCCAGGCTGAAGTGCGACATATCGCTGAAGCCGTGATCCAACGCCACCTGGGTGATATTGCGCGCTTTGCCTTCGGCGAGAATGCGATGACACGCCTGCAAACGCTCCTGCCAGAGGAAGTTCATCGGCGTGGTGCCGTGCGCGGCAAACACCCGGCTGATGGTGCGCGGCGAGACGTGATGCGCATTGGCGATCTGCGCCACCGACAACTCTGGCTCCTGCAGGTTGTGACGCAGAAAACTCACCACGCGTGAGTAGAGATCCGGCTTCAGCGCCTCTTCGCTGTGCTGCAAATTGACGCTCACCGAAATCATATTCAGCAGCGTGTTAGCAAACTGCTCGGCCAGAAACGGGTTCTCGCGGTCGGGATTAAACACGAACGCTTCCTGCAGCAGCAGCTTGAGCGATGCCATGCCGGGGCGCGTGAGATCCAGCGTTTTGCCTGCCAGTTTGGCGGTGGCAGGCGCTTCCTTCTCCATGATGTGACGTGGCAGATGCACGATATTGATCGCCACCTTCTCCATCGTAAAATCAAACGGCGTGGCAGCATCGTAAATCACCACATCGCCGGCGCTGACGCGTGATTGATGGCCATTCTGCCGCAGCGTGCCGCTGCCGGCGCAGACATAGCCCAGATAGAAATCGTGATTAGGATGGCGGCGGATGCATTCTGCTGTGCGTTGCCACATCAGCGCGGTATGCGATACGTGATTGGCAATATCCATGTGACCGAGCATCGAATAGGCAAAGCTGCCGGAAAAAGTGCCTGAATGCATCTGTCGCGCTTGGGCGTTAATCAGACGCGAGCACACCGCATCACGCCAGGCATCGAAGCGATGACGGTTATCGAGATCGTCGGTGGTGAAAAGCTCTTTCATATCAGCATCCCCTAAACATGGCGAAAAAGGGCGGAAGTCAGGAAGTTGAAGCAAGTTTCAGGCCATGAGCGGGTGAAATGACCGCCCCAAAGCTATCGGGGCGGCAAACGACGCAGATTTACAACGCAGGATGCTGATTATGCCAGTCGGTGACCTGCTGGAAGGCCCACGCGCCCTGAATCATGGTGGTTTCGGCGAAATGTGCTGCCACCAATTGGAAGCCAATCGGCGCGCCGCCTGCGGTTTTGCCGCACGGCAGGGTGATGGTGGGATGACCGCTGGCATCGAATGCACTGGTATAGCGCAGCACGCCGTTAAACAGTGCCTGATCGGTACCAAAACGGGTCATGGTGTCCCAGGTTAATCCGGCATACGCGGTAGCCGGTGCCAGAATCAGATCAACCTGGGTAAAGAGCGCGGAGATATCGCCGCGCAGCGCCGCACGGCTAAGTAGCAAACGTTGATACTCCAGCGCGGTGATACTAAGACCGAGATCCAGCAGACCAGCGAGGCCCGGACCGTAGTGATCTTTCTGCGCCGGATAGGTCTCTTCATGCGCCAGCGCGGTTTCCACGGCGCAAAGTGCGCTCCACTCGGCGGCGGCTTTTTCGGTATCGGGCAAGGTGATATCTACCAGCGTCGCGCCGAGCGAACTCAAGGTGGCGATCGCCGATTGCAGCGCAGCGCGCGTCTCCTCGTCGACTTTCTCCAGCGCCCAGCTTTTATCAACACCGATACGCATCTTGCTGATGCCGCGCGTCATCAGCGCCAGATAATCGGGCACCGGCTCGCTGCTGGAGGTGGAATCTTTATCATCGCGACCGGCAATCGCCTGCAACATGGCGGCGGCATCGGCGGCGTTACGTGCCATCGGGCCGATATGATCCAGTGATGCCGCCAGTTCACAGGCACCGTGACGCGTGACGCGGCCCCACGTCGGTTTAATGCCGGTCAGGCCGTTGGCGTTGGAGGGAAAACGAATCGATCCGCCGGTATCGGTGCCAATTGAGCCGAAGCATAACCCTGCGGCGGTGGCGACGCCGGATCCGCTGGAGGAGACGCCGGTCCACAGCGCGCTGCCCCACGGATTATTGGGCCGGGTGATATCAGGATGGTGATCGGCGAAGGCGCTTTCGGTTTGCGTCAGTTTGCCGAGAATCACCGCACCCGCCGCGCGGAAGCGCTCCACCACGGTGGAGTCTTCTGTAGGGTAACGATCTTTGTGGATGATCATGCCGTGGCTGGTGGGCGCGTCTTTGGTCCAGATCAGATCTTTCAGCGCGATCGGCACGCCGTGCAGCGGACCGCGCATTTTGCCCTGGGCTATTTCAGCATCGGCTTCGGCCGCCTGTTGCAGTGCACTATCGCGCATCACGTAGAAGTAGCTGTGTAAGTCGCGATCGAGCGTATCAATGCGCGTCAGCAGGGTTTGCGTGACGTCTACCGAAGAGATTTCGCCCGACTGAATCAAGCGGCCAATTTCCAGCAAGCTTTTGTAATGCAGGTTATTCATCGTGACCTTACCTCGTGAGTGAGAGATGTGTTGATGAATAACCTAAGTCACTGCGTAAAGTACGGCTGTGTTTAGGCGGACAGATGTTATGTCAGAACTGCCAATACATTTCCCTCACCCCAGCCCTCTCCCGCAGGCGGGAGAGGAAGCAGACGGTGCACAATTGGTTCCCTCTCCCGTTTATGGGAGAGGGTTAGGGTGAGGGCAAAAACCATTAAAGCCGCTGAACATTTCGCCGATAACTCTCAGGAATAGTACACAACGAGGATTATTTTCATGCTAAATGGGATTGGCAGCAGCGTACTGAGAAAATTAATCGCATCGAATGCGGTGGTGACGCCGGCGGTGAACAACAAATCCGCGCAAAACGCCCTGACGGCGGAAGCGTCGACCAAAGTCACCTTCAGCGAGGCGAGTGATGCCATCGCCGCGATCTACAAAATCGAGCCCGCGCAGGTCAAGAGTTCCGTCAATGTCACCAGCAGCTTGCAGGCGCAGCTCAACGGTGCCGCGCATGCCAGCGGCGTCGGCATGAACGGTCTCGGCAGCACCTTATTGAGTAATCTGGCCAGCCATCGCGGCGATGTAACCTTAAGCGTGCCAGCGACGGAAGCGGTAAACGGTGCGCGGAGCAGCAGCCAAAGTGCGCTGGCGCTGACCATCACTACCCAATCTGGTGTGCAGGTGAGTTTGCAGATGACGCGTCAACAGGGCGGGATGGTGGTGGAGCTGAAAACCAGCGGCGGCCAGCTCAGCAACGTTGAAGCGGCGGCGATGGGTCAGCTATCCGCCGGTTTGCAGAAGGCGCTGGATGGCCTGGATGGCAGCACTACCAAACTCGATATCAGCGATCTGATGAAGTTCGACACTTCAGTGTTGAAAAGCGTCGATTTGAAGACCGATCTGCGTAATGGCAATAACGTCACGCAGTCGCTGAATTTGCATGCCGACGATCAGGCGCGCTGGCTCGGCTTCCACAACGGCGATGTCAGCATCAAACTCGATACCGATGTTTCGAAACTGACGCAGGCGGGCAGCGCGGCACAGCAGGCAGCGGCGCTGGATCAGTGGAGCAGCAAATTTGATCAGGCCGCTTCGCGCGGTCACGGCGATAGCGATATGCTGACGCTGTTTAAAGATAGCTTCCGCGCGCTCAATACCACCGAAGGCAAAGCGGCTGAAAGCATCAATACGCAGCGTGTGAAGTCGATTGATGCCAATGCGGCGAAGAACGGCGCAATCAGCGGACTGGCGGACTTCTCGGCGAGCTACCAGCAGACGCCGGTTTCCGGTAATCCGTATAAGCCGGAAGAGCAAGACACCTTCTCCCTGAATGTGGCGCAAAAAACCGCTACGCAAACGCATGGTGATACCCAGGATTTGACCCAGCAAACGCTGTTTAAACTCAAGGCCAGCTTCCACACCGCGCTGGATTCTGTCTCAGCGGCGAAGCTGACCGAACAGAAGTCGTCGCAAAACTATAAGTATCATTTGATCGATGATGAAGAGCGCAGCCAGACCTCGGTGACGCAGAATAAGAAAGGGGATTTGACCGCGAATTATGCGCAGCAGCTAACGCAAAATGAGACGGTGAAAAGCTATCAGCTGGCGAAGTTGATCGATAGCGTGCAGATTCCGCATAGTGTGAAAAGCGAATCCACCCGCAGTTTCACTGCCGCGCAGTTTGATGCGCAATTAAATAATTAATATTTCGCGCCGCTACATTATTTGCGGAATTAAACTTTTCTTAGCGTTATTTGATCTTAAGAATTACTCGCCGCTTTTCTATACTCGCTAATTGCCCGCAGCGCCGCCGCTAGCCTGTTGTTGTGCTTAAATAAATCCATAGCTTAATAATGGCAACGCATTGCCGGATATAGCATAACCGCGCTATTTACTTGCTTTAACCCCGCTGATTATCATCGCTTTCAATCCGTTATTCATTCCACGGCCTGCTGAGTTTTTCAGTGCAGGCTTACACTTCGCTGTGCAGTAAAAGTGAAATCAGCTATGACGCAAAACAGTGACGAGATTATTAACCGCGCAGCGGTATTAAACAGCGATGAAGAAGCCATCGCCGCCGCACGCCATCTGGCCGGGCAGGCGAAAAGTGGCGCAGTCGAGCGCGACCAGCAGCGCATTTACCCCATCGCGCTGCTCAACCAGTTCACCGCGTTGGGACTTGGCAGCATCAGCGTGCCGCGCGAATTGGGTGGTGCGGGTTTGTCGTACCAGACCATGGCCGAAGTGTTTCGTCTGATCTCCGCCAGCGATCCGTCGCTGGGGCAAATCCCGCAAAACCACTTTGGTCTGATCCAGTTCATCCTTGGCGAAGGTTCTGCCGCGCAACAGCAGCGGCTGCTGAGCGCGGTGGTGCAGGGCAAACGTCTGGGCAACGGCGGACCGGAGAAAAACACCAAACATACGCGAGACGTACAGGCGCAGCTAGTGACAACGTCACACGGCGTGCAACTCACCGGCGAGAAGTTCTACTCTACCGGCGCGCTGTTCGCCGACATTCTGGTCACCACCGCGATGCACGATCAGCAGCCGAAAATGGCCTTTATTCCGCTGCCGACGCCGGGCGTGGAAATTGTGGATGACTGGTCCGGTATTGGCCAGCGCACCACCGCCAGCGGCACGGTGAAGTTGCATCAGGTTGTGGTTGATCCAGCGTTATTGATGTCGTTGCCTCCCGCTGAAAAGCCGACGCTGCGCGGCGCAGTTTCCCAGCTGATTCAGGCGGCGATTGATGCGGGCATTGCGCAAGGCGCGCTGGATGAGGCGCTGGAGTTTGTGCGCAGCAGCTCGCGACCTTGGGTGGATGCCAATGTCAGCCGCAATGCTGACGATCCCTACATCCTCGCCGACGTGGGCCGCATCAGCACTGAACTGAGCGCCGCCAACGCGCTGCTGGCTCGTGCTGCCCGGATACTCGATAGCATCGATCAACAAGCGCTGACGGCTGAAAACTGCGCACGCGCATCGATTGCGGTAGCGGAAGCCAAAGTGCTGACCACCGAAGTGGCGCTGCGTGCCAGTGAGAAGCTGCTGGAATGGGGCGGCAGTCGCGGCACCTTGCTGCGCCACGGTCTCGATCGTCACTGGCGCAATGCGCGTACCCACACGTTGCACGATCCGGTGCGCTGGAAAACTCATGCCATCGGCAACTATTACCTCAATGATGCGCTGCCTGCGCGTCATGCGTGGATTTAAGGAGCAACCATGACGCAGGTATCGCCTAAACAGCGCGCGACGCGCATTGAGAATGCCCAGCAGGCGTTGCAGGTCGCGCAGGAGCTGGCGGAATGTTTTCGTGCCGGTTCTGCCCAGCGCGACCGCGAACGTGAACTGCCGCACACCGAATTACAGCAGCTGTTTCAATCCGGGCTCGGTGCCATCACCGTACCGCGTGACTTTGGCGGCATTGAGATTTCTACCGCCGAACTGGCAGAGATTTTCGTGCTTTTGAGCGCCGCCGACGGTTCGATTGGTCAGGTGCCGCAGAACCATTTTTACGCGCTGGAAGTGCTGCGCATCAACGGCAGCGAGGCGCAGAAACAGCGGCTCTATGCTGAAGTGGTGGCAGGCGTGCATCACGGCAACGCGCTGGCGGAATTCACTTCGCCCGCCGCGCATCAGCGTTCTACGGCAGTTTCGCAGCAGGCGGAAGGATTGCGCCTCAACGGCAATAAGTTTTACTGCACCGGCGCGCTGTATGCCGATCGCATTCCGACGCTGGCGATTGCCGATGATGGCAAAGAGCAGCTGGTGTTTGTGCCGCGTCATCAGCATGGCGTCAACGTGATTGATGACTGGAGCGGCTTCGGTCAGCGCACCACCGGCAGCGGCAGCGTGCAGTTCCGCGACGTAGCCATTGCGCCGGAAGATGTGGTGCCGTTCCAGACGGCTTTTGAGCGTCCGAGCACCGTTGGGCCCTTTGCGCAGATTATGCATGCGGCTATCGATCAGGGCATCGCGCGGGCGGCGTTTGACGACATGCTCGATTTCCTGCGTCAGCGCGCGCGGCCGTGGCCGGACAGCGGCGTCGACCGTGCGAGCGACGATCCGCTGACGCTTGATCGCACCGGTCGTCTGGCCGCACGTTTAGGCGCCGGCGATGCTTTGCTGGCGATTGCGGGTGATGCGGTTGACGTGGCGCAGCGCGATCCCAGCGCCGAAAACGTGGCGCTGGCGTCGGTAGACGTCGCCAAAGCCCGCGCCTGGACCACGGAGGTGTCGCTGGAGGCCAGCAATCTGCTGTTTGAACTCGGCGGATCGCGTTCCAGCCTGCGTGAGCACAACTTCGACCGTCACTGGCGTAATGCTCGCACCCACACCTTGCACGATCCGGTGCGCTGGAAATATCCGGCCATCGGCAACTACCTGCTGAATGGCGTGTTGCCGCCGCGTCGGGGGACGATATGAGTCAAAAACAGATTCTGCTCAACGCCTTCAATATGAACTGCGTTGGGCACATTCATCACGGTATGTGGACGCATCCACAGGATCGTTCGGTGGATTTCAACTCACTGGATTACTGGCTGGATCTGGCGCGCTTGCTGGAGCGCGGGCTGTTTGATGGGCTGTTTATCGCCGATATTCTCGGCGTGTATGACGTCTATCAGCAAGGCATTGGCCTGACCGCCAAAGAGTCGATTCAGCTGCCGGTGAACGATCCGCTGATGCTGATTTCCGGCATGGCCAGCGTAACGCAGCATCTGGGTTTTGGCGTCACCGCCAACCTGAGTTATGAAGCGCCATATCCGTTCGCGCGCCGCCTTTCTACGCTCGATCATCTGACCAAAGGGCGCCTCGGCTGGAACATCGTCACCGGTTATCTCGATAGCGCCGCGCGTGCCATGGGCCAGCAACAGCTGCTGGCGCACGATCGCCGCTACGATCAGGCCGATGAGTTTCTCGATGTCACCTACAAGCTGTGGGAAGGCAGCTGGCAGGATGATGCGCTGGTGCAGGATAAAGCCAATCGTCGCTACGCCGATGCCAATAAAATTCACCAAATCAATCATCAGGGCGAGTTCTATCAGGTGCAGGGTTATCACCTGAGCAGCCCGTCGCCACAGCGCACGCCGCTGCTGTTCCAGGCCGGTTCCTCGGCGCGCGGCGTGCAGTTTGCCGGACGTCACGCCGAGTGCAGCTTTGTGAATGCTGCGTCACCGGCAGCGATGCGCGAGCAATCGACGCGCTTGCGCCAGGCGGCGGTGGAGGCCGGACGCCATCCTGACGATCTGCGCATCTTTATGGGCGTCAGTGTGATTGTCGCGCCCACCGAACGTGAAGCGCAGGAGAAGCATCAAAGCTACCTCGCCTACGCCAGCCCGGAAGCCGGCATCGCGCACTTCTCCAGCTCGATTGGCCTCGATCTGGCGGCGTTCGAACTCGATGAGCCGATTCAGACCGGCGACACGCGCGCCATAGAATCGGTGAGCAAAGCCTTTAGCGGCTGGACGCGGCGTCGTTTGCTGGAGCAGCACGCGATGGGCAGCCGCTATCCGCTGATCGTTGGCAATCCGAGCCAGGTCGCGGATGCGCTGATTAAGTGGATCGACGAAGGCGATATCGACGGCTTTAACCTGACGCGCATCCTTAATCCGCAGAGCTACCGCGATTTTATCGATCTGGTGGTGCCGGAATTACAGCAGCGCGGCCGCTTCAAGACCGCGTATCAGCCCGGTTCATTGCGGCAGAAAATTTTTCAACAGCAGGACCGCTTGCCCGATCGCCATCCGGCGGCGCGCTGGCGCGACGGCGTTAACCTTCGTTAATTTAACCTCAGGGATCTGATATGAACATTGCACGTCATTTTGCGCTGGCTGCCAGCGTCGCACTGCTGGCGTTTAACGCCGTCGCCGCCGAAAACTACAGCGGGCCGCTGAAAGTCGGTACTACAGCAGCCTTTGCGCCGCCGCTGGAAACCGCGGTGGCCGAAGCGAAAAAACAGGGTTTGAACGTTGAGCTGGTGGAGTTCACCGACTGGACCGCGCCGAACGTCAGCGTGGAAAACGGCGATATTGATGTGAACCTTTTCCAGCACAAACCGTTCCTGGAGAACGCCAACCAGCAGGGCGGATTCCATCTGGTGCCGTACGCGCCGGCGATCATCAACAACATCGGGCTCTATTCGAAAAAACATACCGCGATTGACCAGATTCCCGATGGCGGCACGGTGGCGATTGCCAACGATCCGATCAACGGCGCGCGCGGCCTGCTGCTGCTGCAAAAAGCCAGGCTGATTAGCTTAAAACCGGGCGCGGGCCTCAAATCTACCGTGGATGACATTGTCAGTAATCCAAAGCATCTGAAGATTATCGAAGTGGAAGCGGTGCAGCTGTCGCGTTCGCTGGATGAAGTCGATTTAGCGCAGGGTTATCCGCACTATCTGCGCCTGTCGAAGACCATCGATCCGAACAACGCGCTGCTGTTCGATGGCCTGGAACATCCGGAATACGTAATTCAGTTCGTGATCCGCGACGGTCATCAGAACGATCCGCGCCTGGCGAAGTTCGTTGATATCTACCAGCATTCGCCGGTGGTGCGCGCCAAGCTGGATGACTTTTACGGCAAGCTGTATCAGCCGGGCTGGAGCCAGTAAGCATGGTGAGCGTGACGCTACCCGGCGAGCGCGATGCGTTGCTGTCACCGACGGCCGAGACGGCAGGGAAAATCCACGTGCAGATTCGTGGCTTGAGTAAACGCTATCCCGGCCAAACTCAGGATGCGCTGAAAGAGGTCGATCTGCAGGTTAAGCGCGGCGAGATTTTCGGCATCATTGGCCGTAGCGGGGCCGGTAAATCGACGCTGATCCGCTGCCTTAATCGGCTGGAAAAGCCTACTCGCGGTCAGGTGGTGATTGACGGGATTGACCTAAGCACGCTGAGCGATCGTCAGCTGGTGGATTGGCGACGCGGTACCGGCATGATTTTCCAGCACTTCAATTTGCTGTCGGCGAAAACGGTGCGCGAAAACATCGAGCTGCCGATGAAAGTGGCGGGCGTGCCTGCGGCGGAGCGGCGGCGCAAAGTGGATGAACTGCTGGCGCTGGTGGGCCTTGAGCAGCGCCAGCACGCGTGGCCAGCGCAATTGTCCGGCGGGCAGAAGCAGCGTGTTGGCATTGCGCGCGCGCTGGTGCACGATCCCGAATTGCTGCTGTGTGATGAAGCCACCTCGGCACTCGATCCGGAAACCACGCGCTCGATTCTGGCGCTGCTGAAGAAGATCAATCAACAGCGTCACATCACCATTGTGCTGATTACCCATGAAATGGACGTGGTGCACGATCTCTGTCATCAGGTGGCGGTAATCGATCAGGGCGAAATCATTGAGCGTGGGCCGGTGTGGCAGGTGTATAGCAATCCGCAGCAAGAGACCACGCGACAGCTGCTCAATCCGCAGTTCAGCGCGCTGCCGGAAGTGATTCAACCGCTGCTGACGCCGACGCGCGAGCGTGGCGATTCGCGTCTGCTGGTGCGGTTGCGCTACACCGGACAGGGCGCACAGCCGGATTTGGCGGCGCTAAGCGCACGGGTTGGCGGGGAACTGACGTTAATTTATAGCGCGGTGGAGTGGGTGGACAGCAAACCCACCGGGCAAATGTTGCTGCTGCTTGATGCGCAGCATGACGCTGACGCCGCGCGGACGCGTTTAACCCCGATTGCGGATCAACTGGAGATACCGGGTTATGTCACTGGCTATTGATCGTTTATGGGTTGGGCTGCTGGATACGCTGCTGATGGTGGGCGTGTCGTCGCTGCTGGCGCTGGCGCTGGGTTTGCCGATGGCGGTGATTCTGGTGGTAACCGGACGCGGCGATCTGTTTCCCAGCCCGCTGCTGAATCGCGTGCTGGGCTGGGTGGTGAACCTGTTCCGCTCGATCCCGTTTTTGATTCTGATGGTGGCGCTGATTCCCTTTACCCGCTGGATCGTCGGCACCACCTACGGCGTGTGGGCGGCGGTGGTGCCGCTGACGCTGGCGGCGACGCCGTTCTTTGCGCGTATCGCCGAAGTGAGCCTGCGCGAAGTGGATAAAGGGCTGACCGAAGCGGCGCAGGCGATGGGTTTTCATCGCTGGCATATTATCTGGCATGTCTTATTGCCCGAAGCGCGGCCCGGCATTGTGAGCGGCTTTACCATTACGCTGGTGACGATGATTAACGCCTCGGCGATGGCCGGCGCGATTGGTGCGGGCGGCTTGGGCGATTTGGCGTATCGTTATGGTTATCAACGCTTTGATATGCAGGTGATGCTGACGGTGATTGTGGTGCTGGTGGCGCTGGTGACGGTCCTGCAGTTTTTTGGCGACAGGTTGTCGCGCCGGTTGAATCACCGTTGATATTAAGAAAAGCGCAATAAATTGCGCCGCTACGGTATGTACAGGTTGGTAGCGGCGCGATTCATCGCGCGCTTTTGACCTTATGTTTCTATCTGATCTGTAATTCTTCTAACGCCGCCAGTAGCGCATCCACTTTAGGTAGCAGCTGCTTGCGGCGCGGCCAAATCAGCGTCAAGGCCAGGCCGTCCGGCTGCTGCTCGGGCAGAATGATCTCCAGCTCGCCGCGCGCCAGCGGTTCACGCACCAGCCACGATGGCATCTGCGCTACGCCTAATCCGGCACACAGCGCCTGCATCTGCGCATCCACATCACCCAGCGCCATGCGGTGCGGCAGGTTGCGCCAGTGCGGATAGCCATCTTCCGTAGTAAACAGCCACGGTTTGGTGCTGCCATCGACGCGTTCATACATGATCGCCTGATGCTGCAACAATTCGGCTTCACTGGAGGGCCGCCCAACGCGCGCCAGATAATCGGGTGATGCGCAAAACACCATGCGTTCGCGGCCCATCTGACGACAGCCAAGCGAGGCGGGTAGATCCGGCGATCCACCAATGCGCACTGCAACATCAATCCCTTCATCAAACAGATCGATAAAGCGATCCGAAAAAGTCAGATTAAGCTCCACATCCGGATGCTGGCGGCAAAACGGTATCAGCAGCGGCATCACACCGAGGCGTCCATAGGTGTTCGGCACCGCTAAACGCAAGCGCCCGGAAGGAATGGTGCGCTGCGCCGCTAGCACCGCTTCGGCCTCTGCCAGCTCCTCCATAATGCGCAAACAGGTTTGGTAGTAGGCGTTACCGGCGTCGGTGAGTTTCAGGCTGCGGGTGGTGCGCTCCAGCAGCCGCGAACCAAGGCGGGTTTCCAGCCGCGTCACGCTTTTGCTTACCGCTGAACCGGTGAGATGCAGGCGCTCAGCGGCGGCGGCAAAGCTGCCGCTCTCGACGCTGGCAACAAACGGAACGATATCTTTCAGGCGCTGATCGTGCATGGATTCGTGAACTCAGGTTGTGAATGCTGTGAATTAATGCCAGAGATGGGAATTAAATTCTCTATTAAACTCATCATTACTGAAACTGAGGAGAATTGAAATGCAAAAGCAGGCATTGATTGTAGGCATCAGCGGTGTGATTGGACGTGCGCTGGCGGAAAAATTGCAGCGCGAAGGTTGGCAGGTCAGCGGTTTATCGCGCGGACGTGGCGCAGTGCCGGAAGGTTGCCGCAGCCTGACCGCTGATCTGACGGATGCTGATGCGGTGCGTGCTGCACTGGCAGAAGAGCAGCCGGATGCGCTGTTCTTTAGCGTCTGGTCGCGCCAGGAAAATGAGAAAGAGAATATCCGCGTCAATGGCGGCATGGTGCGTAACGTTATTGAAGCGCTGGGCGAGCGTCTGAAGGGATCGCATGTGGCGCTGGTGACCGGCCTGAAGCATTACCTCGGCCCGTTCGAAGCCTACGGTAAAGGCGCTGTGCCGGTGACGCCATTCCGCGAAGAGCAGGGACGCCAGCCGGTCGAGAACTTCTATTACGCGCAGGAAGACGAAGTGTTTGCCGGTGCGGAGAAATATGGCTATCGCTGGAGCGTGCATCGTCCGCATTCGATCGTCGGCTTTGCGCTGGGTAACGCGATGAATATGGGCCAGACGCTGGCGGTGTATGCCACGCTGTGCCGCGAGCAAGGTTTGCCGTTTATCTTCCCAGGTTCGCCAGAGCAGTGGAACGGTGTGTCTGATGTGACCGACGCCGGTCTACTGGCGGAACAGTTGTTGTGGGCCGCGACTGCGGCTGAAGCGGCCAATCAGGACTTCAACGCGGTGAACGGCGATGTGTTCCGCTGGAACTGGTTGTGGCCACGTCTGGCGGCCTATTTTGGCGTGGAAGCGGCGGATTACCCGGCGCAGATGATGCCACTGGAAGGACGCATGCAGGATGCCGCAGAAGTGTGGCGCGAGGTGGCGGCGCGTTATCAGCTGCGTGAAGCGGACATCTCTAAATTGGCATCCTGGTGGCATACCGATGCGGATTTGGGACGTCCGATGGAAGCGTTCACCGATATGAGCAAGAGCCGCAAAGCGGGCTTCACCGGTTATCGTTCAACGCTGGATTCATTTACGCAGTTATTTGATCGTCTGAAAGCGGAGAAAGTGATTCCGCAGTAAATAATGATTGATTGAAACGGGCGGCTCGCATGGGCCGCTTTTGCATAATTAAGTTGTAGAAACTCGCCGCCAGCTTTATTGTCGGTAACCTCATCGGAAATTAAATATAATGCCCCAGCATAAGTCATATTGATAAGCTCATGCTGAGGCAAGATAGAAAATTACTTTTTCTTATAAACGATGGCGGTACCATGTATTTTGTTATTGGTATTCGCGGAGGTTACGATAAAGATATCGCCGCCTTTTTCATCTGCCAATTTAGACAGTTCCTCTCTGGCGCTGGCGGGGTCCGTTTCACCTGAGGTGGAAATGTTTCCTACCTCTACATATTGATCTTTTACCTTTTCAAACTCAACTTTGCTCATCAGGTCTGCGGCGAGTGAGCTGAAAGATACCGAGCTTGCTAATAATACGAAAATTAACTTTTTCATACGTATCCTTGGATGAGGTAATTGATGGGAATGGAATTATATTGCTATTATTCTATAGTTTAGAAATAGCGTATTTACAATATGGGTGAGCCGATTTTTAATCTTTTGCGTGGAAATATCACACCAAAGAATTAACTTAACCATTGCTCTCTTTCACTCGACTCACTTCAACTGCACCCAACGTTTCCCCACCAGCACCGTCATCGCCACAATCGTCGCTATCGCCGCCAGATGCATCACAAAATCCAGCGGATGCAGATGCACCGGATGGCAAAATGCCAGCAGCGTGACCGCCATGCAGGAGACGCCCAAACCGGCCATCGCCAGGCTGCGTACCGGATGCAATGCGCGGGTGCGGCGTAGGCTGGCGATCATCAGCACCATCATCGGCGTGCTGACCACTAGCAGAAAGGTAAAGCAGCGTGCGCTGTCATTGTCATGTTCGATTGGCACTTCACCGGGAATCTGGCTGATGCTCATGCCGAGCCACAGCAGGCCAATCGGCAGCAGCGCTTTCCAGCTGATACTGCGGCGTCCGGCGATGCTCATGTTGAAAGCGCTACGAATTGCCAGCGTGCCGAGTACAAAGGCCAGCACCAGCTGCAAGATCGCCTGCAGCGCGCCCGGCTGCGCCCAGTCGGTGACACTGCGCTGCACCAGGAAGCTGGCGGCAATGCCGCAGGGCAATGCCAGCAACAGCCATGTGATAACGCGCCAGCTAGTGGAGCGCAGCGGTTTAACCGGTCGCATCTCGCGCCCGAGTTTTTCAATTAACAGGTCATGATCGGTCATGATTGGCTCCAAAGCGGCGCAGATTGGTCAGAGCGCGGTGCAGCAGCGATTTCACTGCGGCCACACTCAGATTGTTATGCGCGGCCGCTTCCGTCAGGCTCATTTCGCGCAGATGCACATGTTCGACAATTTCGCGCTGACGCGAAGGCAGCTGGCGCAGATATCCGGCCAGTTCTTCCTGCGAGTCCTGCTGCGGTGCGTCTGGCGCACTGGCGGCTTCTGGCATGATATCGTCGTTAACTTCCCACTGCTGATGGCGGCCACGTCGCCGCAGCGCATCGATCGCGCGTGCCGAGATAATCGCCAGCAGCCAGGGTAAAAAAGGGTAGGCAGGATCATAGGTGTGACGCACCCGATGCACCGTTAGCAGCACATCCTGAATCACATCTTCTACCAGTGCATCGTCAGCGATCTGTTTGCGTGTTTGCGAACGAATCACCGGCACCAGCGCTTTCAGCAGTCGGGTATAGGCGAGCTGATCGCCCGCCTGTGCCTGTTCCATTAGCGCGGGCCAACCTTCGCGCGCGCTATCGCTTGTTTGCATAATCCGCCTTGTTGTTCTTACGCCTTCTTGCTCGCCTGGTTGAGCGCGTTCACCACAATACTCGGTGTCAGCACCTGCGGCAGCACTTTCGGCGGTCCGCCGTCGGCAGGGTAAACCAGATACATCGGTAATCCGCCTTGACCGAACTCACTCATGGTGTCATCCACGTCCGGGTTAAATTTAGTGGAATCTGCCACCATGTACAGCGTGCCGGTTTTGGCGATGGCCTCTTTCACCGCCTGGGTTGAGAGCGAGGTTTTCTCGTTCACCTGACAGGTGATGCACCAGGATGCGGTGAAATCGACAAAGATCGCTTTGCCGTGACCACGCTGCGCTTCAACCGCTTGCGGCGTCCATTTGGCTTTGGTCACTTCCGCCGTCAGCTGGTCGCCCGCCAGGCCTGCGCCGGGTTTGATCAGCGTCGGCAGCGGGGCGATGACCGCGATTATCAGCAGCGCGGTGACGGCAAACAGCACCTTGTGACTTTTACCGGCAAAGTGGCGATGTTGCGCCATGCCGTACAACCAGCCGGCGAAGGCGACCACCACGGAAGCGGCCAGCAAGGTGGCCAGCGCCGCGCTTCCCGCCTGCTGCGCCAGCACCCACACCAGCCAGGCGTAAGCGCCAAACATCGGAAACGCCAGACCGCGTTTCAATACATCCATCCATGCACCGGGACGTGGCAGGAATTTCGCTAGCGCCGGGAACAGCGATACCAGTGTGAACGGCGCGGCGAAGCCGATGGCTAGCGCAAAGAAGATCACCAAGGCGACGGCGGGCGGCTGCACTAACGCATAACCGATGGCGCTCGCCATAAAGGGTGCGGCGCACGGCGTGGCGACGATGATCGCCAGCGCGCCGGTCAACGCCGAGCGTGTAAAGGCACCGCGACCGACGTCTACCGAGCCGACGCGCTGCACGGATAAGCCCACTTCAAACACGCCGAGCAAATTGAGCGCAGCGGCGAGGATCACCAACGACAGCAAGGCGATCACCAACGGCGATTGCAGTTGGAAACCCCAGCCGACCGCCGCGCCACCGGCGCGTGCCGCCAGCAGAATGCCCGCCAGCGCCATCATGGTCACCACAACGCCGAGTAAAAAGCCCAAGCCTTCGCGACGCGCGCTGGCGGCGTTATCGGTATGGCGCAACAGGCCGAGCGCTTTCAGTGAGATCACCGGAAACACGCAGGGCATTAAGTTCAGAATGATGCCGCCGATGAAGGCGGCCAGCATGGCGGTTAACATCGCTGGCCTCTTTACTTAGTTGGTTTGCGGGTGAGAAGCGTCGTACTGCTTAACGGCGGCCATCGCTTTTTCGATATGCGTGTCGGGATTTCTGTCAGTGTAACTCAGCAGAATGTTGCCATCTGGCGCGATCACGTACGAAGTACGATCGGACAGGGTTTTGCCTTTCATCTGCATGGTAGTTTGATACTGCGCCGCCACTTTCGCACCCGGATCGGCGGCGACAGTGAATTTATCGCGGCACTCGAGCTTAGAGAAATCGCTGACCTGATCGGTATTGCCCGCGGTCACGCCAATCACCGTGGCACCCATTTTGCTGAAGCTGTCTGTGGCTTCAGCAAAATCGTGCGCTTCAATGGTACAACCCGCGCTAAACGCCGCCGGGAAGAAATAGAGCACGACCGGACCTTTCTGCAGCGCCTTTTCCAGCGAGAAGGTCAACGGCTTACCGGCCAACGCGCCCTGCAGTTCGAAGTTAGGCGCTTTCGCGCCCACCGGCAATGCGGCACCGGCGTTGAAGGCGGAAAGACCCAGTGCTGCGGTCATGGTCAGGGTACAAACGAGGGATTTGATGCGTTTCATTTTCTGCTCCTGCGATGTATGGGAGTTCCGGTTTGGATGTCTCAGTAGTTCAGTTCGCTGGGGCAGGGAGGAAAGTTTCGGTGCTGGGAAAAATAATTTAAAAAGGTGCAGTAATGCATTTGCATTGCACAATGCAAATGCATTACTGTGGGGCATCTTGGCGGATAGGCGGCTTTAAAAGCGATGTTGCTTTGTGAGCGGCTGAGGAGAAAGAAGTGTTCAAATTTGATCTAGTGGATGTATCACTCCGTGCAGAGTCGAGGCTGACAGAACGGAGTCAAACAACTATTCCAGCGGCAATTCGCGATGCTCTACAGCTTAAACCGGGTGAAATTATCGAATATTCCCTGTTGTCTGGCGGCAAGGTCATCATGTCTAAGCAAAATGATGAGCAGGATGATCCCGCCGTACAGCATTTTCTGACTTTTCTCGAACGAGATATGGTGAGTAATCCCCAGCATATTCACTCAGTTCCTGTCGAATTTTGGTCAGGTATGGAAAATTTGGTCGCTGGAATTGATGTTGATTTAGATGCTCCGCTCACGGATGACTAAACTGCGGGAGAAAGGGTGTGGATTACATGGAAATCAACGGATGGAAATTTTATTTCCACGCTTGTTTTACTGCTCAGGTAACGTCTTTAGCGCAGGAAGTGTTGCAGCTTAAAGTTGAAAAACCGCATGAATACCATAAAAAGAAACAGACGAAATTACTGGCAGCAATTTATAAGGTTGTTACAGAAGTTATTGCGCGAGATCCGCTGAATCCCCAGTTTCGACAAGGGGGAACTTTAGGGGATGGAAATCGATATTGGTATCGCGCGAAATTTTTGCAGCAGTTTCGATTGTTTTTCCGCTGTAGCGAACAGAGTAAAACCATCATTCTTGGCTGGGTGAATGATTTTGGCACATTACGCGCTTACGAAAGTAAGAATGATGCGTACAAAACATTTAAGAGGATGTTGGATGCCGGACATCCACCGAGTGATTGGGAACAGCTACTGCGTGAATCGACAGGCGAATCGGGTTTTCTTTTCCAGGCACCATTCTCATAATTTATCCCTTTAATGGAATAAATTTGCTTAACTCCAGGTCGCCATGAATGGCGACTCTACACTGTAGGTTGGATCCCCTGACAAAACAGACTCAACGTGTGCTGGACAATGATTTCACGCGAGTACGCGGGATCGCTGGCAAAGCGGGTGAAGGGCACCAGCACCAGGCTGAGAATCGAAGTCATCAGCAGTTGTGGCTCCAGATGTGGGTTGAGTAATCCTTGCTGCTGCCAGCCCTCAATCAGTTTTTTCACTTCATCACGTTCACCGTGACCAAAGCGCTTTTTGATGTGCTGACCTAAACCGCCTTCACCTTGCATTACTTCCTGCATCCACAGCGGCGCGAACCAGTTGTGTGTGGTGACGATGTCCGCGACTTCACGGATAAAGGCGCTGAAGGTGGTGACGGGATCGCGCGGGTCATCCATAAAGTGCGCCACCAGGCGCTGGCGTAACGGCAAAAAACGCTCCTCAACTACAATATCCAGCAGCGATTCGCGCGACTGAAAATAGTAATTCAGCATGGCTGGACTCACGCCCGCTTTGCGCGCAATCGCGTTGAGCGAGGTTTCGCCGATGCCGTTTTCGGCATACAGCGCTAAGGTGATGTCGAGCAGATGTTCGCGCTGCTGCACGTTGATCGCGCCGCCGCGCGGACGGCCGGGACGGCGGGGTTTGACTGAGTTGGCCATATCGTCAGCAGGGACTTTTCGTGCGGTCATCTTTACTCGCTCACTTGATTCATGTCAGACTGCAGGCAATATTAATTGTGTATTTAATTAATTTCAATTGGTGTCTGTTATGAAACCCCAAACACTCGCGCCGCAGTCGGGCAGCGGGCAGGAGAATCCTCCTTCTGTTCGCTTACTGATGAGCGCTTTATTACTGGTGATGCTGCTGGCGGCGCTGGATCAAACCATCGTCTCCACCGCGTTGCCGACTATCGTCGGCGAACTGGGTGGGCTCGATCGCCTGTCGTGGATCGTCACCGCTTATATGCTGGCTTCGACGATTGTGGTGCCGCTATACGGCAAATTCGGCGACCTGTTTGGTCGCAAATCGGTGCTGCAGATCTCGGTGATTCTATTCCTGATCGGCTCGGCGCTGTGCGGTCTGGCGCAAAATATGGAGCAGCTGATTTTCACTCGTGCGCTGCAAGGCTTAGGCGGCGGTGGTTTGATGGTGGTGAGCATGGCGGCGGTCGCCGATGTGATTCCCCCGCAAGAGCGCGGTAAATATCAGGGCCTGTTTGGCGGCGTTTTCGGTCTGGCAACGGTGATTGGGCCGCTACTGGGCGGTTTTATCGTACAGCACGCTTCATGGCGCTGGATTTTCTACATCAATTTGCCGCTAGGTTTGTTTGCGCTGGTGATCATCAACGCGGTGTTTAAGACCGACAACAAACGCAAGCCGCATGAGATTGACTATCCTGGCGCGGTGTTTCTCAGCCTGGCGCTGGTGGGTATCACGCTGTTTACCAGCGAAGGCGGCACGTTACGTGAATGGTCCGATCCGCTGCTGTGGTGCATTCTGGCGTTTGGTGTAATTGGTGTGCTCGGTTTTATTTATGAGGAGCGCCGCGCCTGGGAACCGATTATTCCGCTGTCACTGTTCCGCAATCGCAGCTTCTCGCTCGCCAGTTTGATGGCGTTTATCGTTGGCATGTCGCTGTTTGGCAGCGTGACGTTTTTACCGCTCTATCTGCAGGTGGTGAAGGGCTCGACGCCGACCGAAGCCGGTTTACAGCTGCTGCCGCTGATGGGCGGATTGCTGATCACTTCCATCGTCAGCGGACGCATTATTAGCCGTACCGGCAAATATCGCCTGTTCCCGATTGGCGGTACCTTGCTGGCGACTATCGGCATGGCGCTGCTGACCACGCTGACCATTGATGCGCCGCTGTGGCATATCTACCTGTTTGCCTGCGTGTTGGGGATGGGAATGGGCATGGTGATGCAGGTGCTGGTGCTGGCGGTACAGAACACCGTAACGCCCGATCGCATCGGTGTCGCTACCTCGTCGGTCACGTTGTTCCGCTCGGTTGGCGGTTCGATTGGCGTGGCGCTGTTTGGCGCGGTGTTTAGCCAGGTGCTGAAATCGGGTTTGACCACGCTGGTGGAGCAGGGCAAAGCATTGCCGCGTACGCTCGATCCTGATGCGGTGCACCGTTTGCCGCATGATGTGCAGCAAGCCTATTTGCAGGTGTTTGGCGATGCGGTGCATTCAGCCTTTCAAATGGCGGCGGGTGTGATGCTGCTGGCCTTTGTGCTGTCGCTGTTTCTGCCAGAATCACCGCTGCGCAAGAAAGACGCAGCGGCGTAACGCGGTTAAACCGCCGCGCGTTGTTGCAAGGTTTTTACCGCTTGTGCAGCGTCGCGGCCCAGTTCCGCCAAATCCACTCCGGCAATCACATCATCCTGCACCAGCAGTTTTCCGGCACAAATCAGCGCCTTTAAACTGGCGCGTCCGCCGCTGGCCACCGGGCCAATGGCGGGATCGTGCAAACCAAAATAGCGCGGATCGTCGAGCCGATAGATGGCCATATCGGCGGCCATGCCAGGTGCAAGGCGGCCGGTGTTTAAGCCCAAAACCTGCGCGCCACCGGATGTGCCCCAGCGCACCACATCTTCAATGCGGGCGGCGTCGCCACCGCCTTCAAAGGTTCCACCGGCATAACGCGGCTGCGCCAGCATGCCTTTGCGTGCGCGCTGGAGCTGCCAGGCGGCGTGGGCTTCGCTTTGCATATCCGCCGCTTCATTTGAGGCCGCGCCATCAACGCCAATCGAGATCTTCACGCCTGCGTGTTCCATTGCCACCAAATCGGCAATGCCGCTGCCGAGGCGCGCGTTACTTTGCGGGCAGTGCGCGATACCGCTGCCCGCCGCGCCCAGCATGGCGATCTCTTCCGGCAGCAGTTTCACCAGATGCGCAAACCACACGTCATCGCCAATCCAGTCGTGTTCGGCGCAAAACTGCAGCGGCGTCATACCGAACTTCGCGCGTGCGGCATCAAGATAATCAACGGTTTCCGACAGATGGCTGTGCAGGCGAATATCGAGCTGACGCGCCAGGCGCGCGCTCTCGCGCAGCTCCTGCGGCGTGGTGGAGTGCAGCGTGGTGGTCGGTGCCATCACGATGCGGCGCATCGCGCTATCCTGCGGTTGGTGATAGCGCGCCACCAGACGATCAACATCGGTCATCATGCTGTCAAAGCTTTCCGGGCGCAGTGCGGTGGGCAAGTCGCTCTCTAAGCCACGGCTTTGCGTCGCACCGCCGCGACACAGCACGAAGCGCACGCCTAGCTTGTCGGCTTCATCGAACAGGATTTCTGCGCCATCAAACGGCATATCAGGCCAGTAAAGATAGTGATGGTCAGCGATGGTGGTGCAGCCGGAACGCACCAGCTCGACCAGACCCACCCGCGCGGCGATGCGAAATGTCTGTTCGTCGAAGGCACCACGAAAGCGATACGGCGTCGCCGCCAGCCAGCCGCCCAGACTTAGATTCAGACCTTGGGGTTCGCCTTTCAGCAGCGATTGAAACAGATGATGATGCGTATTAACCCAGCCGGGATAAACCACGCAATCGCGGGCGTCGATCACGGTTTCATCGGCGACAGCATCGAGTTCACCCATCTCCACAATCAGGCCATCGCGCAGTCGAATATCGCGCGCGCTGCTGCGCGGTTGCTGTTTATCGCCGGTCAGGATCGCGGCGCAGTGTTGAATTAGCAATTGGCTCATGAGCACCTCACTCCGCTTTCGCCGCGACAAACTGCGTGCTAAACGCGCTCTGCCAGTCGGTGGACGCTTTGAGTAAACCGGCGTTGACCATAAAGTCACGCGTTGCCTGCCAGCGCTTATCCGTCATCACGCCTAGACCTTGCTGCGCGGCATCGCCGCCGTCAATCAGGTGCAGGGCTTTCATCTGTGATACGCCAAAGGCGAGAACCGCGTCAGTCATCTGCGGGTTCTCCTTTTTGATCAGCGCATTACCGGCAGTCGGATTGGCAAGGTAGGATTTCCAGCCTTCCATCGATGCCGCCACAAAACGCTTCAGGACATCCGGCTCTTTTTGCAGCAAATCGTCGCGCGTCACCAGAATGCCGCCGTATGCCGGATAGCCATAATCGGCAAACAGATAGAATTTGCTGTCCGGTTGCACCTCTTTAATTTGCTGCACTTCGGAGGTGGCGTAGGCCTGCTGCGCAGTGTTTTTGTCGGCGAGAAACGGTTGCATGTTGAAGGTGTAAGGGCGCGCCTGCCCATCCTGCAGCTGATATTTGCCTTTCAGCCACGGCCACCAGCTGGCTTGTCCGCTGGCAGAAACCAGCACGGTTTTACCTTTCAGCTGATCCAGCGACTTCACATCGCCGTGGGTGACAATGCCTTGCGGGTCAAACTGAAACGGCGCGGCGATGGCTTTGAGTGGAAAGTTGCGCTCAATGCCCTGCAGCACTTGCAGATCGTAGCTGACGATGACATCAGCACGATTCGCCAGCAGCAGCGTCATGTTATTCAGCTGTGGCCCGCCGGAGCGCACCTCAACATCCAGCCCATATTTTTTATAGATGCCGGTGGCGAGCGCCTGGTAATAACCGCCTTGTTCAGCCTGCGCGACCCAGGTGGTTTGCAATATCAGTTTGTCGGCGGCGTGCGACAGTGCAGAGCTGCTCAGCAGAGCAGCGAATAAGGAGAAACGGAAACGCGACATTGTCATATAACCCCCAATAAACGTTGAGTTTGTTGTCGTCATCAGGGGCGTAGCGGCGCATGGCGTGCTCACGATGCGTATGCGCATCGTCCCCTGACGAGGTACAGCTAATGCTGTAGAGCAATGTCCTGCGTGCATCTGTTGTCACGCTGACCGCTTATACTCAGTGGGGATTTAGCAAAGCGCATGCCATTCGTGCAACCCACTGAAAGTAATATAGTCGATATTGATGGTGCCGGGCTTTTGCTTCATTGACCGCTCATTGATGAGGCAAGTCAGCGCGTTTTGCACCGCCATTGTGCAGACCGGATGTGGCAGATTCCCTAACGTATTGATTTTAAGCGGCGCAGCGTGCTGGCACAGCCTTTGCTTGGCTGAAACTGAGTAGAAGCTGTCAACCGTGGTTTCACCCGGTGGGTCATTGCTCGATCGCCTGTGGTATTCAGCAGGCGCGGGGATGACTGCCAGGCTGCGGGCGGGTCATCCGTTATCGCTCAATAACGAGGTGCACCAATGGAAAAGACCACTTATGACATGCATGAACTGGCGAAAGAATCGCGTATGGGCGCGCGCGGCGTAGAAGCTGCACGTGATGTGCGTATCATCGATCTCTCCGATTTCGACCAACGTAAAGCCGAAATAGCCGATCAGCTGTGGCAAGCCGCCACCGAGATTGGGTTTTTCCAGGTTTCCGGCCACGGTATTCCACTCGACGACATCAATGCGGCTTTTGCTAACGCAGAGCGCTTTTTCTCGCTGCCGCAAAGTGACAAAGCGCGTCATCCACTCAGCCGCAATGCCGGCTGGGAATACCGCGCGCAAATCCGTCCATCTACCGGTAAACCGGACCAAAAAGAGTCGTACCAGGTGACGCGTCCGCGCATGGCAGGCTTGTGGCCGGATGAGGCCACCTTGTCGGGTTTTCAGCATGATGTACTGAAGTTCGAGCGTCAGTGCTGGGAAGTGGGGATGCGCTTGCTCTCCTGTTTTGCCCTGAAGTTGGGATTCCCCGACGATTTCTTCGCCAAAGCGCATGAGCCTTCGCGCGAAACCTACCAAAGCACGCTGCGGATGCTGCACTACTTTGCCATCAGCGGCGAGCCAGATGGTCCGTGGCGCGCCGGGGCACACACCGATTTCGATTGTCTGACCTTGCTGTTCCAGCGTGATGGGCAGGGTGGTTTGCAGGTGTGTCCGGGCAAAGAGATGGAAGAGCAAATCTGGACGCCGATCCCGCCGCTGGAAGGCTTAATTACCTGTAATATCGGCGATATGTTGATGCGCTGGAGTGATGACAAGTTACCGTCGAACTTCCATCGCGTAAGCAATCCGCTGCCTGGTGAATCGGTGCCGGCACGCTACAGCCTGGCGTTTTTCTGCCAGGCGAATGAAGATGTGATTATTGAAGGACCGGAGAAAAAATACCCGCCTATTTCCGCGAAGGATTATCTGGCGCAGCGTATTAGCGCCAATTTCTCCGGCAAGTATTAAACTTACAGCTGTAAGCCGAAATTGATGTCGTTCTGTGCAGGAGCGCAAATATTCTCCTGCACAGAAAAAGCCCAGCGTGGAAAATAGATTTTTAACTCAAATACAAGATGTTACCGTTGCGTAAACTTAGGTAAAATCAACCGACAAATAAAAGATTTCACTGCGCGCCTATTTATTTCTGCAACTTTTTTACGGTATAAATCTCTGACCACTGTCTCCCTCAGCGAAATCACCAACACATGATCAATTCTGCCGCCAGCAAAGTTATCGCCTGCCTGTTTGTTTTCACTCTGGCAGGTTGTTCTTCGAAGTCTTCGCATGCGCCTGCTGAGGAAAGCGTTGATACCTCGGCAGACAACGGCAAACAGCCCGATTTAATCCCGGTGATTGCCGCGCTGCACGATCAAATGCATTCGTGGGAAGGGACCAAATATCAGTGGGGCGGCACACAATTAACCGGCGTCGATTGCTCGGGATTTGTCTGGCGCACGCTGAAAGATCGTTTCAATATTCCGATGGATCGCGTCACCACCAAAGAGTTAATTGCCATGGGCAAACCGGTGGATCAGGCGCATTTGCAACCCGGTGATTTAGTGTTCTTCCGCATTAAACGTGAGCTGCACGTCGGGTTTTATGACACCGATCATCAGTTCCTGCACGCATCGGTGAGTCAGGGCGTGATGCGCTCTTCGCTAAATAATCCGTACTGGAAATCGGTTTATTTAGAGGCGCGCCGCTTGCCGAAAGAACAGAATTCGCAGATTAGTTTCAATTATAAAAACAAGGTTTGATGAGAGGCGCGCATAAATGCGCACCTTTAGCCTTTATTTAAAATTGATACGAAACGCTCATCGAAACACTGCGCGGTGCGCCATAAACGTAGCTGTTCATGTAGCTGTAATATTCGCGATCAAACAGATTATCGACGTTCGCCTGCACCGCCACCTGCTTAGTCACCTGATAGCGCGCAAACAGCGAAACCAGCGGAATGCTGCCCTGATAAACACGCACGCTATCGCCGCTGGCATTGGTGGCATCTTCAAACACGCGGTTCTGCCAGTTGATGCCGCCGCCAACCGTGAGATCCGGCAACATCGGCAGCTGATAACGGGTAAACAGCTTAAAGGAAGTCTGCGGCTGATAGCTGTTGAAACGTCCCTCTTTATCCCGCGCCACGTAGCGTGTGGCACCGAAAGTCAGCTGCAGATTATCCGTTAGCGCGCCATTCAGCTCAAACTCCGCACCTTTACTGACCGCACCTTTGGCGGGCGCATAAGCCTGTTCGTTGCCGCTCAGATAGACGCCATTAATCGCCTGACCGACGTTGTCCTGCTCAATACGGAATACCGCCACCGTCGCGGTTAATCGACCATCATACCAGGCGGACTTCAGACCGGTTTCATAGCTTTTGCCGGTTACCGGCGACAGGTATTTACCGTTGATGTCGCGATCGGTTTGCGGCAGGAAGATCGAGGTATAGCTGCCGTACGCCGACCAGGTATCGTTGATGTCGTACACCAAACCAGCGTACGGCGTGGTGTTATTGTTCGTCATATCACCGCTGCTGCCGTTGGTGCTCCACTGCGTGTAACGCGCACCAATAATCAGCGATAGCGGATCGGCCAGCGAGAAGCGCGCGGCGGTATAAGCCGATTTCTGGCGAATGGTATCGTCGGCATTCTGATACCAACCTTGCCACTGCGGCTCGGCAATGTTGCCGTTCCAGCTGTTATTGAAAATGCCCATATCGTTTGAGGCGATGTTGTAGTTTTCCAGATCGGTAACGCCATCCTGGCTGTAAGTGGCGTTGTGCTGGCGGCTGTAGCTCACGCCCGCCATTAACTGATGCTGACGACCTAACAGCTCAAACGGACCGCTGGCGTAGCCGTCGAACGAATCCATCTGACGTTTACCGCGATCCATGCTGCCGAAGCCGGTGGTGCCTTCGCCGCTGTCCTGATCGGCGCTGCCCATCACATATAGCAGCTTATCGTTGAAGGTGTTCTCGGCGTGCGTGCCGTTGACGTGGATGTTCCAGCCGTTATCGAAGTTATGATCGATGTCGGCGAATATTTTGCGCGAATTGGTGTTGTAGCGCGCCCAGTTGGCGGCGGAGTTGAGGCTGCGATCGTAATGCGTGGTGGCGTTGTTGCTGTAGAACATCGGCAAGCCGCCCCACGTTGGATTGCCGGTGTTAGCATCTTCGTAGTCGTAGCCCAGCGACAGCGTGGTGTGCTCAGTGATGTCGGCATCAATCACGCCGTAGAGGAATTTTTTGGTTTTGTGGTAGCGATCGAGCCAGCTGTCTTCATCGCTGTAACCGGTTACCACGCGGCCGCGCAGGCTGCCATCCTGGTTTAGCGGTGCAGAGAGATCCGCAACATAACGCTGTTTGTTCCAGCTACCGTAGCTGGCGCTGACCGCACCGGTAAAGGTTTTGCTGTCGGCGTGTTTACGTACCATGTTGATCGATGCTGACGGGCTGCCCGCACCGGTCATCAATCCGGTGGCGCCGCGTACGATCTCAATACGATCGTAAATGGCGGTATCAGAAGCGGCATCACCGTAGTTCCAGTTGTCATTAACTGACGTTGGGATGCCGTCGAACGAGAAGTTGGTGACTTTAAAGCCGCGCGAATAGTATTCCGAGCGCTCGCTGTCGATCAGATTGGTCGAGATGCCGGTGGCGTTGGTCAGCACATCGTTCACCGATTGCAGGTTCTGATCCTGCATGCGCTGTTGCGTTACCACGCTCATCGACTGCGGTACATCGCGTGGCGTCAGCAACAGCTTAGTGCCCGCTCGCGTGGTTTTTACCGCGTAATCCTGCTTTTCATTGTTATCGCTGTCGCCGGTTGCGGATGCCTCGACCACCAAATCCTGCGGCGAATCGCTAGCTGCCTGCGCCGGGCTTGGCGTAAGTAGGGCATGAATCGTCACCGCCAGCAGTGAGACGTTAAAGGTTTTCCTGATGCCAGACATAAAATTTCCTGTTGAAACGCATGTTATAGGAAGCTGTTTTGCTTCGTTTTTTATCGTTTACGTCGTGACTCATTCGCCCAAAAGGGCAGAAGAGAAGGCACGCAAAGCGCCACTGCGCATTTATTGAGAAAGCCAATGATAATCATTTGCTTTAAAGAATCTGTGGAAGGTTGCAACTGTAATTGTAATAATGTGTAAGTAAGTTATGAATCAATGGTTTACGGGTGAAAATAACCTGTTAATTGCTCACGTTTTCCTATTTTTTCAGGCAATATTTGGAGGTTTTTAGTAAAGAAAGGTGTGCGGCATGCTGGAATCGATCTACGGCAACGTAAGGAAGATCGTCGAGAAAGTTGCTAAGTTCATGCTAATGCGTATGATTCTCATTCTTCTTGAGTTTTCCGTATGCGTACGCGCAACGGAGCCGTTCATCCATTGATGGAGTTGAGCATGAAATCGTTATTTAGCCCGCGCAAAGCCGCCGTAGCGGCAGCGATCGTCGCTGCATTCAGCCTGACCGCTTGCCAGGCTCCGGCGAAAAAAGCCGAAGCGCCAGCCGCCGCTGCCAAGCCAGTTGATACTTCTTTGACCCAGCGTACGCTGGGCGATGGCCTGTATGAAATGGCGTATTCGCCTGCTGCGAAAGCGTTATACGTTGCCAGCGCGCAGAGCTTTAAAGACGTTAACGGTGGTGTAATTTATCGTCTCGACCCAACCACACTGGAAACCAAAGGCGTTACGCATACCGATTTGAAAAACTTTGGTACGGCGATCAATGAAGCGGGCAACGTGTTCTACACCACCAACTCGCTGGATGGCGCTATCTCTAAAGTGGATGCGCAGAGCGGCAAAGTGCTGGAACGTTTAGTCTTCCCAGGTAAGAAAGATAAAGAAGGTTATCCGGCGGGCGCGCGTGAAGTGCTGTGGCACGGCAACGAGCTGTATGTCGGTCGCGTAGCCGATCCGGGTTACATCTCGGTGGTTGATGAGAAAACCTTCAAGCTGAAAGCCACCATCAAGAATGCAGGCAAATGGGTAACCGGCATCATCTATTCCCCGCTGACTGAGCGCATTTACGCGACCAACGGCGCGGGCGAAATTCTGGTGATCAATCCACGCACCCACAAAATTGAGAAGCGCTGGACCGCCGGCGACGGTAAAGACTATCTGTTCCTGAACATGGCGGAAGATCCGGCTACCGGCCGCCTGTTCGTAACCGATGATTCGAAAGGCAAAGCCACGCTGGTGTTTGATGAGCGCACTGGGAAAGTGATCAAGCGTATTGAAGGTGATGCGCTGGCGATTAAATTCAACGCTAAGCGTAATGAAATCTACATCAGCCAGCGCGAATCGAAGAAAGTGCTGCAGCTGGATGCCACCACTTACGCGGTGAAAAATAGCTGGTCGTTTGATAACAACCCAAACAGCCTGCTGATTGGCCCGGACAACAACACGCTGTATGTCACATTGAAAGCGGAGTTCAACAAAGACTCCTCAACCAAAGGCCAGGATCAGATTGCGCGCATCGCGCTGAAATAATCCCCGACCTGTAGCGATAATCCATGCCCTCGTAAGAGGGCATTTTTGTTTCTGATGGCTTATAACAGTGCAGGTGAGGCTGTTTTCCTCTGTTAATAATGAATAAGGCGCTGGCTATGTTTAAAGGTTTGAGTGCGTTTCCCCTGACCCCGCTTAATGCTTCGGGTATCGACGAGCACGCTTTTCTCACTCTCCTCGTGCGGCTCACTGAAGCAAAAGTGGATTCGCTTGGCGTGCTGGGATCCACCGGTAGCTACGCCTATTTCACGCGCGAACAGCGCAAGCGCATCACGACGCTGGCGGTGCAACATGCGGAGGGGATTCCGGTTATGGTCAGCATTGGCGCGGTGAGCACCGATGAAGTGCTACGACTTGCCGAGGATGCGCAACAGGCCGGTGCCAGCGCATTGCTGCTGCCTGCGGTTTCCTATCAGAAGCTTAACGATGACGAGGTGTTTGGCATGTATCAGGATGTCACGCGCTACGTTTCGCTGCCGGTGTGTATTTATGACAATCCAGGCACCAGCCACTTTGTGTTCTCCGATGCGCTGCATGCGCGTATTGCCACGCTGCCGTATATCGCCTCGATAAAAATTCCCGGCGTGCCTGCCGATATCACCGCTGCTACGCAACGGGTCAGCGCTTTGCGCGCTCAATTGCCAGAAGACGTCACTATTGGTGTCAGCGGTGATGCCTTTGCCGCAGTGGGCCTAAACGCCGGTTGTGAAGTGTGGTATTCCGTGTGCGGCGGACTGTTCCCGCGCACCGCTAAAGCGCTAACGGATGCTGCGATGGCAGGGGATTTTGCATCGGTGGCTGAACAGTCGCAGCGGCTGGAACCGCTTTGGGCGCTGTTTACCCAACATGGCGGCAGTATCCGCGTTATCTCTGCAGCGGCCAGCGCGCTGGGCCTTGTAGAGAATGATTGCCTGCCGCGCCCGTTACGTTCGCTGTCGGCGGCGGATGTGGCAGAAGTCAAAAGGGTCATTACAGAGCTCGATCTGGCGTAGTGATAATGAGTTGATTAACTGTGATCGCACTAATAGTTAATCTGATAATAGTTTCAGTGGTTATCATTGTTTCCATCGAAGGCGCATAGCCTTCAAATCAAACAACCAAAGGAATACGACCATGAAAACTATCAAAACTCTGACCATCGCCGCTGCTGCTGCTCTTTCACTGATGTCTGCTGCCAGCTTCGCACAGACCGTTTCAGCAACCTCGCTGACTCTGGATGGTGCTGAAGCGAAAATCGCTGCGCAGGCAAAACAGAACGGTGAGCAGTACAAAATTTTAGAAGCGAGCAACGGCAACGTCGTACACATGACCGCAGAACTTTACAAATAACGGATGGTTGCATACGGATGTGCCAGAACAGGTCGCCTACGGGCGGCCTTTTTTGTCGATATAACGCAGAAACTGTATAGTTACGTAAGTTATCGTGATCGCACTAATGGTTAATATTGAAACGATAACCTGAGTTACTATTATTCTCATCGAAGGCACACAGCCTTCTCGTTAAACCACTAAGGATTATGACCATGAAAACTATCAAAACACTGTCTATCGCCGCTGTTGCTGCTCTTTCAATGATGTCCGCTGCTAGCTTTGCTCAGAGTATATCTGTTGAGTCATCTACTCTGGATGGCGCAGAAGCGAAAATCGCAGCGCAGGCGCAAGAGCAGGGTGCTCAGTATAAAATTACTGAAGCCAACACTAACAACCGCGTACACATGACTGCCGAGTTATACAAATAAGTTAATTGCACAAGCAGTTGTGTTAAGGCCGCCTTCGGGCGGCTTTGTTGTATCTGAATGTCCGTAAATGGCCTGCGCATGTCCCGCCGCACGCCCGGGCTGTGTGTATCATCAACGCAGTTCTCCCCCGCACGGATATCGCATGAAAACCTACGTCAGCAAAAACTTCTCTCCCGCAAAAGCCTGGGATGCGTTAGACATCGCCAACTTCTTCGGCACCAGCGTGCGTCTGCACTGGACCAATCAACCTTACAAGTGGCACATCAATGATGGCGAGGAAGTGTTTGCGGTGCTGGATGGTGTGGTAGAAATGCATTACCGCGAAGCAGGTGAGGTGAAGAAAGTGCTGCTGAATAGCGGCGACATTTTTTACGCCAGCATCGGCACCGAGCATGTTGCGCACCCGCAAGGCGAAGCGCGCGTATTAGTGGTCGAAAAAGAAGATTCGGTTTAACGCCGGATACTGACTCACCTAAACACGCTAACGCATCAAGTGTGTTAGCGTGTTTGAGATTCACAATCGTGTGAAAAGTAACCGCCTGCGCGCATCGGGCGCGGTGTGGTGCGAGGCGAGTTTTATCCACAGGTTAACGGCGACTCTACGCACGGGGATTGTGGATAACCTTAGGCGAGGTGCCTAATGGGCACCTCAAAAATTAATTGATGGCATTCACAAAGCGGCGCGTTATCTGCTGTGGACGCGTAATCGCGCCGCCGACCACCACCGCATGCGCGCCCAGCGCCAGACAATGCGCCGCCATTTCCGGCGTTTCAACATTCCCCTCGGCAATCACCGGCACCTTTACCGCAGCCAATACGTCACGCAGGAAGCGGCAATCATCGGCGGCCAAATAGCAGCCTTGCGTTTCTGCGGTGTAGCCGTGCAGGGTGGTGCCGACACAATCGAAACCTAATTGTGCCGCCTGACGCGCTTCTTCCACCGTGGCGATGTCCGCCATCAGCAACAGTTGCGGATAGCGTTGGCGAATCGCTGCCACCAACGCCGGCAGCTGCAAATCGCCGGGACGTGTGTGTAACGTGGCATCCAGCGCAATCATCGCCGGATTCGCCACCATCAACTCATCCACTTCCCGCAGCGTCGCGGTGATATACACATCGCTTCCGGGATAGTCGCGCTTAATAATGGCGATAATCGGCAAATCCACGGTTTGCATAATCTGCTGCACGTCGATCAGGCTGTTGGCGCGAATCGCCGCCGCACCGCCTTCCATCGCCGCTAACGCCATGCGCGACATAATAAACGGGCTGTGTAACGGCTCATCTTCCAGAGCCTGACACGAGACCACCAGTTTTCCCTGAATCTGGGCCAGCATCGGTGCTTTCATAGCGCGAGTAACTCCTCTACTTCATTTTTGATAATGGTGACGTGCGCGCCATAAATCACCTGCACGCCTTTGCCACGTTGGATCACGGCGCGTGCGCCGGTAGCTTTCAATGCGTTTTCATCGAGTTTGCTGCTGTCGATGAGCGTGATGCGCAGACGGGTGGCGCAGCAATCCAGTTCGGCGATGTTCTGCTTGCCGCCTAAAGCCGCGATCACCTGCAGTGGACGCTCTCCGGCGACCATAGGCACAGTTTCAACGCTGGCGTCTTCGCGCCCCGGCGTTTTGAAATTGAAGCGGGTGATCAGCAAGCGAAAAGTAAAGTAATAGAGCAGGAACCACGGCACGCCAACCAGCGGGACATACCACCAATGGGTTTTCGCTTCGCCCTGCAATACGCCGAACAGAATGAAATCAATCAGGCCGCCCGAGAAGGTTTGGCCGATGGTGATGTGCAGGATGTGGGCGATCATAAACGCCAGCCCATCAAACAGCGCGTGGATGACATACAGCATCGGCGCGACAAACAGGAACGAGAACTCAATCGGTTCGGTGATGCCGGTAAGGAAAGAAGTCAGCGCCGCCGACAGCAGCAATCCGGCCACGCGTTGACGGTTTTCCGGCTTAGCGGTGTGGTACATCGCCAGACACGCGCCGATCAGGCCAAACATCATGGTGATGAAGCGCCCGGACATAAAGCGCGCGGTGCCAATGTAGAATTGTTGCGTGTGGGGATCGGCAAGCTGGGCGAAGAAGATGCGCTGCGTGCCTTCCACCAGATGTCCGTTGATCACTTCGCTGCCACCGAGTGCGGTGGTCCAGAACGGCAGATAGAAGATGTGATGCAGGCCGAACGGGCCGAGCATGCGCAGCACGAAGCCGTAAATAAAGGTGCCGAAATAACCGGTGGCATCCACCAATCCGCCCATGCCAAAAATCAGCTTCTGGAAATGCGGCCAGACGATGGTCATCGCCGCGCCCACCACAATGGCGACCAAGGAGCTGATAATCGGCACGAAGCGCGAGCCACCAAAGAAGCCAAGGAACTGCGGCAGGGCGATTTTGTTGTAGCGATTATGCAGCATGGCCGTCACCAGCCCGATCACCACGCCACCAAATACGCCGGTTTCCAGCGTCTGAATGCCGAGCGCCATGCCTTGTCCCACCGCGCTAAGGTTGCCCTGCGCCAGCACGCCGGTCAGCGTCAGCAGCGCATTGATGGTGGCGTTCATTACAAGATAAGCCAGCAGCGAGGCCAATCCTGCGGTGCCCTTGTCGCTTTTGGCCAATCCTACCGCTACGCCAACCGCAAATAGCACCGCGAGGTTGGCGAACACCACCGATCCGGCGCTCGCCATGATGGTGAACATGCCTTGCAGCCAGGCGACATCGAGGAATGGATAGGCTTTGACGGTGTTGGGATTGGAAAGTGCGCCGCCAATGCCCAGCAGCAAACCGGCCGCCGGTAGCACGGCGATCGGTAACATGAACGACTTACCAAACCGCTGGGCTTTTTCAAACCAACCCCCTGAAGAGGCACCGCTGAACAGTGATGACATAAATTTTTATCCCTGAAGTGATTTTGTGGTGAAAATTATTATCACAATCTCATTCATAAGATGAAAATTTCCATCATTATTGTGATAGCTTTCACTTATGCCCTAATCTGCTGCACACTGTGCGCCATAATGTCGTGAAGAAGAGGCCGCCATGACGGACAACGAAAACATCTTGCTGCACCTGCGCCAGGGCTTGCCGGGCTACAGTCCGACGCTGCAAAAGCTGGGCGATTTCATCCTCACCGACCCGCAGAAAGTGCTGTATCTCACCATCACTGAATTAGCGCGCGAGACCGACACCAGCGAAGCAAGCGTGACGCGGCTGTGTCGTCATCTCGGCTGCAAAGGCTATACCGAATTCAAAATGGCGCTGGCGCTGGATGTGCAACACAATCAGCCCGCCGCCGTCGCTAGCGGTGACAGCATCGACATGCTGGTGGAAGAAACGGTGCAGGCGCTGCGCGATACCGGGAAATTCATTAACCGCGAGGTGCTTCAAAACGCGGTGGAAGCGCTGCATCAGGCTAAAACCATCCAGATCTACGGCGTGGCGGCCAGCGCGATTACCGGTGAGTATTTGCACTATCGCCTGTTGCGCTTAGGTAAATCGGCGCAGCTGTTTGGTGATATGCATCGTGCGGCGATGAATGCCTCGACGCTCAGAGAGGGCGATTTGGTGATCGCCATCTCCGCTTCCGGCTCGACTAAAGATGTAATGCATGTGGTTAAGGTGGCGAAGAAGCAAAACGCGCGCGTGCTGATGCTGAGCAACACGCTGCGCAGCCCGATGGGCAGCTTAGCCGATATGCTGTTAGTGGCTGCGCGGCCGGAAGGCCCGTTCAACGCTGGTGCGCTGAGCGGTAAAGTGGGTGCAATGATGTTGGTGGAAGTATTGATTAACGAGTTGATGACGCATGATGCCCGGTATCAGGCGGCCAGCCAGCAGACAGCAACGGCGACCTTGCCGATGTTGATGTAAAACGGCAAATCCATAGCGGCGCGATTTATTGCGCGTTTTTACACAAGTAAAAAGCTCAAAAGAGCGCGATAAATCGCGCCGCTACGGAACAGTGCTAATAGATTAAAGCGGTATTTCAGTTATTCGCTTGCCAATGCCGCCACCGGATCCATGCGTGCGGCTTTGCGCGCGGGCAGGTAACCAAAAATCATGCCGATGATGGTGGAGCAGGCAAAGGCCGCGCCTGCTGATTGCCATGAGAAGATCGCCGTAATCATGCCGCCCGCCAGCAGGCTGATAATCGGACCAATCACCAGCGCCAGCGCGACGCCGAGCGATCCGCCCACCAGACAGACTAAAACTGCTTCGATCATAAACTGCTGCATGATGTCGCCGCGCCGTGCGCCCACCGCCATGCGCACGCCGATTTCATGGGTGCGCTCCGTTACCGACACCAGCATGATATTCATCACGCCGATGCTGCCAATCATCAGTGCAATTGAGGCGACCAGCAGTATCAACAGCGTTAACGTCGCGGCGGCATCTTCAATCGCTTTGCGGTATTTATCGCGGTTGAACACCAGGAAATCTTTGCTGCCGTGACGCGCGGTTAGCAGTTGCGTCAGCGATTCCACCGCCGGGCCGCTCACCACATCGTCCTTCAGCTTAATGCTGATGCTGGTTAGCGCGGTTTGCCCGCTGATGCGATACATCACGGTGCTCCACGGCAGCCACACGCTGAGGCGATTGGGCGACATGCCATCGTTATTATCCGCCACGCCAATCACGCGCACCGGCACCGAACCGAGCACGATCATCTTGCCAATTGGGCTTTCCCCGTGTTCGCCAAACAGTTTGTTGCGCGTGTTGGTATCGATAATGATCTCCTGACGCGCGTGGCGTTCATCGCTGAAGTTGCTGCCTTCCAGCAATTTAATGCCCTGAATCTGGAAATACGCTTTGCCGACGCCGTACACTGAGGTTTTGGACGCGTTGGAAAGATAGCGAATAGGCTGATTGGCGATCATTTCCGGGCTGACCGCTGCGACAAACTGCTGACGCCCAATCACGTCGGCATCGGCCATCACCAGCGTCAGCACCGGATGCGCTTCATCCTCGACAAAATCACCGCCGGCATAGATCGACACCACATTGGTGCCGAGCCCGGAAATACTCTCCAGCGTTTTTTGCCGCGCGCCCTGGCCGAGCGCCACCACCGTGACCACCGCCGCGATGCCAAAAATAATCCCGGTCATGGTCAGCGCGGTGCGCAGCCGATGCGCGTTCATGGCATTCAGCGCCATGCGCAATGATTCGCGAAAGCGGTCGAGCAAGCCGCGCAGCTTGCTCTGGCTTTTAGGCGCGGCGGGGACATATTGCGCGCGGGTTGCATCCTGTTTGCGGCCGCTGTCGGCAAAAATCTCGCCGTCCTGAATCTCAATAATGCGATCGGCGTGCTGCGCCACTTTCATGTCGTGCGTGACGATGATCACCGTGTGACCTTCGCGATTGAGATCGTGTAGGATGCGCAGCACCTCTTCGCCGGAATGCGAATCCAGCGCGCCGGTCGGTTCATCGGCAAGAATAATTTCGGCACCGTTAATCAGCGCGCGCGCGATACTGACGCGCTGCTGCTGGCCGCCGGACAGCTCGCCCGGTTTATGATGTTCGCGGCCCTGCAAACCTAAACGTGCCAGCAGATCCGCCGCGCGCTGCAGCCGTGCTTTGCCCTGCAGATTGGCGTAGATCGATGGAATCTCGACGTTGCTCAAGGCGCTGAGATCCGGCATCAGATGATAACGCTGGAAGATAAAGCCGATATGCTCGCGGCGGACTTTCGCCAGCGCATCCGGCGACAGCGTGGCGGTGTTTTGGCCACTAATGAAATAGTCGCCGCTATCCGGCGCATCCAGGCAGCCAAGAATATTCAGCAGCGTCGATTTACCCGAACCGGACGGCCCGATAATCGCCACCAGCTCGCCGCTAGCAATGCTCAGGTTAATGTCTTTCAGCACATGCAGAGATTGCGAACCGTTAACATAGCTGCGCTGGATGTTTTTCAGTTCGATGATATTCACATCAACACCTCGTCAGCGCCCGCCGTCTGCGTAGCAAGGATCACTTTCTCGCCGACTTTTAAACCGCTCAGCACCTGAATATCAACGCTGTCAGTGATGCCAGTGGTGATGATGCGTTTCACCGGCTGGTTATCCTGATCGGGGATTTCCACGTAGGTTTTGCCATCCGCGTCTTTCTTCGTCGCCTGCACCGGCACCAGCAAAGCGTCTTTAGCGGAATCACGCAGCAGGTTGACCTGCGCCGTCATGGAGATGCGCAGCGCGTTGTCGGGGTTTGGCACATCCAGCAGCGCGTTGTAATAGACTGCGGCGTTGGTGCTGCTGGCTGGCGTGCTTTCGCTGTTGCCCATCAGCGCGTCATCTTTCATCACCGATTCCGGCGCCAGTTCGAGGCTGCGCAGCGTGGCGTTGTAGCGCTTGTCGGGATTGGAGAAGGTGGTGAACCACGCTTGCTGGCCTGGCTGCACGTTGTTGATGTCGGCTTCGGAGATCTGCACTTTAATCGTCATGGTGCCGAGCTGCGCCAGCTTGGCGATGGTCGGCGCGGTTTGAACCGCATTCACCGTTTGACCTTGCTTCGTGACGATGGCGATGACCGTACCGTCCATTGGCGCCATGATGCGGGTATAGCCGAGATCGAGCTGTTTCTTATCCACCTCAATCTGCGCCTGAATCACGCGCGCTTTTTGCGCGGTTAATTCGGCGCGTGCACTGCGCCAGTCTTCTTCGGCGGTATCAAAATCCTGCCGCGAGATCGCATTGGTTTTAATCATCTGCTGCAAGCGCTGATATTGCGCTTGCTGTCGCACCAGCGCGGCTTCGCGGGTTTCCAGATCGGCCTGCGCTACGCTCAGCGCCGCCTGCGCGTTGCGCAAATCGCTGCGCTGCGGCTGATCGTCAATTTCGGCGATCAGCTGGCCTTTGCTGACGCTATCGCCAGCTTTGATATAGAGCTTTTTCACCTGACCAGAAACCTGCGCACCGACGTTGACGCGTTCGACCGCATCCATTTTGCCGGTGGCGGCAATCACGTTTTCGATATTGCCCTGACGCACTTCGGCGGTGACTACCGCGTTGGGTTTATTGCGTGAACCGGCATAATGCCAGATCAACAGCAGGAGAATGACGGCAGCGAGCGTGGCGAATAGCCACTTTTTCGAGATATTGAGCATAAGCGTCCCTTTTATGAAGCGAGAATCATAATCACTAAACGGGACAAACTGGAGAAAATTCGCCGGATTTATCTGGGTAATGCGCACTGGTTGAAAAATGATTAAAGTTTTCCGAATAGAAAGGGAGGCTGGGTTGTTTACAGCGTATCTGAGTCACTGATTGGGCGTAGGGGCGCCATTTATGGCGTAATGTTTGTCAGTTAAGCCAACGACGAGTGTGCAGACCGGGACCACTTTTGGTCCGGCGGTCCTCGCGCCGCTAGCGCGATACCTTCACTTCGCTCGTTTGCCTGACGGACCGGCGGAGACGGGACGTCCCTGTCCCGGCTCCGCCTTTCGCCCGCGTCCTGCGGGCTCTCCTGGCTTTCTCGCTTCGTTCAGCGCTGCGGATTGCCGGCCCAAAAGTGGTCCCGGCCTGCTCCGAAGCTTCAGTGCCCGCTACCTGTTCAAAGCAAAATGCTTGCTTAACTGACAAGCATTCCGCCATTTATGGCGACCGTTTCACTGCCGATTTACAGATCGAGCTGGGTTTTCAGCTTCGCGATCTCCTCACGCCACTGCGCTTGCAACGCGGGTTTCTGATGCTTCGGCTTACGCGCCAGATCCTCATCCAGTTTGCTTTCCACCTCTAATAACGCCAGCAGCAAAGCATCTTCATCCAACGCGTTTTCCGTCGCCGCAGGTGCAACAACCTCAGACATGGATATCACCTGTTCAGCACGCAGGCGCTCGGTCACCGCGTCAAAATCGTGCCACTGGCTGAGTTGCTGGTCCTCTATCAGCCAGAAACGATTGCAGCTGTTGGCGATTAACTGACGATCGTGCGACACCAGCAACACCGCGCCCTCGAACTGATTCAGCGCCTCCGCCAGCTCCTCTTTCCCTACCATATCCAGATGGTTAGTGGGTTCATCGAGCAGCAGCAGTGAATAGCGCGCCAGCGTCAGCCCCACAAAGAGTAAACGCGAGCGCTCGCCGCCGCTCAGTGATCCAATCAGCTGCTGGTGACGCAGATACGGAAAACCCGCAGCGATCAACGCCATCTTGCGCTGCTCATCGCTGAGCGGCGCAAAATGCGCCAGCGCATCACTTAGCGTTTCCGCATCGTGCAATTGATGCAGACTTTGATCGTAATAACCGAGGCGCGCGCGGGGATGAAAAAGCGTGCTATCTGCTTGTTGAAATTCACGCCACAAATGGCGCAGCAGCGACGATTTACCGCAACCGTTGCGGCCAACGATCGCTACGCGATCGCCACTTTTCACCTGCAGCGTTGGTAGTGAAAACAGTGCAGGTGCGTCATCGGCTGGCCGAATCGACATCTGCGGCAATGCCATCACGCGATCGGCGTCCAGCGCTTCACCTTGCAGCTGCAGCCGCCATAGCGATCCTTCGCTCAGCGTGGTTTGTGCTTCTTTCAACCAATTGGCGCGTTTCTCCATCTGCTGCGCTTTGCGCGACAAACCTTCGTTATCGTAAGTGCGGCCCCAGATCGCCAGACGTTTGGCGCTTTTTTCGACGCGTTCGATCTCTTTCTGCTCGGCCTGATAACGCTGCGTGTCAGCCTCATCCTGCTCGATCAGCGCCTGACGCGCCGCGCTGCAGGGCAGACGGAAGAATAGCAGACCGCGATCGCGCAGAATCCAGCTGCAGTTAGTCACCCGATCGAGCAGGGTGCTGTCATGGGAAACCAGCACGAAGCTGCCGCTCCAGCCGTTGAGGAAATTCTCCAGCCACAATAGCGTCGGCAAATCGAGGTGGTTGCTGGGTTCATCGAGCAGCAGCAGATCCGGTTGCAGGATCAGCGCACGCGCCAGCAGCAGGCGCATATGCTGACCGCCACTTAGCGTTGCGGCAGTTTGCGTTTGTTGCTCAGCGGTGAAACCCAGGCTGCCCAGCAGCGCTTCGGCGCGCCAGCGATCGGCTTGTTCCGGCAAGCGCGCCATCACGCCATCCAGCAGTGACGCGTTGTGCAGTTCTGTTGGCAGATGCTGCTCGATGCGCGCCAGTAAACAGTGATTAGCCGGCGTAACGCTGCCGTGGCTGGCTTCCAGTTCACCACTGAGAATTTTCAATAAGGTGCTTTTACCGGTGCCGTTATCACCCAGCAAACCGATGCGATCGCCTTTTTTCAGGCTGAAATGGATATCGTGAAATAGCGTGCCGAAGGCGTTATCGAAACCGACAGCGTGGGCGGACAGTAAAGTGCTCATGTGCTTACTCATAAGTTGCAGGCGCAAAAAGGCCCGACGTCAGAAATCGCTGACGACAACCCGGTAAGCCGGAGGAAGGGATTAGATTTTCAGTTAACTTCGCTCAGGACGGATTATCGCAGCACGAGTGCGGAAATGCCTGAACGCGGCCAATTACTGTAGAAGTGTGAGTAAATAAACAATTCACACAGTGGCATAGTAATCCTCCTTAGTTATCAGTGGGTGAATAAGTGAGCTGATGATAGTGGCGGAAAGGTCTGTTTTCCAGTTAAGAATGCCCGAAATGTTGGGAGGGCAGGTTATCCGTATGAGCAATGTGAACAATACCCATACAGAAAACGGTTAATTTCTTTATTTGTCTGGCTCAAAACCCCCTGTATATCGCACTCAGGTAATTTCTGAACTCCACAGGATCGTGTTCATTACGTATGCGAGCGACTGACTGTATAGCGCGCACTTTGACAATTTTTCTGTCGCTTAAGATATGTAAAATATGGGCTTTTAACTGAGAAACGATGGTGCTTCTCAGTGCGGCTTTATCGTTGAGCGATCCAACCGTCAGCTCCGACATGCTATTCAGTGGACAGCGAATCAGCCAGCCGGCATTTTCCGGATTGATTTCCGGCAAGGCTCTGACATTCGTCGTTATTACCGGGCAGCCGCAGGCCTGCATTTCCAGAACGGAAAAGCCGTATGTCTCCTGCCATGTGGGCAGCAGCCCGACATCAGAGGTCTTAATCAACGCCAGTACCGCGTCGTTGGTCAGCGACGTATAGTGCTGGAATAGAGGGCATTCACGAAGTGTATCCTCCACGCTTCTTCTAAATGCGTCATCATCCTGGAACGCCTGGTGAGCCACGTTATGCGTTTTGCCAGGATCACCAACCAGATTTACGCGTACGTCGTTCACACTTATCAGGTTTTCCCTTAATAACTGGCTAAAGGCTAGCACAACTTCTGCCCCTCCTTTGCGATAGAACTCCTTGCCCACGAAGGTAAAATTCAGCGGACCTCTTTCAACCAGAGCATTTTTTTCCTGCAGTACCGGCTGCGGGGGATGCAGTACGTGCAGTTTGGGCCCGATGATAGCCTGCTCCCTGGGGAAATGTTCCAGCAGCCGCAGTTGGATCTGACGTGTGGCTTCTGAGATAGCGATGATACCTTTGCAGCGCGGAGAGCAGACGTACCGGAGTTCCCGCGCCAGCTCGGGGTTGGCAAATTTGGGTATTCCCTCAACGGGAAGAACACGGGGCAGTTCGGTTTCAAAGGTCGCTACCCAGTCGCCTGGCCCCGAAGAAACTTCGTTAAAAAGGTGGATAATGTCCGCATCACCTGAAGACATCAGAGGCAGCGGACGAAAAATAAAGAGTTTATTTTTATGCAATAAGCGCCGCCTTATAACGTTGATCCAGGTCCAGATATTTCTGGGACGGTAATCCAGATAGCGATTTGCAGGGTCTGTAATGATGTTTCTCTTTTCCGGGTAGCCGTTTCCACCGACGATAATCTTCATTCTTCCCCCTGCTGGCGAGTGCAAAAAATTAACAGAATTAATTTAAATGTCCTCGTTATTAAGAGGATGAAAAAGTATTTAGTTTATGTAAGGCTATGGTTTTTCAGATAAGATCTGAATTCAACATGGTTATTCAGGCTGTTGATACCAGAGCAAAATCTGCTTTTTGCGCCGCTTCCCAACATGTCAAATTATGCACGGCCAAACAGCAAAAATACGTGTATTTGCTGGTGTTTAATCGATTTCCAGAAAACGTCGGGAGGGAGAGTGCCAATGCTGATTAAAGTTTCAGGTTGCTAAGAAGCCTTTATTTACTTCAGGATTAATTAACAGTGGGCGAATGAGAGAGATGATGATATTGACAGGTATACATATTTTCCATTGAAAATCATTTAAATTCTCAATGTATCAATAGCCGCGCGCAAAGTGGGTGACACATTGCGGTGCGGATAATAGAGAAATGACGCTTCCAGAGTAACCGTTGCCGTTTTGCTGAGCCTGTGGGGAATGCTTGCGACAGCCGCGCCAACCGGATGGTGGACATGGCTCGCGCGGACGCTACCAGAAGATGCAGAGGCAGGTGGTGGTCTGATGGTTGCTGTCATCCAACTCTCCATTGCGCTTGGATCAACCGTTGGGGGTTTGATTTTCGACAGTCTGGGTTGGCAAAGTGCTTTCGGCTTGAGTGGTTTATTACTTCTTGGTGCGGTAGTCATGACGTTTCACACATCACGTCTAACATGAATCACAGGCGCTTTAATCATAGAATAAGGCGCAAAGGCCGCTGATTAAAGCACCGTCTTTAATGCCGAACTGATTCTGCTCTGAGGATTAATACATGACCACCTTTCATCAACTTAATGCCATCAGCTTGCAAGGCCAGCCCATCTCTATGGCCGATTACGCCGGGAAGCTGGTTCTGGTGGTGAATACCGCTAGCCATTGTGGATTTACTCCTCAATATGCAGGCCTTGAAGCGCTCTACAAGAAGTACGCGGACAATGGGCTGATGATATTGGGTTTCCCCTGCAATCAGTTTGGCAAGCAGGAACCTGGCGGAGCCGATGATATCGCGCAGACCTGCCTCATCAACTACGGTGTGAGCTTCCCGATGTTCGAGAAAGTCGAAGTTAACGGCGCCGCAACGCACCCCGTATTTCGCTACCTGAAAGCCGAATTACCCGGTGTGTTGGGCGGGCGGATCAAATGGAACTTTACTAAGTTTCTGATCGGGCGCGACGGCAAACCGATCAAGCGATTTGCACCGATCACCAAACCTGAAAAAATGGAAGCGACGATCCTTACTGCGCTGGAAAACTAATATGCATTCCGCCATGCTTGATCCAAATTGTGCGAGCTATCACAATTAATACAATTTCTTTTGGTTTGCCGCGCGGGTTTACTCGTTAAACATCCCTTAGATGTCACGGTTTGTGACATGATAAGCGTCATAATTGAATCGTCAGGATGTTTGAATAGATGTTTAACGCCAGAAAACTATCAACCTTAAATGCCCTCGAAAGCAGCGTGCATAATTACATTATTAAAAACATCAATGCCGTTATTTATATGACGATAAGAGAGCTAGCTGATAATTCTGGCGTATCTACCGCGACTGTTCTGAGATTCTGTAAAAAAATGGATTTCAAAGGTTACTCAGAACTCAAAGCGAGTATGAAGTTGCACCTGAACAAAAATAGCACATTACTGATTCCTCATGGAGCCGAGGAAATATTGACCTTTTTTAAAAGCATCAGAAACGATGAATTTGATGAGATGATCAATCAGGCGGCTCAATACATTCGTGATGCCGAACGGGTGTTCTTTGCTGGCGCAGGCAGCTCTGGCACGCTTGGCAGGTATGGTGCGCGTTTCTTCTCTAATGTAGGCAAGTTCAGTAATCACATTGATGATCCCTATTATCCGGTGAGTACCGATATGGTGCAGAGTTCAGTGGCTATCGTGCTTTCTGTCTCTGGCGAAACTCCCGAAATATTGAAGCTTGCCAGGCAGTTTGTTATTCACAAGTGCAAAGTGATTTCTATTACCTGCAACCCGGATTCAACACTGGCAAAACTTTCTGACTTTATTGTTCCTTACCATGTTTCTCGCATTTTGATTGAAAGCGAATACGATATTACCACTCAGGTTCCGGTCATTTTTATTCTTGAATCGATAGGCAGAAAGCTGGTGGTGAATAATCTCAGCGATATGTCACGCGGTGTGACATTTTTGTAATTAGCGACCCGTTATAACATATTGTGACCTCGTGACATTGCCGGGATGATTTTCTAACATTGCCTGAATTAGTCCGCTCCTGATGGACTGAATTCCCTCTGGCAATGGAAGAAAACCATGGCAATAGATTATGCGGATTCTGCGAAAGAGATCGTTAGACTGATAGGTAGCGATAATAATGTGATAAGTGTGACACATTGCGCTACACGTCTGAGGTTTGTGCTGAAAGATTATTCTCTGGTCGAGGTTGAATCACTAAAGCGGGTAAAAGGCGTTATCACCGCGATGCAGGCCAGCGGCCAGATGCAGGTGGTGATTGGTAATCACGTTGGTGATGCTTACCGCGAAGTGCAGAATCTACTCACTTTCGACGAAAGTACAGCGGTACCACCGCCTAGTGTCGGTATGGTTAGCCGCATTATGGATATCATCTCCAGCATATTTGCGCCTTTTCTCTATCCACTGGCAGCCTGCGGTGTGCTGCAGGGCATCATTTCGCTGCTGACCGCCATCGACCTGATGGATCCTGCAAGCGGCACTTATCGCATCCTTAACTTCGTTTCGTGGACCGGCTTTACCTTCCTGCCCGTGATGGTGGCGTTTACCGCCGCCAAAAAATTCAATGTCAATCCGTTCACAGCGGTTATCTCCGCCTGCGCGCTGGTGTCGCCGGATTACCTTAATATGTTGACGGCCAACAAAATCCTTACCGCCAACTCAGCCGATCCAGCAGTGCAGGCTTTGATGAAGAGCGCGGTTGAAAATCCCGAAATTTCAAGGGTGATGGTGCAGATCGCTGGCATTCCGCTTGATGCCGCGCCGCTGACCTTTATGGGGCTGCCGGTAGAGTATTTGAGTTACACCTCGTCGGTAATCCCCATTATTTTGATGGTGTGGGGCATGTCGTATGTACAGCGTTTCTTCGAGCGCCTGCTTCCGATGGTGATACGCAACCTGTTCACGCCCATGTTCTGCCTCGCCATCATGGTTCCGTTCACGCTTCTGGCATTCGGTCCGATCGGCAATATGATCGGCGGCGCCATCGGTGGCGTCTATAACACCCTTTATCATCTCAGTCCTGCCATTGCCGGATTTGTGGTGGGTGCCTTCTGGATGCCACTGGTTACCTTGGGCGTGCATTGGGGCATCACGCCAGTGACCGTCGGTAACTATGCCACCCTGGGCTACGACACTTTTACCGGACTGCAAGCCTCCGCGGTATTCGGTATGGCGGGCGCGGTGCTGGGCGTATACCTGAAGGCGAAAGACGCTGAGCTTAAGCGCATGGCGCTTTCTGCGGGTGTAACGGCGCTGTTCGGCATCACTGAACCCGCCATTTACGGTGTGGCTCTGCGTCTTAAACGACCGATGATTTGTGGCTGCCTGGCGGGCGCTGCCGGCGGCATGATCGCCGGGGCTTTCAACGCGGTTTCATGGAGTTACTGCATTCCCGGCATTGCCGTCCTGCCGGTGTTCTTTAAAGAGGGGCACATGACGCAGTTCCTCGGCTTCCTGGTATCCATATTCGTCGCCTTCATATTGGGCATGGTTTTCTCTTGGGTCGCGGGATTCAAAGAAAACAGCCAACCTGACGTTCGCTCTGTGCCGCAGCCTGGCACCCTCTGATAAATAGAGATACAGATTATGAATAAGCCATTTCCAGAAAATTTCATGTGGGGCGGTGCTGTTGCCGCTCATCAGGTCGAGGGAGCCTGGGATAAAGGCGGTAAAGGCCCGAGCATAGTCGATGTCCTGACCAGCGGGGCGCACGGTGTTGATCGCGTCATCACCGCCGGCATTCAGGATGACTGCTTTTATGCCAATCACGAGGCATCAGACTTTTACCATCGCTATCCTGAGGATATCGCGCTGTTGGCAGAAATGGGCTTCCGCTGCTTCCGCACCTCAATTGCCTGGTCGCGTATTTTTCCACGCGGCGATGAAGCCGAGCCGAACGAAGAGGGGTTGCGTTTTTACGATGCGCTATTCGATGAGCTGCTGAAATACGGGATTGAACCGGTAATTACGCTGTCCCATTTTGAGATGCCAAACTTCCTGGTCACCGAATATGGCGGCTGGAAAAGCAGAAAGGTTTTGGACTTTTTTGTCCGCTTCAGCGCGGTGGTTATTGAACGCTTTCAGCACAAAGTAAAATACTGGATGACCTTCAACGAAATTAATAATCAGCGCAACTGGAAAACCCCGCTGTTTGGTTATTGCTGCTCGGGCGTTATTTTCACCCACGAGCCTAATCCTGAAGAGTGCATGTATCAGGTTCTGCACCATCAATTTGTGGCGAGTGCTCAAGTGGTTAAGTTGGGACATGAAATTAATCCTGCACTACAAATTGGATGCATGATCGCCATGGTGCCGCTCTATCCGTTTTCCTGTCATCCGGATGACGTGATGTATGCTCAGGAAGCGATGAGGGAGCGATTCCTATTCAGTGACGTGCACATGCGCGGTCATTATCCGGCTTATATTCTCAATGAATGGCAACGCAAGGGATACCACATTGCAATGGAAGTCGATGATGCGCAGATCCTGCGGGAAGGCTGTGCCGATTATATCGGGCTGAGCTATTACATGAGTAATGCGGTCAGTAAAGAAAATGCCGGCAGCGGGACGGCGCTTTCAGGCTTTGAAGGCAGCGTACCGAATCCGCACGTTAAAGCTTCAGATTGGGGCTGGCAGATCGATCCGGTTGGGCTGCGTTATGCGCTGAATATTCTTTATGAGCGTTACGAAAAGCCGCTATTCGTGGTGGAAAACGGTTTTGGTGCCATCGACAAAATGGATGAAAAGGGCGAGATCAATGATGACTACCGCATCGATTACCTGCGGGCGCATATTGAACAGATGAAGAAAGCGGTGACCGAAGATGGCGTCGATCTCATGGGATATACCCCTTGGGGATGTATTGACTGCGTATCTTTCACTACCGGCCAATACAGCAAGCGCTATGGCTTTATTTACGTAAATAAAAACGATGATGGTAGCGGAGATTTTTCCCGCTCAAAGAAGAAGAGTTTTGACTGGTATCGCCGGGTCATTGCCAGCAACGGCGAAAAACTCTAGCGAAATATGTGCGACAGGGATGTCGCACATTGAGATCCTTATGGCTTCTCTTTTTCTTCTTCAGCCGGAATCAGCGGTTCATCAATAGCGATGGATGAATTAGATTTCAGCAACTGAATATCCAGAATCACGTAGGTCATGGTGGTGATGAACAGTGAAATCACGCTGCCAATCACGCCGCTGGTGGTGAAAGTGAAATAGTTATACATCACCACCCAGGTCACACAAATAAACAGCGCTAGCGCAACGTTAATTGCCGATTGCGAATAATTCGTGGTGCGTGATCCCATTTCATTAATTTGCCGACTGAAATTCACGCCGCTGTATTTCTCCAGCACAAAAATTCCCTGTTCCCAGTTACGCAAGCGTCGAGCGCCGCTGCGAGTCAGAAATACGTACAGCAGCGAGATGAATAAACCAGAAAAAGCAATCAGTACCGGCACCGCTTCCAGCGCGTAAGCGAGGCTTTTATGGCTCGATGCCTGCGGCGTGAGATCCAGCGTTAACGACGCACCGAGTGCGGCATATAAAAATACAAACAGTAGCAGAAACAGCGCGTTGCGGCGCCAGTCGAGGTCGGCTTCGTGATTCTTCTGCTGTCGTGCGCTGTGTAGCGCCTGCTGTAATAACGTGGCATCGGTGGATGCGGTGTCAATACTCTCAATCTCTTCACCCAACAAACGGTGAATAAACGGCTGATCGGCCGGTTCAATGGTGATGCGCATAGATTTCTCGGTGACGTAACGATCAAAGGCGTCAGTGTAACGTAAATCGTCTGGCGCGCGCAGAATCTGCGAGTAAGCGCGCAAATTTTCATCTCTGTTTCGGCTCGGGTTGCACATCATTTATACAATTAATGCGCGGTTATTACTGACCGCGCAAATGACGACGGAGTAACGAGCTATGTCGTATGTTGATGGTTTTGTCGTAGCGGTGCCGGAAGCTAATAAGGAGGATTATCGTGCCATGGCGGCTAAAGCCGCGCCGCTGTTTAAAGAGTTTGGCGCCACGCGTGTTGTCGAGTGCTGGGCAGACGATGTTCCCGAAGGCACGCAGACCGATTTTTATCGCGCGGTAAAAGCCGAAGAGGGCGAAACGGTGGTGTTCAGCTGGATCGAATACCCATCGCGGGAAGTGCGTGACGCCGCCAATGCCAAAATGATGTCCGATCCGCGTATGAAAGAGATGGGCGAGAACATGCCGTTCGATGGTAAGCGTATGATCTATGGTGGATTCGCGATTTTGCTGGAGGCGTAGTTGAGTATTTGCAACTGCAGTGAATCGTAGCGGCGCAATTTATTGCGCAATGAATCGCGTCGCTACGAAATGCACGGTGATTTGATGCGGTACTTAATTGATCGGCCTTACGCGATTTGTCGCGCTATTTTTTTAATCATTGTGTGTCTCTTACTTCTATTGTGCGCAATTAATTGCGCCGCTACGATAGGTGCTGGAATTATTCACCCTTTACAAGGAGTCACTATGCTGGATATCACGCACTTTCCGCTTTTCCTCGCATCCGTATTTCTGCTGTGTATTACACCGGGACCGGATTTAGCTTATGTCGTAGGACAAAGCGTAGCGAATGGACGACGTAGCGGTGTGATATCAGCCAGTGGCGTAGCGCTAGGAAGTTGCACGCATGCCATTGCCAGCGCCGTCGGTTTGACGGCGCTAATTACCGCTTCGCCACTGTTATTTACGGTGATTAAATATATTGGTGCGGCGTATTTAATTTATCTGGGCAGTAAGATGGTGTGGGGAACCTTTTTTAGCCGTGAAGAAGAGAAAACACCGCAGGCTGAAATTCCACGCTCTAATACGCGCAACTTATTAGTTCGCGGTTTTATTACATCGATTACTAATCCAAAAGTATTGCTGTTTTTCATCTCCTTCTTCCCACAATTCGTGGTAGTTGATGGCGATCATCATGCCAGCTCGTTTCTGTTGCTCGGCCTGACGTATGCGGTTGTGGGTTTAATGACTGACGTGATATTTGCTCTGGTTGCTGGCAGCGCGGCTAGCGCGGTGTCGCGCAATGTGATGTTGCAGAAATTGCTTGATCGTGTGGTGGGCATCACCTTTATCGGTTTAGGCGTACGCCTGGCGCTGACGCGTCGTTAACAAATTCATCTCAGGAACAACGGCCAGCGATTGGCGCTCGCGGATTATTCGGGTAACGTGGAATGCTTAACTTTGTTACCTACAAATAATACCGCACGCTAAGTTGCAGGAGAGTCATTTCATGGCCGTTAATTCTAATATCGTCGGCATTGTCAGCGATGAGTTCATCAACCCCAACACCGTAAAGCTGCTTAATGAAGTCACGCGCCAGTTGAATGAGCGTGGTTTTATTACGCTGCTGCTGAATGCGAATTCCCGCGAAAGTTTTCAAAGCGCGCTGCGTAATGCGGCGCAACTTCCTGTCGGCGGCTTGGTTTTTCTGACTTCGCTGTTTAGCGATGAACTGAGTGTGGCGGCCGAGATTCTGCCGCAGACGGCAACGGTTCATCTCAGCCACAGCGCCAGCGCGGATGCTAACGTTGTGATTGCGGATGGTTATGACGCAGGCGAAGAGATGGGATTGCTGCTGCTGTCGCAAGGTCATCAACGTTTCGGCTTTATGCACAGTCAGGAAAATAGCGCGCCGGCGCGCCAGATGGACGGTTTTGTCGCTAGCCTGCAAGCTGAACAGAAAGAACTGAATATCGAGCTCTCTGCCGGTGGCAACGATCGCGAACTGGCTTATCAGGCAATGATGGCGTATTTGAAGAAAACGCGCGCCGCCGAGCGCATCAATGCGCTGTTTTGCGAAAGCGATGTGTTGGCGTTCGGCGCGTTACAAGCGGTGCGCGACTTCGCGCAAGGCGCACATGTTGCGGTGGTGGGTTTTGATGATGTCGATGAGGCGCGCGCGTCAACCTGGCATCTCACCAGTTGGGCGCAGCGACGGGATTTGCTGGTGGCCGAAGCGCTGAATCGTTTGCTGGAAAACCGTGCCGACGCCAGTAACGCCTGGCAGCAGGGCGAAATGCAGGTGCGCCATTCGCATCACGGCAAACATGTGCCGGGCGAAATGTCGCAGTGCGGATGTGCGATTCGGCATTAATCGCCTGAAGCAGGAAGGGGAATCGGATGCTCTGGCTCATCGCCAAATACGCCATAACCGCTGGCATGGTAGTGCTGATATCTGAAGTGGCTAAGCGTAGCGATCGCCTTGGCGGGCTGATTGCCGCGCTGCCTTTGGTGACGGTGCTGGTGCTGATCTGGATGAAGCTGGAAAGCCAAAGTCAGGCCAAAATTGCCAGTCACGCGTGGTACACCTTCTGGTATGTGGTGCCGACCTTGCCGATGTTTGTCGCCTTTCCATTTCTCTATCAACGCCTCGGATTCTGGCCGACGTTGATCGCGAGTTGCGTGCTCACCATCTTGCTATTTCTACTTTGGGCCACGCTGCTCAAGCGTTTTGGTATTGAGTTGATGTAAGTTTATTAGGATAACGCTTCACCAATATCCGATCTTGCAATGCATCCATCTGCATTTCAGGAATAAGCTAAGTCAGGAGGCTGCTCTCGGCGAAAGGCGATCCTTCCGGTCCAGTGTGGCGCGGTGGCTCGCGAAGAAAACAAGCGTGATGTGTTTACATTGAAAAACAAAAGGGCGAACGCGGATCAACCAGCATTCGCCCAACGTTTAGTGCTTGGTTCCATTACCTGAACCGTCACGATTGCGGAAAATATGCGTCACGTTATCGGTGTTTTTGATCGCTATTCCGCTCTGCTGCGGGGTTTCGATATGATTCATCACTTCCGACATCGCACGGCTAAGCGCTTGCTGGCGCGGCGGATCGCGTTCAATCGAAGCCATCACGCGCAATTTATCAAGCAGCGCGCGAGTAGAAACCGGGCCGGATTTTTTCAGCAACTGTAAAATCGCATCGCCCATGATGATGTCGGTGAGCCGTTCTTCATCACTTCTGTACATATATTCTCTCTGATTACCGCGGCAGACCTGCGGCAAATAACGAAGTGGATTCAGTCTAACCAGTAGCTGAATGAGGCGGAAACCACTTGGTTAATTCTCAGGCCAGCGGCGCCTGATTTAGGCTTCTCGTTCTACGGAAAACATCAGGCCGATTAATTGCTGATAGTGAATTTCCGCTTCAGTACCGCGTGCTTGCTCCATACGGCACAGCAGCTTGGTGCATAGCGTTTTACGGCTTAACGTTCGGCCTGAACGCAAGATCTCGACCACAATCTGCCCCAGCGTTTCCTGCTGCGAAGGCAAAGAGGCTTCTTTGAAGTAGCGTGCAATAGCTTCCGACGCTGTGGAAAAGTTACGATCCTGACGCATGGTTCCATCCTCAAGGTTGACGTATAACTTTAGCCATCAAACTTATACAAGTTTAATTAATATGTACAGGGATATGGCGAATCAGTTGCGTAGTCATTTGGCCAAAAGTGCTAATTTATTGTTAACAATCACTTAATGAACAGGTCAGGGAGGTTGAGTGTATTTCATACAATGCTCAGTGATGAAGGCTGTTCTTGAGTATATGTATTGCACTTAGTACAATAGGTTTTCATGCCAGGACAAGGAGAGTCCTCATTAAGAATGGAGGGAACACATGGCAATTTATGTCTTAAAGCCATTCGATAGAAACACCAAAGGTGACGCTATCGATAGTGCAAAATTATGCAAAGCGGCGCTGGAAGTCATTGCAGGGATTTATGAAGCCAGTTTCGGCGGGGGAGTTTACAAGAAGCGCATTCCTTTAGTTGCTGGAAAAAGTGGCGGGGCCCGGGCGGTTGTAGCCTTTAAAACTGAAAAACATCTTTTTTTCGTCAACGGCTATGCTAAATCCGCATTCAAAAGTAGTGGTCGAGAGATATCTGAATCTGATCTCGCTCTCTACAAGGAAGTGGCCAAACAACTGTTTGAAATGACATCAGAACAAGCAAAAGTAGCCATCAATACTGGCAAGATGCGTGAGGTAAAATGTGATGGTTAATCATCTGAAAGATTTACAAGAGATCGCCAGGGATTTTAATGAAATTGGCGTGGTCACCGATGAGCTAAAAGAAAAAATTGATTCTCGTGTGAGATTGCGTGAATTGCGCGCTTCGCTACCTGTCCTGCATATGATGTCGGGAGATGAAATTAATCAGTTACGTCAACGTTATAATCTGAGCCAGGCGATGCTGGCCGCCTACGTCGGCATGTCAGTGGGGACGGTAGTGAAGTGGGAACGAGAAGAGAAAAAACCTAACGGAGCAGCACTGCGATTGCTCAATCTTATCGAGCGAAAGGGGTTGGAAGTGCTGCAATAATGCCTGTCAGTTGAGGGTAAACCGGTCGCCATGAATGTCAGCGTGGCGAGATTTTATAGGGTGCGCATTCATGCGCACCTGAATATCACCGCAATTATTCCATCAGCCATCCGTCGATCGCGTCAGTGCTTCCCAGCGATCAATCTCCGCGCTGAATGATTCCATCTTCTGCCGCACCAATGCCAAAGCATCGCTGCCCAGCAACAGATGCGCGGGTGGATTGCTGCGTTCGATCACATCGAGCATCGCGCTGGCGGCTTTAAACGGATCGCCCAACTGTTTGCCACTCTTCTCTTCACGCGCCTGCCGAATCGGATCGAACAGCGCATCATAATCGGCGATGCTGCGTGCGCTGCGCACCATCGAACGCCCGGCCCAATCGGTGCGAAACGATCCGGGTGCGACGGCGGTCACATGAATATTGAACGGCGCCAGCTCTTTGCTCAGGGTTTCCGAAATCCCTTCCAGCGCAAACTTGCTGCCGCAGTAATAGCTGATGCCAGGCAGGGTGATAAAACCGCCCATCGAGGTGATGTTGAGAATGTGGCCCTGACGGCGCTGGCGCATAAAGGGCAGCAGCGCTTTAATCATCGCCACCGCGCCAAACACGTTGACGTCAAACTGGCGGCGCATCTCGTCCAGTGATGATTCCTCCATCACGCCTTCGTGACCGTAACCGGCGTTGTTCACCAGCACATCAATTGCGCCAACGTGGGTTTCAACATCGGCAATTACCGCCTCAATGGCGGCGAAATGGGTGACATCCAATTCATAGGCGAAGGCATTTTCCGCATGCAAATTTTCAAACTCGGCTTTTGCCGTAGCATTGCGCACCGTACCGACTACGCGATAGCCACGATTTAACGCAACCTGTGCCAGCGCGCGGCCAAATCCGCTGCTGACGCCAGTGATGAATAATGTTTTAACGTTGGACATTTGCGGTTTCTCCTCAAAAAGTAGAGGATGCATAATATTCTGGCGCTGAAACGGCCATAAGGCCTTATTTTGTGTAATGCTTGCCTAATATTATGAATGTGATGTTATCCGATGAAAGAAACGCTCCAGCAGCAAACCGTAAAACTGCTTAAAACGTTAGCGCCGCAGGAAGGCTACAACCTCACCGCGCTGCCGGACGTGCGCATCCTGCGTTCCGATCGGCCGCTGGCGCGTACGCCGGTGCTGTACGACCCGGGCATCGTGATTGTTTGTCAGGGATCGAAACGCGGCTTCTTTGGCGATCAGGTTTATCTCTACGATGAGCAGCACTATCTGGCGGTTGCGGTGCCGGTGCCTTTTACCATGGAAACCGCGGCATCGGCGGAACATCCGCTGCTGGCGATTTACCTGCATCTTGATTTCAGCGTGGCGACGGAATTGCTGTTGCAGCTGGAGCAGCAAGATGTGACGTTTGAGAGCCAGGCGGCGCAGAGCATGATGTCGAGCCCCATGGATCAGACGTTGCGCGAGACGGTGTTGCGCTTTCTCACAACGCTAAATCATCCGCTGGATGCGAAGATGCTCGGCCCAGCGCTGGTGCGTGAACTCTATTACCGCGTGCTGACCGGTGCGCAGGGCAGCGCGCTGCGAGCGGCATTAACCTTGCAAGGCCAATTTGGCAAAGTGGGCAAAGCGCTGAACCACATTCACGCGCACTATGCGCAGCCGCTAACGCTGGGGCAACTCGCGTCGCTGGCGGGCATGAGCGTGCCCACTTTTCACACCCATTTTAAAAGCATCACCAATCAGCCGCCGATGCAGTATGTGAAGTCGGTACGATTGCATCAGGCGCGCATGTTGATGGTACGTCAGGAAATGACCGCGGCGGCGGCCAGCCACGCGGTGGGCTATGAAAGCGCCTCGCAGTTTAATCGTGAGTTCAAACGCCTGTTCGGTTTACCGCCGGCCGAAGAGATCAAACGCATGCAGCGCAACTTTGCCGTGCCGCCGGCGCATCAGGCATCGACGTTCGTTTCATCACATTAGCGCCAGGTTATGCTATAAATGATAACGATTATCATTTTTGGCGTGAGGCAGAGGATGCAGGCAGCACAGGAAAACGCGATAAGCGCGGATTGTTGTATCGTTGGCGGCGGCCCGGCGGGATTAATGCTGGGCTATTTACTGGCGCGCGCGGGCTTACGCGCCGTGGTTATTGAAAAACACCCCGACTTCCTGCGCGATTTTCGTGGCGACACCATTCATCCCTCAACGCTGGAGATCATGCGCCAGCTGGGATTGCTCGATGAGCTGCTCACCTTGCCGCACCAGCGCGCGGAGAAGCTTCAGGCGGAAGTGGCGGGTGAAGAGATCACCATGGCCGATTTCTCACGTCTACCGGTTGAGTGCCGCTTTATCGCCTTTATGCCGCAGTGGGATTTCCTCAATTTTCTCGCTAAAAAAGCCGCCGAATTTCCGGGGTTTACCCTGCTGCAATCCACCGAATTTAATGACTTTATTTATGAAAATGGCGTAATCAGTGGCGTAAAAACGTTACAGGGTAACGAGTGTCACATCATACGCACCGCTTTAGTGATAGGTGCGGATGGCCGCAATTCGCAGGTCAAAGCCAAAGCCGGATTAACCGGAAAAAGCTTTGGTGCGCCACGCGATGTATTGTGGTTTCGGCTTGAGAAACATCCCGACGATCCGCAACTCGGCATGGGTCATAAAGGTCCGAAGCAAAACTTTATCGTCATTGATCGCGGTGATTACTGGCAGTGCGGCTACACCATTCAGAAAAATCAGTTAGACGAGTTAAAACTGGCGGGATTGGATGCGCTGAAAAGCACCATGGCTCAGGTGGCTCCGTTCAGTGCAGAGCGCATGGCGGAGGTCGATGAGTGGGACAAACTTAAGCTGTTGTCGATTCGCATTGACCGCCTCGATCGCTGGATGAAACCTGGCGTACTTTGTATCGGCGATGCTGCGCATGCCATGTCGCCGATTGGCGGCGTGGGGGTTAACCTGGCGATTCAGGATGCGGTGGCCGCAGCCAATATGCTGACCAAACCGCTGCAGCATGGCAATGTAGCCTTGCACGATCTGCAAAAAGTGCAGCAGCGCCGCCAGTTCCCAACCGTCGCCACCCAATTCCTGCAAATCAAAATGAGCAGCAACAAGCGTAAACGCAGCACACCAAGTAAAGTGCCGCAGATCATCAGCCGTTTTCCGTTCCTGCGCCATCTGTTTGGCCGCTTGATTGGCCTCGGATTCCGCACCGAAAAGCCGCGTTATTTATAACCGGCAAAAAAAAAGCCCGCTAAGCGCGGGCCAGGTAAAGGTTACCAATCTGAAATTCTCGTAGCAACGCATTGCTGTGTGTTGCGTCGCTATAATAGCAACAGATCGCCATCTGTGCAGGAAAGGATCAACGAGTTAATTTTGTTCTAAGGATAAGCATTATGCTTGCTGCACCCGCGTTGACCACCAGCACATCAGCGATCCCAGGCTGACCATCGCGGTGCCTTGCCAGAAGGCGACGTTCAAATGTGAGCGCAGAATAAAGGCGGCGAGAATCGAAGAGATGATCGGAATGAAGTAGGACGCAGCGGCCAAAAGGGTCACGTTGCCATGCAGTATGCCGACATTCCATGCGGCATAGCCAAAGCCCATCGCCATCGCAGCAAGCCCCAGACTGATGCAAACCTCAGCGGATAGCACAAACGGCGGCTGCGGCGAGAGCAAAAACTTCAGCCACAGCGTCAGCGCAGTCAGGATAAAGAACAGCGTTATCCCATTGTTGCCGTCAGCAATTTTTTTGGTTACCACACAGTACACCGCCCAGATAACCGCGCCGCTCAATGCCAGGCCGTAACTCAACGGATTATCCATCACGTTATGGGTGATTTCGCTGAATGAAAAACCTTGGTCGCCGCCCAATACGCGACAAATGCCGGCAACCGCCAGCAATACGCCCGGAACAATCAGCGGATGGGTTTTTTGTCGATTCACTATCACCGCTAAAACGATGGTCAAACTTGGCCACAGATAATTGACCATGCCGACTTCAATTGCCTGGCGTCCGCTGTGGGTAAAGCCTAATGAGAGTGACAGGCAGAGTTCATAACAGACGAACAGCACGCTGCCGATAATTAAATAGCTGCGCGGAAAAGTGCGCAGCTTTGGCAAGCCTACGGTGAAAATCAGCAAAATAGCGCTGGCGCTGTAGATAAGCGCCGCGCCGCCTACCGCGCCGAATCCTTCGCTGACATTTTTAATCAGTCCTACAATCGCGCTCCACAGCAGAATGGCCAGCAAACCAATCAGCGTCGCCTTCTTTTGGGGCATGACCCGCCACCTTATTTAGCAAATTCGGGCCAAAATCCTATCAAATCAAACGCGCTTTGTATTTGCTCGATTTCCTGCTGCGACGCTGGTCGCCATTTATGAACTGAACCCCAAATGTTGGACCATAATCTGACATTGATGGAGTGACCCCGAGCCCATAGACAAATCTGCCCTATATTTTGAGCATAGGAGGAGTCTATGGGCACACCACGATTTACCCCTGAGTTTAAAGAAAAAGCCGTCCGCCAGATCACCGAGCGGGGCTATTCCGTCGCCGACGTTTCTGAACGCTTGGGCGTCTCGCAACACAGCCTTTATAAATGGATCCGCTCTATAAAACCTGATGCTAGTGGGCACCAGGCGCAGGATCTGCTGGATGCCCGGACGGAGATCCTCCGGTTGAAAGCGCAGCTCAAGCGAACTGAGGAGGAGCGGGATATCCTGAAAAAGGCGGCGCGGTACTTTGCAAGGGAGCCCGACTAAAGTACCGCTTCATTAACGATCACCGTCAGGTCTGGTCGATCACACTAATGTGTCGGGTTCTGAAGGTTGCCCGTTCCGGTTTTTACGTCTGGCTCCACTGCCCGGTATCAGCCGGAGAGGAGGATAATCAGCGGCTGCTGACGCTTATCCGCGACTCTTATACCCTGAGTGGCGGCGTTTATGGATACCGACGGGTCCACAGTGACCTGCGAGAAATCGGAGAGGTATGCAGTAAAAACAGGGTAGCGAAAATTATGCGGCAGAACAGAATCAAGGCCGTACATGGCTATAAAATCCCGCGAGGAGCACGGGGACGTCCGTCAGTCATTGCTCCTAACCGGGTACAGCGGGAGTTCACAGTCGTTAAACCGAACCAGGTCTGGGTAACGGATATTACCTACATACGGACCTGGCAGGGCTGGCTGTATCTGGCCGTGGTGATAGACCTGTTTGCCCGCAATGTGGTGGGTTGGTCAATGAAACCCTCACTGTCGCGCGAACTGGCGCTAGATGCTCTCCTGATGGCCGTCTGGCGACGAAGGCCTGAGGAAACCGTTATCGTACACAGCGACCAGGGAAGCCAGTATGGCAGCGATGACTGGCGACGGTTCTGCCAAGCTAATAACCTGTCACCCAGCATGAGCCGACGCGGCAACTGCTGGGATAATGCAGTGGCAGAATCCTTCTTCAGTTCGCTAAAAAAAGAGCGTATCAGAAAGCGGATCTATAAAACCCGGGACATGGCCCGGGCTGATATCTTTGATTATATCGAAGTGTTCTACAACCGGACACGACGCCACAGCCACCTGGGAGGCGTCAGTCCAGAGGCCTTCGAAAAGGCCTCGTCGTGAGGACAGTGAATGTCTACGGGAACGGGGTCACTCCAATGGCGACCTCACTCACTGAAACATCAATTACCACTTCATCTCGCCAGTATTCACTTTGGCGCTCAGTTCCAATGAACTCTCCTCCGGCAGATGCGGATAAGCGGCTTTCATGGTCTCGATCACCTGCGCGGAACCTTTGTGCTGCTGCAGCGCTTTCTCAAAGGTTTGCAGATAGTTAAGAGTAAAGGTGACAGCCGCATCACCCGCCGGGCGCTCGCCGAGATAATGGCCCGGAATCACCTGCTTAGGTTGCAGCTTTTGCATCTCGCTCAGCACATTGCGCCACTGCTGACGAATAGCAGGTGTTTGCGTATCGGCGGTCCAGACGTGAATGCCGGAAGCCACGCCGGTGCCGCCTAGAATCGCTTTGTTCGCCGGGATCCAGACGTAGGCGGCGTAATCATTGGCGTGACGCAGTTCCAGCGTTTCACCATCAATTTTAAACGTCGTGGCATGCGTAACCTGCGGAACATACAACTGCTTTGGCGCGCCGTCCTTCATCTGCGGACCCCAATACGCCAGCTTGGCGGCTTTGCTGGCTTCGATGTGTTTTACCACATCCGGCGTCGCCACGATCTTCACCTGAGGGAACGCTTTTACAATCGGTTCCAGACCAAAATAGAAGTCAGGATCGCCGGAAGTGATGACAATCTGCGTCAGTTTTTTGCCGCTGGCTTTGATCATCTGCACCAGCTTCTCGCCGTCTTTGGTGCTGAACTGCGCATCAAACAGTATCGCTTCATGCGGGCCTGAAACCAGCGTCGAAGAGACCGGGAAAATGCCGTTCTCCTGCGGGTTATACACTTCTAAATTGAGTGGCGCAGCGAAGGCAGGCAGGGCGGCAAAGGCCAATGCCAGTGTTAGCGTTTTCATTTTCATCGAATTTTCCTTTATCCGGCACCTTGCCGTCTTTGAGGGCTTTATTGTAGAGAAATTGCTGGCTGGTAGAATTCCCGAAACTGGGTATGATCAGTTTCATAAAACGATCAGATGGAGCCCACATGGACAGAGTTACGGCGGCAACGGTGTTTAACCGCATTTGCGAGCTGGGCAGCTTAAGTGCTGCGGCGCGTGCATTGGATATTTCGCGGCCGATGGTCAGCCGCTATCTGGATGAAATGGAGAAGTGGGCTGGTGCACGTTTGCTGCACCGATCATCGCGCAAACTGACCATTACGCCCGCTGGCGAGAAGATCCTCGAAAAATCGCGCGCGCTGACGAGATTGGCTGAAGAGATTGCCGAGCAGGGCGCGGATAGCGAACCGCACGGCACCTTGCGCGTCGCCTGCGCGCACTCCACCGCCACGCATATTTTGGGCCCGATAATTCCGGCATTTCTCGCGCGTTTTCCGGCGGTGCGCATCGAGCTGGAGATCAACAATCAGCCGGTCAGTTTAATCGGCGAGCGCATTGATGTGGCGGTGCGGATTACCGACGATCCCGAACCAGGCGCCATTGCGCGCCGCTTAGGCGAGTGTATTTCGGTGGTGTGCGCCTCGCCAGACTATTTGCAGGCGCGCGGTGCGCCGCAAACGCCTGCCGATCTCGCACAGCATAATTGCCTGCATTACAGCCGTTTCGCCGGGCAGAGCTGGCAGTTTTCAGATGCGCAGGGCGAAACTGTTTCAGCGGCGGTGCACGGCAATTTCAGCGCCGGTATCTCGTCGGTGTTGTGTGATGCGGCGATTGCCGGTTGCGGTTTAGCGATGGTGCCGGAAATGGAGGCGCGTCACGCCCTCGACAATGGACAGCTACAAACCGTGCTGCCGGCTTATCAGCCAAAAACGCTGGCGATCTATGGCCTCTACATGTCGCGTGAACGGCAACCGGCGGCGCTGCGGGCGTTTTTAGATGCGGTGCAGCAGCAGTTAACCGACTGAATTTCGACACGTATCTGTTTCAAAATAAATTAGATTATTTTCAGTGTGTTATGCATGAGATCGTAGCCTCAGAAAGCCGATTTCAGCCTGAAATCGCCAAATGAGTGGTGAAACTTTGCTCAGTTATGGTCGATGTAAAATGATGGCGCCTGACCGGTGACGCGACGGAACATGGTGGAGAAAGCGGAGCTGCTGTCATAGCCGAGCGAGAGCGCTACGTCGTTAACGGATTTGCCCGCCACCAGCCACGCCAGCGCCGTCACCACGCAGGCGCGCTGTCGCCAGGCGGAAAAAGACAAACCGGTCTGCTGCAGGAAATGGCGGCGGAAGGTGCTGGGACTCATAAACAGTGTGCTGGCCCAACGTTCGGCCGGGTCGTGAATGGTTGGTGCTTGTAAGAAGTTCTGGCATTGCGCCAACAGCGCCGGATGTTGCGGCAGCGGAATATCAAATTCCCTTACAGGCATCGCCGCTAACTCAAGCAGCAGCAACTGCACCAGCGCTCTATCGCGATCGGATGCGTATAACAGCGGTAATTCAACGGCTTCAATCAATAGCTGTCGCAGCAGCGGCGAGACGCTGATGACGCGACAGCGATCGCTTTCACGCAGAGCTGCCGCACAAACCGGCTCGATATACAGACTGCGCGTAGAAACACCCACAAACTTAACGCTGTGCGCGGTGTCAGGCGGAATCCACACCGCATGCTGCGGCGGTACCACCCATTCGCCCGCCTGCGTTGCGACGTGCATCAAACCCGTTGCGCCATACAGCAGTTGCGCGCGACGATGGCGATGCGCTGGCAGCACAAATCTCTGCGCGTAGTCATTGCCCAGCGCCACCACGTCACGATCAATATGGTCGTATTCATCAATGTGGCTATTTCGCATCCCCGACATCCACCGCAAATTGACTGATTTGCAAGGGTAATTGAGCGCTGCACAAATGGGAAGCTGGCAGGTTGCTGCGTAAGCTACATCACTCTTTTCATGACGCAGAGAAAGACGATGAACGAGCTGTTAATCATTGGGCTGGCGGGTTTTGCTACCGGCATCACCACGGTGCTGTTTGGTTTTGGCGGCGGTTTTGTCGTGGTGCCGTTTGTCTATCAATTGTTGTTGCAGCAGCCGTTACTGGCGGCTCAGGCGATGCATATCGCGGTGGCGACCTCGACCGCCGTGATGATTTTCAACGCCGGCTGGGCCAGTTATCAAAACTGGCGGGCTGGCAAATTGCATGATGTTCCTTTGTTGCCGCTAATTTGGTTTATCGCGCTCGGAGCGGTGATGGGATCGTGGCTGGCGGGCGTGATGAGCGACATTTGGGTGCGCAGGCTGTTTATGCTTTACATGATGGTGACTATCGCTGATTGCCTGCTGCGGAAAGGCTTCTTTAGCCGCACTGCACCGCGAAGGTTGTCACGGTTGACCGTCAGCGCGGGCGGCACAATGATTGGTGTGATCGCCGCCATGCTCGGCGTTGGCGGCAGCGTAATGACCGTGCCGCTGCTGCGGCGTCATGGTTATGCCATGCGCGACTGTGTCAGCGCGGCCAATCCGCTGTCGCTGCCGGTCGCCGTTTTTGGCGCGATAACTTACGCCATCAGCGGCTGGCAGCAGATTCCCCTCAGCGGTTATCTCGGCTTTATCAGCCTGAAGATATTGTTGCTGCTGGTGGTCGCCGGATTTTTAGGAATTCTGTTTGCCCGGCGCTGTATTCCGGCGGTGCCCGATGTCTGGCATGCGCGTATCTATGTGCTGCTGTTGTGCATGGTATTGTTGGCTATCGCTGTGTAAACCGGTTAATCGTTAAGCCAATTCTAAGCTTCGCCACGTACAGTGCCCTCATTGTTACAACCATCAGTAAACGAAGTCAGAATGAGAGGGCGATCGCCGAACTCCTGCAGATTGCCCGCGTCTACAGAGCTTACTGAGCTTTGAGTTAAGCGCTGGAGTGTTCATTTGTTGCGATTACTGTTTCTGCTGATGGGTGGGCCGGCACTGAGATCCGGCTGGCCGTATCTCGCCGCGTTTCACGTAACTGTTCCACCAGCGTGATTCAGGCGCTGGATGTCGCCACCGAAGGTCTATTGGGCGAGCGCGGTTTGCAGGGTTTATGGGTGCTGTTCAATCCTGACTTCTGGCTGTTGAGCCTGGTGCGCAGTCGCGCGGAAGGCATGACCTGGACGCCGGGATTGGTGATGGATTATTGCCTGCTGCTGCGCCAGGTTTTGGCACCGGCAGAGCGCTTGAGTCGCTATAAAAGGGCGGCGAGTTGGCTGCAGCAGCAACCTGGTAATAAGCGTTCGGCTACCGATCCGTAAACGGCATAAAACCGTGCTGCTGCAGAATCGTTTGCGCTGCTGCGGATGAGAGAAAAGTTGCAAAAGGCTGCGCGGCAGCTGAGCAGCACGCCCAGCCGTATTCGGCATGAATGTTGAAGGGCACGGGGATGTTTATCACCTGTAGCTGCGGGCAGCGCCGCAAACGCGGCGCATAGCTGGCGTAACCAATAAACATGTCAGCATGTTGCTGCTCAATTAACCATTGTGCCGCCAGCTTACCAGTAGGCATCACCAAACTATCTATACCGCCGACCAAAGTACGCGCTTTGGCTTTCAGCATCATCCCTAATCCGGGATGGCGTTGCTCAATGTTATCAAACAGTTGCCAGGTGTAATCGCCCGAAGGATCGCAGAGCGGCGTTGAGGTCGCTAAGCGCAAATCATCCCGGCATAGCAACGATAACCAATCATCCGCTTGCGTGACATTGTCACGCTTCACTGTCAGGCACAGCATATTAGCGGCAAACAATCCTACTTCTGCTGCGCGTCCCGACAGCAACAGCGCTTTAGGATGCCGTCGATTGGCGGAAGCAAAAAAGTCGCAGGGTTCACCTGCTTCGATGCGCTGGCGCAGCAGGCCCGCCGGTCCGAAATCGGTGGTGACTTTGAGGCCGGAAAGCGCGCTAAATGCCACCACTAAATCCGGCCATACGCCGCGCAAACTACCGGCCGCCAGAATCTTCAGCGTGGTCATGATAGTGCGTCCGGTAGAAGCGCTGATACCAGCGATCGGCTTGTTGTTGCATATTGATGTCGCGGAATTTTTCCGGGTAGAGCTTTTTCGCCATCCACAGCTCTCCGAGGCCAATCGCTTCTGGCATCGGATAGCCCCACGCTTTGGCGTATTCCGGCATCAGCCACACCCGATGATTTTTCACCGCGTCAATGGTTTGCCAGCGCGCATCCTGCTGGATCTCCTGCACCACGTTGGGATAGCGATCCTGCACGAAGATTACCTGTGGGTTCCACGCCACTACTTGTTCCATGCTCACCTGCTTGAAACCCTGCACGGTCGCGGCCGCGACATTGAATGCGCCCGCATGCGCCATCATCAAGCCAGTGTATTTGCCCGAGCCGTAAGTGGTGAGGTCGGGATTCGCCATATAGGCACGCACGCGCTGCTGTTCAGACATATTTTTTAAACGATCGCTGATGATTTTGCGTCCGGCAAAGGCGGCATCAATCAGTTCCTGCGCCTGTTTTGGCTTGTTAACCACATTGCCAATTAGCGTGATGCCTTCCTTAATGCCGAGATCGTAAGCCTGATCTTCATTCTGCATACTGGGATTGATTTTGCCTTGCTGACCGGCGTCATCGTGACGCAGTGAGATCGCCAGCACCGGAATGCCCAGGGCAGAAATCTGGTCGATCATCTCTTCCGGCGCATAGTTGGTGACAAACACTACCTGCGGATGCAGTGCCACCAGCTTTTCGAGATCGACATGCGTCAAATCACCGAGCATTGCTTTGTGCGTCAGTTCCGGCACTAATTGCGCATAACCCTCACCTAACTGCTGTTTCCAGTTCGCCAAAATCCCGACGATTTTATCGGTGGCGTTGAGCTGCACCAGCAGGTTCAGAGTTTGGTGCTGCAGCACCACCACGCGATCAATCCTGTCCGGAATCTCCACCTGACGACCAATTTGATCGGTGACGATGCGGCTGGCATAGCTATGAAACGAGGTGAGAGTGAGTAATTCCGCCAGAATAATCCGCTTAAGAGAGGTATGCATAAAAGCTCCTGAATTCGATATGCACCGGAGTATATAGCGATTAAGTGAGCGGAGATATGGCTGTTTTTAACATCACAATGCTCAGTATCACTCGCACATTACTGCATCGATCACCTTATCGATCATACTGTTAATCACTTCCTGGTCGGGATTATCCAGCGCCATCAGGGCTAAACCACTTTCAAAAGTCAGAATAAATTCAGCGGCTTCGTCAGGAGATAATTTGCCTGAAAGGGTGTTGTTCTGCTGTGCAAGCTGCGCTTCCTCGATTATCCACGCTTTAAATGCATGACGTTCGTTGAATAACTCCGCGCCTAACGATGAGGCTTCAGGGCGAAATGTGAGCGCGGAAAACACCAACAAGCAGCCTGGCGGTTTGCCTTCGCAGGAAAAAAGGTTAAATGCCGAAAACAGGAACTGCTTAATCTTGTTGCTAAAACTCAATTCTTCAGAGGAAAGAATTCCCTCTAAATCTGGCAGCCACGTCGCTTTGTAATGTTCAAGCGCAGCGATAAACATCCCTTCTTTATTACCAAAAGCCTGGTACAAGGTGGCGGGCTTGGTACCGGTTGCCTGGGTAAGATCGTTAAGTGAGGTGGCTTCATAACCTTTGTTGGCAAAGATCGAGAACATGATGGCTGCGAGCTCTTCTTTTGGGAGAAGACGTGGTCTGCCTGATTTTTTGTTGACATTCATTGACATAACTCCCATGAGATCTGAATTTTCTGATAAATTCGTCATGTATTTTAGTTTTCACTAATAAATGTGGTGCGTTTTGTGTTTGGCTGCGTTATATATTTTAGTGAACACTAACAAAAGGAAGTTATCATGAAAAGCGCCCTCAAGGTGAGGCCACCGCAACTTATATGCTCGCGACTAGATGTAATTGCCACCATGAACCATGACTTTTAGCCAGCTCAACTCTTAACGAACCGGCCACATAAATAGCGGGAGATTTACCATGACAACAGCCAAACAAGTCTATGCTTCACGTGCGATTCATTTTCTCACCAGCAAAGAGCCGCTGGTATTAAGATTATCAATAATTATTATTTTCCTGGTTTTTGGTATGGCAAAGTGGTTTGAATTTGAAGTTCAGGCGCTGGAACCCATATTTATAAAAACATGGCTGAGTATATTTCCCTACTTCCTCGGTCTCCATGGCAGCAGCTATTTCCTGGGCGTAGTAGAGATGACGACGGTTATTCTGCTCATCGCAGGCTTTAAACGTCCACTGTTAGGTATGATCGGCGCTGGATTGTTGATACTTACCGGGTTAGTTACCTTAAGTCTGTTACCGCAGTTAGGCGGACTCGATTCGTTTATTTTTAAAGATATTATGGTGGTGGCGATTGGTCTGACGTTACTGAAGCGCGATTTAATCCGTTGGAAAAACAACCTCTAACAGCTACTCTATAACGCGTGTTTACTCTCGGGCATTTAAGAGGGCTTTATGAATAATGTTTACGTGATACTGGCGATATCCATCGTCGCTGAGACGATTGCCACAACCATGATGAAGGCCTCGCAAGGATTCTCACGCCTTATTCCCAGCGTGGTTGTGGTAATAGGTTATGCCATTTCATTTTATGGATTATCTCAAGTGGTTAAACAGATGAATGTCGGCATTGCTTATTCTATCTGGGCCGGAATGGGTATATTTTTGGTGTCGGTCATGTCTTATTTTTTCTACAACCAGAAACTGGATTTCGCTGCAATGGCGGGCCTGATGTTAATCGGGTTAGGCATTGTGGTGATTCAGGTTTTCTCCAAAACCATTCTGCATTAATGAAGTAATAACAGGGAAGCACAGGCTTCCCTGTTAGCGTTAAGGGATAATGCGTGCTGCGCGTAATTGCGCAAACAGAGCAAAGAACATCTCATCCGTCGCCTGATAGCCGTTAAAACCTGCGCGCCGTAATTTGCTGCCATCACCAAACATGTCGTAATCCCAGCCAAAAACAAAATCGGCAAACTGCCCATCATTCAGCTGCAAGATATCTGGCTCTATCAGTTGATGTTCTATAGCGATGGTTTGCCATAGCGCGCGGTAATCCTGAAACAGCTGAGAAAACGACAGATTCACCGCCGGCGCGCTTTCCAGTTCAAACCAGCGGGCAATCGCAGGCCACAGCTCACTCCAGCGCCATAAATCGCCGTTGTTAACGTTGAAAGCCTGATTGCGCGCGCCGGGCGCATTGGCCGCCCACAGCGTGGCCTGCGCGAGTAATCCCGCATCGGTATGATCGACCATGCTGTGCCAGGCGTGCGATGAACCGGGAAAACGTAGCGGTAAGCCCTGAGATTTACACAGAGATGCGTAGAGCGCGATGCTCAGCGCCAGGTTCATGGCATTACCGGGTACCGCGCTGCCGACCACACCGGGTCGCAAGGCGTGCCAGTGCCAGCTTTTACCGCGCTGAAAGTCACTTAGCCAACGCAGCTGTTGCGCATTGAATTCGGCTCCCGCGACGCCGGGATCGCTTTCACGCGCGGGCGTTTTGAACGCTCCCAGATGCGCGCCATACACTTTGTATCCCTGCATCAAACTAACGCTGCGCAACGGCGCGCTTTTATCGATGTTAACCACCAGATTGCGCAGCATGGTCACGTTGGGTTCGACCATTTCACGCCAGTTGGCTGCATTCAGCCAGGCGCTGTAGAAAATATGCGTGACCTGATTGAGCGGGGCCAGCGCCTGTGCACTGTGCTGCGCATCCAGCAGATCGACATGGATGAAAGGGATATTCTGCGTTGAGATTGCAGGCTGGCGCGTCAGGCCGATCACCTGCCAATCCTGCTGACGCAGTGTTTTTACCAACTCACTACCGACAATGCCGGTTGCGCCCGCGACCAGCGCGACGTGATGTGTTTTCGACATGATGATTCTCCTGTGAACAAGACAGGCACAGTGTTATCTATTATTTTTATTGCTGATATCCCACTATCCAGATGCCACTTATCAGAAAAATCATTAAATGAATAATAAACTCAACGCCATCAATACCTTCCTTCGCGTGGCGGAAGCCGGATCGTTTTCGGCAGCAGCGCGCCTGAGCGGGATGAAGCAATCCGCCGTGAGCCAGCAAATCGCGGCGCTGGAGGAGGAACTCGGCATCGTGTTGTTGCACCGCACCACACGCGCGATGAAATTGACCGAGCAGGGCAAGCGATACTTACAGCAGATGCAGCCGCTGCTGGCCGCGATGCAGGACGTTGAAAGCCAGTTGCGCCCGGCGCAGCAAGCGCTGCAAGGCAGCGTGCATATCCAATTACCCAGCGGATTAGGTCAGCGCTTGCTGCCGCCATTGCTGGCGCTGCAACGCGCGAACCCAGAACTGCATCTGACCATCGCGCTCGACGATCGTGTGGCTGAACTGGTGAGCGAAGGCGTGGATATCGCGTTGCGCCTGAGTGAAATGCCGCCTGAGATGTTTCCGGCGCGCTTACTGGCGCGTATTGAAACGCCGCTGTTTGCTGCGCCTGAGCGGGTACGCGCAACACCGATTACCTCGCTGGCAGAGCTAGCCGCGCATCCGCATGTTCGCTTTAGCGGTATCGACAAACAGGCACCGCTGCGCCTGATATCCAACCAGGAAACTGTAGCGCTAACCGTGAATACCGTGTTTCGCGCCAACAGCAGCGAAGGGTTGTTGCAGGCGCTGCAGGCGGACATCGGCGTCGGCGGCATGCAGTTACCGCTGGTGCAGGAGTCATTAAAATCAGCTTCGCTGGTGCGCATCTTGCCGCAATATCGTCTGCCAGACCGTTTTCTCTACGCGGTATTCCCGGATGCGCGCTTTATACCTCTGCGCGTCAAACGTGTGGTGGAAGTGATCGAACAGGTTGTGGATGCGTTAATTCCTGCAGCCGATTAAGCCGCTCTCCATCGTGGCGCAAGACTGCGCCATTTTCGTGCTTCCTATCGCAACCGCTGCATTGTAAAGAAACATAAGTATTCGATCTTGTATCCAAGAGCGTATCCCATCTGGCCTGGCCGCTAGCGCCCTCGTTTATGGAATTTTCTGGCACGCAAACTGCAACGTTTCCGATAAGTGATAAATCGGGAGTATTCGCATGTTTGATGCACTGTTGGATGAAGATGCCACTACGCTGGCGGCGTTAATTCGCGGCGGAGACGTTTCGGCGCAGGAAGTGACGCAAGCCGCCATCAATCGCATGGAGCAGCGCGAGCCGCAGATTCAGGCGTTTTGTACCGCTACGCCACAGCTGGCGCTGCAACAGGCGGCCGCTGTTGATGCAAAACGCGCGCGCGGCGAAGCGCTGGGGGCGCTGGCGGGCGTTCCACTGGCGGTGAAAGACTTGATTTGTACCGCAGGCGTGAAAACCACTTCTGGATCGCATGCCTACGCTGATTTTGTCCCGGAAGAAGATGACATCACCGTTGAACGCCTGCTGGCGGCCGATGCGGTGCTGCTGGGGAAAACCACCGCACCGGAGTTTGGCTATAGCGGCGTTGGGCACAATCCACTGTTTCCATCACCGCGTAATCCGTGGGATCTCTCTAAAACGCCGGGCGGATCGAGCGCCGGTTCCGGAGCGGCATTGGCGGCGCGCCTGTGTCCGATTGCGCTAGGCAGCGACGGCGGCGGTTCGGTAAGAATTCCCGCCGCGCACTGCGGCGTGTTTGGCCTGAAAGCGTCGATGGGGCGCGTACCCTTATGGCCGGGCTGTCGCGACGAGCGTTATCCCGGCGTTTCCAGCTGGGAGTCGCTGGAGCATATCGGCCCGATGACGCGTTCGGTGCGCGACAGCGCGCTGATAATGTCGGTGATGGCGGGGCCAGATATGCGCGATCGCCACTCGATTCCCTGCAACGACGTGGATTGGCTGGCCTCGCTGGAAAAACCGCTGACCGGTCTGCGCATCGCTTTCAGCGCGGATTTCGGCTACATTGCCGTTGATCCCGAAGTGCGTGACATTGTCACGCACGCCGCGCGTCGTTTTGCCCGTGAGCTCGGCGCTGAACTGGATGAAGTCGATCCCGGTATCGCCGATGAAGGTGCCACCTTTGCCGCGCTGGTGGCTTTTGAGAGCGATCTCACCGGCATGCGTCACGTGCACGCCGAGTTGGGGGCACGCATGTCACCGCATCTCAGCGCCATGCTGCAACATGACTGGCGCGCTGAAACTTTTACCGACGCCAATACCGCACGCAAAAAGCTGTGTAACCAGATGTGGCGCTTCATGCAGCATTACGATCTGCTGCTGTCGCCGACGCTGGCGGTACCGCCTTTCCCGCTCAATATGCAGGGACCCGAGATCATCGATGGCCGCATGGTGCGCAGCGATCACTGGCTCTCATTCTGCTTCCCGTTCAATTTCACCGGCCAACCGGCGGCGTCTGTTCCTGCGGGCTTTACCGCGAGTGGATTGCCGATTGGCATGCAAATCGTGGGTCGTCATCTGGACGATGGCCTGGTGCTGGCGGCGAGTGCCGCGTTCGAGCGCATACAACCCTGGAATCACATCACACCTGTTTCAATCGGAGTTGCCCATGACTAACAAAAATTCACCGGCTTTAGAGCAGGAGTTCGAGCATGAACCGGTTCCGCTCAGCCATCGCCACTCGACGGGTTCGGTGTCGGCGGTGTGGTTTGGTTTCCCGATGATCCTCACCAATGCGCTATTTGGCGGCATCATTACCTGGCATCTCGGCTTCTGGCCGGCGCTGATTGCCATTCTGCTGGGAAATCTGGTGCTATTTGCCTATGTGGGTGCGCTGAGCTGGTTCGCCGGTAATACCGGCATGAACTTCGCGCTGCAGGCGAAACGGACTTTTGGCACCAAAGGCTACATTTTGGTTTCGGGCTTCCTTTCTACTGTAGTGATCGGCTGGTACGCCTTCCAGACCGGGTTAACCGGCACGGTGATCAACCAAACCTTTGGCTGGAATGCGCTGGCGGTGACGGCGTTTGCCATGGTGCTGTATACCGCCATCACCTTCCTCGGCGTGCGCGCATTGTCCGTGCTCGGCATGATCGCTGCGCCGCTGTTCGTGGTGTTGGGATTGGTGGCGCTGTGGCTGATCAGAAAGGATCACGATTTCAGCACCATCACGCAGTTTACCGGCAGCAGCAGCGCAGTGGGCGCGATGAGCATGGGCACCGCCGTCACCATGGTGGTGGCCGGTTTCGCCGATTCAGGCACCATGACGGCAGATTTCACCCGCTGGTCAAAAGACGGTAAATCGGCGGTGATTGCCGCGTTCTCAGCGTTCCCGGTGGCGAACGTTATCTCTTATCTGTTTGGCGTGGTGATTGTGGCGGTGGGCGCGGCGGTTGATCCGGCGAGTAACGGCGGCAACTTCCTGCCAATGCTAATGGGGCACGGCATGCTGCTGTCTGTGATTGCTTTCCTGTTTGTGTTTATCAATCTCGGTTCGGTGTGTACGCACTGCCTGTATAACGGCGCAGTCGGCTTTAGTCATCTGTTCAGCAGCAAAATGCGTTTGTGGACGGTGATCCTTGGCGTGATTGGCGGGGCGCTGGCGCTGGCTGGCGTGTGGTCCTATTTCCTTGAATGGCTGAGCTTGCTCGGCATCGTGGTGCCGCCGTTTGGCGCGGTGATGATTGTCGATTTGATCTTCATGGCCAAAATCAGCGAACAGCGCCAATTGCGCCGCATGCGCGGTAGCGCCTTTGCCGCCTGGGCGATTGGTAGCTTGTGTGCGGTGATTGCGCACATCGCCTTCCCACAGTTCGGTGAAGCGGTGATTGGCCTGGTGACTGCTGCCGCCAGCTATACGCTGATTGTGAAACTAAAAGGTGAAAGCACAGTAACGGTGATGGAGGAAAAAAATGCCTGATTACGCCATTGATTCAACCCCTTACTCGTGGCCGTATGACGGTCGCTGCAGCCCGCAGGATACCGCACTGATCGTTATCGATATGCAAACCGATTTCTGCGGTAAAGGCGGTTACGTCGATAGCATGGGCTACGATATTGCCTTAACGCGCGCGCCTATCAAACCGCTGCAGCAGGTGCTGGCAACGATGCGCGAGTTGGGCTTCCCGATCATCCATACGCGCGAAGGGCATCGGCCGGATTTAAGTGATCTGCCCGCAAATAAGCGTTGGCGATCCAGGCGCATGCAGGCGGAAATCGGCGCGCCCGGTCCGTGCGGGCGCATTCTGGTGCGCGGTGAACCGGGCTGGGAAATTATCCCGGAACTGGCGCCATTGCCGGGAGAAGTCATCATCGATAAACCGGGCAAAGGCTCGTTTTACGCTACCGATCTCGAACTGATTCTGCGTAGCCGCGGCATTCGCAATCTGATCATCAGCGGCATCACCACTGATGTCTGCGTCCACACCACACTGCGCGAGGCTAACGATCGCGGCTTTGAGTGTTTGGTGTTGTCAGATTGCTGCGCGGCGACGGAGCTGAAACACCACGAAGCGGCGCTCAGCATGATCCATATGCAGGGCGGGATTTTTGGTGCCGTAGCCAGTTCGCAGACCCTGCTGGCGGGATTAATTAGCAAGCAAACGGTTGAGGTGGATTAGCTCTTTAACCACTTTTCATAGTGCTCTGGCCACGCCATGGTCGGCGTGCCGGGCCTGCCCATACCAAATCCATGTCCGCCGCTGCTGTAGCGATGCATCTCAACCGGCACATGCTCACGCTTACAGGCGTCAGACATAATCAGCGTGTTATGCGGATCGGAGATCGGATCGTCCTCTGCCTGCACCAGAAAGAAGGGCGGTGATTGCGGATTGACAAACTCCTGCACTGACCATGCGGCGTTTTCACTGGCGGGCGCGTGGTTACCAACCAGCATTTTGTGGGTTGAAGTGTGGGTGTAAGGCGCTTCCAGCGTGATGATGGAATAGATCAGCGCCGCGCGATCGGCCGTGGCGGGCAGGTTATCCAGGGCATCGGTTGCCCAATAAGATCGAAAATCTGCTCGCGTGACCGCCATACCGAGCAGATGACCGCCAGCGGAAAAGCCTAACACGCTGAGATATTTTTCCCGTTGCCGCACCAGGCGCAGCGCGCGCTGTGCATCCTGCAGTGAAACCATCGCACCATCTTTCCAGCCTTCATGCGGTAAACGATAACTCAGCACATAAACGGTATATTCGCGCGCCGTCAGCCAGGCTGCGGCAGGCCAGGCTTCTTTACCCATTTCAATGCGCGAATAGCCGCCACCTGCGGCAATCAATACCGCGCGACCATTAGGCGAGGGCGGCGTTAATACGGTGAGTGTGGGCTGTACGATATTACGCTGCGCGCCTTTGGTTGAAATCACCAGATCGCCAGCAGGACCGCCACCGCCCGGCGGTAAATCTGGCCATAGCGGCAAGATTTGGGTTGTTACGCGTTTCGAAGCAGCCCAGATTAGCCCGCTGCGCACTGTCAGCGCCGAAAGAGTGAGATACGACAAAAAATGGCGGCGCTTCATGGCAGATCCTCACGAAATCGGAGACTTATTGAAGCAGATAAATCAGCAGAAAAGATGAAGAGGGCGTTGCTATGTATGAACAAATGCGACGGGACAAGCATTAAGGTTTGTAGTTACAACATACTTTTAATTGTTTTCTTAATCGTGAGCCTGGCAGCAGTGCGGTTGTCGTTTTGACAGTGAAGGGCGGCTATAGATGCTACGACGAAAGTGACAATGGCCTTGGCTGCGTCTGGTACTCCTATTGGTGCTAATGATGCGGCGATCGGCGGCCATGCCATTGCGGCAGGCACAATTTTAGTCACTAACAATACGCGGGTATTCGCTCGGGTAGTGGATTTGGATCTTCAGGATTGGGCTAGTTAGCCACCAAAGAAAAGGGCGACCAACGTCGCCCCTAAATCAACCTCAACCACGCATCGGTTCAGTGCGGACCGGTTTATCACCGGCAACAAAGTAATCCGCTTCGCTGCGCGGCAGCGGCTGTTGACCACGAATGTTATCTGCGATTTTCTCGCCGATCATGATGGTCGTCGCGTTCAGGTTACCGGTGATGATCAGCGGCATGATTGAAGCATCTACCACGCGCAGGGCTTCAACGCCGTGAACGCGGCCTTCACCATCGACGACAGACATCTCGTCGTTACCCATTTTACAGGTGCCACACGGGTGATAAGCCGTTTCGCCGTGATTTCGCACAAACTCATCCAGCTGTTCATCGGTCTGGCAATCCAGGCCTGGGCTGATCTCTTTACCGCGATATTTATCCAGCGCCGGCTGGTTGATGATCTGGCGCGTGATACGAATCGCATCGCGGAACTCCTGCCAATCCTGCTCATGTGACATGTAGTTGAACAGAATCGCTGGATGGCGACGCGGATCGCGTGATTTCAGGCGTACATGACCGCGGCTCGGTGAGCGCATCGAACCAACGTGGCACTGGAAGCCGTGCGCTTCCACCGCGTTCGAGCCGTTGTAGTTAATCGCCACCGGCAGGAAGTGATACTGAATATTCGGCCAGCTGAACTCTTCACGGCTGCGGATAAAGCCGCCGCCTTCAAAGTGGTTGCTGGCACCGACGCCGGTGCCATTAAACAGCCACTCCGCACCGATTTTCGGCTGGTTCCACCACTTCAAGGCCGGGTAGAGCGAAACTGGCTCTTTGCACTCATATTGCAGGTACATTTCGAGGTGATCCTGCAAGTTCTCACCCACGCCCGGCAAATCATGCACCAGCGGGATATCGAACTGTTTCAGCAATTCAGCGGATCCGACTCCGGAACGCTGCAGAATCTGCGGCGAGGCGATGGCTCCGGCGCACAGCAGCACTTCACGACGTGCATGCGCCTGGTGCGAGGTATTGCTGGAACCCAGCAGATACTGCACGCCAACTGCGCGTTTACCTTCAAACAGAATGCGGTCGGTGGTCGCATGGGTGACGATTTTCAGGTTCGGACGGGTTTTCGCGGTATCGAGATAACCGCGCGCGGTGCTGGAGCGGCGACCTTTCGGCGTCACAAAGCGATCCATTGGCCCGAAACCTTCCTGCTGATAGCCATTCAGGTCATCAGTGCGCGGATAACCTGCCTGCACGCCGGCTTCAATCATCGCCGCAAACAGCGGATTGTTATCAGGTTTACAGGTGGTAATGCTCACCGGACCTTCGCCGCCGTGATAATCATTGGCACCGATATCGCGCGTTTCTGATTTGCGATAGTAGGGCAGGCAGTTCAGGTAGCTCCAGTTTTCCAGACCAGGCTCCCTGGCCCAGTTATCGAGGTCCATCGCGTTACCACGGATGTAGCACATGCCGTTGATCAGCGACGAACCGCCCAAACCTTTACCGCGGCCGCACTCCATTCGGCGGTTGTTCATGTACGGCTCAGGTTCAGTTTCATACGCCCAGTTGTAGCGTTTTCCCTGCAGCGGGAACGCCAGCGCCGCAGGCATCTGCGTGCGGAAGTCGAAGCGGTAATCTGGGCCGCCGGCTTCTAAAAGCAGCACATTGACGCTGCTATCTTCGGTCAGTCTTGTTGCCAAAACGTTCCCTGCGGATCCGGCTCCGATAATGATGTAATCAAATTCCATTAGTCGTTCCTCAGGTTAAAAGCCAAAATTAAAATACGGACTGAAAACGGGTCATTTCGAGCTGCACAGATTTCACCTGCGTGTAGTTTTGCAGCGTCATCAGGCCATTTTCACGGCCCACACCCGAATGTTTGTAACCGCCCACCGGCATTGCGGCGTCAGATTCGCCCCAGGTATTGATCCAGCAAATGCCCGCTTCAATCTGGTGAATTACGCGGTGCGCGCGGTTAAGATCCTGGGTTACCACACCGGCCGCCAGGCCAAATTCGGTGGCGTTGGCGCGGCGAACCACTTCTTCTTCGCTTTCATAAGTCAGAATCGACATCACTGGCCCGAAGATCTCTTCACGCACAATGGTCATCTCATCGCGGCAGTCGGTGAACACGGTCGGTTCCACCCATGCGCCGTTATCGAAAGCCGCACCGCTCAGACGTTTACCGCCGCACAGCAGGCGCGCACCTTCGCTGATGCCGGATTCAATAAAGCGCATCACGTTGTCGCGATGCGCGAAGCTCACCAGCGGACCGAAGTTGGTATCTGGATGGTTGAGATCGCCGGCCTTAATACGCGCCACGCGCTCAGCGATTTTGGCTTCAAACGCCGCTTGCAAATTAGCTGGGATAAACACGCGCGTGCCGTTGGTGCAAACCTGGCCCGAGCTGTAGAAGTTCGCCATCATCGCGATGTCAGCGGCGAGATCGAGGTCAGCGTCATCGAAAATGATCAGCGGAGATTTGCCGCCCAGCTCCATGGTGACATCTTTCAGCGTCGAACCGGCCGCATTGGCCATCACTTTCTTACCGCTGGCAACGCCGCCGGTGAAGGAGACTTTATCGATGCCCGGATGATCGGTAAGCAGCTGGCCGGTGACCGCGCCGCGACCGTTCAACACGTTGAACACGCCGTTCGGCACGCCCGCTTCAGTATAGATTTCCGCCAGTTTCAGCGCGGTCAGCGGCGTGACTTCGCTGGGTTTGAAGATCATCGCGTTACCGGCGGCCAATGCTGGCGCGGATTTCCACAGCGCGATCTGAATCGGATAGTTCCACGCGCCGATCCCGGCTACCACGCCCAGCGGTTCGCGGCGGGTGTAAACGAACGAGGTATCGCGCAGCGGGATCTGCTGGCCTTCCAGAGAAGGAATCAAGCCCGCGTAGTACTCGAGCACGTCGGCACCGGTGACGATGTCCACGTATTGGGTTTCGCTCAGCGGTTTGCCGGTGTCGAGGGTTTCCAGCGCGGCCAGTTCGTCATTGCGCTCACGCAGAATATCGACCGCACGACGCAGAATGCGTGAACGTTCCATCGCGGTCATCGCCGCCCAGATTTTCTGGCCTTTTTTCGCGGCGGCAACAGCGCGATCAACGTCTGCGCGTTCCGCTTCATGCACGTCGGCCAGCACTTCGCCGTTCGCCGGGTTGATGGTCTGGAATGTGTTACCTGCCGCAGCGGGAACCAACGCGCCATCAATATAAAGGTGTTGCTCGGTGAATCGGGACATGATTTCTCCTTCCTCAGTGATTCTGGTCAGCCAATTGCTGACGAATGAATTGGGTGGTGAGCTGTCTGGCGATAGCCAAATCGAACGGTTTGCCGCTGAGTGCTGCGCGAAGCCACAGGCCATCAATCAATGAAGCGAGGCCATGTGCCGCCAGACGCGCCTTTTCACGCGGGATAACGCGACGAAACTCGGCTGCCAATGTGGAAAACAGGCGCCGGCTGCTCACGCGTTCTAAGCGGCCCAACTGTGGCTGATGCATGCTGCTGGCCCAAAAATCCAGCCAGGCTTTCATTGCGGCGCTGTGCACCTGAGAATCATCAAAGTTGCCTTCCACAATCGCCAGCAGGCGCGCTTCCGTTGTGGCGTCTGCCAGCGGTTTTAACCTTGCTGCTACCGCATCACGTAGCTGACGTGTTACGTCACGCATCGTGGCTTCCAGCAGACCGTTCTTGTCTTTGAAGTAGTGGCTAATGATGCCTGTCGATACGCCAGCACGTCGCGCAATCTGCGCAATGGTGGCATCGTTGATCCCGACTTCGTTGATGGTGCTCAGGGTCGCATCAATCAGTTGCCGACGACGTATCGGCTGCATTCCCACCTTTGGCATAACACTCCAGCTCCACTTCAATCTTAGAACACTATTAAAACTTTTTTTGATTGCACGTTCAATATAAAAAAGAAATTTGTTAGGATGCTGTGCTTGGATTGTTACAAAAACGAAGCGGGGAAGCGAAGGGACTCAGCGGATGCGTATGCACGCGCATCCCACGAAAACCGCATTTTGCCTCGTCGGGATGCCGTTAATGGCGATCTCCGCGAGCTTCTTTGGCACGTACTACAGGAAATTAACCAGAGGTAATCGATGATTAATCCACCTGCCAGTGAAAAAGACAGAATCAATCCTGTGGTGTTTTACACCTCCGCCGGACTGATTCTGACATTTTCACTTGTCACGATTTTTTACAGCGAACTCGCTGCCAGCTGGCTTTTGACCGCCGTTAACTGGGTCACCTCCACGTTTGGCTGGTACTACATGCTCGCTGCCACGCTGTACATCGTTTTCGTCATCTATATGGCGTGTTCGCGCTACGGCGCCATCAAGCTGGGGCCGGAGCAATCCAAACCCGAGTTCAGCTTGCTGAGCTGGTCGGCGATGCTGTTTGCCGCCGGCATCGGTATTGACCTGATGTTCTTCTCGGTTGCCGAGCCGGTAACCCAATACATGCAGCCGCCAGAAGGTGCAGGGCAGACCATGGAAGCCGCGCGTCAGGCGATGGTATGGACGCTGTTCCACTACGGCGTCACCGGCTGGTCGATGTACGCATTAATGGGCATCGCGCTCGGCTACTTCAGCTATCGCTACAACCTGCCGCTCACCATCCGTTCGGCGCTCTATCCGATTTTCGGCAAACGCATTAATGGCCCGATTGGTCACACGGTGGATATTGCCGCGGTGATCGGCACCATCTTTGGTATCGCCACCACGTTGGGGATTGGTGTGGTGCAGCTGAACTACGGCCTCAACGTGCTGTTCGATGTGCCGGAAGGTTTCACGGCGCAGGCCGCGCTGATTGTGCTGTCGGTGATCATCGCCACCATCTCAGTAACATCCGGCGTGGATAAAGGCATCCGTATTCTTTCTGAGCTGAACGTCGCGCTGGCGCTGGGCTTAATTCTGTTCGTGCTGTTTATGGGCAAAACCGATTTCCTGCTCAACGCGCTGGTGCTGAACGTTGGTGATTACGTCAATCGCTTTATGGGCATGACGTTGAATACCTTTGCCTTCGATCAGCCACGCGAGTGGATGAATAGCTGGACGCTGTTCTTCTGGGCGTGGTGGGTTGCCTGGTCGCCGTTTGTCGGTCTGTTCCTCGCACGTATCTCGCGCGGTCGTACCATTCGTGAGTTCGTGTTGGGTACGCTGATTATCCCGTTCACCTTTACGCTGCTGTGGCTGTCGGTGTTTGGTAACGCGGCGCTGTATGAAATCATTCACGGCGATGCCGGCTTTGCGCAGGAAGTGATGGCGCATGCCGAACGCGGCTTCTATAGCCTGCTGGCGCAGTATCCGGCGTTTAAATTCAGTGCTTCGGTGGCCACCATCACCGGCATGCTGTTCTACGTGACGTCGGCGGATTCCGGTTCGCTGGTGCTGGGTAACTTCACCTCGAAGCTGAAAGACATCAACAGCGATGCACCGAACTGGCTGCGTATCTTCTGGTCGATTGCGATTGGTGTGCTGACGATGGGCATGCTGATGACCAACGGAATTTCTGCCTTGCAGAACGCCACGGTGATCATGGGCTTACCGTTTAGCTTTGTGATCTTCTTTGTGATGGCCGGGCTGTATAAATCGCTGAAGGTGGAAGATCACCGCCGCGCCAGCGCCAGCCGCGATACTGCGCCGTACATTCCGGCCAGTAACGATCGCCTGAGCTGGAAGAAGCGCCTGTCGCGTCTGATGAACTATCCGGGCACGCGCTATACGCAGAAGATGATGGAAGAGGTGCTGTTCCCGGCGATGCAGGATGTGGCGAAAGAGCTGGAGCTGCGCGGTGGACGTGTATCGCTGGAGCGTGCCGAGCCAGAAGAGGGGCAGCCGCTGGGCCACCTTGATCTGCGCGTGTTGCTGGGCGAGGAGCAGGATTTCGTTTATCAAATCTGGCCACAGCAGTATTCGGTACCGGGCTTTACCTATCGCGCACGTAGCGGTAAATCGACCTATTACCGCCTGGAAACCTTCTTGCTGGAAGGCAGCCAGGGCAATGATTTGATGGACTACAACAAAGAGCAGGTGATCATCGACATTCTCGATCAGTACGAACGTCACCTGAACTTTATCCATCTGCATCGTGAAGCGCCGGGCAGCAATATGACCTTCCCAGACGTGTGATCTCAGCCAGGTGCGCCGCGATGCGCACCTGGCACTTTCTCCGATCGCAGCTACACTTTCACGCTGATTAAACGGGGGATGAAATGAAATTAGGCTTTGCTTGTAAGTATCTGGATCAACAGGCTAAACAGCCGTATCCCTTCAAAAGCACCACCCGCACGCGCTTTCTTAGTCTCGATGATGAATCACGCATCACGCTGCTAAACCAACTGGCGCAAAACAATCTGCAAAATCTCACTCTCACGCTTGAAAAGCTGGCCACGCAGCCCGACGCGCTGCGCATGATGCGCATCGGCAGCGATCTATTGCCGCTTTACACGGTGCCGCAAGCAACTCAGCTCTACGGTGAATTATTGCCCGATCTTACGCCGTTACTACGCCGCTGCGGCGAGCTGGCGCGCGCTAATAATATTCGGCTTTCATTCCACCCCGGCCAATATACGGTGCTGGCCTCCGATAATGACGGCGTGGTCGATCGCGCGATTGAGGATGTGGAGTATCACGCCACCTGTGCGGTATTAATGGGTTATGGCCGACAGTTTCAGGATTTCAAAATCAACATCCATATGAACGGCAAAAAAGGCTTTGAGGGATTCCGCGCCGCGTTTCTGCGGCTCACCCCTGAAGCGCGCAATATGCTGACGGTGGAGAATGATGAAATATCCTGTTCGCTGGACGATGTGTTGCAGGCGCGTGAGTTGTGTCCGGTAGTGCTGGATATTCACCATCATTGGGTGAAAGAGAACCACTATATTCAGGCTGATGATGCGCGCATCGCGCTGATAAAAGCGTCGTGGCGCGGTGTGCGGCCAGTTTTGCACTATTCGATTGCGCAGGAAGGTTTGATTCCCGATCACGGTTTCCCGGATCAGCAGGATTTAGCGGTGTCGAAAACCAAACTTCGCGCCCATGCCGATTATTACTTCAATCAAAGCTTAAATGACTGGGCGCTGTCGTTTGATGCCTTCGATATTATGTGCGAAGTGAAAATGAAAAATTTAGCGCGCGACCGTTTGTACGATTATGCAGTCGAGCGCCAGATCATCACGGCGCCGTAATCACAATCGCCACGCGGCGGTTTTGCGCACGGCCCTGCGGGTTATTGTTGCTGGCAATCGGCGCGCTCATTCCTAAGCCGCGCGTAACGATATTTTCGCGCGGAATGCCTGCGCCTTGCGCCCATTGTGTCGCAACGGCGTTGGCTCTTTTCAACGACAGCTGCTGGTTGTAATCCGCTTTGCCGTAATTATCGGTATGACCATCAATACGCACATGCTTAATGCCGGTCGTCGCCAGATTTTTCGCCATTGTCTGAATGGTGTTTTTACTGGCGGGAGTGAGTTCCGATTCGTTGACGCCAAACAGAATTTTGTCCGATAAACCTAATCCCCAGCCTTCGCTATTTTGGCTGAAACCGGCATTACGCATCGCCGCGATCTGTTCATCACTGAAACGTCCTTTTGCCTGGCAACCGACCAGCGCCAGCACACACACCATCAGGAAAATTTTCATCTTCATCTCCGCACCTTACTCTTTCCCTTATTTTTGTACATGTTCATATCTGCGCGTTCCAGAATCGACTCAACCGTATCGCCGTGCTGCGACCAGGCGTAGCCAATGGTCACCGAGGTGGAAATCGGAGTGCCTTCAGCAATAACAATTTTCTGGCTGATGGCTTCATTAATATCCTGCATCAGCAACTGCAATTGCGCCTCGCTGGCGCGGCTGCTCACCAGCATGGCAAACTCATCGCCGCCTAAACGCGCGACTAAATCCTGTTTATACGCCAATGCGGAAAGGCGCGAACCAATCGCTTTCAGTACTTCATCACCGGCGGCATGGCCCCAGTTATCATTGATGCTTTTAAAGCGATCGCCATCGAGAAACAGTAAAACAAAGCGCTCTTTCGCCAGTTGCTGATCGAGCAGTTGAGTTAAACGCGCCACAAAGGCGGCGCGGTTGGCGAGGCCGGTCAGCGGGTCTTCCAGCGCTTTGGCGGCCAGCGTGCGATTATCGCGGATCAGAGAAGCCTGCAGCGTCTGCATCTCTGTCAGCAACGAGTTGAGGTCATTGGAAAACAGCTGAAATTCGCGCGTCGGGCTTTCCGGGATACGTAAGGAAAAATCACCAGAATGGATCACGTAGTGGATCGAGCTGGTGATATTACGCAATGAGGCAAGTATGCCGCGATGGAGAAATTCACTCAGCAGGAAGGAGATGATTAACACGCACAGCATGCCGCTGGTCAGAATCATCAGCGAATAACGGATGAAATCGGCCGCACCGGTAACGGTGCCTTCCAGCGTCAGCGTACCGACATTGGCTTCCGAGTGGTTAATATTAACGCTGAGCGGTTTAAGATAAATCCACTCACGTAATAATCGCGGATACCAGCCGGTCTGTTCTTGTCGATCATGCCAGTCAACTAAAACAGTGTGATCGTCAGTCACCAGTTTGGCGGAATCGAACATGCCTTCATTGCCGAGGCGCGCGATTTTATTATGCGCGTCGTAGCTGTCTTCAAATACCGTGGCGGCCGTCAGCGTGGTGCTGAGCGTGGCGGCAATTAATTCCAGATTTCTTTTCTCGTAGCTTTTAATAAACAGCAGGGAAGTCGATGAGAGCAGCAGCCAGCACAGCAATAAAATCACCGCAGAGTTGATGGTGCTAATCTTGCGCAGCTTGTTACGAATCGATGATTTGTCATTTAGTGAATTTTCTATTTTCATCTTATTTGCTTCCATTGCGGGACAGCAACAGTACGTCCGGACTCACCTTGACGCCGCTCCTGGCAAGCGAATCAAGGTTGACTGAGAACAGCGTGTGGTCGGGTTTAAAAATCAGGCAGAAGGCGGCGCCAATGGTACATTCCGCATTGTTTTCAGCGAGGGTTAATACCGCCTTACCTTTGAGGTGATTAAAAAGTTCAACCTGTTGTTGCGGCGTCTGATCGCCAAAATAGACCGCATCGCAATGCTGCGTTGCCAGTTCACTTTCACTGGCGAGATAAACCACGCTAAACGGAACGGCTGAAGGCACACTATTTTGTGGCAATGAGAGATGTTGCGCGGAGGAAAATACGCAGAGTTGCGGCGCGCCGGTTAAACCCGGCCAATGGGTAAAACTAATAATACCGCTGACAATGCGATTGGCTTTATCGTCTTTTATTTCAGCAATTGCTGAGCGAGAAATAAACAGCAGCAGAAATAGGGCAGTTACGACGATTTTGCAGATATGGAGCAGGGAAAGCAGTACGTCGGCTTCCCGATGAAGTTGATGTTTACGTAACATACTGCGTTCCCGAGAGTTCTTCGCATTATTCAGCGCGCAAATAGTAGCACCGCTACGGTTAAAAATGTACCTACAGTTCGTAGGGCCGCTATTCATGGCGATTTTCTCGCAAAATACTCACCCGAGCATTCCACAAATTTCTGCGATATTTGTAGACGGCATTGCGCGAAATTATTTTATGGATAAACGACCAAAAAGGGCGCACTTCACCAAAGTGTGATCCAGCACACATTTATCGGCCTGATAACTGCTACGCGTTAAAACGGCTTAAATCGCTGATGCCGGATAAATTAGCGACAAAACCGCATCTTTAACGTGGATTTTCATTAGCCGTGCTTACGCATCTGCGCCACATGCAAACCGCGCGATGAACATGGTTTTCGATTACGAAATAATTCGACATATTTATCGAGGTGAGGCTTTTTCACATTCTGGCAGGATACGCAACATTCAGTACATCCTGGTCACCGTGTCATGCAGTGGTTTTCAAAAAACGCCGTTTTTTTTGCTGTAAAAACCTGTTTGGCCGCCTTTCTGGCACTCTATTTCGCACTCGAACTGAATCTGGATAAACCGGCGTGGGCGGTGACCACGGTATTGCTCGCATCACAGCTCTATTCCGCCTCAACCATTTCCAAATCGGTGTTCCGTCTGCTGGGGACACTATTGGGCGGCGTATTCGTCTTCTTTATCTTTCCGCCGACCGTTCAGCATCCGCTGCTGTTCTGTTTCTGCATTTCGTTATGGGTCAGCGTTTGCCTCTATCTGTCACTGCACGACCGCACGCCGAAGAGTTACGTGTTTATGCTGGCCGGTTACAGCGCGGCGATCATGGGTTTTCCGGAAGTCACCACGCCGCTGTCGATCACCAGCACGGTGATTTCGCGTATAGAAGAGATCACGCTCGGCATCGTCTGCAGCAGCCTTGTGCATGCGCTGTTGTTTCCGGTATCGATGCGCAGTCTGTTGGAGCAGAGTGTCAGCCACTGGTATCTTAACGCGCGCAAACTGTGCAGCGATTTGCTTTCCGGCATTCCCAGCGATAGTTCGCCTGAGCGTGACGATATTCTGATCCGCATGGCAACGCATCCGCAGCAGGTGGAAGTGCTGATCACCCACTGCGTTTATGAAGGTGACGCCGCGCGGAGACTGATTCGCCTGGTTAGCGTGCAGTATCAACATCTCTCCTATTTGATCCCGACTCTCACGGCTATCGAGATGCGCCTGCAGCGGCTCTCGATACTGCAGATCGCCTTTCCGGAAAACGTGGCGCAAACCTTTCAGCTGTTTCTACAGTGGCTCAATGATGGTGAAGCGGTAGGGGAAACCGGCGGCATCCAGCAGACGTTAAGCGCTTGTCAGGCTGAACTTAACCTCGCCTGGCAAAACGGCGACTTGCCTACTGAAAACTGGCTGCTTTTTACCGGATTAATGGAACGGCTGGCGGATTTTGTCCGTATTGCCGGGGCCTATCAAAGCGTTGGTGGATTGGTAAGCGACCTGTCGGGCGACACCACACTGGCGCGCGGCAAACGCACGCACCGCTTTTTCGATAAAGGGTTAATTCGGCTTTCGGCGCTAACCGCGTTCTGTGCCACCTTCGGTTCCTGCTTGCTGTGGATGGGATCAGGCTGGCGTGATGGCGCATCGGCACCGGTGATGGCGGCGATTCTCTGCTCATTGCTCGCCAGCCAGGATACGCCGCTGACTTCAATGAAGCTGTTTGTGCGTGGCGTAATCGTGGCGATCATTATCAGCGTAATTTACGTGGCGCTGCTGCTGCCGCAAGCCACTTCGTTTGAGGCGCTGATGATTTGTCTTGCACCCGGACTGATGATTCTGGCGCTGATGATCGCGCGGCCCTCGACCAACATGATAGGCCTGAGCGTAGCGATTCAGATCCCCGGCTTTATCGGCCTCGGCCACCATTTAAAACCCGATTTGGTGCTGCTAATCAATAACGCGATTGCCACCATGGCGGGCGTGATGTTTGCGGTAATCATCACCGCCATCATGCGTAACAAACGCCCATCATGGACCGCGCGCCGCGCCGTGCGACAAGGTCTGCGCGAGCTATTGCGCTTTATTAAAGAGACCGAACGAAACGGTTCGTCACTGCTGGGACGGCAACGTTTTATCAGCCTGATGCTGGATAAAGTGAATGTGGTGTTGCCGCGCTTACGGCTCGATCCGCATCCCGATATGCGTTCAGCCGGCATGTTGCTCAAGGAAGTGTGGCTGGGCGTGAATAGCTTTGATTATTACGCGCGCCACAAAGTGCTGCTGCAGCAATATCATCTGGATAGTGGACAGATGTTTCATGAGCTGGCGCTGTTTCTCAAACGCCGCCTGAAGTCACTGCAAACCCCACCGCATGCGGATTTGCAGGAGGAGCTGGATTTACTGTTGCTGAAGCTGGAACAACTGGCGAAGCGCGACGAAAGGGTGCTGACGCCGCTGTTCCATCTGTTCAGTATTCGGCTCTATCTGTTCCCGCAACAAGCGTGGCCAATCATTAAGTAGGGTCGCCATTCATGGAGTAATGCTCGTCAGTTAAGACATGAAACCCTCATCACCGAGATCACACATTGTAGCGGCGCAATTCATTGCGCGATAAATCGCGCCGCTACGGAAGGTGCGGTGATTTGAAACGGCGCTTAACTGATCGGCATTACGCCATTCATGGCGACCACTTATTTACAGCGCCTCCAGATTTCGCCCGTTGCTGGCGATCACTTGCTTGTACCACCAGAATGATTTTTTGCGGATGCGTTCCAGGCTGCCGTTGCCTTTGTCATCACGATCGACATAAACAAACCCGTAGCGCTTACTCATTTCGCCGGTCGAGGCCGCCACCAAATCGATGCAGCCCCACGTGGTATAACCGATCAGCGGGATACCATCGGCAATCGCTTCGCCCATCGCCTGAATATGCTCCTTCAGATAGCTGATGCGGTAATCGTCGTTAATCTCGCCGTCGGCATTGATTTCATCGTGCGCGCCGAGTCCGTTTTCCACCAGAAACAGCGGCTTCTGGTAGCGGTCATACATCATGTTCATGGTGATACGCAGACCGAGTGGATCGATGCCCCAGCCCCAATCGCTGCGTTTGACATGCGGATTGGTCAGCGATTTCACCACGTTGGCGGCGCTGCTGTTTTGCTCGTTCATCTCTGCCGAGGCGCAGCGTGAGGCGTAATAGCTGAAGGAGACGAAATCAACGGTGTGACGCAGCGTAGCGGCATCTTCCGCTTCCATCGCAATCTCTATGCCTTTTTCGCGGAACACCCGCGCGGCATACGAAGGATAAGCGCCGCGCGCCTGCACATCGATAAAGAACAGGTTTTCGCGATCCTTCTCCAGCGCGGCCCATACATCCTCCGGCTTACATGACCACGGATAGAAGTTGCCACCCGCCAGCATGCAGCCGACCTGGTTTTCCGGGTTAATTTCATGGGCGATTTTAGTCACCAGCGCGCTTGCCACCAGCTCGTGATGCGCCGCCTGATACTTCACCTGCTCCGGGTTTTCGCCCGGTTCAAACACCAAACCTGCGCCAGAAAACGGGCTGTGCAGCAGGATATTGATCTCGTTAAAGGTCAGCCAATACTTCACCAGACCGTTGAATTCTTCAAAGCAGGTACGCGCGTAGCGGCTGAAAAATTCGATCATTTTGCGATTGCGCCACGAACCGTATTCGGTCACCAAATGCATCGGTACATCGAAGTGGCACAGCGTCACCAGCGGCGTGATGCCATATTTCTGGCACTCTTCAAACAGGCTGCGATAGAACGCGATGCCTTCCGCGTTAGGCGTCAATTCATCGCCTTGCGGATAAATACGGCTCCAGGCAATCGAGGTACGGAACACGGTAAAACCCATTTCTGCCATCAGCGCGATATCGTCTTTATAGCGACGGTAAAAATCGATGGCGTTATGGCTTGGGTAATACTCATCGCTGCGCAGTTCGAAGCGCTTTTCCAGGCCCAACTTTACCGGCATGCGATGCGCACCGTGGGGGATCATATCCACCGTGGTTAAACCTTTACCACCCGCCAGATAGCTCCCCTCTGACTGATTAGCGGCTAATGCGCCGCCCCACAAAAATCCCTCTGGAAATGTCACTTCAGACATAAAAACCTCATTTACACCTTGGATAAATTAACGTTGGCGGGATTGGCATCATCCGTTACCGGCTTTGGCTGTGCGGGCTCGGTGACCGGGATATCTTCAAAGCCGAGAATCAACGTCAGAATGAAGGAGAGCACCACCGACAGCACCATCACGCCAGCGACCCACACGATGCTCATCGGATTGGTGGGATCGAAAAACTGTACGCTGGTGAACAAGCCTGGTGAGGCCATTGAATGGCTGGCAAGCCCACCAATCCCGGCCACTGCGCCGCAGATAAAGCCGCTGATCAGGCTAGCGATCAGCGGACGTTTCAACCTGACCGCCACGCCATACAGCGCCGGTTCAGAAATGCCCGCGACAATCGCCGATGCCGCCGCCGCAAACGCAGTTTGACGCAGTTCAGGGTTCTTGGTTTTGAATGCCACCGCCAGCGAAGAACCGCCCAGCGACAGGTTGGCCCCGATCTCCGACGGCATCACCATGCCTTCTTTGCCGGTTTCGGCGATGGTTTGAATGATGGTGGGGGTAAATACGCGATGCATCCCGGTCATCACCAGCAGCGGCCACAGCGCGCCCATAATCGCCACCGACAACCAGCCAAGATAGCCGTGAATGGTGTAGACCAGCGCGGAAATGCCGCTACCAATCCAGATGCCGAGCGGTCCAATCAGCACAATGGCAATCGGCGCGGCCACCAGCACAATCAGCATCGGCTTGAGGAAGTTCTTGGTAACCGCAGGCGTGATACGATCAACCCAGTATTCGATATGCGACAGAATCCACGTCATCACTAACGCCGGAATAACCGTGTAGGTGTACTTCACCGCCGTCACCGGAATGTAAGCAAATTCCACCGCCTGGCCTTGTGCGGCTTTCGCCATTAAATCGACAAAGTTGGGATGCACCAGCACACCCGCGATGGCAATCGCCAGCGACATGTTGGTTTTGAATTTCAGCGCGGCGGAGGCGGCCACCATAATCGGCAGGAAGAAGAACGCGCCGTCACCTATCACGTTGAGGATGATCAGTGTGGAAGAGTCTTTCTCCAGCACGCCGCTCATCTCCAGTACCATCGCCAACAGCTTTACCATCGAGCCACCAATAATCGCCGGGATCAACGGTGACATGGTGCCCACCAGCGCATCAAGAATACCGGCACCGATGCTGCGTAGGGTGATTTTGCGTTTCACTGGCGCGGCGCCTTCGCTGTTCGGCGTGCCGAGCTTCAACACTTCCTGATAAGCGAGGTTCACATTGTTACCAATGATCACCTGACACTGCGTGTCGGTGTGCACCACGCCCATCACGCCGGGAATGGCTTTCAGTGTGGCGTTATCAATGCTGGCGCTGTCTTTCACCACGAAACGCAGGCGCGTCATGCAGTGCGTCACCGCTTCGATATTGTTCAGGCCGCCGAGCGCAGCCACGATGGCGCGCGAGACATCCGCATAATTTTTAGCCATGGATTTTTAATCTCTGATTATTTGGTAGGGGTACAACAGTTTCTGCGTGATTTTTCATCATGAGAAACCGGTTTCACAAAATCATGAAGATGCAATGTAATCCAGGCAAGAAATTTAAAATTCGATAGTTGAAAGTGTGAAGTTGATCGCTTTGACTAACTGGACGGCTATGCGGTGATGGCAGAAAAATTGCCGCCTATTTCGTGGCTTAGGTACACTGCTGCAATGAGCATGGAAAAAGAGTGAAACATGGCGACGATAATCGAGGTGGCAAAAGTAGCAGGCGTATCCAAAGCGACCGTATCGCGTGTGCTGTCTGGCAACGGCTATGTCAGCCAGGAAAAACGCGAGAAGGTGTATCAGGCGATTGCCGCTACTGATTTCCGTCCTAACTTGCTGGCGCGCAATCTGGCGACCAAATCCAGCCAGACCATTGGGCTAGTGATCACCAATACCCTCTACACCGGCAGCTACTTCAGCGAGTTGATGCAGCACTCTGCGCGCCTGATGGAACAGCAGGGACGTCAGTTGTTGCTGGTGGATGGTAAACACAGCGCCGAAGAGGAGCGTGCGGCCATTCAGTTCCTGCTTGATTTGCGCTGCGATGGCGTGATCATCTATCCGCGTTTTCTCACCACCGATGAAATGGACAGCATCATTGCGCAGCATAAACACCCGATTTTGGTGATCAACCGCCGTCTGCGTCAGCACGACAGTTACTGCATTTACTCTGATCAACAGCGCAGCAGCAGCGCAGCGGTGGAGCAGCTGATTGCGCTGGGCCATCGCGACATCGCCTTTATCACCGGTTCACTGGATTCGCCGACCGGCCGCGAACGTCTGGCGGGCTACCACGCGGCGCTGACCAAACATGGCATTGCCGTTGAAGATGCGCTGGTGGTCGAAGGAAAATGGCAGGCGCAAAACGGCATGACAGCGGTGCAACAGTTACTGAAGCAGGGCAGAAATTTCACGGCGCTGGTGGCCAGTAACGATGATATGGCGGTGGGCGCGCTCAAAGCGCTGGCGGCCGCGCAGATTGCGGTGCCTGCACAAGTGGCAGTGATCGGTTTCGATGACATCCCGCTAGCGCCGTTTACCATTCCGGCGTTATCCAGCGTGAAAATGCCGGTAACCGAGATGATTCAGGAAACCATTGAACGCCTGATTTCCATGCTGGATGGCGGCGAAATGCGCAATGACAAAACCTTTGCCGGTGAATTAATTATGCGTGAATCAGTGGGGCCGGGACCGCATCACCCTCTGTGATGAAAATTGGGGTTTCTGATTCCAGTCATTGAGCCACTGATGTTATGTGGAAATTTATTTCTGTATTAACAGGCTGAGGGGGAAACGGGTTCCCCCCCCCCCCCCCCGCACCGCCATCCGGTGCGGGAGCTAATCATTCTCCTGGTCAAACGCCCGCCATCATGGCGACCATGACCAAAACCGCATTACGCTTCCGCTAACGCGTTCAACACCGCATCTGGCATGGAAGGGCGTCCATTCTGCAGGCAGGTGGCAACAAAAGTGGCATCGGCATACACCACACCATTCACCAGAATCTGTTGCACAAAATTGACGCGATTGCGCTTCTCATTCTTTGCCAGCACGCAGGTCACTTCCACCTTGTCACCTTTCACCAGGCTCTTACGAAAGCGCAGGGAATACTCCAGCACCATGTAAAGTTTGCCCTGTTTAAACTCTTCTTCAATATCGATACCTAAAGCTTCACGCATATAAGCGTGGCGCGTCCACTCCATATAAAACGGATAATAAAGGCCATCGACCACGCCCTGAAAATCGATATGCTTTTCATCCACCTCATACTGCTTTGCAAACATTTTTATATCCTTATCTGAGAGTTAGGGGAATAAGCAGGGTGGTATACCTCAGAACGCACGTCCGGTAAACGCCGGTTAGTCGGCAGGTGATGATGTTCACAATTTAATGCTAAAAATCATCACCGTTAGCTCCTTCGGATTTTTCAAAGCAACACCTCGGTTAATGCTGTTTTCGCTGCCAGGCGTAGGAGGGTATACCTTGCGAAACCCTTTTTTCGCAGAGCAGGCCAGCATGACCACACATACTCGCATCCGTAAATTCAACACCAAAGAAACCTATCCCAATCAGGCACTGGATAACGATCTCTGTCAGGCGGTGCGCGCAGGCAATACCGTGTATGTCCGTGGGCAAATTGGCACCGACTTTGCGGGCAACCTGGTAGGATTAGGCGATCCCGCCGCGCAAGCCGAACAGGCGATGAAAAACGTTAAACAGCTACTGGAAGAAGCGGGCAGCGATTTATCGCACATCGTCAAAACCACCACTTACATCATTGATCCCCGCTATCGCGAGCCGGTGTATCAGGTGGTGGGCAAGTGGCTGAAAGGTGTGTTCCCGATCTCCACCGGTTTGGTGATTTCCGGTTTAGGTCAACCGCAATGGTTGATGGAAATCGATGTGATCGCGGTTATTCCTGACGACTGGCAAGCGGAATAAGAGGCGCGAAACGATGACGTTATCCATTGTGGGACGCTGCGACGCAACCGGTCAAATCGGCATTGCCATTAGCTCATCCAGCATTGCGGTAGGCGCACGTTGCCCATGGCTTCGCGCGGCAGTGGGCGCAGTATCAACTCAGAACATTACCTTACCCGCGCTAGGCCCGCGCATTCTTGATCGCCTGCAACAAGGCGACAGCGCAGAAGCCGCGCTCAAAGCCGGACTCGCCAGCGACGACTCTTCCTCTTATCGCCAGGTGACGGTGTTAGCCGCCGATGGCCAAACGGCCTGCTTTAGCGGTGACAAAACGCTGGGCATTCATAACGCGCAAACCGGTCATCACTGTGTTGCGGCGGGCAATCTGCTGGCTAATCCTGAGGTAATTCCGGCGATGGTAAGCGCCTTCGAACAGCATTCCGGTCATTTAGCTGAGCGCTTAATGGCAGCGCTGCAAGCGGGCATGCAGGCGGGCGGGGAAGCGGGGCCGGTGCACTCTTCTGCCTTGTCGATCGTTGATGATCAGGTGTGGCCGATTGTCGATCTGCGTGTTGACTGGACGGATGGCGATCCAACTAGCGAACTCGACCAGTTGTGGCTGGCTTATCAACCGCAAATGAACGATTACGTGACGCGCGCCATTGATCCAACGCAGGCACCCCGTTATGGCGTGCCGGGCGACGAGTAGGAGTTTCCATGTTTACCAGCCGACAACTGCTTGAAAAGCTGGTGGCGTTTGACACCACCAGCCGTGAATCCAACCTGGCATTGATCGATTTCGTCTGGCGTTACCTGAATGATTTGGGTGTAAGCGGTGAGATAATTCACAACGCGGAACGCAGTAAAGCCAATTTGTATGCACGTCTTGGACCCGCTGGCGATGGCGGCGTGATGCTCTCCGGCCACAGCGATGTGGTGCCGGTGGAGGGACAAAACTGGAGCGTGCCACCGTTCACGCTCACCGAACGTGACGGCAAGTTATACGGGCGCGGCACTGCTGATATGAAAGGTTACATCGCCTGCATGCTGGCGGCAGTGCCCCATTTTCTGGCACAGCCGCTAAAGCAGCCGCTGCATCTGGCAATCTCCTATGACGAAGAGGTCGGCTGCCTGGGCGTGCGCACCTTGCTGGAGGCGCTGTTGCAGCGCCCGGAAAAGCCGTCAATCTGCCTGATTGGTGAACCCACCGAATTGCTACCGGTGCTCGGTCATAAGGGAAAACTGGGTGTGCGCTGCGAAGTGAAGGGCGCGGCTTGCCATTCTGCCTATGCGCCGCAGGGTGTCAATGCCATCGAATATGCTGCGCAGCTTGTTCATCAATTAACGGCGATCGGCGAGCGCCTGGCGCAGACTGAACAACATGACACACGTTTCGATCCCCCTTTTACGACGGTGCAAACCGGCATTATTCGTGGCGGCACCGTATTGAACATCGTGCCCGCTGAATGCGTCTTTGATTTTGAAGTGCGCACCTTGCCCCAGCATGACGCGCAAGCCGTTGCCGCTGAGATCGAGACCTTCGCGCAATCAGAGCTGGTGCCGCGTATGCAGGCAGTCGCAGTGGATAGCGCGATCCGTTTTTATCCTATCAGTGGCTACCCCGGGTTATTAACCGATGCGCAAAGTGATGCTGCGCGATTGATCGCCTATCTCACTCAATCCAGCGACTTCAGCACGGTAGCCTTTGGCACCGAAGGCGGCTTGTTCCACCAGGCCGGTATTCCCAGCGTGATTTGTGGGCCTGGCAGCATGGCGCAAGGTCATAAACCCGACGAATTCATCAGCATCGCTCAGTTGGATGCCTGTGACGCCATGATGCAGCGCTTAGCCGCATGGATGCGTCAATAATTACTGTGACAACGTCACATAAATTGCTTTGGAGAGTTCATGTTTAGTGCAGAAATCACCCGATTCCCACAGCCCGATATGCCGCGCCCCGCAGTGAAAAGCAGCAACATCGCCGTACAGTTAGATGGCGTGCTGAAGAAGTTTGGCGACGCTATCGCACTGCACAAAATTTCCCTGACTATTGAGGAAGGGGAATTTATTACTCTGCTTGGCCCCTCGGGCTGCGGCAAAACCACGTTGCTCAATTTGATGGCCGGTTTTGCTGAAGCTGATGGCGGCGAGATTTTTATTGATGGCGAATTGGTCACGGAAATCCCCCCTTACCAGCGTGAAATCGGCATTGTGTTCCAGAACTACGCGCTGTTTCCGCATATGACGGTGGAGAAAAATGTGGGTTATGGCCTGCGAATGCGCGGGGTGCCAAAGGCCGAAATCGCGGAGCGCGTTGAGCAAGCATTAGCGTTGGTCAAATTGGCGGGTTACAGCCATCGCAAACCGCGTGAACTCTCCGGCGGACAACAGCAGCGTGTGGCACTGGCGCGTGCGCTGGTGATCCGTCCAAAAGTTTTGTTGCTGGATGAGCCATTTTCCGCGCTGGACAAGAATCTGCGTTTATCGATGCAGGTCGAACTGAAAGCCATCCAGCGCAAGTTAGGCGTCACCACGGTGTTTGTCACCCACGATCAGGGCGAAGCGCTTAGCATGAGCGATCGCGTGGTGGTGATGTCGGCGGGGCATGTGCGCCAAATCGGTACACCGGATGAAATCTATCGCCAGCCGCGCGATCCGTTTGTGGCGGGCTTTGTCGGTGACGTCAACATCTTGCCTGGACGTTATGCCGGGCGCGATCACGCTGCGGTGCTTGAGCTGGGCGGCAACGCGCTGCGTCTGCCGGCAGAACGCGTGCAGGCGAGCGTTGGCGAGCGACTCGATGTGTACGTGCGTCCGGAAAACATTCAATTGGGGCCGCTCTCTTCGCATTGTTTCCTGAGCGCCACGGTGATCACCCATGTGTTTCAGGGCGATCACGTTGATGTGCATCTTGATGTGCCAGCCCTCGGCAGCGCCTCGCTGTTTGCGCGCCAGTCGGGTCTGGAATCCCTAACCCGCTGGCCAGTGGGTAGCGTAGTGGGCATCACCTTTGATGATGAAGGCGTGTGCGCCTTTACCGCCGCTAAGCAAGGATAAAATCCGATGGTGCCTGAAATGATGAACGCGGTAATTGCCCGCCAGCCGGGCGGCGCAGAGGTGTTAACGGTGGTAGAACGTGCCGTGCCACAACCTGCGACGGGTGAAGTATTGATTCGCGTCGCCAGCGCGGGCGTTAATCGTCCTGACATTATGCAGCGTAACGGCATGCCAATCCCACCGGGCAGCTCAGATGTATTCGGTCTGGAAGTAGCAGGTAACGTGGTGGCGTTAGGTGCAGGGGTTAGTGGTTTCGCCATCGGCGACGCAGTAATGGCGCTGCTGAACGGTGGCGGTTATGCCGACTATTGCGTGGCGCGCGCTGAGTTGTGTTTGCCGGTGCCCGATAATCTGCCTTTGGCGCATGTAGCGGGCATCCCCGAAGCGGCGTTTACTGTGTGGCACAACCTGTTTGAGCTGGGCCGTTTAGCCCCCGGTGAAACCGTACTGATTCACGGTGCCGCCAGCGGCGTTGGCACCTTTGCCATCCAATGTGCGCACGCCTGTGGTGCACGTGTGGTGGCCACCGCAGGCGGTGCCGACAAAATTGCGGCGCTGCAACAGCTTGGCGTCTGGCGCGCCATTGATCGTCATAAAGAGGATTTTGTCGCGGTGATTGCAGCGGAAACCGCAGGGCAAGGCGTGGATGTGGTGCTGGATAACGTGGGTGGTGATTACGTGGCGCGCAATCTTAGCGTATTAGCGCAAGGCGGACGTCATGTGAGCTTGTCATTTATGCAGGGCGCGAAGATCGAGCTCGATCTGCAATTGGTGATGCGTAAAGGACTGAGTTTGACCTCTTCCACGCTGCGCCCCAAAAGCGCTGCTGAAAAGGCGCGCCTGGCGGTGTGCATCCGCAAACATCTGCTGCCGCTGATCGTAGCAGGCAAAATCGTCCCCACGCTGCATCAAATTTTGCCGCTGGCGCAGGCGGCGGACGCACATCGAATCCTTGAGGCCAACGCCAACATTGGCAAAGTGTTGCTGAGCGTGGATCAGCAAGGAGCGATGGCATGATGCAACTGTTTTACGCCAACACGTCTGCCTATGTGCGCAAAGTGATGGTGACTGCGCATTGTCTTGGGCTCACGAATGAGATTGAGCTTCTGGATTCGGCGGCGCATCCGGTTGAACGTGATGAGCGCATCGCCATCGTTAATCCGTTAGCCAAAGTGCCCGCACTGCGAACCGAACAAGGGGCATGTCTGTACGACAGCCGCGTGATTTGCGAATACCTCAATGCCCGCGCGCAAGGCGGTTTAATCCCGTCACAGGGTGATGCGCGCTGGTTGAGTTTGTCGCGCCAGGCGTTAGGCGACGGTTTGATCGATGCCGCCTTGCTGGCGCGTTACGAGTTCAGTGCCCGCCCATTGGAAAAGCAGTGGCAAGGCTGGGCCGATGCTCAGCTGAAAAAAGTCCATGCGGCGCTACGGGAAATTGAGTGTCAGGTTGCGGGTTTTAGTACGCAGCCTGATGACGTGGGTTTGATTGCCATCGGCTGCGCGCTCGGTTATCTCGATTTCCGCTTCGATGCTCTTAACTGGCGGGCAAACCATCCGCTGACTGCTGCGTGGTTCGCCCTGTTCGATGCCCATCCCGCGATGGCCGCCACGCGCCCGCATTGATCGCCATTAATCGTCATTCGGTCACCCTTTCGGGCGACAACTGTACAGTGACTCAGGAGCTCAGATGACACAGCAGATTTTTTTCCTTAACGGCCCGAACGCTAATCTGTACGGCATGGACAAGAACGGCACTTACGGCAGCGAAAGCTTTGCCAGCATTGATGAACGCTGCCAGCGCCGGGCAGCATCACACAACATCACACTGCAATTTCGCCAAAGCAATCACGAAGGCGTGCTGGTTGACTGGATTCAGGAAGCGCGTCAGCAGACTGCCGGATTGATCATTAACGCCGCCGGTTTAACCTACAGTTCGGTGCCGATTCTCGATGCATTGCTGATGTTTGATGGCCCGATCATCGAAGCGCACATGAGTAACATCTGGAAACGCGAGCCGTTCCGCCATCATTCACTGGTATCAAAAGCCGCCACTGGCGTGATTGCTGGCTTGGGCGTGGTTGGTTACGAACTGGCAATAGATGCGGTAGTTGAGTTGATCAAGGCGAATGCGGCATGAGTATTTCGGTCTTTTACAGCGAGTTCGACAGTTTTGAACAGTGGTCAGCGTTGCTCGCACCGCATCTGCCGGGCGTAACGCTTTGTCGGGCGGAAGAGGTGCAAAACGATGATGAGGTGCATTTCGCGTTGGTGTGGAAGCCGCCGCAAGGTTTTTTCGCCCCTTATCGCAAGCTGAAACTGCTTATAAATCTGGGCGCGGGCGTTGATTCGCTGGTCGGGCGCGATGATTTACCGGATATCCCCATTGTTCGTTTGTCTGACCCGCATATGGCGCGGATGATGGCCAGCTTCGTGCTGTTTGCCGTGCTGCGTTATGTGCGTGACATTCCGGCTTTTGAGCGGGCACAACGTGAACGACGCTGGCATTACCTGCATCCGCGTTCGCCGGAAACCGTGCGCGTTGGCGTGCTGGGATTGGGTGAATTGGGCGCGCACGCCGCGCAGGAGCTGGCGCGCCAGGGATTGGATGTGCGCGGCTGGTCACGATCGCAGAAAACCATCGATGGCATTACCTGTAGCAGCGGAATAGACGCGCTGGATGCTTTCCTCGCCAGCAGCGATATTTTGGTAGTGATGCTGCCGCTCACGCCGCAAACCCAGGGCTTACTGAGTGCTGAACGACTGGCACGGTTACCGCACGGCTGCGCGTTTATCAATGTGTCGCGCGGAGCGATTGTTGATCAGGCGGCGTTAACGCAGGCGTTGCAGCGTGGACAGATCGCCGAGGCGACGCTGGATGTGTTTGACCGCGAACCGTTGCCGCCCGAAGATGCGCTGTGGGGTATGGATAATGTATTGATCACGCCGCATCTGGCTTCGGTTGCCATTCCGGCCAGCGCGGCACCGCAGGTCGCCGCGAATATCCAGCGCGCCGCACGCGGCGAAGCGGTATTGCATCAGGTCTTCCCGCAGCAGGGGTATTAACCGCTGGTCGCCATTCACGGCGACCAGGGATCTCAAGCCACTCGCACCACTTGCGGATCGAAATAACTCGGTGCCGCCATGCCGGGAATATATTGGTCGGAAATAAACATGCGGCAACGCTCGGCAAAAGCGCTCACCACCCTGGATTGCTGTACCTGCGCCATGGTGGCATAACCCAACTGCATCGCCTTATTAACCCCTGCCAACCGCACGCGAATCAAGCGTTTACCATCCTGAGACATATGCGCTTTAGGTCGTACGTTAGCGATACCAAAGCCGACACCGTTGGCCACCATCGCGCGCACCGTTTCCATACTGCTGGATCGCATCACCACATTCGGCGTCACCCCGGCTTCGCTGAACAAGCCAAGAAAATATTCACGACTCCACGGCATATCCAGCAGCACCATCGGCGCTGCAGCCAGATCCTGCATCGAAACCGCGGACTGTGTGGCGAACGGATGATGCTCGCCCACCATCACGTAGGGCGGCAGTTGCGCCAGCGACTGGAAAGTCACATCGCTGGCGGGAACCAAATCATAGGTGAGGGCGATATCGATATCCGCTGAACGCAGCTGTTTTAACAGCAACTCATGATTACCTTCCACCAGCGAGATACGCACGCCGGGAAAGGCGCGGCCAAAGCCAAACACCAATTCCGGCGTCAACATTGGCGCTAACGTATCGAGGCAACCGACACGCAGCGGGCCGCGCACGTTGTTCATTGATTCCGATGCAATGGTGTAAAGGTTCGACATCTGTTCGAGGATCAGTTTGGCCTCTTTTAATACCTGGTGGCCGATTGCGGTGAGTGAAACGCCCTGGGCATGGTGACGCACAAACAGCTGCACGCCAAGCTCAGACTCAATGTGGGTGATGGCGGCGGAAATCGACGGAGAGGAGACGTGAATACGCTCCGAGGCGCCAATAATGCTGCCCGCTTCACCGGAAGCGACAAAATATTCCAGCTGACGCTGGGTGATGCGACTGAGCATGCAGGTTCTCCTGAGATCGCTGACACGCTCATGTCGCGTCAGTCATTCTAATAAGGTCGATTCAACTCAAGCATTTCTCATGCCAAATTCCGACTTACAGCATAATCACCTGTCCATGCGCCAGCGACCATTCGCGTCTGCCTCACTCCTGCTTCAGAAAATCCTTGTTAAGCAGGCCACTTTTTTAGCCTCAGAAATCCTGATGCAACAGCGAGGGAAATGCTGTTTTACCCAATCTCACCGCAACGGCATTATCGCTTCAACACCCGAGAGCCGCCTTCGCACTGTTTTAGAGCATTGCGACGCGATGGACCAGACGGTGGTGCAAAGCAGCGACAACAGCCATTTCATTCATTGGGGACAAGAATATGTTGCGTAAGATGGGTGCCTTAACGTTATTGACCACGTGTGTATTGAGCGCAGGTAATGCAGTGGCCGCAGATAAGCTGATTGTCAGCACCTGGGGCGGCAGCTTTAAGGATCTGATCGATCAAACTATCGCCAAAGAGTTCACCAAAGAAACCGGCGTAGAAGTGCAGTTCGTCACCGGTGGCACCATCGATCGTTTGAACAAAGCCAAGCTGGCGGGCGGTTCGCCGGAAACTGACGTCACCTTTACCACCGCGCATGTCGGTTACCTGTATGCCAACAGCGGCCTGTTTGAAAAGCTCGACATGAGCAAAATCCCTAACGCGGTGAATCTGGTACAGCAGGCCAAAGTCAGCCCGTATCACCTTGGCGTGTGGGGCTACGTTTACACCATCGGCTACCGGCCAGATTTAGTGCCGAAGGGTGAAGAATTTACCAGCTGGAACGATCTGTGGCGTCCGGAACTGAAGAGCTCGATTGCGCTGCCAGATTGGGATCCGAGCCATATCATCGCGGTGTCCGCCAAACTTTCTGGCTCGGATGCAGCGCATTGGGAACAAGGCCAGTCCAGGCTGAAAGCGCTGATCCCGAACATCAAATCCTTCTATACCGATGATGCCAACAGCCAGCAGCTGATCTCCACGGGCGAAACGCCGGTACAGGTGATGCTGTCGATGAACGCCTACAGCATGATTGCAGAAGGCGTCAACATTAAGCTGGCAGTGCCAAAAGAGGGCGCGATTTTGGGCGTTGATACCGTCGGTATCAATAAAGGCAGCAAACATGCGGAACTGGCCTACAAGTTCATAAATATTGCGCTGAAACCGGAAATCCAGCAGGAAGTGGCGAAAATTTATCGCGGCAGCCCAACGGTGACCAATGCGCATATCGATCCAGAACTGGCGAAGCTGCCTGGCATGCTGACCACGCCTGAACAGTGGAATGCCACCATCAACACCGATCCGCAACTGCGCGCGGAGAAAACCGCCGAGTGGCGGCAGTGGTTCTCTGAAAACATCATGTCACATTGATAAATAGCGGCGGCCGATTGGCCGCCCGGTGAGTCGCAACACTTTATTCAGGCAGCAACGTCTATGACGAAAAAACCGACATTCTTACCCTGGTTCATTATCCCCGCTACGTTCACGGCGCTTGGGCTGGTGGTGGCCATGTTTGCCGTGATGCAGTTTAGCGTGCGGGCCTATATTCCAGGATCGCTAGATGTAGGCGGATTCACGCTGGCGAACTTTAACGGTCTATTCAAGAAAATCTATGCCGATGCGTTTATCAACACGGTGATGCTCAGTGCGAAAACGGCGATTTTTGGGCTGCTGATGAGTTATCCGCTGGCGTATGCGCTGGTGAGAACGCGCACCACCTGGATCAAATCCACCATCTTGATTATCGCCATTACGCCGCTGTTTCTCGGCGAAGTGGTACGGACATATTCGTGGATCATCGTGCTGGGTAATAGCGGCTTCCTCAATAGCTTGCTGCTGGCGATGGGTCTGATAAACAAGCCGATCCAGTTTATGTTTACCCAAACCGGCGTGGTAGTTGCGCTGGTGCATGTGACCATGCCAATCATGGTGATGATGCTGGCAACTGCGCTGTCGCACATCAATCCTGATTATGAGAAAGCCGCGACCAGTCTGGGGGCGGGGCCGATTCGCACCTTGCTGACGGTGACCATTCCGCTATCGATTCCCGGCATCGTTTCCAGCCTGACCACCGCGTTTGCCTGGACGTTCAGCGCCTTCGCTACGCCGCAGCTCATTGGTGGTGGACGCGTCAGCACCGTGGCTACCATGGTGTATCAGCTGGGTTTCTCATCGATGAATTTTCCGTTTGCCGCTGCGCTCAGCATAGCGGGTTTGATTCTGACCATTCTGCTGCTGATGGCGCTGAAACGTATGAGCCGCTTCCTCCATGCGATGGGAGACCACTGAAATGACCCGATCCCTCAACGACAAACTGATTACCCTGGCGGGACGCTCGCTGGTGATTGCGATTTTGTTGTTCGTGTTGCTGCCAACCATTGTGGTGTTGATCTCTTCCTTCAGCAGCACCTCGGTGCTGTTCTTCCCACCGAAAGGCTGGTCGCTGCGTTGGTTTGAGCGTGCGGTTAACTACGATGACTTCCGCCACGGCTTCTATTCAGGTTTGATTGTGACGGCATGGGCCTCAACGCTGGCGGTAATTATTGGCGCCACGCTGGCGATTGCCATTGAACGTTACACTTTCCCCTGTAAACAGGTGCTGGAAGGCGTGCTGTTGTCACCGCTGTTTATTCCGCACTTCACCATTGGCCTCGGCTTACTGATGCTGGTCTCGCAGTTGGGCATTGGACGCGGTTATTCACTGGTGATCTTCTGCCATGTTGTGCTGGTGCTGCCGTTTGTGCTGCGCAGCGTGTATGTGTCGCTGAAAAACCTTGAGCAACGTATTGAAATGGCGGCTGCAAGCCTCGGCGCTTCGCCGTTGCGTGTGGTATGGACCATAACCGTGCCGTTGATTTTGCCGGGCTTGTTTGGCGGTTGGTTATTTGCCGCAATTCTCTCCTTCAACGAATTTACCGCTTCGCTGTTTATCACCACGCAAGCGACGCAGACCTTGCCGGTGGCAATGTACAACTATGTGCGTGAATTTGCCGACCCAACGCTGGCTGCACTGTCGGTTATTTATATTGCCGTAACGGCGACGATGTTAATTATCGCGAATAAGTTTCTAGGCTTGGGGAGAATATTGAACTTCGAAGCAGGGCATTAATGTATTCGCACGTAATGCTGTGTTTATTGAATAGCACAGCATTTATTAATCTGAATAGTAGTCATCCGGCACCTGATTACTCTTTTCCATGAAAAGATCGGGGTCGATCATCTTTAGGGATCTCACATGTCAGTAGAAAAAATTAATACCGTGGTGGTCGGAGCGGGTCAGGCAGGTATTGCGATGAGTGAACATCTGTCGTTAATGGGCGTGCCACATGTGGTGTTAGAGCGTAGCCGTATTGCTGAACGCTGGCGTTCAGAACGTTGGGATTCATTAGTGGCCAATGGCCCAGCCTGGCACGATCGTTTTCCTTCAATGAAATTCGATAATATTTCTCAGGAAGCGTTCCCACCGAAAGAGCGAATGGCGCAATATTTCGAAGACTACGTAAAAATGCTCGATGCGCCGGTGCGCACCGGCGTGGAAGTCCATTCGGTTGAGCGTCTACCAGAACGTAGCGGTTTTAAGATACTGACGTCGGCCGGTGAATTTGAAGCCGACAATGTAGTGGCGGCAACCGGTCCTTTCCAGAAACCCGCTTTCCCGCAGATCGTGCCGGAAAGCGCTGCGCTGCATCAGATCCATTCATCGGCGTATAAAAATCCGCAGCAGCTGCCGCAGGGCGGCGTGCTGGTGGTGGGCGCTGGTGCTTCAGGCTCACAAATTGCGGAAGAGTTGCGTAAATCTGGCCGTGAAGTGACGCTCTCCATCGGCGAACATTACCGTCCGCCACGTTCCTATCGTGACCGCGATTATTGCTGGTGGCTGGGCGCGCTGGGCTTGTGGGATGAAGTCAAAATCAAGCCGAAGAAACAGCACGTTGCTTTTGCCGTGAGTGGTTATGAAGGTGGCAAAACGGTCGATTTTCGCCGACTGGCGCACATGGGCATTACGTTGGTGGGGATCACCAAAACCTGGGATAACGGCGTGCTGAGCTTTGCTGAGGGTATAATGGACAATATTGCTGAAGGCGACAAAGCGTATTTCGACGTACTGCGTGATGCCGATGCCTATATTGAACGTAATGGCCTGGACTTACCGCCCGAACCGCAAGCATGGGAATTATTGCCAGATCCAGAATGTTTAATTAATCCATTATCAGAACTGGATCTACAGGCCGCAGGTATTACCAGCATTATCTGGGCCACCGGTTTTAAATTTGATTTTAGTTGGCTGAAAGTGGATGCCTTTGATGCTAATGGTGCGCCGTTCCATAAACGCGGTATTTCCGCCGAACGGGGTATTTACTTCCTTGGCTTGCCCAATCTGGTGAATCGCGCATCATCGTTTATTTATGGCGTATGGCACGATGCCAAATATATTGCCGACCATGTGGTTTTACAAAACGCCTACACTGATTATAAAAAGTCGTAAAAATCTCCGTGAGATCGCCGTTAATGGCGCCCCTAGAAAAGACAATAAAAAAGCCGGACAGTGTCCGGCTTGATTCACTTCTGGCGGGAATTACAGCGCCATATCCTGTTTGCCTGATTCAGTACGCGGCTTAGCCTGCGTTGGCGCAACCGTCTGATCACCCATGTTGATGACCGGCGGCTTGGTCAACAGCAGCGTCGCTGCGGTGTTGTCCCAAACTTGCTGCGTCAGCGCGGTGTTGCCGTTCAGCTTCTGGCCGAAGCTTGGCACGATAGCGCGGATCTTCTGCTGCCACTCTGGCGAAGCGAACTGCTCAGGGAAAAGCTTTTTCATCACGTCGAGCGTAATGGGTGCAGCAGTCGATGCGCCCGGTGACGCGCCCAACAGTGCCGCCAGGGTTTTCTGCTGATCGGTCACGATTTCGGTACCCAGTTTCAGCAAGCCACCTTTTTCGGCATCTTTCTTGATGATCTGCACACGTTGACCCGCCTGAATCAGTTTCCAGTCCTCTTTACGCGCGTTCGGATAGTACTCTTTCAGCGCGGCAAAACGGTCGTCGTCATTCAGCATCACCTGACCAATCAGGTATTTCACCAGGTCGAAGTTGTCGATGCCAACATGCGTCATCGGCATAATGTTGCTGGTGGTGGTCGCGCTCAGCAGATCGAACAGCGAACCGTTTTTCAGGTACTTGGTGGAGAAGGTGGCGAAAGGTCCAAACAGCACCACTTTCTTACCGTCGAGGGTACGTGAATCGATGTGTGGAACCGACATCGGTGGCGCACCCACAGAAGCCTGACCGTATACTTTTTCCAGGTGACGATTAGCGATCTCTGGGTTCTCGGTCATCAGGAACGAACCGCCGACCGGGAAGCCGCCGTAGTTATCTGCTTCCGGAATGCCGGTTTTCTGCAGCAGCTTAATCGCGCCGCCGCCAGCACCGATGAACACGTATTTCGCATCAACTGAACGCTTATCGCCGCTCTTCACATCTTTAATAGTGACGTGCCACGAGTTATCGCCGTTACGCTTGAAATCAGTGACTTCTGACGAGGTTTCCAGCTTGAAGTTCTGATCTTTCTTCAGGCTACCGATCAGCTGACGGGTGATTTCACCGTAGTTAACATCGGTGCCGACTGGCGTCCAGGTTGCCGCAACTTTCTGGTTCGGGTCACGACCTTCCATCACCAGCGGCGCCCATTGCTGGATCTGCTGATGATCGGTAGAGAATTTCATGCCCTGGAACAGGGTGGTTTTCTGCAGCGCATCGTAACGCTTCGTCAGGTACTCGACGTTTTTGTCGCCCCAGACGAAGCTCATGTGCGGCGTAGAGTTAATGAAGGAGTGCGGATCGTGCAACACACCGCGCTGCACCTGCGATGTCCAGAACTGGCGCGAAATCATGAAGGATTCGTTAATTTCCAGCGCTTTGCTAACGTCGATTGAACCGTCTGCACGCTCAGGCGTGTAGTTCAGCTCCATGTTAGCAGAGTGACCCGTACCGGCATTGTTCCAGCCGTTGGACGATTCCAGCGCGACGCCGTCCAGCTTCTCAACCATCAGCTGTTTCCAGCCCGGTTGCAGCTCTTGCAGCCAGGTGCCGAGCGAGGCGCTCATGATGCCGCCGCCAATCAGCAGAACGTCAGTTTTTTCTGGTGCGTCTTCAGCGCGAACCGCTGATGAGACAAGCAGCGCTGCCAGCGATAGGGCAGACACGATCTTTTTGGTGTGAGTCATTCCAGTCCTACTTATTATGCAATGCAGGTGAACGTTAAAAATTCGGTTTGCACATTAAGAGATTGTTACGGAATGATTAACTTGTTTTTAGTTAATAAAGTATTGGTGTTAATTAATTAACTTAAAAAAATAAAATAGCGTGAAATATAAGCAGAAGGGGGAATTACTCGGAGATAAACCGCTTAAGCTGCGCGGTTATTCTTTATATCGATAGACGCGACTTAGGTCAAATAAAACTCCTGCTATTTTACGCACATTGCGTAGCGGCGCGATTGATCGCGCAATCAATTGCGCCGCTACAAAGCGTTCGCGATGTTTCTGCCATTCATGGCGACCAACTTACCTACTGCACATTTCATAAAACATCACTTCACGAAGCGTGTTCGTTCCCAGCGCACAAACTGATTTACCCTAACGTCTCTAATGACTTGTTATACTTTTCGCGTGGGCAACGGCATGGCTAACAAAACACTGTATGAAAAACTGATCGATCAGCATGTGGTTCGTAAGTTAGATGACGAAGGGCATGTGCTGCTCTACATCGATCGCTCGATTCTCAATGAGTACACCAGCCCGCAGGCGTTTAGCGGCCTGCGCGATCACCAGCGTCTTGTGCGCAATCCGGGCACCATTTTGCTGAATGTCGATCACGTTAACCCGACGCGCCCCGAGCGTGATGAGGCGATGACCGACGTGGGCGGACAGTTACAAGTCGATTACTTCCGCCAGAACGCCGCGCATTTTGGCATCGAACTGTTCGATGTGCTTGACCCGCGTCAGGGCATCGAACACGTTGTGGCGCACGAGCAAGGCCTGGTAATGCCCGGTATGGTGATTGCCGCAGGCGACAGCCATACCACCACTTACGGCGCGTTTGGCGCGCTCGGTTTTGGCATCGGCACCTCGGAAATCGAGCACCTGCTGGCGACGCAAACCCTGATTTATCGCACCCTAAAAACCATGCTGGTGACGGTGAGCGGTGAGCTGCCGTTTGGGTGTTCGGCGAAGGACATCATCATGGCGCTGATCGAGCAGATTGGCGCATCAGGCGCGACCGGATTTGCCATTGAATTTGCCGGTGTTGCCATCGAAGCGCTGAGCATGGAAGGGCGCATGACACTGTGCAACATGGCAGTGGAAGCCGGTGCACGCGGTGCGATAATCGCACCGGATGAAAAAGTGTTTGCCTATATCGCCGGCAAACCGCAAATGCCGACCGGCGAGTTGTGGCAGCAGGCCGTTGCGGAGTGGCGCGATTTACGCAGCGATGCGGACGCGCGGTTCGATAGCCGCATCGCCATCAACTGCAGCGATCTTGAACCCAAAGTGACATGGGGAATCAGCCCGGATCAAGCCAGTGCCATTACCGGCCACGTGCCCGACCCGGCGCAGGAAACAGATGCGGTGAAACAGCAGACGCTGCGGAGCGCGCTGCAATATATGGGGCTGGAACCCGGCACGCCGTTAGCGGAGATCGCCATCACGCATGCCTTTATTGGTTCCTGCACCAACGGGCGCATTGAAGATCTACGCGCTGCCGCTGCGATTATCGACGGACACAAAATCGCCCCGCACGTACGTGGCATTATCGTGCCGGGATCGACGCAGGTGCGTCAGCAGGCAGAAGCGGAAGGGTTAGCCGCAATTTTCGTCAACGCCGGTTTCGAATGGCGTCAATCGGGCTGCTCAATGTGCCTGGCGATGAACGAAGATGTGTTAGCGCCCGGCGATCGCTGTGCGTCCGGCACCAATCGCAATTTCCCTGGCCGCCAGGGCGCGGGTGCGCGCACGCACTTAATGAGCCCGGCGATGGTCGCCGCCGCCGCGATTGCTGGCCATCTGGTTGATGTCCGCAAATTCATGACTGCAGAGGTTTAAGATGGAAGCATTTAACAACATGACGGGCACGCTGGCACCATTACCGGCGGCCAATATTGATACCGATGTGATCATGCCAAAGCAGTTTCTCAAAGGCATCGATCGTAAGGATTTGGATCGCGGTGTGTTCTTCGACCTGCGCTTCCTGCCCGACGGCCGTCCAAATCCCGCTTTCATTCTTAATCAAGCCGGTTGGGAAAACGCCACCTTCTTACTGGTGGGCGCCAATTTCGGCTGTGGATCCAGCCGCGAACATGCGGTTTGGGGACTTAATCAGCTCGGCATCCGCGCCATTATCGGCACCAGTTTTGCCGGCATCTTCGACGATAACTGCCAGCGCAATGGCGTTTTGACGCTGACGTTAAGCGAAGAGGATTATCAGCGCCTGAGCGCGGTGGCGAACGATGCCACCAGTAATCGCATTACCGTGTCGCTGGAACAACAGGCGATCCTCTTCAATAATCAACGCATTGCCTTTTCGGTCAGTGCGTTGAAACGCGAGATGTTATTGGGCGGCGGCAGCGCGGTGGACTGGACGTTGCAGTACGAATCTGACATCACCCAGTTTGAAACGCAGCATTTTGCCCAGCGTCCGTGGCTGAAGCGCGATCAAATCCAACAGGATGCTCCAGCATGAGTGAGATTACGCCACGCGGTGATTCACCCTTTATCGACGGCTTTACGCTGAGTAATGTGCGTTTGGCGAACGGCGTGACGCTGCGCGTCGCGATGGGCGGCGAAGGTCCGCCACTGCTGATGCTGCACGGACATCCGCAAAATCATCTGGCGTGGCGCAAAATTGCGCCGCAGCTGGCGCAGCAGTATCGCGTAATCCTGCCGGATCTGCGCGGTTACGGCGACAGCGACAAGCCGCCGAGTGATGAGACGCATCGCGCTTACTCGAAACGGGTGATGGCGCAGGATATCAGCCTGTTAATCGAGGGGTTGGGATTAGAGCGCGTGGCATTTGTCGGGCACGATCGCGGTGCGCGCGTGGGCCATCGGCTGGCGCTTGATCATCCGGAAAAACTTTCCTGCTGCGTGTTTGTTGATATTGCGCCGACCGCGACCATGTACGCCTTAACCAACAAAGCCTTTGCCACGCGCTATTTCTGGTGGTTCTTCCTGATTCAACCTTATCCATTACCTGAAACCCTGATCGGCCACGATCCGGCATTATTCCTGCGTAAACACATTGATGGGCAATTAAAAACGCCGGGCGCCACCGAGGAGGTCATCTTCAACGATTACCTGCGCTGTTATCAAAATAAAGAGATGATTCACGCGGTATGCGAAGATTATCGCGCCGCGGCGACGATTGATTTAGACGATGATGCGCAGGACAGCGCTAAACGCATTGAAGCGCCGCTTCTGTTGTTATGGGGAGAAAAGGGCACGGTTGGCCAGTTATATAACGTGGTGGAAACCTGGCGGGATAAAGCGCGCAATATTCAGGGCAACGCATTACCTTGCGGTCATTCACCGCATGAGGAAGTGCCTGAACTGTTTTTAAGTCAGCTTCAGCCCTTTCTGGATTCTGTGTTATAACCGGCTAAATTTCGCTAACGCCGTGATGGTGATGAAAATACTGCTTGCCGGAAAAAGTTATCAGAAGCCGCTTCAGGGTTGGCCGTCGGTCGAAGATCTGTATGTCTTTATCAGCGTAGCGCGCTATGAAGGTTTTGGCCGCGCTGCGATTGAGCTTGGCCAGTCGCCATCCTACATCAGCAAGCGGATTGCCATCCTCGAAAAGCAGCTGGAAACCCGGCTATTTTTTCGCACCAACCGCGTGATGCGGCTGACGCCAGAAGGTGAAAAGGCGCTGGAAGGTGCGTTGCACGTGGTGCACGAAATGGATTCCTTCCTGAATAACTTTCAGCAGTGGCGCGGCGAATTAACCGGCGATCTGACTGTGGCCTGTTCATTTGGCTTTGGCCAGGATTATTTGTCCGATGCGATTGCCGAATTTATGACGCGTCATCCGTCACTGAACATCAAATTGATGCTCAGCGATCGCGATATTGATTTATTGCAGTCAGGCACTGACGTCGATATTCGGGTGGGTGATGATGTGAATAACGCCTACATTGCACGAAAATTAGCCGCCAATCGGCGTATTCTTTGTGCTACGGCAGATTATTTAGCCCGGTCACGTCCGCTGGAGACGCTGGATGACTTAATCGATCATAGCTGTCTTATTATTAATGAAAATAATAATACCTTTGGGCATTGGACGTTAACGGACGGCGAAAATAAAATCGTTTGTCGCCTTAATAGCCATTATTCATCGAACAGCGGAAAAGTGATTCTGAATTGGGCATTAAAATCGCACGGGATTGCGTTGCGTTCTGTGTGGGATGTGGCGCCGTATTTAAGCGAAAACCAATTGCTGCACGTATTACCGCAATGGTATCAGGAAGCGAATGTCTGGGCGGTTTACACCCAGCGTGCGTCTGAATCGCCGCGCATTAAAGTGTTTATTGATTTTCTTGTCGACTATTTTGCAGAAAAAAGCCTGCCGATGATGAAGGGTAAATTATAAATACCCTAAATAATTCGAGTTGCAGGAAGGCGGCAAGTATGTGAATCCCAGGAGCTTACATTAGTAAGTGACTGGGGTGAACATGCGCGGCCAACGCTCCTGCAACTTGAAGTATGACGGGTATTAACATTAGCCATAAGCCACTTTGCTATTGATGTGATAAAGGGTGGCAGTGGCGGCCATGACGTGCTGACCATCGTGCGCCGGTTCGTGGGATTCCACTTCGGTGATGTGATAACCCACCGCACCGGCAGCAACGGCTTTCTGCACAAAGGCGTCATTCAGCTCTTCCATTGAAGTCGCCCAGCTCACCGAAGTAAAGCCTACCGGATGAATCGATGAAAGTTCGCGATGGGTTAAATCGCCGCGAATTAAAACCGGTTTAACAGATTGCGGTGTGAAAATAGATATTACGTCATTAATTAATTGTTTCATGGCGATACTCCTCGCAAATAATAACTGAGCCAATGGCCGCAGCTACGAATCTTTCAATTGTTGGTAATGTGCTGACACCCTAAATGTTTACGGCGAGTGATGATTGCCGGTGAAGTTAATAAACACCTTTTCAAGTTAAGCGTTTTAGCTTTAATTGCTAATTAGATGTTAAGAAAGATTCAGCCACAACTCATTCAACCTTACGCGACTATTTTTGCATCTGGTTACATTTGGTGTGTTAACCCTAACAGTCGACAGGAGGTTGAATATAACGCCTGAACAGTAGCGGCGCGATTTATCGCGCAATGAACTGCGCCGCTACAATCCCTGCGCTTTATGTCATCGGCAGATTAAAATTCGCGCTGCCCGCCCAATTCAATGACCCGATTCGGTGGGATATTAAATTGCTCATGTGCGCGCTGCGCATTGCGCTGGCAGAAGTGGAAAATACCGCCTTTAATGCGCATCAAACCTTTTCTCTTCTTCATCACCAGCGTGTCGTGCGAGGTGAAGAACGAGGCTTCATTGACGGTACAACCCAATCCTTCCAACCCACACAAATGCAGGATCTCGGCCATCGATGGCGTCTCGCGCCAGCCGTAAGCGGCGGTCACCTGCCAGAACGTTGGCGACAATTGAGTGATGCTCAGACGCTTCTGGTTGTAGACGCGCGGGATATCGGTGGTGCGAATATGCAGCAGCACCACACGTTTATGCAGCACGCGGTTGTGTTTAAGGTTATGTAACAGCGCCTGCGGAATCTCATGCTCTTTACGTGAGAGGAAGATTGCGGTGCCCGGCACACGACTGGGCGGATGGGTTTCCAGCGATCGCACCAGCGCCTGCAGGCTCTCAGGATCGTTATTCAACTTGCGGATTAGGCGATTACGCTCGCTGCTCCAAATGAGCATCAATCCCATCATGCTCAGCGCCAGCAGCACCGGCACCCAACCTCCAGAAAGCAGTTTCATCAGGTTGGCGCTGAACAGCGGCACATCTATGCTTAACATACACAGCAGGAAAACCAGCGCCACCGGCAGCGGCCACTTCCAGTTACGCAGCGCTACCACGCCCGCCAGACAAGCGGTGATCACCATTGTGCCGGTCACCACAATGCCGTACGCCGAAGAGAGCGCCGAAGATTGTCGGAACGCCAGCACAATCACCGTCACCGCGACAAACAGCAGCCAGTTCACCACCGGAATATAGATCTGACCGGACTCCGTGTGCGAGGTGAAGATGATGCGCATCGGCGGCAGAAATCCCTGACGGATCGCCTGATGCGTCAGCGTATACACGCCGGTAATCACCGACTGCGCGGCGATCACCGTGGCCAGCGTTGACAGCACAATCAGCGGGATCTGTCCCCAACCCGGCGCGAGATTAAAGAACGGGTTATTGAGGGCCTGCGCATCGGCAATGACCAGCGCGCCCTGCCCAAAGTAGTTAAGCACCAGCGCGGGCATGGCGATCACCAGCCAGGCCATGCGAATCGGCGCTTTGCCCAGATGTCCCATATCGGCGTACAGCGCCTCCGCGCCGGTCACCGCCAGCACCACCATGCCCAGCGCGGCAAACGAAAGCGCTTTGTGGCTAAGCAGGAACGTCAGCGCATAGGAGGGATTCAGCGCGTAAAGCACTTCAGGATTAAGCAGGATGCCGCGAATGCCTAATAGGGCAATCGACACAAACCAGACAAACATCACCGGGCCGAACACTTTACTGACCTTTTCGGTGCCGTGTTTTTGAATCATAAACAGCAGCGTGAGAATCGCCACTGCCAGCGGCACCACATATTTATCCAGCTCAGGTGACACCACTTCGATACCTTCGATCGCCGACAGCACCGAAATCGCCGGCGTGATCACGCCATCGCCGTAGAAGAACGCGCCGCCAATTAAGCCCGCTAACACAATGATGTGCGAGGCTTTCGGCCCAACATGCTGGCGTGCCAGCGACATCAGCGTTAATACGCCGCCTTCGCCATCATGATCGGCGCGCATCACAAAGCAGACGTATTTCAGCGACACGATCAGCGTCAGCGCCCAGAAAATCAGCGACAAAAATCCCATCACTGCGGTGGTGGAGACGGCGCCATTAGGCAAAATGGAGAGGCACTCTTTAAGGGTATAAAGCGGGCTGGTGCCGATATCCCCAAACACGATCCCTGCGGCCGCCAGCATGCCAGCAGGCAAAGACTGTTTTTCACTTTGACTCATAGATTTCCTGTGTTTTATCAGGGTTGAGGCTAATGAGGGCGAACATACCTGTTTGCGATCGAAGCGAACAGTGGCAGGCGAATTTACGTACAGCATTTTTACGCGTAACGCCGATATTTTTACACCATTTTTATATCGCGCTCATTTTTCACGCTGAGCGTAGAGGAATATTTGACTGCGCACTGAGGCCCAAATATCACATTTAAACATATATAAACCAATGCTCACTGGAGCGGTTTTACCCGCAGGAAAGCACAGGGCATTTATTCATCATTTACCCACGCGAGCATAGATTCGAGCCAGCTAAATGCACAGTTTTTCCTGTAACGAACCGGTGGGTTAAAAAATATGAATACAGTACTCATAACGGGTGCAACTGGATTTTTGGGCGGTGCGGTCGCGGTTAATCTGCTCAAGAAAAGTGATCATTACCGACTACTTTTATTAGTGCGGGCTAATAGTCAAGCTGCAGGATTAGACCGAATTAAGGAAAACCTGATTAAATTTGGCGTTGAAGCTGGTCAATTAAACAGGCTCACCCACGAGAACATCTTAATAGGCGATCTTGCTGAGCCGGAACGGTTTATTGACGATGCGCGCTTGACCAAGGTTACGCATGTGCTTAACTGCGCCGCTGTCGCCTCGTTTGGCGCGAATCCCCTGATCTGGAAAGTCAATGTAGAAGGCACCTTCGCATTTGCCAGTCGTATGGCGCGGGTGAAAGGGCTCAAGCGCTTTGTGCATGTCGGTACCGCTATGTCGTGTGCACCCGAAGCCAATTCGCTGGTGGTAGAAAGTGAGTTGAATACGCTGCGCGAACAACACGTTGTGGAATATACGTGGAGTAAAGCAACAGTTGAAAGAATGATGAGCGAGATGTTACCTAATCTACCCTTAGTCATCGCGCGACCATCCATTGTGGTGGGGCATTCGGACTGTGGCTGTGCGCCGTCGCCGAGCATTTTTTGGGTATTTCGCATGGTGCTCACGTTAGGCAAATTTATGTGTGAGCTGAATGACCGTATTGATGTGGTGCCGGTCGATTACTGTGCCGATGCGCTGGAGTTGTTATTGACGGCTCCCAACGTGGAGAAAACGATTATTCATATTTCAGCGGGTGAAAATAGCAGCGTCACGTTTGCTGAGATTGATCAGGCGATGGCACAAGCCTCGGGACACGTTGCGGTGGCCGAAACGTATCAGAAAGTGAATTACCGTGAACTGGCAGCGAGCAGGAGCTCATTCTCTTCGCTGTTTGGTCCCTGTAATGAACGCATCTTATTACGCGCCATGAATCTGTATGGACATTTTTCAAAACTGAATGTGGTGTTTAGCAATGAAAAATTGCTTGAGCTGGGTATGCCGCCATCGTCAAAGTTTACTGACTATTTGCATCACTGTGTCGCTTCAACGCGTAATGCAACTATTGCGGAGTTGATGGAGGTCGATTTTAAATAAGCTGAAACTGCGCAGTTAATATCTGCGCAGTTTTCGCCAAATTACCAGCCTTTAATAATATCGCCTTTGTAGATCTCGTTGGCTTTATCCAGCACTTCCTGTGACTGGAAGGCTTGTTTCAGCTTCTGCACGTTGGCGCTGTCTTTATTATCTTCACGCGCCACAATTGCATTCACATAAGGTGAGGCTTTGCCTTCCATAAACATGCCGTCACGCGAGGCAGAGAGATTAACCAGTGCGGCGAAGTTGTTGTTGATGATCGAAAGATAAACCTGCGGATCGTCCAGCGTACGCGCCAGCTGCGGTGTATCCACCTCAACAATTTTCAGCTTCTTCGGATTATCGGTGATATCCAGCGTGGTTGGCAGCAAGCCCGCTTCGGGTTTCACTTTGATCAAGCCCTGCGCCTGCAACAGCAGCAGGCTGCGGCCGAGCGTGGTGGCTTCGTTGGAGAGGGTCACGGTGGCGCCGTCAGGCAACGCTTTCAGCGATTTAATCTTGCGCGAGTAGCCTGCAATCGGGAACACGAAGGTGTTGGTGACCACGGCGAAGTGGTAGCCGCGCTCTTTGGATTGCATCTCCAGATAAGGCAGGCTCTGGAAGGCGTTGGCATCGACATCTTTGTTGAACAGCGCTTCATTCGGCTGCACATAATCATTGAAGGCCACCACATCGACATCCAGCTGATATTTGTCGTGCGCCACTTGCTTCACGGTATCCCACAGCGCCTGGTCTGGTCCGGTATTAATGGCCACTTTGATTTGATTTTCATCGTCTTTGTTGCAGCCACTAAGCAGCGCCACGGATGCAGCCAGCAGCGTCGTGAGTAAAATTTTCTTCATTGCGCGGATTCCCTTTAAACGTAGGGAACGGACTATAATGGATGTTTAGACGTCTGTACATCCATCCGCAGCGCGTTTGCTTACAATTCGTTCAGGAGAGAGACTTCTGCAAGCAGGCAATATATTTCTCGCCCGACTGCATCACGATCCGCTGCGCGTCTGCGACAATTTCTCGCTGCTCGAACGCGCCGTATAAGCGCGAAAATTTTAGCGCCGCCAGCCGACGCATAATATCGCTGACTGCCGCCGCCGGTAACGGCAACATATTTGGATAGCTCCACATAAATGACACCGCATCCGCGCCGGGCGTAACTTGCACGATATCGCCACTCAACAGCACGCCGTCATCGTGCGTCCAATGCAATACGCATCCGCCAGCAAAATGCCCGCCAAGGCGGACCAGTTTCACTTCCGGCACAATTTCCAGCTCGTCATTTTGCCAAAGATGAATGTGCGGGCTGTCGCGCATAATCCATTCACTATCGTTAGCATGCAGATAGATCGGCGCGTCGAATGCCGCTGCCCAATCCTGCATGGTGCTGTAATAGTGCGGATGCGAAATAGCGATGGCGTGAATACCACCGAGCGCGGTAACAATCGCTTTGGTGGCATTATCGAAATTGGCGATGCAATCCCACAGAACATTGCCGTGCGGCGTTTGCAGCAGAAACGCGCGTTGATTAATAGCAAAGCTGGGCACGGTTTGCAGACTGAACACGTTGGCAGCGTGCTGCTGCCATTTATTGCAGTGTGTGGCTTGCAGGCTATGCAGTGAAGTCCATTTTTGCCCGCTGGCCGGCACAAACTGTCGTTCATCTTCACATATTTTGCAGTGTTCAATTTGACTCTGTTGCTCATCGTAAGATGTGCCGCAGGCGGTGCAGACTTTGATCATCATGAATTCCTCTCGTCTATTTGAGATTCATTCTAGAAGCCGAAATCAGGGCGTGCGCAGATCATTACAGATTGTATTGAGGACGTTGCACCGCATTTGGGGTGTAATACGAAATCGGGCGTAAATACTGGTATTGTGAAGTTAAAGTTGCGGCTGCAACTGATAAATCCACGCCGTGATCAGCTCGCCATTGCTGGTGGTGACATCAACTTCCACGCGATCGTAGCCATCTTCAAACTCATCCAGCATCGGCCAATGTGGCTCGAGCTTGTCAGACATAAACAGATAACCCGGCACGCGCGGGCCGTTTTCCTGCAACACAATGCCGGGAAAATCCGCTGCTGCGCCCCAGCCGCGTTCATAAAAGGTGCCAGAAACCGTTCCCGCCAGCCATTCGCCACCGATGTTTTCCAGAACATGCGCATTTGAATGGCCGGGCTGGAGCGTACCGTAAACAAATAAACGTTTCATTTTCCCTCATAAAATCAAGCAAAAGCGTTACTTTAACTCTCGGCGTTAGCGAAGTCATCAACCGCCCAATATGCGATGTGCGTTGCCGTAAAAGTGACTATTCTGAAGGACCCGGGATGAGAGGTAAAAGATCAATGTTGAATAGTTCGAGCATTTGTCGCTGCAATATAAAACGCTATCCGCAATCCGCTCAGTTTGATGGCAAAAGGTTTAACAATAAGATCCCACGCCAGCAGTTAGGATTAACTGAGTTCGCCAAACTATTCTGGGATTTTGCCTTTAACAAACCGAAAAATACCGCACCTGAATCTGCGCTGCCGCTCATCAAACTCGACGCGCAGCAACTTGCGGCTGCGGCGGATAACAGCGTATTTCGCCTTGGCCACTCATCATTGCTATTTAAAATGCAGGGCAAATACTGGCTGACCGATCCGGTATTTACGCAGCGCGCCTCACCCTTTAAGTGGTTTGGCCCGAAACGCTTCCAGCCTGCGCCGATTGCGCTTGAAGATTTGCCGCCCATCGAAGGGGTCATTCTTTCGCATGATCATTACGATCATCTGGATTATCACACCATTTTGCAGCTCAAAGATCGCGTGTGCTATTTCCTGACGCCGCTGGGTGTCGGTGATTTACTGATATCCTGGGGCGTTGCGCCGGAAAAAATCACCCAGCTGGATTGGTGGGAATCAAAGAATATCGGCGGTACTCATTTTGTCGCCACGCCATCGCAGCATTTTTCTGGCCGTGGCATGTTCGACAGTAATAAGCGGCTGTGGTGCTCATGGAGCATTATCAGCGATGATTTCCGCCTGTTCTATGGCGGGGATTCCGGTTATTTCGATGGTTTCAAACACATCGGTAATAAATTCGGCCCGTTCGATATGGCCTTCCTGGAAAACGGTGCGTATGACCGCCGCTGGGCCGATATTCATATGCTGCCACAAGACACCATCAAAGCCTTTATTGACCTTAACGCGAAATGGCTGTTCCCGATTCACAATGCCGCTTTCGATTTAGCGTTTCATGCATGGAATGATCCGCTTAATCAAATAGTGACGCTGGCGCAGGAACAGCAGATTAATGTGTCGATGCCACAACTCGGGCAAGGCGTGCAATTTTTGCAGCCGCAGCAAGAGAAAAAGTGGTGGTAAATGATGCCCGATTGCCAGGCAATCGGGTTATCCGGTTATTTCGTCAGTTCGCCCGCGAATAAACGCATTTAGCTTAGTGCGGCAGGCGGTGATTGCCGACATCAGCAGTGAATCCTGCGCCATCACGCTTACCCGGCGTCGCTGGATTTGGGCGGATTATTCTCTGGCTGCGGACGCGTTTCACCTCGCTCATCATAACGACCATGCCAGTCGCAGCGATCGTGATGACCACGATGACCAAAGCGATTGCGGCGATGCTGCATAAACTCTTCGCGCTGTTCTGGCGTCATCTGCATCCAACGTTCGTGCATGCGGCGACGCGCCATGCCGAACATGCCCGGACGGAATCCCAAACCGCCAAACAAGATGCGGCACAACGCCAGCAAGCCCAGCGCCTGCCAGAAACCGATGCTTTTCACACCGATGATGCCCGGCAGCAACGCATTCCACAGCGACATCACCAACAAGCCCAGCGCGGCGATAATCACCGCGCCCATCAGCAGCGGTTTCGCCAGGCGATGACCGCCAAAATGCTCCCGATGACCGTGTCTGTGCATATCAAAATCTCTCATTGTTTTGTCCTCATGACATTAACGGATAACTGCTGGTGATGAGGTAGACGAATGAGCAGTGAGAATATTGCTAAAAAAACGTAAAAAAGAAAAAGGCCGCCGGATGGCAGCCTCGCGTTATGGATTTTTTACTGCTGAATCAGCGCCTGGCTTTATCGCGGCGTGGACGAATAACAATATCTGCAATCTGCGTATCTTCCGGGCTATCCACAATAAACCGCACGGCGCGCGCCACCGAACTCGCATCGAGATACTCCTGCGTATTGATCGGTGCATGGTTACCCGCGCGGGCACGCGAGGCTTGATTCATCGGCGTATCGGTTGGGCCGGGCGCGACTGTCGCGACCCGCACGGCATGTTCGCTCTCTTCGCTACGTAGCGCATGCGCCAGCGCGGTAAGGGCAAATTTGGAGGCGGAGTAAATGACGTGTCCCGCTAACGCCAGCGTCCCGGAGCCGGAGTTGATAAACACCACTTTGCCCTGTGAGGCGCGCAGGGCGGGCAAGGTTAAGCGCGTGAGTTCTGCAGGCGCAATGACATTAATGTTCAGGTGCTGTTGCCACAGTTCTGGCGTGGCGGAGAAGGTAGTGCTGAGAATCGAGATCGCCGCCGAATGCACCAGTACATCAACCCGATTTAATGTGGCGGTGAACGCGGCCACGGCGGCAAAATCTGTGATATCCAGTGCAACCGGAATTACATTGGTGACCTGTTCTAAAGTCTGCAACGTTTGCTGATTGCGCCCAATCGCGTAAACCTGATGATCGGCCGCCAATAACATCACGGTTTCCAGGCCAATGCCGCTGTTGCCGCCGGTGACAATCGCGACCGGTAATGCTGATGCTGTCATAGGTTCCTCTCCTGTTGATGATTTCAAGCTATGGAAAAGGACGGCCGCAGGCAAATGCCTAAATTGACTATGTTTACCTGGTGCGCATGAATGCGCACTCGTTGTAGCGGCGCCATTCATGGCGGCCAATATCAAAAACTCATACCATCAACTCACGCATAAACCCCAAATCATGCTGTTGTTCGAGCTGCATCAGTTGCTGATAGATATTCCCAGCGTTGGGCAAATCCGCACAGCAGTCATGAAATTTCGCCTCGCGCTCCGCTGCGCTAAAAGGTTCATCGTGCGCGCCGCGCGCATGGCGACGTGAATGCACCATTTCGCGGCCATCTTTAAAGCGCAATGTGAGAATGTGCGGTAAATCGCGGCTTTCCGCTTCCTGTTCTGCCGTCCACGGCGACATGCTGATACTTGCCATCAGCGCGTTATCCGTCTGCGCCCGCACGCTTTGCGCGGTAAAGTCCGTGACGCTCAGCGCCCCTTTTTCCAGCATCATCGCCACACAATATTGCATCGAGAAGCGCGCCTGCATTTCATCCTGCGGCTGTGCATAGGCGAGGTTGCGCCAGTTGGCGATGCCCACCTGACAATGCACGCTTTTGATCTCGTCCAGTGATAGCGTCTGGCGCTGCTGCAAATCGGCAATGGCGTCGAGAATGCGATGCGTTGAACCGCAGCACGGATGCTTTTTCGGCATCACGCCGATGCGCTCGATAACGTGTTCATTCTCACAAGGCAACGCGGACACACTGAGTTTCCCCGCGTACAACTCAGCAAAACCCTGCGCGCATTCAATGATATCAGCGCGGCCTTGCATGCCAGTTTGCGCCAGCAGCGCGGCATCGACGGCGCTACGTGCGGCCATTCCGGCATGAAAGGGTTTGAGCGGCGTGCCGAACTGTCCTTTCACACCGCTGGCGAGACTCACCGCGATGCTGAGTGCGCGCGCAATGCCCGCCGCATCCATGCCCAGCAGCGCCGCAACGCCCGCCGCGCTGCCGATGCAGCCGACAGTGGATGTGCCGTGCCAGCCGGCGGTGTAGTGCTGATAGCCAATCGACTCGCCCACAAAGGCTTGTGCCTGCAGGCCAATCAGGTAAGCACGGACAAGCTGCGCACCATCGCATTGTTGCGCCACCGCTAGCAGTGCGGGCACCAACACCGCCGAGGCGTGACTCATGCCAGGCGCAAAGTTGTCGTCATAATCGATGGCGTGCGCGGCGGTGGCGTTAAACAGCGCATCCAGTGAGCGGGTGCGTGGGTGTTCGGGCCAGGTTTGCAGCACCGCGCGGGTTGAGAAATCATTGCGCCCCGCGACCATGCAGCCGAGCGTATCGGCAATGGCATCGCAGGCTAACTGGCGTGCATGAGGCGAGAAGGCGGGCGGCGTGAAGCACCACTGCGCCAGCTTTTCAATAAGTGTCATGAACGAATCCTCATAGTCAGGCCTCGCTGGCCGCGAGAAACTCACGCGTGTAGTTTTCCTGCGTCAGCCCTTGCCGCACGTTGTCGGCGCTCAGCTCTTCCAGCAGTTTGCCGTGATGCATGATGCCAACACGGCTGCACAGATGCGTAACTACGGCTAAATCGTGCGTCACCATCAGATAGGTCAGCCCTCGCTGGCGGCGCATGTTGCTGAGTAAGTTGAGAATCTCCGCTTGCACCGACACATCCAGCGCCGACGTCGGTTCATCCAGCAGCAGCACCGAGGGTTCAAGAATCAACGCGCGCGCAATCGCCACGCGTTGTCGCTGTCCGCCAGAGAGCTGATGCGGATAGCGATAACGGAAGGCATCGGAAAGTCCCACCGCGTGCAATACCTCGCTGATGCGCGCCTCATGGCGATCCAATCCGTGCAGCTTGAGCGGTTCACGCAGGCTGGCCCATACCATTTTGCGCGGATGCAGTGAGGCATACGGATCCTGAAACACCATCTGCACCTGGCGATAAAAAGCTTTATCGCGCTGTGGCTGCTGTTCGCGGTTATTGAACAGAATATGGCCGTGATAATCGTGATTAAGGCCAGCCAGAGCGCGCAAAATTGTCGATTTGCCGCAGCCAGATTCACCAATCAGGCCGTAACTTTCGCCGTACGCCAGCGTAAAACTCACGCTATCCACCACCTGACGACGACGCGTTCCGCTGCCGAAAGCGATGGTGAGATCGACCAGTTCGATGCTGCGTTCTGACGTTGGGATCATATTCATAGCGCCACTCCATCGCGGTAGCAGGGACCGTGAAGCCAGTTGGCTTCACGCAGCGGCACGCGCAGCATCTCAACCGGCTGATGCAGACGCGGCTGGCTGGCTAATAGCGCTTGCGTATAGGGATGTTGCGCCTGTTCAAGGCGGTCGGCGCGGATCTCTTCGACGATGCGCCCGGCGTACATCACCAACACGCGGTCACAGAAGCGCGACACAAGATTGAGGTCGTGGCTGATAAACAGCAGCCCGGTTTGGCGGCGCGCCAGTTGCTCGTTGAGAATGCTCAACACCTGCTGGCGCACCGTCACATCCAGCGCCGACGTCGGTTCATCGGCAATGATCAAATCCGGTTCCGGGATTAGCATCATAGCAATCATCACGCGCTGTCCCATGCCGCCGGAGATTTCATGCGGATAGCGCTGCGCGACGCTTTCGACATCGCGAATATGCACCGATTCCAGCATCGCCAGCGCCCGCAGTCGTGCTTCGCCTTTGCTGACACGACGATGCAGCCGCCAGGCTTCCGCCACCTGATCGCCGATGCGCATCAGCGGGTTCAGTGAGAAGCGGGGATCCTGCAGGATCATTGAGATGCGATTGCCGCGAATAGCGCGCATCTGTTTTTCGCTACAGCTGAGCAGGTCAATATCGCCAAACTGCATCTGATCGGCGCTGACGTGGCCGATTTTCGGCGTCAGCTTCAGCAACGCGCGGCAGGTTTGTGACTTGCCCGAGCCTGATTCGCCGACGATCGCCACTTTTTCACGACCGACCTGAAAACTAACGTCGCGCACCGCATGCTGCTCGCCATGCGCGCTGCGGAATACGATATTCAGGTTCTTGACCTGAAGCAGGGAATTAGTCATGGCGGATATCCATTACGTCGCGCAGGCCATCACCCAACAGGTTGAAGGCGAGGCTGGTGAACAGGATGGCTAAACCGGGAATGGCGGCAACCCAGCCGTTGTTAAGCATGAATTCACGCCCGGAAGCCAGCATCGCGCCCCATTCCGGGCTCGGCGCTTGTGCGCCGAGGCCAAGAAAGCCGAGTCCGGCGGCAGTGAGGATAATCGCCGCCATATTGAGCGTGACGCGCACCACCACGGAAGGCAGACACATCGGCACAATGTGGCGCACGATGATGTGCCACGACGATGCGCCTTGTAAGCGCACGGCAGCGATGTAATCCATTTTGCGGATGGCCAGCGTTTCGGCGCGCGCCAGACGCGCAATCGGCGGCCACGATGAGAGTGAAATCGCGATGATGGCATTCTCGATGCCGGGACCAAGCGCGGCGACGAACGCCAGCGCCAGAATCAGGCTGGGAAAGGCGAGAAAAATATCCACCAGCCGCATCAGAACGGTATCGACCCAACCGCCGAGATAACCGGCGGTGGTGCCGACCAGCAGCCCGAGCGGCGTAATAATCAAGGCGGTCAACCCGGCGATATACAGCGTGATGCGTGCGCCATACAGCAGGCGGCTGTAGATATCGCGGCCCAGCTCATCCGTGCCGAGCCAATGCTCAGCGTTGGCGGGTTGCAGGCGCAGCGCCAGATTTTGTGCGTAGATATCGTGGCTGACGATCCACGGTGCCAGCAGCGCGGCAGCGATAATCACCAGCAACACCAGCAGACCAAACAGCGCGGAGTGATTGGCGCAAAAGCGGCGCCATTGAATCCACATCAGCTGCACTTGCGCCTGCAACGGCGATTGCGGTGCCGGATCGCGCAGCCAGGCGCGTAAGCTCCGCGAGGCGGGCAGCGTCGGGGATTTGTTCACGGAATCGGTCATGGTTCCTCCTGACGCGTGCGGGGATCAAACAGGCGATAGAGCAGATCGCACAGCAGGTTGAGGGCAACGAAGATGGCACCAATCAGCAAGGTGCAGCCAACCACCGCATTCATGTCGCCGGCCAGCAGCGCATTGGTGAGGTAGCGGCCAAAACCGGGCCAGGCGAACACCGTTTCAGTTAGCACCGCGCCTTCCAGCAGCCAGGCCCACGACAGCGCAACCACGGTCAAGGTCGGCACCGCGATGTTGCGCAGCGCATGCACCCAAACGCAGCGCGCCCACGACAAACCTTTCACCCGCGCGGTAATGATGTACTCCTGCGAAAGCTGCTCCAGCATGAAGCTGCGCACCATGCGGCTGATATAGGCGAGTGCGCTGAGACCCAAAATCGAGGCGGGCAGAATGATGTGACCCAACACGTTGCGGAACACCTCCCATTTGCCGCTCAGCGCGCTATCAATCAACCAAAAGCCGGTCACCGGTTGCAGATCGAACTCGTAGATGAAATCAATGCGTCCTGGACCGCCAATCCAGCCCAGCGTGGCGTAAAATAGTAGCAACCCCATTAGTCCCAGCCAGAAGTGCGGCGTGGAGTAGCTGAGCAAACCGACAAAGCGCATCAGATGATCGAACCAGGTGTTGCGATACATGGCGGAGAGCACGCCCGCCGGTACGCCCAATCCCACGCCGATAATCGCCGCCACCGTTGCCAGCTCCAGCGTGGCGGGAAACACACGGGCGATGTCCTGTGCCACCGGATGGCTGGTGGTGAGCGCGATACCAAAATCATGATGCAGCAGTTGCCAGACGTAAGCGACAAACTGCTGCCACAGCGGCTGATCGAGGCCGAGCTGCTGGAACATCTTGTCGTACGCTTCCTGGCTGGCGTTATCCCCGATGATCGCCACCACCGGATCGATCGGCAGCAAACGGCCAATAAAGAAGGTGAGTGCGGCCAGCCCCAACAGCGTGCAACCGATCGAAATAACGCCCTTAGAAAGGCGTCGCAACAGACGCCAGCCAGCGGAAGGTGTGTTCTGTGCTAGCGGTGAGATCACCTGAGACATCAGCCACCTCCATTATTTACTTGCGTCACCGTACCAAACGCGGAAACCGTTCCATGTCCAGTTCTTCACCACGGCGTTAATGCCCGCGCTGTTGTACATCTGGAACATGATCGCCATCGGGCCTTTCTGCATCTGCTCTTGCTGCAAATCGGCGTACAGCGCGCTGCGTTTGCTGTCATCCGGCTCCAGCAGCGCGGTCTCCACTTTCTGGTTCATCTGTGGGTCGAAATAGGCGGCTCGCCAGCTCGGATACTGCGTGGCGCGCGCCTCTTTGCTGTTATCCGGGTTATAAACCAGACGCGAAGCGTTGCCGTAGGCATCCGGCACCGAGGTTTGCCACGCCATCATCGCGCTCTGGAACTCGCGGCCGCGCACGCGGCTAAACAGCTGCGCATTTGCCATGCGTTCAAGGTTGAGTTTCACGCCAATTTTAGCGGCGTTTTGCTGGATGCTTTGCGCGATCGGCGCTGAGTGTGGCAGCGTGCCAAACAGCACCGAGGCGCTAAAGCCGTTGGGATAGCCCGCTTCGGTCAGCAGCTGTTTGGCTTTGTCTAAATCGAGATGGAAGGGCTGTCCTTGTTTGGCATCCAGCGCGCCAAAGGCACCTTGCTGTACAAAGCTGGCGCGCGGCACGCCGAGATAAGGCATCACGCTGTTGCCGAGGCCGTCGTAATCGATCAGATAACGCATCGCCAAACGCACTTTTTCATTTTTGAAAATCGGGTCTTCGTTGTTGTAGGTCCAGAAGAACAGCTGCGGCTTCAGCACCTTCTCCACTTTGACCTTGCCGCCTTCATCCAGCGTTTTCAGATCATCTGCCGACAGATCGCGTGCGATATCCACATCACCTTGCGTCACCAGCAAACGCTGTGTGCCGGTTTCGGCGACGTGACGGATCAGAATGCGCTTCAGCAGCGGCGCTTTGCCCCAGTAGTTGGGTGAGGCTTGTAGCACCACGCCTTCACCGGCGTTCCAGCGCACCAATTGATACGGACCGACGCACGCCGTGTGGGTGGAGAGATATTTGTGGCCGAGATCGCTGTCCACCGCTTGCTTCTCAAGCAGTTTGCGATCCAGCAGCGATGAGACGTTATTGGCGGCGATTGCCTGCAGTACCAGATTGGTGGGATAGGCTTTGTCGAAACTCATCACCAGCGTTTTATCATCGGGCGCGGTGATGCGGTTATCAACATTCTCTTTGCTGAAGCCATACTCCTTGATGGCGGCGGCGTTGCCGTATCCGAGTTTCACCACGCGCTGCATCGACCAGGCTAAATCGCCTGCCGTCGCCGGTGAGCCGTCGGCAAACTTCAGGTTGTCCTGCAGATGAAAGGTGATGGTTTTACGATCGGCTGAAACGTCCCAGCTTTTCGCCATGCCGGGGTCGAGCTGGGTTTCATCGCTGACGCGAAAATCCACCAGCGTGTCACAGGTATTGGAGTAGATCTCGCTAGTGACCACTTCACCAATTTGCGCCGGATCCCAGGTGCTGATGGCGTCAATGTTCCATGCCATCACCAGCGAGTCGGGCGGCGTGGCGGCCTGCGAAGCGGCGCAGCAACCTGCTGCCAGCGCGATGGCGGCAGTGAGTGTTTTCATCGTCATGCTTCTCTCCTGAGTGGTTACAGATTGTCCGGACGTGGCTGAATCGGCGGCTTAACCTCCGCAGGGATCGGGCAGTGGTACGGTTTCTCGCTCACCTGTTCGAAGTGTGCTTTTTTCACCTGCGCCAGTAGCACTTTGTCGGTCAGCACATCCACCGCCGTCGCTGCCATCACTTTGGCGACATGCGACAGCGCTTTGTGCGCCGCGGGCATTTTGCCCTGCGCGGTAAGCTGCCATGAGTGGCCGGGCGTACCTATCGCCATGGTCGGCACGTGTGCCTGCACGGTGGGGATCACCCAGCTGACATCGCCGACATCGGTGGAGCCGATCATCACTTCGCCGTGAGTATCCAGCGGGATGATGTAGTCGCTGAGTGGTTTAGGATTGGCGGGCTTTACGCCGGTTTTGCGGTAACAGTTTTCGATCTCTTCGGGGGTTAAAGTAGCCTGAATTTCAGCGGCAAAGGCGAGGTCTGCCTGGTCAAACGGCACTGGACCCAGCGCTTCGAGATTGAACTGCATCGCCTGTTCCAGCGGGCGATTGCCGAGCAGATTGGAGACGGCGCTCATGATGCTGATATCGACCTGAGTATCGGTCATCATTGCCGCACCAGCGGCCACGCGCTTGACGCGCTCATTGAGATCAAACATGGCGTGCACATCGCGCGAACGAATCGCGTAGCGCACGGTGGATTTGGCCTGCACCACATTGGGCGCGACGCCGCCGGCATCAAGAAAAGCGTAGTGAATGCGCGAATCCTGCGGCACGTGTTCACGTAAAAACTGCACGCCGACATTCATCAGTTCAGCGGCATCCAGTGCGCTGCGCCCGAGATGTGGCGAGGCGGCAGCATGTGACGATCGGCCACTGAAGGCAAAATCCATCCGCGTGTTGGCTAATGACAGCGGTTTGGCGACTTCATGGTGCGCGCTTGGATGCCAGGTAATAGCAACATCGACGCCATCAAAGGCACCGGCGCGGGCCATAAAGGATTTTGCTGCACCGCCTTCTTCTGCCGGACAGCCGTAATAGCGTACGCGACCCGGCATGCCAGTTTCTTCGAGCCAGGCTTTCAACGCCGTTGCTGCCAGCATAGCGGCTGAACCCAGTAGGTTATGCCCGCAACCGTGGCCATGACCGTTGCCCGGCAGCGGCGAATAGTGCGCAACACCGGCTGCCTGGCTCAGGCCCGGCAGCGCATCGTATTCGCCAAGAAACGCGATGATCGGCCCACCTTCACCGGCTTCGCCCATCACGGCGGTGGGAATCTCCGCCACGTTCTCCGTGACGCGAAAGCCTTGCTGTTTCAGCATCGCGGTATGCTCCGCCACCGAGCGATATTCCGTATAACAGATTTCCGGCATGCCCCACACGCGATCGCTCAGATCACAAAAGTCCGCTTGATGCGTTTCCACCCATTTCCACACTAACGCTTTGTTTTCCATCATGGTCCTCAGCTTGGTTGGTCAGGTATCGCCAGAGGCGGCAGCCTCTCTGAACTCGCAGCATGGAGGAAAACAACAGCGTTAGGCCAATGAGCAATTCACACTCCCCATTCCAAAATTGCATAGTTTGCCGTCAGGCGGCGTCTGCCGTATCGCTGGCGCAAGCGCGCAACCACAGCTGTTCTGCCTGCGGGTTTTGCAGCACCGGCTGACGATAAAGCCGAATTGCTAGCGAGATATCCCAACTGCTTTCATCGGCACGTACCAGGTTGCCGCTGGTCAGCTCTTCGTGGATCAAACTCAGCGGCAGCCAGGCCACACCCGCGCCGGCCAACACCATCGCTTTGAGGTTCACCGACATGCCGTTTTCATACACGGCTTCCAGCGGCAGCGGCCGTTTACTCAGCATCTGCGCCAGCGCGTGGGCGAAGAAGGTGTGCTGGCCGTAACTCAGCCACGGAATTGGGCCGCCGTCAGCGCGTACCGGATAGAGCGGTTTGCCGCTGCTGTCGGGGCGACACACGGCGATAGCGCGCTCGCGGCCCAGTTGAATCATCGGGTATGCCGCCAGCTGATGAATTAAGGAAACAGCATCGTTGGCGTAGGTCAGCAGGAAATCGGTTTCACCGCTGTGCAGAGTAGAAATGTGTTCGACGAAGCTCGGCTTCTGATTGCATAAGCGGATATAGCTGAGGTGCGGCTGCAAATTTAGCCGCTGGATCCAGTCGGGAAAGAAGGTCAGCGAAAGGGTATTCAGCATCGCAAAGCGCAGCACGGCGGTGCGTGAACTATAACGCTGATGCAGATCGTTTCGCAGATGCGTCATGGAGAATACCGTTTCGCTGGCGGTGGCGAGAAAGGTTTGGCCTTCCGGCGTTAGGGTGACGGGATAGGTTTTGCGGTCAAACAGCGGCACGCCCAGCCACTCTTCTAGCTGGCGGATGCGCCGACTAAGCGCCGATTGCGTGATATGCCGCTCATTGGCGGCGCGGGTAAAACTGTAACAGCGGGCGACACTGAGAAAATCTTCAAACCATTTCAATTCCATAGCGCAGACCTCTTTGGACGAAAGGGAACGATAAGTCACAATTTGTTACACGCAAGAAACGCGCCAGTCTGCGGATGGCCTGATAGCTCGCGTATCAGCTTGATGAGATGAATAAACTGCCGCTGTTGGAGCAGCAACTGCACCCCGCAGGTGCAAGTGCGGATTTTCCCCGTAGGGTGCGCATTGATGCGCACCAAATCGAAATTTACACCTTTTTCAGGCTGCCAAACGTCTGTTTGCCGTTAAAGAACGTCGCCATCACCGGCGCGATGTGCGCAACAGCTTCCGCAGAGCAACTGGCGTTAACCAGCATCATAGTGGCGTGGTCCTGCGCTTTCGGCCATTGCTGTTCGCCGTGGCTATTCAGCGGCAACACCTCATTGGTGGCAATACCCAACGCGCGGCTCAGAGAATACTCATCCGGCCCACGATAGAGCTGCGAATAGACGTTGGCTTTCTCCAGCATGCTGCCGCTGCCAAAGGGCTGCCAGTGATCGGCGATGGTGTCGGTGCCCGACCACACCGGCACGCCAGCGGCGCGCAACTGCGGCAGCGGCATGATTACGCGACCAATCGGTACGGTGGTGGCGATACTAAACTGCTGCTCTTTCAGCTCCTCAATCATCGCCGTCAGTTCGTTACCCTGTAACGTCCCCAGGGCAAAGGCGTGGCTGAGGGTGACTTTGCCTTTTAGCTGCGGATTGTCGCGCACCGTTTTCAGCATGTAGCGAATCGCCGCCACGCCGTGCGGCTCGGTTTCGTGCAAGTGAATATCGATCGGTGCAGCGAAATCGAGCGCGATGCTGAACAGGGTATCCAGTGACTTCTCCATCGCGCCGTCAACGTTGGTTGGATCCAGTCCACCGACATAGTTCGCGCCCATCTTCATCGCTTCGCGCATCATGCCTTCGACGTTTGAGCGAAGTAATCCGTGTTGTGGGAAGGCGACAATGTCGGCATGAAAATCATCGCGATGGTTGGCAATCGCCTGCTGCAGATGCTCCAGACCGTGTAATTTGCTGACCGGATCGATGTTGCAATGGCTGCGTGCAGAACTGCTGCCTTTGGATTGCAGCAGGCCAATCAGTTTCCCGGCACGGATTTCAGAAGTCGGCAGCAGTTCGGGCAGGATCTGCTCTTCCTGATGGATCATATCGATCACGCTGTGGCGCGGCAGCGGCGCGCGCCAGCCTTCGCCGTAGAAGGTTTTATCGAGATGGATATGCATGTCGCGCGTGGCGGGCAGCAGCAGATAGCCGGCGGCGTCCCACGTTGGCAGATTAAGGCTGACGCCCGCAGGATGAATGGCGGCAATCTTGCCAGCATTCACCTCAACATCATACAAACCGGTTTGCGTGGCGGTGATCACATCTTTATTGCGGATAAAGGCTTCTTCCAGGCGCACATTGCGCAGCAAAAAGTGCGTGGCATCAACGCGGCTGGCAGGCGCCAGTTGGCAGGTTTCTACCGCCTGAATGCTGCGGCTCATGCCCGCGCTGAGTAAGGTACCTGCGGCGGTGAGTTTTATGCCGGCGGAAAGAAAATCCCGGCGATTGCCGGGTGATAAGAGGCTCATGAATTATTCTCCTTGTAGGGGAGAATAACCCTAAAATAGCCGCTGGCAGGGCGCTGCGATATTTTCCACTGCTGGCTAAGGTAAAAACTAATGACCTTAGTGATTGCTACTCAGCGAGATGAATTCGTACCTGATGATTTCCGACGTCGCAGCTGAGTGTGATGGCATCATCGGCGCTCAGCACATCATCCAGCCACAGCTTATAAGCGCCGGGCGTGCGCCGCATCTCAATCTCATAGCGCGCGGACCCTTCATGATAAATCACCTTCGCGCCCGGCCATGCTTTGGGCAGACGCGGACGCAGCCGCAATTTATCGCCGTGGCGCGTGATACCAAGCAGGCTTTCGATGATCAGCTGATAAGTCCAGCCCGCCGATCCGGTGTACCACGTCCAGCCGCCGCGACCTTCATGGTTCTCGGCGCTGTAGACATCCGCCGCCATCACATAAGGTTCGACTTTGTAAGTTGCAACAGCATTCGCATCCAGGCTGTGATTGATCGGATTGATCAGCGCCAGCAACGCCCATGCGCGCTCGACCTGGCCCATCTCGGCGAACGCCATAATTGCCCACAGCGCGCCGTGCGTGTATTGCCCACCGTTTTCACGGATGCCAGGCAGATAACCGCGAATGTATCCCGGATTGGGGCCTGCGCCATTGAACGGCGGCGTCAGCAGTTTAATCAGGCCGTTATCGCTATCCACCAATTGCTGATCGAGCGCCTGCATCGCCGAGGCGCATTTGTCGTGATCGCCAGCCGCAGACAGCACCGACCAACTCTGCGCGATGGCATCAATGCGACATTCGGCGTTGCGCTGTGAACCCAGGGTTTCACCGTTATCGAAGTAGCCACGCAGGAACCATTCACCATCCCAGGCGAGCTGATTCAGTGCCGTTTTCAGCTTTTCAGCTTGCTGTTCGCACAAGCTGGCGGCTTCCGGCTGATCGATACGGGTGGAGAGCGCGGCAAAGCGCGTGAGCACGCTGTAAAGGAAAAAGCCGAGCCAGACGCTTTCACCTTTACCGGCAATACCCACTTCGCTCATGCCGTCATTCCAGTCGCCGGAACCCATCAGCGGCAAACCATGCTCACCAAACCGCAGACCATGCTGGATGGCACGCAAGCCATGCTGCCACAGGTTTTCCTGCAGCTGACTGACGTTCGGCAGGCTGTAAACCGACTCTTCTTCGGCGGTGAGCAGTGGCGCTTCAAGATAGCTAATCGGCTGTTCTAACAGCGCAAGATCCTCCGTAGCGGTGATGTAGTGGCAGAGTGCAAAGGGCAGCCAGAGATAATCATCTGAGCAGCGGGTGCGCACGCCGCGTCCGGTGGGCGGATGCCACCAATGCTGCACATCGCCTTCAGGGAACTGGCGGGAAGCGCACAGCACCAGCTGATCGCGCAGTAAGTTGGGCGCGGCGTGGGTGAGCGACAACGTATCCTGCAGTTGATCGCGGAAGCCAAACGCGCCACCGGACTGATAATAACCGCTGCGCGCCAGCAAACGACTGGCCAGCGTTTGGTACAGCAGCCAGTTATTCGCCAGCAGATTCACCGCTGTATCGGGCGTCTGCACCTCGACTTTGTTTAACAGATTGCGCCATTGCTGCTGCACTTTCGCCAGTTCGGCTTCCGCCTGTTCGCTGGGAAGAAATTGCTGCATCAGCGTCAACGCCGCTGCGGTATCTTCCGCCGCGCCTAACACGAACACCAGCGTGCGCGTATCGCCGTCAATCAAGGTGGTCAGCGTTTGCAGAGTGGCGCAGGGATCGAGTCCCGCGCCGGTGTTACCCGACAAGCCTCGCGCTTGCATTATCGCTGGCTTGCGCGTCGAACCATTGCGGCCCAGACACTCAAGGCGATTACCGCTGAAAGCAATCTGATTGCCGGATGCGGCGAAGAAGGCGGTGCGCATCGATCCGCTGCTGGTATAGGGATTTACCGCCAGAATGGCGCTGCCATCTGCCACTATCGCCGCAGAAGTTTGTACATGGCGGGCAGATTGGCTCATCAGCTCACCCAGAACCCATTCGACGTAGCCGGTGATCGACAAATGACGGGTTTTGCCAGACAGATTACTGAGCTGAATCAGGGTGATTTTCGCCGCCTGCTCGCCAGCTACGAAGGTGGTGAGCGTGCTGCTAATGCCTTGCTCCTGATGCATAAAGCGGCTGTAACCCATGCCGTGCTGCGTCAAATAATCTCCGGCGCCGCGCATCGGCAGCGGCATAGGTGACCAGACATCGCCGCTCTCCTCATCGCGCAAATAAAAGGCTTCGCCCGACGTATCGCTGACCGGATCGTTGTGCCACGGCGTCAGGCGGTATTCATGCGCATTTTCATACCATGTGTAGGCCTGACCACTTTCTGAAATCACGCTACCAAACTGTTTATTTGCCAGCACATTGCACCAGGGCGCGGGCGTCTGCTGATGTGGGGACAACAAAATGTGATATTCACTGCCATCGGCGCTGTAGCCGCCGGTGCCATTAAACAACTGCACGCTTTCCGGCGCAGCGAGGCGGGCGGGCGCGGGAAAGGCCTGTTTATGCGCCAGGAAGCGGCAAGGCGGCGCCACCGGCTGCGGTTTTAACAGCACCGTCAGCTGGTCGGCCAAACTGCCGTTGCGGCCTTCCAGCACCACGGCAGCTACGCTGAGTAGCAGCGTGACATCTTCGGGCGCAAAGTGCTCGCTTTGGCGCAGGAAGATGCCGCCAGGCTTGTCGGTCAGCATCTGCATCTCGCCTGATGAAATCATTTTGATCAGCTGATTTTGCAACAGCTGCTGATAGCCGATTTGCTCGCCGTTGAGGATCACCAAATCTACCGTCAATCCTTTCTGGCGCCAGTATTGATGCGCTTTAATCAGATTGCTCACCAGGCTGACCTGGGTACCGTTTTCGATGCGCACCAGCACGATCGGTAAGTCGCCAGACAGCGAGTGTCGCCACAGCGACGATTGTCCCAGGCGATTCTGCTGCAGACGCTGGCTTTCGCCGCGCATTTCAGGGCTGGCAAAAATCACCGCGCTGGCGAGCTGGTTATACAAACTGGCATCTTCAGCGAGGATATTCAGCTGACGCAGCGCCACCTGGCTGTGAGAAGCCGCCATTTCAAATACCCGATTGGCGTAGACATTGTTGCGATACTTCTCAATCAAGCCAAGGCAGACATCACGCTGCGTGGTGACGCCATACACCAGATCGAGGGTGACGGATTTACCCGCTTTGATGGCGATTTTCTGGCGAATCGACAGCAATGGATCGAGCACCGCACCTGCGCTGCCGCTGAGTACGCCATCGGCTGCCATCGCCTGCGGATCGGCGGCAGTTCTGCCGCGACCAATAAACTGCGCGCGGTCGGTTTCATAATGCGTATCGCGCTCGCTGGTGCCGTGAATCAGCAGGGCGTGGAACATCCACAGCGGCTCGGTTTTCTCATCGCGCGGGCGGCGATGCGCCAAAATCGCTTCCAGTTCAGTGACGATTTCGGTTTGCACAAACAGGTTGCTGAACGCCGGATGCGCCATATCGCTGGCGGCAGAAGCCAGCACCACTTCCGCATAGCTGGTGATGTCTATTTCACGCAGCTGGCGTGAATGGTTGGTCAGGACGATGCGGCGGATTTCCACATCATCTTCTGGCGACACCACCACCTGAGTGCGGGTGCTGAGCGTTTCCATGCGCGATTCAAACTCCGCGCCGGCGTCGGTAAAGCGCGCAATGTGCTGCGGGCGCGCATCACCGCTGGGCTGGAACGTCGGGCTAATCAGCTCGCCGGATTGGCGATCGCGGATGTAGCAGAAGATACCGTGCTGATTGCTGGTGCCATCGGCGCGCCAGCGGGTTAACGCCAATCCTTTCCACTGGCTATACCCGGTGCCGGATTGCGTCACCATCACATGATAATTGGCATTCGACAGCAGCTGGATTTGCGGCAGATGCGCCGCCGAGCCGCTGAACTCGCGCAGTTCGGGCGTATCTGAACGCGGTTTGATCTCGCTGGTGTCAACGAACTGCCGACGCGGGGTATACAGCTCAATGTCATCCGGCACGCGCTCCTGCAGCAGCAAGTAGGAAGACTGGAAGCGCGCACTCGACATAAACCGCGCCACCATCGGCGCTTCATGCAGCAGGTGCGAAATCGCCAGAAAACCCATGCCCTGGTGGTGCGCCATGTAGGTTTTCACCGCGACAAATTGCTGGCCGCGCGCCAGGCGCTGCGCGGTGAAATCGAGCGCCTCGTAGAAACCGTATTTGCCGCAGGCACCCATTTTTTTCAATCGCATCAGGTTGTCGGTGGCCTGATGCGGCAGCACCATCAGCGCCAACAGCGAGGCGTAGGGCGCAACCACATGATCATCGTTGAGGCCACGCTTCAGCCCTAACTCTGGGGTACCAAAGGCTTTGTATTGATAGTTTTGGCTGTCATCGAACGCGGCGTAAGCCGACTCGGAGACGCCCCACGGAATCTGCGCGGCATCACCGGACGCGATCTGCTGCTTCACCGCCGACAGTGCCATTTTTTCCAGCAGCGTATCCGGGTAAACCGGCATCACCAGATGCGGCATCAGGTACTCAAACATCGAGCCGCTCCACGACATCACCGCCGGTTTGTTATCCAGTTGGGTGAACAAACGGCCCAGCACGAACCAGCTTTTTACCGGCAGCTGATTAGCAGAGATGGCGTAGTAGTGCGTCAGGCGCACTTCGGACGGGAAGAGATCGTAATGGCCTTTATCGAGCGCGCCGCTGTCGAGATTGTAACCCACGCTGAGCAGCGCGGTTTTATCAACATAGAGAAAGCGGAAATCCATTTTTGCATGATCTTCCAGCCGTCCTTCCAGCTCCAGCAAGGTCGCCATGCGTTCACGTGCGGCCCACATCACAGACGCCGCGAGCTGAGAATGGAGGCCGGGGCGATGACGCTCTAACTCACTCAGCCACAGCAGAGAAGGTAAGGCGGCAGGCAGATCATCATCCGGCGTGAGCCAGCTGAAAAACAGCGTCCACTCCTGCTGCAAATCGCTGAGCTGGTGGATAAACCGTTCGAACCATTTCACCTGCAACAGCGGCAGCTGCATCTGCGCCAGCAGAATTTCACTCTGCGCGATCAGCGACGAGAGATGACTGGCAATCGCAACGGGCGCGGCCTGTTGCAGCGCATCAAACTGCGCGGTTAACTCATCCCAGCGATCGTTACGCTCTGTGCCCATCTGCGCTTTCGCCAGCAGCAAGGTGTCATGCAGACCGGCCATGATCACTGGCAAGGCGAGCACCGGCAGATGCTTCCACTGCGCAAGCCCGGCCTGCAGGGTGGCGAGGTGCGCGGCGAGATTGCCGCTATCGACGGTGGAGACGTAGCGCGGATTTAATGGCTTCAGCGTGTAAGTGTCATACCAGTTGTAGAGATGTCCACGAAAATGCTCCATGCGATCGAGGCTATCCAGCGCGGCGAGCGAACGGGCTATCACCGGTTTCTGCGTAATGTAGCCAAAATCCCATGCGGTTAAATTGGCCAGCAGCGACAGGCCGATATTGGTTGGCGAGGTGCGATGCGCCACCACCGGCTGCAACACTTCCTGAAAGTTATCCGGTGGCAAGTGGTTATGTTCGGCGGTGACGAAATCTTCAAACCAAGCCCAGGTGTGACGCGCGGTGTGGCGCAAAAACTGTTGCTGCTCAGCGGAGAGCTTTTTCTGGAGCGAATGGGCCGGTTTACTCAACTGCCACAACAGCCACGGCGTGATTAGCCACAGCAGCGAGATCGGCAACGCCAGCGCAATCAATTCAGGATTAACCAGCGCGGTTAAAAGTGACAGTGCAACGCCAGCTGCTGGGTTAAACCACATCGCCTGATAAAAATGGCGCAGTGACGGCGTGGGCGATGAACTGCCCGCCGAGGCGCTTTTCCATTCATGGAGAAACTGCCCGCTCACGTTGAGTCGCCACAGCGTGACGATAATCGCCTTCAGCGACCAGTAGCTTTCATGCGGTAGTGTCGCCAGCGTCAGTCCCGCGCGGCTCAGGCGCATTAACGCATCCAAAGACAGGATAGAGAGATGATGCTGCCAGGCGCGCGTCTTGCTTTTGCGCATGCCTTCCATGCTCAACGCTAAGGCGCTGGGCAACAGCAGGAACAGCGCAATGCAGCCGAGCCAAAACGGCGGATTCGCCACCCAACTAAATGCCAGGAACATCAGCAGCAGCAAGGCGGGCGCAATCAGACTGCGACGCAGGTTGTCGAACAATTTCCAGCGCGACAGTGCACTGAGCGGATTGGCCTGATAGCCGCCATCCTCCAGTCGCACGCGTAGTTTCAGCCAGTTCAGCAGCTGCCAGTCACCGCGTACCCAGCGGAAACGCCGCGCGACATCGCTGAGATAGTTATCCGGATAGTGTTCGTACAGCACCACATTGCTGACCACGCCAGAGCGCGCATAACAGCCTTCCAGCAAATCATGGCTGAGCACCAGATTTTCCGGGCAGGTATTACGCGTCGCGCGGGTAAAGGCCGCCACATCGTAAATGCCTTTGCCGACAAACGAACCTTCGCCAAACAGATCCTGATAGATATCGGAAGACATCGATGAATACGCATCGTTGCCCGGCACGCTGCTGGAGAGACGCGCGTAGCGGCCCTGGCCAAAGGGCGGAATCTCCTCCGCCAGACGTGGCTGCAGAATGGCATAACCTTCCACCACGCGATTCAGGCTGTCATCAAACACCGGCGCATTGAGCGGATGCGCCATAATGCCAATCAGCTTATGCGCGGTTTCTCGCGGCAGAATGGTGTCGCTATCGAGGGTAATGACGTATTTCACCGTGCGCATTTGCGCCTGGCTGGCACCGACGATGACGTTAAATGTCTCTGCTTCGCCCTGCAGCCAGCGATTGAGCGCATGCAGTTTGCCGCGCTTACGCTCATAACCCATCCACACGCCCTGCGAAGGGTTTAGCACACGGTTGCGATGTAGCAGAGAAAAAAGCCCATCACTGTGCGACTTGCTGCTGTAACGGCGGTTGAGCGCCTGAATTTTCAGCACTGCATAACCGATGATTTCGGCATCATCGTCATCGTGTTCGGCCGCGCTGTCGGTGAAATCAGCCAACAGCATAAAGCTGATGTTGTCGAGCGCGTTACCGAGATAGCTGGTTTCCAGCGACAGCAACAGCGCATCGGTGCCATGTTTGCTGCTGATTAAACAGGGGATCACCACCAGCGTGCGATCGCCATCCGGTACCGTCCGCTCGTAATCAAGTCGCGGAAGCGGTACCGGATGGCGGGTGCGGGTTGTGACTTCGCTGAGCAGCTGCAGGGCGAGCTGGCTGCTGATTAAGATCACCGCCGGCACCAGTAACAGCCACAGCACCACCGACATCGCGGATTGATGAGTGAAAAACAGCGCTTCGGCGCTGAAAGCGGTAGTCAATAACGTCAGGCTGCCCAGCCAGGAGAGCAGCGGCGTTTGGCTGAGATGATGGCGCGCCTGATTAAGCCAGGAACGGCGCGGCTTTAGCTGTTGCTCAAGCTGCGCGCGCCCTTTATCCAGCAGGAAGTAACCAATATGCTGTTGGCGCGCTGGCAATGCGGCCTGACGACTCAGCGCCAAAACCTGATTAGCAACGTTTAGCTCGTCGAATTCGCTCTGGCGAGCCAGCTCTTCAACCACATGCCGATATTGATCGCGGCTGTCAAAATGCATCTGCGGATAAATCCCGGCGGGATCCTGCGCCAGCACTTGCTCGACCAGGCTCAGCGACTCCACCAAATCCTGCCAGTTGATTTCGCCAAGCTGGCGCAATCCGGCAATGCTGTTGCTGACCGAGAGCTGACTCAGTGCCAGCTGGCGGTTGAATTGTTCAATCACATCCGCAGTATTACGCCCGGTGTTCAGCAGGTGTTGCTCCACCCAGGTCAACGCCAGCGAGTGATTCTGCCCATTCAGTTTGCGCGCCAGTTCGGCGACAAACGCTCCGGAAAGCTGATCGTTTTTGTGCGCCATATCGGCGATCACCTGAATCACGCGAGTGGCGTCCCTGGCGGAGTGATGAACGATCTCATTAATCCACGCTTCGGCCTGGCTGCGCTCCTGATGAATCTCAGCAACGCCTTGCGCAATACGTGCGAGGTTATCGAGCAGCGCAAAGCGCAGCATGGCGGGAAGCGCCCAGAGTTCACCCATCAGCAGCGGCGTCACGCGTTGATAAGCATGAATAAAGGTCGCCAACACTGCTGACTCTAAGCGGCCATCACTGTGGCTGATCATCTCATCCGCGATCGCCTGAATACGCAAAGAGTGCGCGGGGTCTTTCAGCGCAGGTAAGCCCTGACCAAATTTGGTGGGCAACAGATGGCGCACCATCCGAATTTGCTCTTCGATAATATAAAAATTATCCAGCAACCATTCGCCAGCCGGTGTCAAATTACGCTTCTCACCGGTACTTAATATTTCAGCGCTTTTTATCAGCGCCTGTTCGTTTTCCGCCAGCCGCTGCAATAATTTATAGCTTTTTTTGGCGTCGGAAAGATGATGCGTTTTTGCCAGACGCTCGCCATATATTTCCATTTGCCGCTCGGAAAAAACATCTGGCCGGTTCGCCTGGTAAACACCGCTGTGATGTAAAAACTCAAAACTACTGCGTGCCGTTGCCGGAAGCGCACTACTGCTAATGAATGACCCGGTGGGAAGTTTATTTTTCATAATGGCGTCGCAAAAAATCCAATGGATTATAAAAGTCAGCACTATCAACAGGAAAGTCGACGGTATAAGAGAGGGCGAGGGAAAATACTTGTCTTATTTGAGTATAGTGCCAAATCGATCTTACGGTTGGTTTATAAAATAAAAGTTAATTTAAAACATTTAACTGAACGTAATGATGGGGTTGAGGATCTTTAACGTTGTTGTCAAGTGTGAGTGGCAATGAAAAAAATCAGGTGTGTTAGAATCAGTTAACGGAAAAAGGAAATAAATTATGAGCTGGTTAAATCAATTTTTAGAAAGCTTATCACGCCGGGAAGTCAAAACTCAGTGTCCAGTCTGTAAAAAGTTTTGCCCACAATCTTCCTTAAAGCAAGCGCGCGGACAGGCTATGTTGTGCCCGCACTGTAAATCACTGTTTATTGCCGAGGAGTAAGCGAATGCGCCATATTCTTGAATGGATTGATGTAAATGAACAAGCGCCCGGCTACAAGCAGGAGTGCATCGTGCAATTTGAAAATGGTGAGGTGCAGGGCGGCTGGCTTTATGGCGGGCAATCGCGCAGCGGCGAGCATATTTTCCTTGAAGCGCATGCGGAATATGAAACCAGCATGGAGGTGAATTTTTGGATGTCATTGCCGCCAGCGCAACCGGACCAACTCGCTGCGTTTCATTCTCCGATATGAAAGAGCACAAGATAATATTATCGCTCATATTCGATAAATGACCGTTGCGCTTCAGCCTGATCGACAAACTGAAAAGCGTAAGGATGTATCAGTTGTTCATCACAATACCAGCAGTCATTAACACGTTTAAAAACGTCACCCTGATGAAAGGGTTGAACTTTATCCAGGCGCATAACGGCATATTTGCCATTGTTGAAGGTAACTTCATACAGAGAAATTAATCCGAGCGGCATTAATCTGCGTTCGTGAATAATTTCGCCGTTGAGATCTGGCGGCCCTGGCTTTTTCATTATGTTCTCTCCGATTGACCTGGTTTAAGTCTGGCAATGATTTAAACAATGCGGCGAGTTTATTTTCAGGCTTCGCTTGTGAATTATCTATTGTCCGCCAGGATTAAGTCAGGCTTATGTGCCGGCGTAATTCCTTATTCACTCTCGCCCACGTTTTTACCTATCTGATATTCTATTCTACAAAAAGGCCATATTATGACGATTAAAACACTGCAAGATCTGTTTGTGCATGATCTCTCTGATATTTACAGCGCAGAAAAACAGATCACCAAAGCGTTACCAAAAATGATTCGCGCCGCCTCTGATCCTAATCTGGTTGCGGCTTTTAAACAGCACCTCGAAGAAACGCGCGGACAAATTGAACGTATTGATCAACTGGTTGAGCTCACGGATGGCGTGCAGATCAAACGAATGAAATGCCATGCGCTGGAAGGTCTGGCCGAAGAGGCGCAGGAAATTATCGATGAAGTAGAAAAAGGGCCGGTTTGCGATGCTGGACTGATCGGTGCCGCACAGAAAGTTGAGCACTATGAGATCGCCACCTACGGCACCTTGCGCGCCTTAGCTCTGAAGCTGGATTATCAGGATGCCGCCAGGTTACTGGGTGAAACGCTGGAAGAAGAAAAAGCCACTGATGAAAAACTGACGCTGATTGCTGAAGAGCAGGATTAATTCCTCGTAGACGAGGTTGATGCATCGGCTAAAAATGCCCAACCTCTTCGATCCTGAAAAATCCGCTTGCGAATTCCTGGGTTAAAAATCACTTCATTCTCAGTATGCTAATCCCTATTTTTTCAAACTAACGTTTGAACACTGTTCTGAATACAGAGGGATTTGCATGTCTGCTCATCATCACTCCGCAGAGCCCAAAACGATATTACGTGCTGGGCGCTTCTTATTGATGCAGAAACTGTTACGCCGCGACAAAACGCCGATCGCACTATTACTGCTGGCTGCGCTGGTCGGTGTGCTAACCGGTTTGGTTGGCGTGGCCTTTGATAAAGCGGTGAATTTTGTGGTGCAGACGCGATTGAGCTGGCTAGCGGATGCTGGTGACAATCTGCTGGTGAAAATAATCGGTGCGTTTTTCCTTTCGGCATTATTAGGCGCTATTGGCTATTTCCTGGTGCGACGCTACGCGCCAGAAGCGGGCGGATCGGGTATTCCTGAAATCGAAGGCGCGCTGGAGGAGCTCCGACCGGTGCGCTGGTGGCGCGTACTACCAGTGAAATTCATTGGTGGCATGGGCGCGTTAGGTTCAGGCATGGTGTTGGGTCGCGAAGGGCCAACCGTGCAACTGGGTGGCAATATCGGCGGCATGTGTGTCGATCTGTTCCGCGTTAAATCTTCTGAATCTCGCCACACGTTGCTAGCAACCGGCGCAGCCGCCGGTTTATCGGCCGCCTTCAATGCTCCGCTGGCGGGCATCCTGTTTATTATTGAAGAGATGCGTCCGCAGTTTCGTTACAGCCTGATTTCCATCAAAGCGGTGTTTGTCGGCGTTATCGTCTCCAGCATTGTTTTCCGCGTGTGTAATGGTAATGAGGCGATCATCAATATTGGTCAGTTGCAGGATGCGCCAACTAATACGCTGTGGCTTTATCTGGTATTAGGCGTGTTATTCGGTGGCTGCGGCGTGGCATTTAATCGCTTCATTTTCCTCGCGCAGGATCAGTTTCAGCGCTTGCACCAAGGTCGCGTGGCAGCTTGGGTGATGTGGGGAAGCTTACTGGCTGGCGCGTGCGGCGTGATTGGCCTGGTGCTGCCACAAGCCATCAACGGCGGGATTGCCCTGATCCCCGATTTCTCCAGCGCTAGTTACAGCGCGCTGGCCTTGTTTCTGCTCTTCGCACTGCGCACGCTCATCACTGTCTGCTGTTTCTCTTCCGGCGCGCCAGGCGGTATTTTCGCCCCGATGCTGACGCTAGGCACGCTACTCGGCACCTGCTTCGGCCAGCTCTGCATGCAGTGGCTGCCGGGTTTACATCTGGAGCCGGCAACCTTTGCCGTGGCCGGTATGGGCGCGCTGTTTGCGGCGTCGGTGCGCGCGCCGCTGACCGGCATTGTGCTGGTGCTGGAGATGACCAACAATTATCAGCTGATTTTGCCGATGATCATTACCTGTCTCGGCGCAACGCTGGCCGCGCAATTCTTCGGCGGCAAACCGCTGTACTCCGCACTTCTTGCACGCACGCTGGCGAAGGCGAAACAGATAGCGTAAGGCCTGGCTTACGTGCGGGCGCTGACACATCTGCTGCGGCGCGAGGACCACCGGACCAAAAGTGACTCCGGCCTGCGCATTCGCGCTATAAATCACGTGTTCGTTTAATTAGTGCGCACCGGGCAAAAAGGTATTCATCAACCAGCCAGAAAACGCGGTCATCGCGGCGCTTTCGTGCCGCGATTGCAAACGCGTTAACCAGTAGCCGCCGAGATCGATTTCAGCGGCGAAAGGGCGCACCAGCTTCTCACTTTGCAGCAGGTGATTGAAAATCCTCACCGGTGCCAGCGCAATCCCCGCACCTAACAATGCCGCTTCAATCATCGTCAGCGACGAGTCAAAAATCATCACCGGATGCGCAGGCGATGGCGCATGTTCGTTAATGCTTTGCAGCCATTGGCTCCACTCATCACGGCGGAATGAGCGCAGCAGGGTAAATTTGTGCACGTCTGCAGGCTGTTGCAACTGCCGGGCAATGTCCGGAATACACAGCGGTGATAACGGCGCAGGACAAATAAACTGCGCCTCGGTGCCGTGCCAGGCGCCGCTACCAAAGCGAATGGTGTAATCGTGGCCTTCGGCAGCCGGATCGACGCGATTGTTGTGGGTGGAGAGTTGCAGCTCAATGTGCGGATAACGGCGGTTAAAATCCTCTAAGCGCGGCAACAGTAAGCCGGTGGCAAAACTTCCCACCACGCCAACTTTCAATTTTTCACGCATTTGACCGGATGAGAAACGATCCAGCGTATCGGCAATCCGATCGAAAGAGTCGTTGAGCACCGGCAACAGGCTTTCGCCTTCTGTGGTTAGCATCAATCCGCGCGACACCCGCACAAACAGCTGGCAACCGAGCTGCTGCTCCAGCGATTTTACCTGCTGGCTCACGGCTGCATGGGTTACGTGCAGCTCAATCGCCGCATTAGTAAAACTTAGATGACGTGCAGCGGCTTCAAAGGCTCTGAGCGCGTTCAGGGGAATATAGGGTCGTGTCATGCGCCAACCTGTAAGATTTTCTATTGTCTGACGCTAAAATTAACAGTTTGTTGCACCCTGTCAAAGTGGTCAAACTGCCTGCGGAACAACAACCCGGAAGGTTAACTACAGTGAAATTGATTTCTCAAACATTGATAGCAACAGCGCTGACCTCGGCGTGCTCCATGGCGTTTGCCACCACGGCAGATGTGCAAGCAACCGTTGATCGGGCGATCAAACCGCTAATGCAGCAGCAATCGATTCCCGGCATGGCGGTGGCGGTGGTGGTTAAAGGCCAGCCTCACTATTTCACCTGGGGCATGGCGGATGTCAAACAGCAGCGCCCGGTCACCCAAGACACGCTGTTTGAGCTGGGTTCGGTGAGTAAAACCTTCACCGGCGTGCTGAGTGGCGTTGCGGTGAATAAAGGCGAGATCGCGCTGAGCGATGCTGCCAGCAAATATTGGCCGGCACTGAACACGCCGCAGTGGCGCGACATCACGCTGCTGCAGCTGGCGACTTACACCGCTGGCGGCTTGCCGCTGCAGGTGCCCGATGCCGTGACCGAAGAAAAGGCGCTGGCGAACTTCTATCAACGGTGGCAACCGCAGTGGGCGCCGGGCAACACGCGTCAATATGCCAACAGCAGCATCGGCTTATTTGGCTGGCTGGCGACGAAACCCAGCGGGCTGACTTTTGAACAGGCAATGCAGCAGCGCGTATTCACGCCATTGCAGCTCAAGCACACCTTTATCACCGTGCCTGACGCCGCGAAAAATGCTTACGCATGGGGCTACCGCGAAGGCAAACCGGTGCGCGTGTCGCCGGGCATGCTGGATGCTGAAGCCTATGGCGTGAAGTCGTCGATTAAAGATATGGCGCGCTGGATGCAGGCCAATATGGATCCGCAGCAGGTTAACGATAAGCCGCTGCAGCAGGCGCTGGATTTCGCGCAAACGCGTTTCTATCGCACCGATGCGCTCTATCAAGGTTTGGGGTGGGAGATGCTGGATTGGCCCGCTCAGGCGGAGATGGCGGTGAAGGGCGCGGATAACAAGGTGGCGCTTGGGCCGCAGCCGGTGCGGGATGCCGAATCACATCCGCGTGTCAGCGCGTCGTGGGTGCATAAGACCGGCGCGACCGGTGGGTTCGGTGCTTATGTCGCCTTCATCCCGGAGAAGCAGGTCGGCATTGTGATATTGGCGAACAAAAATTATCCCAATACCGAGCGGGTTAAAGTCGCGATGCAGATTCTGAAAGCGTTGCAGTAAGCGTATGGGGCGAACGCCTCGCCCCATCAACTACACTTAATGGGTGATCAACAAAGGAGCTTCAGATGAGCAATCACCCTAAAGATAAACGCGACGTGAATGATGAAAAGCATCCCGCCAAGGACAATCCCAGCGAACACGGTGAGATCCCCAGAACGCGCGATGACAGTGAAGACGACAAAAAAGATCCGTTTAACGACGAATAACAAACATCATTAGCAACGGCAGCGCGGCAAACAGCGTTAATGCGGTTGGCGCGCCTGCCAGCATAAAGAGTTGTCCAAACAGCAGCGATCCCATCACCTGACCCGCCGCCAATATAAAGAACAAGATGCCTACGCCGACGGCGGGGGCATTCTTAGTTGCTTCTGCGCCCCACACCAGCAACACGCCCGAGAGCGTAACATACGCCGCGCCACCTAACGCCACGGCGGGAAACAGCCAGGCTGAATAGTGATGGCTGCACGCCAGCAGCAATAAGGGCACGGCAAGGCAGCATTGCGACAGCCAATAAACCCGCTTCATCCCCATCCATTTCGCCATCGGGCCGGTGAGCGCGCCGATAATGCCTGCTGCGCCAGCGATGAGCCACAACAGGCTAACCATGCGGTCGCTGACGTGAATGTGATGCAGCAGATCCGGGCCGAAGCTCCACCAAGCCGCGCTGGCGACGCCGCTGAACAGTGCAATGAAGATAAGGCGCTGCAGCGAACGCTGCCGCAGGTGGCTTAACCAGGATTCACGTTGAGCGTTTTCACTGTGATTGGGTAGCAGGCGCCAAATCGGCACCAGGCAGATCATCGCCAGCGCGGCAAAAACCGCACAGGCGATGCGCCAGCCGCCGGGCAGCCAGTACAAAATTGGCACTGACAACATAATGCCCATGCTGGTTCCGGCATTGATAACCGTGTTCATCTGCGGCTGTTGCTCAGCCTCAATACGCTGGCTGACGGCGCTCGCTAACGCAGGCGAGGCGAGACCGGCGCTCACGCCAGCGATAAACAATCCGACGCCCAGCATCCACGGCGATACCGCGCTCGCGATGATCAACAAACCCAACGCGGCACACAGCGCGGCAACCGCAGCAGGAAATCGCGGCCCGGCGCGGGCGGTCATCATCGGCGCGATCAACACCGCCACACAGTAAGCGGCAAAGCTACAGGCCGAAAGCACGCCAGAAACGCGCCGGGTAAAGGGGATGTCGTGCATCACCTCGGGCATCATCAAGCCCCAGGCGAAACGCGCCATACCGTAGGTCACCGCGATAAGTGCAAATCCGGTGATGCCGAGCGCCGTACCCTTCATGTCTGTTCACTGAACGCGATAAGCTGCAGCGCGGCGTTTTTACCGGCTTCGCACGCCTGCGCCGCGCCGATGATCAGCGCGGAAGTCAGCACACCTTCAAACAGCAGCCAAACCGCATCCGCTAGCGCGACATGCTGCTTGCCGAGCGCCTGCTGAATGGCGCGTGCAATGTAATCGCGCATCTTGTGGCGGTAAGCCAGCGCCTGTTCAGCTAGCGCGGCATCTTCTCCGGCGTATTCGCCCCATGCCTTGAGAAACAAGCAGCCATTATTGCCGTATTGCTGCATCCAGTCGGCCATCGCATCGAACATATGGCTGACCGCTTGCGGATGGTCCGGCGATTGCAACGCGGCGAAGAAACGATCCTGTCGCGCCTCCAGCACCGCGGCCGTTAGCGCTTCACGCGAGGGGAAATAGCGATACAAGGTGCGCGTCGAGACATTCGCCTCGCTGCAAATGCGATCGGTGCTGATGGCGTGAAAGCCGTTGAGATAGAACAGCCGCTCGGCGGCATTGATGATATCGAGTTTCTTTTTCATCCTTAAAAAGTAAACCGATCGTTTTACTTTTGCAAATTTGGCTTGTCATCCATTTCGCCCATTTTGTAGGACATTTCCCCGGAATTGGGAATATCGCACCGCTTATCTGATTGTTTTATTGGTAAGTTATTTTAAACTACATGGAACAACTCCTGTCGTCGTAGAAGAGGTGAAGATGGCGAGTATTTTGATAATTGATGATCATCCAGTCGCACGTCTTGCGGTTCGTTTTTTACTGGAAAAAGATGGGCATACGGTGGTAGCCGAAGCGGAAGAGGGCCACCAGGCGTTGAAAATGATCAACGAACATCATCCCGATCTCATCGTGCTTGACCTCGATATTCCTGGACTAAGCGGCATTGAGCTGATCGTGAAATTGCGCGCAGCGGAATATCGCGGTGGCATTCTGGTGTTAACCGCTCGCGATGATGACCACTATTTGAGTCGCTGTATGAGCACCGGGGCCGATGGTTTTGTCGGTAAGCGTAATAATCTGGAAGAGCTGGGTGATGCGGTGCGCGCCGTGATGCGCGGTTACGGCTACTTCCCGCTGAAGCGCCGCGATAATAAGGGCACCAATAAAATGCCCGAAGCGGAAGTGGATGCGATTAAAAATCTCTCAAGCCGCGAATTTCAGGTTCTGCAGCATCTGGCGCGCGGTATGAAAGTGATCGATATCTCTGAGATCATGCACATCAGCAACAAAACTGTCAGTACTTACAAAACCCGCATCCTGACCAAACTGGCGCTGAGTTCTACACTCGAATTAATCGATTTCGCGCGTCGTCATCATCTCGATTAGTGTGCTGCGTTGCACAGAAAGAGGCTCTCTTGGCTAAATCTGCAAAACCCTTAGATTCACTACTTAGCCTGGAGCGCCTGCGCACGTTAACTGGCCACGATGAATCCCTGCTTTGCGCCATGCTTGCCATGACACTAAAAAGTAATTCCACGGATTTAAACGCAGCTGCAGCGCTTTATGCCCGCGCGGATTGTGGTGAACTCGCCAAAAGCGTGCACCGTATTGCCGGAGCCGCGCAGATCACCGGCGCTCGTCGCGCTGAACATGCCTGTCGCCAGCTAGAAACAGCCTGCCTGCAATCTCCCCCTGACAACATCTTCTTAGCCAATCTGTGGTCGGAAGTCTCTCCAGCAGTTGAAGAGATCAATGCCAGTATTGCTGATTACCTCGAGCAGCATTCTGCTCAATAAATCCTGACGCCCGCATCAATGCTTACATTGGACTACAGCGGCCTACAAAATGGACTACAAGAATTACAGCCTATCTTGACAAATGTAGGCCTCCGCTCTGATACCTGACATCCCCTGTAAACCGTAATCTTTACGCCATCAGACGGACACCTTCCCTTAAGCAACACCAGGTCTTCTTAAGGGTACTCAGTCTGAGGACCGGAGCGATTAGCCTCCACGTAAAAACGACAAACAGGGAATCATTCTCGTGAGCAAAACTACTCAATCTATTTTCGCTGCTTCCGCTTTGGCTCTGCTGGTGATGAGCGCGTCGTCTCAGGCATCAGACGGTACCATCACCTTTAATGGTGAACTGACTGCCAGTACCTGTGACGTTATCGTTGACGGCCAGGGGGCAGATGCCACTATCCAGCTGCCAATAGTATCAACTGCCGACCTGAAAGCCGCGTCTAAGGTTGCGGGTCGTACCGGCTTCAACATGGCGCTGAATAACTGTAGCGGCACGTTGAAAACGGCATCAGCCTTCTTCGAAGCGGGTGCAACAGTGGACACCGTAACCGGTCGTCTGAAAAATACGGTCACGGCCCCCAACGGTGGTGCAACCAACGTTAGCCTGCAGTTGCTGGATGGGGACAACTCGAACGTGATTCAGGCGGGCAACCAGAATCAAATCACAAACAATTCCTTCGTCGACGTAGCCTCCGGAAGTGGAACGCTGAGCTATGCCGTGCAGTATTACGCCGAAAATGCCACCACCCCGGGTTTGGTATCAAGCAACGTCGTTTACTCAATTATGTATAAGTAGTCATCGTCAGGTGGGAGAAATCCCACCTTTCTTTCTCAGGATTTCAACATGAACATCTCCCGTAACAAAACCCTGCCTTTTTTTGCTTTGCTTTGGGCAACTTTAATGAGTGGCCAGGCATTAGCCAGCATCGTCATTACCGGTACGCGCGTTATCTATCATCAGGATGACAAAGAAGTCTCCGTGCAACTGAAAAACGTGGGAGCTTCACCCGTGTTGATCCAAAGCTGGGTTGATAACGGAGATGCCAATGCGACACCTGAGAACATTCAAACGCCTTACATCATCACGCCACCGGTGAACCGTGTTGATGCAGGGAAAGGGCAGACTTTACGTTTGTCTTTAAGCAATTCTGGTGCGTTTGCACACGATCGTGAATCAGTGTCATGGCTAAACGTGCTGGAGATTCCGGCTAAAACCAAAGACAAGGCGGAACTTAATACCTTACAGATGGCGTTCCGCACCCGTATCAAACTGTTTTATCGTCCAGCAGGACTGAAGGGCGATGCGAATGAAGCGGTGAAATCGCTGAATTGGTCTGTGAGTAATGGCCAGCTGAAAGCCAGCAATCCAACGCCTTACAACGTCTCGCTAGTGACGGTTACGGTGAATGGACGCACGATTGACGGTGAAATGGTGCCGCCACTCTCCTCGTTGACTTTCAAAATCAGCGCCAGCGCAGGTGCCAACGTAAGCGGCGACTACGTTAACGATTTCGGGGCCGTTCAGCCTTTTACCGCTGCCATTAAATAACTTCTCTCTTGAATCTCTATCTCCTATAGCCGGCATGTCAGGACGTGCCGGAAGGCACGCTTATGACTTTTACCAGAGAATCTTCAATGCCACTGCGTTACACCTTATTAGCGAGCGCGGTGTTTACCGCGTTATTAAGTGGCGCAAATCAAGCCTTTGCCGCTGAAGAGGCGGAGTTTGACGCCAGTTTTTTACAGGTCAGCAAAGGGGGAGCCATTGATCTGGCGCGCTTTAACCAGGGCGCATCGGCTACACCGGGCACCTATCGCACGTTGGTGTACGTTAATGAACACTTGATTGCCAATCAGGATATCAACTTCCGCGAGATGGCAGATAAGCAAGTTCGCGCCTGCATACCTTCATCATTGCTGAAAAAGATCCCGTTTAATGCCTCGGCGCTGCCCGCGTCGGCTGCGGATCTGCTCACGAGTGAAAAGGATTGCAGCGATTTAACGTCTGTATTGCCGGACGCCAGCGTGAGCTACGACAGCAACCAGTTGCGTCTCGACATCTCCATTCCGCAAATCTATCTGAATAAGGTGCCACAGGATTACGTTGATCCAGCGTTATGGGATGAAGGGATCCCGGCCTTCATGTTGGGATACTCGACCAATGCCTACACCAGCCGCTCGGCGGGACAGGTGTATAAATCCTTCTTTGGCGGCGTGAACGCAGGGTTGAACATCGGCGGTTGGTACCTGCGTCACAACGGCAACTACAACTGGCAGCAACAAGGCGGCAGCGGTTATCAGTCGCTTAATACCTATGTACAGCATGATGTAGTGCCATTGCGTGGACGCCTTGTCGTCGGGCAATCAAATACCAGCGGTGTGATTTTCGATACGCTGCCGTTCAGTGGCGTTCAACTGGCCAGCGACGAGCGCATGTTGCCGGAATCTCAGCGCGGCTATGCGCCGGAAATTCGCGGTATCGCGCGCACCAACGCACGCGTAACGGTTAGTCAGCAAGGTCAGGTGATTTATGAAACCACCGTGTCGCCGGGCGAGTTCCTAATCAACGATCTTTATCCTACCGGCTACGGTGGCGATCTCGAGGTAACGGTGATTGAAGCGGATGGCAGCAAAAGCAGTTTCCGCGTGCCTTATGCAGCGGTAGCGCAATTGCTGCGCCCAGGAACATCCCGCTATAACGTGACGGCGGGTAAATTGCGTGCCAACTACATTCGTGATGACGTCGCGCTCTATCAGGGCACTTGGCAATATGGCTTAACTAACAATGTTACCGGTTACGCAGGATTGCAGGCGAGCCAGAATTATTATGCGCTGCAAGGCGGAACGGCGTTAGGTACACCTCTGGGTGCTTTTGCTTTTGATATTACGCAGGCACGCACCCATCTGCGCAATGTTGATGAGCAGCAAGATGCCAGCATGACCGGGCAAAGTTACCGTATTAGCTACAGCAAAGCGGTGCCGGAAAGCGGCAGTAATCTGTCAATCGCTGCTTACCGCTTCTCAACGTCCGGTTATATGGATTTTATGACAGCGATGCAAAGCCGTGATGTGCTACAGCGTGGCGCTAGCCTGGATTCCGTATATCGTGCCAAAAATCGTTTCTCGGTCACCGCCGGACAAACGCTGCCGGATATATGGGGAAATGTCTACCTCAGTGGCTCGATGCAGGATTACTGGAATCGTGAAGGCAACCAGAAACAGTTCCAGCTTGGCTATAACAATCGCACTGGTTCCGTGTCATGGGGCATTTCCGTCAACCGTAGCTACAGCAGCTATGGCAGCTCGCAAAACAGTTACTTGCTGAGTTTCAGTATGCCGTTGGGTAGTGATAATCAACGCCATACGCCGCTATTACGCACTGAACTTTCACATGACAATGATGGGCGTTGGGGGCAACTCGCCTCGATCGCCGGTACGGCGGGAGATGATAACCAGTTCAGCTATGGCGCAACGGCGCGTCATGCTGCGGCAGGTGATGGCAGCAGCGGCTCGCTCAATGGACAATATCGCGCCAGTGCTACTAACCTCAGCGGTTCATTGAGTACGGGTAAAGGTTACCAGAGCGGTTCTGTGGGACTTAATGGTACGATCGTGGCACACAGCGGTGGTGTAACCTTGAGCCCGTACACCGGCGATACCTATGCACTGGTGGAAGCCAAAGGTGCGCAGGGCGCGAGCGTGTCGTCCTATCCGGGCGTGTTTGTCGATAACAGCGGATATGCGCTGGTACCTTATCTCAATCCCTATCAGATGAATGAGATCGTGGTGGATCCCAAAGGCACGTCAGCGGGCGTGGAGCTTGAGAACACCTCTTCACGCGTCGCACCTTATTCAGGTGCGGTGGTGAAAGTGAAATACAAGGCGCACCGTGGTCTGCCAATACTGATTTCCGCGAACTGGCAAGGCAAACCCTTACCGTTTGGCGCCGATGTGCTGGACAGCAAAGGCAAGCAGGTGGGTTCCGTGGGTCAGGCAGGACAGGCATACGCCTTGGTAGAACAAGAGCAGGGCAAATTGACGGTGCGCTGGGGTAACGATGCCAATCAATCGTGTCAGTTACCATACAAACGTATGCCTGAAGCAAAAAACAGCAAACCTGCACTGCAATCCTTTAATGCAGTTTGTGGTCGCTAAATGTCAAGTGCCTGATGGAGCAACTCCGCCGGGCAATTAAACATCTCTAAAAACTTTAGTTTTACCCAATCTGGCCGATTATTAAGGTGTCATTCTTGATAAGAGGCCACAACATGACTCCCCGCAACGCCATCCTGTTTGCCTTTCTCACCAGCTTATATTCAGCCAATGTGCCAGCTTCGGGCAGCACGCTTCATTTTCAGGGTTATTTAAAAGAAGAGACGTGCGAGATAACCTTGCAGCAAAAAAACGTTAAGACCCATTGTCCCAGAACCACTCAACCGCGTATTTCAGCAATTCACTCTGATGTCCGATTCAAGGCTTTGCCTAGTCATCAAGGCAGTATGAAGTTAGTGTGGATTGATAATACAAAGCAGAAAGGAATTATTACGACGACCTATCGTTGAGTATTGCAGGTGAATGGAACGCGATTGACTGCGACCTAACCAAAACGGTTGGTTTGCACGTTTCGTACTAACATGATGGGATTCAGATATAAAAAAGGGAATAAGGTATACAACCTTATTCCCGCTCATTTAACAATGCTTAATCAGTAATAGCTTATATTGAAAATCACTTTACCATTTGCAACACCAGGTGAAACGGTGCCGCCTGTTTTGATATAGCGCGCGGAGAAAGGCAGTAAAACCGTCCCCACCGCGTTACTGGCCATATTTTTATCGAGCGTCTGGTTGAGATTGACCGGTGCAGGTGAAACCTTTCCGTCGGCAATTTGAATACCTATACCTTGTGCGGAATCAGCACTGTTGTCCAGACTCATAATACCCTGAGCGGCGTCAATGACCCCATTACTCGGTGTGAATCTAATCTTGATACTATTCGTCACCCAAGTTCCTGCGGCAAATCCGCTGCCAGTATGATACGTAGGCGGTGCGCTGGGATTGGAATAATTACCCTGAAATGCTGGGCAGTTAGTCAATCGAATATCGAATGGCACCCATGAGGTGGCATTGGCTTTGCCTGTACCAAACCAGCTATTGATTTCCCATTTGCCCATGTTGACGTTGACATCGGGTGTGGTACAACTGGCGGCAATCACATTCAGACTGCCGGAGAAGTTAAGTCGATAGGGCGTATCAGGAATATTCACTACAGGCGTAACAGATCCGGTGGTTAATAAAACGGTTGGCAGCTGTGCACCATTAACTGTGCCTGCACTCATTGGGCCGGTCTTAATAAAATGAAGAGTAAATGAGTTACCATAATAAAAATGATAGGCTGTATTTCCCACCGGCGTCGTCCACTTTTTTACCACTGAAGTGGTAATGGCTTGATTGGCGGTAGTACCGTCATTATTGACAATGGCGACACCTAGGCCGGGAACACCTGTTTGAAATACTGCGCCCGCATAATTTCCAGTCCAGCCCGGAACTAATGCCGGTGCATTGGTCAGGCTAAGATACTGGTCAATACTGAACCCATTTGATGTTCCTTCAGGACGACAAACTAACCAAGGTTGTTTACCTGTACTGCCTATCACCTTAAGGGTATGCACTGTCGAGCCAACCGGAACGTCAGCGCCAACTGAAATATTCGCAACTGAAAGCGGAACAGTTAAATTTACCGGGCCAGAACCGGGATCATAATCACAGCGATCTGCCCAAGCCAATTGGCTTGTGGTATTAATCAGTAAAAATAATATAGCGACGATAATTTTCTTCATGACAAACTCGAATTCACGCGTTTAGTGGAATGTGCTAAAGGCAAAGTTAGGGATTGGACGTCATTTTAATAATTGTTTTACCGGCACTCCATCAGAGTGGAATCGCAATTATGTAAGGCATTTCGTACAAACAGCGTTAGCGAGATTTTTATCTACTTTGAAAAAATAGTGTTCTGCTCATTCACAGGTCACGCCTCTCATCCTTATGCACCGTTCTGCAACGGGCGTATCAGAAAAAAGCTATGCCACGACTCACATCCATCTTCCCGCTGGGTAAAAATTCTCTGAGTCCTACAATTTGGTAAAATGTGTTGTTAAGTTATATTGTTACAGCAGGACGAGTAGGATCGGATTGGCGCAAAACTGCTGAAAAGCTCAGGGTCAGGAATAGGAAGCATAAGTAATTTCCTACAGACCATTCTGTTAAAACCGGATAGTGTAATCCGCCCTGGGAACTCATTGATAACCCGCTCAGCGTAGTCATCAGGATCTCATTTCTATGAAAAAAGTAATCATTGTTGATGACCATCCGGTTATCCGATTTGCCGTAAAAATGTTGCTGGAACGCAATGAGATGGAAGTGGTGGCCGAAACCAATAACGGTGTCGACGCTATTCAGAAAACACGGGAATGTTTGCCAGATTTAGTGCTGCTGGATATTGGGCTGCCAAAAATTGATGGTTTCCAGGTGCTGGAGCGGCTGCGCACCCTGAATTTGTCGCTAAAGATCTTAGTGCTGACATCGCAGTCCAGCAGCCATTTTGCCCAGCGCTGTAAACAAGCCGGTGCAGATGGCTTCGTCACCAAATCTGATGATATGAGCGAATTATTAGATGCCATCAAAATGGTGATGCGCGGGTACAGTTTTTTTCCGCAATCAACCTATCAATCGTATGAGCAAACTGACAGCTATCATGATGACGACGGCTTGTTAGAGCAACTTTCCGATCGTGAATTGAGCGTGTTAGTTAGCATCGGTAAGGGCATGGGTAATAAACAGATTGGCGAACAATTGCTGCTGAGTGAAAAAACGATCAGCACTTATAAACATCGTCTAAAGCAGAAGCTCAATGCGCAGTCGCTGATCGATCTAATCGATTTTGCCCGTCGTAACAACCTGATCAAATAGCCGGTGCTATGCGTACGCTTTGCTGCATTTTCCTGATATTGCTCTGTGCCGCGCGGGTTCCTGTGCAGGCGAAAGAGTTTCATTTACTGACTCGCGCCTCATTTGAGGGGCTCAAACCGCTAGTGCTTTCGACGGAAGACCGTCATCTGCTGCAGGATAAAAAGCAGTTAGTAATGGGCATTTTTCCCAGCGAGTCACCGCCTTATGGCATGACTAACATGCGGGACGAATATGAAGGATTGAGCGCCGACTATGCTGGACTGGTAGCTAAACAGCTCGGCTTAACGCTGCACATTGAGCAATATGCGTCGCTGGAGCAAGCACTCAATGCGTTGAAAAGTGGCAAGATCGATTTGGTGCCGTCGCTCACTGCGCGGCAGGATGAGAGCCCGCTGCTTTTTTCTGATCCTTATGCCAGCGAACAACCGGTTCTCGGCATGCGCGCCAACGATAACGACCCTCTGCCCGGCGATCTCCACAATATTGATGTGGCCGTGGTGAAGACCTATCTGCCTTTAAGCCTGCTACGTCAGGCTTATCCGCACGCTAATTTCCGCATGTATGAAAATTATCAGGATGCGCTGAGCGCCGTCTCCTTTGGAGCCGCGCGTGTCTATCTGGGCAACAGTTTTTCCCTCAGCCGTAACTTTTTAAATAATTTGCGCATGGTCCGCTTTAGCCAGCTGCCGCAGAAGATGATCAGTTTTGCGTTTTCCGAGCAGGCGACAGAACTTCAAACGTTGGTGAATCGTGCAATCAGTAACGTGCCGCAGGAAGAGAAAAACGAACTGTTGCGTATTTGGCAGCCCGACATGGTGGGGATGAACCAGTCGCTGAATACCCCACCGTTCACCGCTGAGGAACGTAAGTGGATGATGGCGCATCCGGTGATAAAAATGGTGATGTTCAGCCAGGACAAAGCCGCGCCGATGACCATTATCGATCAGAGTGGCGCGCTGCGTGGCATGGTGAGCGACCTCATTACGCTGGTGACATTAAAAACCGGCTTGCGCTTCAGTTTTGAAACCGTGGATACCTCCCAAGAGTTGGTAAACCGCGTCAACAGCGCCGATTTTGATATGTTCGCCTCGCTGACTCCCAGCGCTCAGCGCGAGCAGCAAATTCTGTTTACCCGACCTTATCTGCGCAGCACCTTTGCCCTGACCACGCGCGTGGGTAACAACGATATTCATTCGCTGCCCGATCTGCGCGGCAAGCGGCTGGCGATGGTCGCCAACACCAGCGTCGAAAATACGGTGCATGCGCGTTATCCGGAAATTGAGATTGTGCCGGTACAGAACATCACAGAAATGATGGCGAAGGTGGAAAAAGGCCAGGCCGATGCGGGCGTCGATATTCTGGTGATGGTGGATTATCAGATCAAAACTCACTTCCAGAATAAGTTAAAGATGGTCAGCGCGATTGGCAGTTCGCCCGCGTGGGTTTCGTTTGGCGTTGGACGCGCCGACCCCGAACTGCGCAGCATTCTCGATAAAGTGCTGCTGAGCATTCCGCCGGTTGAGATTGAGGAGCTGGCGAACCGCTGGCGCCCCAGCGATCTGATTGTTTACGACAGCTTCTGGCAGCGCTATCAGGGGGTGCTGATCGCCAGCATCATCTTTTTTGTATTGCTCATGTTGATGGTGATTGGCTGGGCGCTGTATCAGCGACAAATTATTCGCCGAAAAGCCGAGCTGCGGCGTGAACTGAATGTGCAGCTGGCGCAGCTACAAGCGTTAGTCACCAGCATGCCGTTCCCGGTTTCACTGCGCGACAAAGATGGTCGTTTAACCTACTGTAACCAGCGCTATTTAGTGGAAACCGGTGTGATTTATGAAGAGGCGTTGGGCAAAACCATGCCCGAACATCCCGGCTTACGCACGCCAGAGCAGGCGGCGTTTTATCACAATCAGCTGATTGATGTGGTAAAAACTGGCGTTCCGATCGTTGAAGATCGCCGTTATGACCTGTGGGACAACCCGGATTCTTCGATTGGCGTCACCGTTTATCAGTGGATCCAGCCGTTTAACGACAGCGATGGCAACGTGGTCGGTGTTATCGCCGGTTGGATGGACATCTCCGAGCGTGAAGCGCTGTTTGCCGAACTGCGCGAGGCCAAAGAGCGGGCAGAAGATTCCAGCCGCGCTAAATCAGTATTTCTCTCGACCATGAGCCATGAAATCCGTACACCTATGAATGCGATTATCGGCATGCTGGATATGGCGCTGAAAAAAGGGCGCAGCGGCGAGCAGGATTTGCAGGCATTAGAAGTGGCATACGATTCGGCGGAAAGTCTGGTGGGGCTGATTGGCGATATCCTCGACATCTCGCGCATTGAAGGCGGCCAGCTGGAATATCATCCGGAAGCGGTGCATCCCGGCAAGCTGATCGATAACCTGATGAAGGTGTTTCAGGGGCTAGCGATTGACAAAAATATCACGCTGACCAGGCACATTCCCGAAGATGGGTTGGAGCAGGTGCTCGCCGATCCGTTGCGCATCAAGCAGGTGCTGTCCAATCTGTTAAGCAACGCGATCAAATTCACCGATCAGGGCGGCGTCTCACTGACACTCACCCAACGGAAAGATGTCGCTGCCGGCCACGTGTATCTGGTGATTGAAGTGCAGGACAGCGGCATTGGTATTGATGAAAAACAGCAGGCCGCGCTGTTTAAACCCTTCAGCCAGGCCGATAACCGCCGCGCCGGAACCGGGCTTGGTCTTTATATCAGCCGTACCATTTGTGAAAAGATGGGCGGAACCTTAACGCTGAGCAGTGAAAAAGGTGTGGGAACCTGCGCCCGCGCTACGTTGATGTTGCCGATGGCGGAAAGTCAGAGCCTCGAGCTGGAAGAGAAAGCGGAAGAGAATGAAAAACTGCCGCTCCGTTCGGTGCTGGTGGTGGATGATAACGCAGCTAACCGTATGCTGCTGGCGAAACAGTTGAGTTGGTTGGGGCAACAGGCGGATTTGGCCGCTGATGGTCATGAAGCATTACAGATGTGGCAGCGTGGCAATTACGATGTGGTGATCACCGACTGCAATATGCCGGGTTTAAATGGTTATCAACTAACCGAGATTATTCGTGAATCGGAAGAAGATTTAGGGCGTGAACCGATTTGGATCATGGGCTTTACCGCGAATGCCATGCATGTGGTAATCAAACGCTGCCTGGAAGCCGGCATGAACAGCTGTCTGTTTAAACCCTGCTCGATCAGCAGCCTGGCGGCCGCACTGCGCGCGATTGGCGCAGAAAAATCTCCAGCGGACGTCACCGTGCCTGCGGCGCCAGAGAGTAGCGATGTTGATCGCCAGATGGAAGCGGCCATGCGCGATTTAATGGTTGCCACGCTGGCGGAAGATTTGGCGCAGTTAGACGATTTCAACCTCGACCATCATCGTGCTGAAATTGCCGATCTGGTACATCGCATCGCGGGCAGCGTACGTATCGCCCGCCAGCATCGGTTGGCTGATGCCTGTCTGCAGCTGGAGATCGCCTGCCGCGATCCACAGCAGCAAAGCGACGCATTGCAGCCACGTTTGAGTGAGCTGGTCACGCGGTTGAAAGCTTATCAGGCGCAGCTGGGGAGTGCAGCGGTTCTGAGTGATATCGCCGAAGAGGAGTGAAGGGTTAAAAGCCGGCGCGCTGGGCGGAATCTGTGGTTTCCTTTGTGCGCAGACAACTCGCCAGAATTTCACGTAACTCTGTTGGCGTAATCGGCTTGGTCAGGCAGCCATCAATGCCTGCGCTGCGGCAATCTTCGGCGGCATCAAAACTGCTCATCGCTGTTAAAGCGTAGATGGGTGTTGCTGCCAGCTGCTGGTTTTTCTCCTGTTGCCGAATCGCAAGGCTCATGGCAAAACCGTCCATCTGCGGCATGGTGCAGTCGGTAATGACTAATCCAATCTCATGCCGATGTTGCTGCCAAAGCGTCAGACCTTGTTGGCCATCCAACGCGCTCAGTACCTCGCAACCTGCCTTTTGCAACTGCTGGCTCAGTAACAGACGAGCGGGGGGATAATCGTCAACAATTAGCACTTTCGGGGTGGGCTGTGCCGGAGCGCGCGGTGCAGCTGGCGATGCGTTTACCGGCGCCGCAGAGAAGTGCAAGCTCACGCTGTTGCTTTCACCGGCAACGCTGTTGACTTTGAGCTGCGCACCGGCGTCCTGCGCCATACGCTGGCAGGCGGCCAGGCTAAAGCCGGTTTCCGCCCAGGCGCGCGTATCGTCAGCGCCTTGCAAGCTTTCCCAGCGCTCGGCCAGCAAGCCGTCGCTCTGATTGCTAACCGCGATCGCCAGCGGTAAATAGCCATTAGGTTCCTGCGTTTCACAGCACAGCGTCACCGTGATATCGCCTTGCTGAGTGTGTTGAATGGCATTACGTAACAGGCTGGAGGTGATCCGAATGATCAGCAGCGGATCGAACTCCACGCGCGGCGCATGGGGATCGAGTGTGACATGCAGGCGCAAACCTTTCTCCTCAGCTTGCTGCTGAAATAGCGCCACCGTACTGCGCAGTAATGAAGGCAGGTTCACCACGCGGATGCGGCTCTGTTCATCACGCGCTTCGGCGCGGAAAATATCAAACACATCGCCGGTGATGGAGAGCAGCGAGCAGGCTGATTCATACACCGTTTGCAAATTTTCATTGTGCTGATGTTGGCTGTGTAATCGCTCCAGCTCTAACTCCAGCAGGCCGGTGATGGCGTTGAGTGGGGTGCGAATTTCGTGGCCCATGCTCTTCATAAACGCGTTACGCGCCGCGAGCACCCGATCATTCTCTGCTTTGGCTTCCTGCAGTTGACGAATCAAGGTTTGATTACTGTTGAGACGTTCACGCAGGGCCTTTAGCGACTGGCACAATCGACCAATCCACCAGCCTACCAACAGGAACAGCAGCAACCCCAGCAACATGGTGATCGCGATTAAGGTGGGGGAAAACGCGCGTGCTGATTTCTGATCCGGCGCCAGGAGTGTGTCACGCCAGGAACTGGCCATACTCATCAGCCTATCGGGAGGCGTTTGTTGTAGCGCTTTGTTGAGAATACTGAGAGCAGGTGAGTCTGCGCGTTGGGCGGCAAAGCCCACACTGTAAGGTTTTACCGGCAGCGAAAGCGACTGGTGTAGACGGTGGAATGGGTTGCGCTTCAGCTGATACTGTACCGAGAATTGCGATCCAATCGCGCCGTGCGCCTCGCCGTTGTTGACCAGCACCAGCGCCTGCTGCAGCGTGTCGGTGACGATCAGTTGCAACGTGGGATACCAGGTTTCCAGCCACGGAATCAGCGGATTATTCTGCTGGATCGTAATTCTCTCGCCCTCCAGCTCGTGCAGTGAAGCAGGCTGAATGGTGTTGCGTTGCATCACCAGCACTGCTGGCGTCACCAGCCAGGGCTCACTTTGCGTCATCGACAGATCGGCGGCTTCCGGTTCCCCCGGTATCGTTAGGCTGCTGGCCAGCACCGCCTGCGGATATTTCACCCACAGCGCGGTCAGCTGTGCATCGTCTTCAGCTATTTGATAGTTGAACTGTAAGCCGAAGCGCTCGCTGATGTGCCGCAGCACATCGACCGCCAGTCCAGAGGGTTCACCTTGCTGGCTGATATAACTGATAGGTTCGCGACGACCATCCAGCAATACAGTGATGGCCGGATTTTGCTGGCTCCATGTCAGCTCTTCCGGCGAGAGTGATAACGCGGGATGACCGATCACCGCTTCACGATCCATGCCCCAGCCTTGTGCAATGCGCAAACGGCTTACCAGCGGCAGATGAGTGAGCACATTATTGATGGCGCTCAGCAATTGCGGTTCGGCAGCCGGCACGCCAAAAGTGAGCCGGAACTCGCCGAGTGAAGGATGCGGCAGTAGCCACAGATTATCGAGTTGATTATTACGCTGAAGATAGCTGGCGGTAGCATGGCTAAAACCGGCGGCAGCGGATTGACCAAAGGCGATGGAATTGATCGCCTGATAGTAATCTTCAAACGCTTCCGGCGAAGGACTGATATCTGGCAGCGTTTGACTATCCAGCATAAGTAACGGCAGCTTACCGCGCGGCGCTTGCTGTCCGGCGCGCGTGACGATCACCGCTCGGTCGTTTAGCCATGGCAATGAAGCATGCACCGACATGTGCGGCGAGAGATCGGGTGTCCAGATCGCCAGCATGTCGACTTTTTTATGATTCATCGCGCGAATCGCCTCTTCACGGCTGCGATAGTGAGTCAGCTCAAAATGTACCTGTAGCGTCGATTCGAGCAGCGCCAGGTAATCTGCGTCAATGCCCGCCAACTGTCCACGCTCCATGCCCAAGCTAACCGGCGGTTGTGACGCGCCCCAGACGCCGACGCGCACCACGGGATGCGTTAGCAGCCACGCGCGAACATTCGCGGCAAAGGTCACCGGCGGCGGATTGACTTCAATGCGCGGGGCCAGCGTCAGCACGTTTCCTTGCGCATGTGGCAGCCCTGGCATAAAAACCAGCGTCAGGAGAGCAAGCAAGAGGTAAAAAAGCAGTCCGTTTTTCAACGTCAAATAATCGGTAATTTTTCTACCTTGATTTTGACGTAATACTGCCTGGAATCAGCCAGGCCAGGTCTTGGTTTTTAGTAGTAAGTGTATGAAAAATAATATAAGTATTTTCCTACGCGCGCCTAAGCATTCAGCGCTTCAGAAAAGTCCCGGTAATGCCTATGCTGGGCCAAACCGTATCAATATGAGTTTCAGGTTACCGAGGTGGCAGATGGCCGTGTTTCACGCGAACAAAATTAAGGTGGTGATGCTGGATGATCATCCCATGATGCGCTTCTCATTCGAAGTTGCTGCCACACGTGAACCCGATATCAACATGCTGGCGACATTTGGCACCAGCAAAGCGCTGTTGGCCTGGCTTGGGCAGAACAGTGCCGACGTATTGGTGCTGGATTACATTCTGGGTAACGACCAGTTAGATGGCTTATCGCTAATTAAACACATCCGGATGCATCATCCGCAGTTGAAAATTTTGCTCTCAACGTCGATGGAAAGTGTTGCGGTAATTCGTGCGGCTCTGCATCTGGGCATTAAAGGCTATATCACTAAACGTGAAGAGACCCCGGCTTACTTTGCGGCAATCCGTAATATTGCTGCTGGCAAGCGCTCGCTGCCGGATGACATCGCCAGCCTGCTAAGCCAATTGCCAGGCCGTAAGCGGGATCGTCCTATTTTGCAGGAAGATTCGAACGAGGTTTCGCGTGTTTCACAGCTGAGTAAATTGCTCACGGCGCGTGAAGCGGAAGTGATTCGCTGTTTTATTGATGGCATGCAAGTGTTCGAAATCGCTGCAAAACTCAATCGCAGCCGCAAAACCATCAGCGCTCATAAGCAGACCGGCATGAAAAAACTCGGCATCGCGTCGGATTTGGAGCTGTTTAAATATCGTGGCGATCTGTTTCAGTAACCGCTGTGCTTAAAGCGCCGCTTCCAGCCGATCCAGCGCAAACAAAATGCCGTAACGGCGCGCGTGTTGCGCTTCCGGCAGCGGCAGCCAAATATCGGCTTGATTGGCGAGATCTAATGTCTTCGCACAAAGCGCAATCACCGGCGTTTTTTGAATGTGCGCATGGTGTACTGCGCTAAGCACGTGGCTGTTAACCGTATCAGGCGCGAGAATCAGCAACAGATCGTCCGGTTGCAAACGGCTCAGCGTCATGCTCAGCAGGTTATCATCCTGAATCCACGCGCTGGCCAGTCCGGCGTTTTGCAGGCGCTGATGGACGTCCGCCACCAGCGTAGTATGCAGCCCCGATGCGCCAATCAGCAGTACGCTTCGGGCTTTACGCAACATCTCTGCGGCACGCTGCCAGGTCGCCGCTTCCGCTTGACCATATTGCTGGGTTAACGCTTGAGTAATGGCCTCAATCGGCGCAATCGCGTGAGTGGTTTGTCTCTGTGGCGCGCGCGCCAGCCGCATACGCAAATCGCGGATATCTTCGCAACCCAGCGAACGCGCAAAGCGGGTGATGGTGGCGGCGCTGACTTCTGCGCGGCCGGCAAGTTGCTCGATGGTAGCGGAAGCGGCAAAAGCAGTGTCGCTGAGAATCGCCTCGGCAACGCGTTTCTCCTGCTGACTCAGCGACGATTGCCGCTGGCGGATGACATCGATAAATTCAACATCCTGCTGCTGACCGGCTTTCCGCACCTGATGGAGAAAATCATCAAGATCCTGACAGCCCGCCGAAGTGGCAAAGCGTCGCAGCACATCCGGACTCACACCAGCCTGTGTAGCCAGACTCTCCATGGTGACGTGTACATTGGCGTTCAGGTTCGCCAGAATAAAACGCGCCAGCCTCGATTCCTGCGCATCCGCGCGCTCCGACTGCTGTCGTAATTGCCAGACAATATCCATCAGCTCATCACATCCTCAGTAGCGAAGATCCATCATGCATGAAATTATTTTTCATGTTGAGTTTTTTTTCATCTCATCGCGGGGTGTTAGCGCCGTTTGTTGGGCTTTTTACTGTTAAATTACGGTTAAGATCACACTCATGAAAAATATTTTCATGACGATTTTAATCGTATCCATCTGACTTGTATTAATAAATTATCTATCCATCAGAAAATCCTCTGCCCACAGCCACTTTACAGCGTCTCTGAGACAGGTCTTAAATGGCCGGAACAAATCACAGGAGAAGAAATTATGCGCATCGTACTTTGCTGTGCTGCTGGCATGTCAACCAGCATGCTGGTGAGCAAAATGCAGCACGCCGCTGCAGGTCGCGGTCTGGAGATTGACATTAAAGCCGTGCCGGTGGCGGAATTCGAACGCATTCTGCCAGATGCCGATGTGGTTCTGCTTGGCCCGCAGGTGCAGTTCGAAGCAGCCCGACTTAGCGCCATTGCCGCGCCGCAAGGCAAATCTGTCGCCGTCATTGACATGATGGATTACGGCATGATGCGTGGCGAACAGGTGCTCGATAAAGCGCTGGCCTTACACGCTTCTTAAACGTCCTTTTTAACCCATCCAACTGACATTACACGGCGTTGTGCTGTGGGGGATTCTGCATGTCTGAAATCGTGGCTATCGAGTTTGAAGAGGAAATTATGCTGTTGCTGGTGCAGGCCGGCGCAGCCCGCAGCGCGGCCATCAGCGCGCTACGACTGGCGCGAGAAGGGCGCTTCAGCGAGGCGCAGCAACAGCTGGCGGCGGCAGGCGAAAGCATCAGCGCTGCGCACCAGCAGCAGACCGCGCTGATTGGTCTGGATGAAGGCAGCGGTAAGTTGCCGGTCACGCTGATTCTGGTGCACGCCCAGGATCATCTTATGAACGCCATGCTGATTCAGGATTTGGCTGGCGAAATCATTGAACTCTACCGCCGCACAGCGGCAGGAGGCACAGATGCTTAAGATCGCAATTATTGGTGGTGGCAGCAGCTATTCACCGGAGCTGGTGGAAGGGATCATCAATCGCTATGCGCAGCTGCCGGTGACGGAACTGGCGCTGGTGGATATCGAGCAAGGGCGTGAAAAGGTTAATGTCATCGCCGATCTTACTCGCCGCATGCTGCAGCAAAACGGGCTGGAGCAGGTAAAAGTGAGCGTCCATTTTGAGCTGGATGACGCGATTCGCGGTGCTCGTTTTGTTCTGACGCAGCTGCGTGTGGGATTGTTGGCCGCGCGCGCGGCGGATGAGCGCCTCGGGCTGAAATATGGTCGGCTCGGCCAGGAAACCACGGGCGTTGGCGGCTTTGCCAAAGCGTTGCGCACCATTCCGGTGATGCTCAAGGTAGCGCGCAAAGTCGAGGAGCTGGCACCGGACGCCTTCATCATCAACTTCACTAATCCGGCGGGAATTGTGACGGAGGCGGTGTCGCGCTATAGCAAGGCGAAAATCATCGGGCTGTGCAATGTGCCGGTGAATATGCATCACATGATTGCTGGCATGCTCGACGCGCCCTGGGATGACGTGCAGCTGCGCTTCGCCGGGCTCAATCATCTGGTGTGGGTGCATCAGGTGACCTGTCGCGGCGAGGATGTGACCGCGCAGGTGATCGAGCAACTGTGCGACGGCCAATCGCTCACCATGAACAACATCAAAGATATGCCGTGGTCGCCGCAGTTCCTGCGCGCGCTCAGAGCGATTCCGTGCCCGTATCACCGCTATTACTGGCAAACGCCGCAGATGCTGGCCGAAGAGCAGGAGAAAGCGCAAAACGGTCATGAAGGCACGCGCGCGGAGCAGGTGATGAAAGTGGAAGCGGAACTGTTCGCGCTGTATGCCGACCCGCATCTGGCGCACAAACCCGAGCAGCTGAGTTTCCGTGGCGGGGCGTATTACTCCGAAGTGGCGGTTGAGCTGATCAGTGCGATTCACAATAACAGCGGCAAAAATCTGGTGGTGAACTGTCGCAACAATGGCGCGATTCATGGCCTGCCGGATGACGCGGTGGTGGAGGTGAACTGTCTGGTTGATGCGCAAGGCGCGCATCCGTTGGCGTTTGGTGAGTTGCCGCCGCTGATGAATGGCCTGACGCAGCAGATCAAAGCATTTGAACGCCTGACGATCGAAGCCGCGGTGCATGGCGATCGTGAGCAAGCGCTGCTGGCGCTGCTCGGCAATCCGTTAGTCGGTGATGTCGCGACCGCCGAAGCCTTGCTTGACGAAGTGCTGACCTTAAACAAGCCGTGGCTGCCGCAGTTCGCCACGCCATAATCCGTTGCGCCACTGAGCCAGAGGAACACCTATGTCTAACCGTACTTTTATAGACCGTTATGTCTTGCCCGTCGCACTGAAAATCGCCGGTCAGAAGCATGTGCTCTCCGTGCGCGACGGCATCATTCTCAACATGCCGTTTATGCTGATTGGCAGCTTCTTCCTGATCTTTGCCTATCTGCCGATTCCGGCGTGGGGCCATTTAATGGCGGATCTGTTTGGCGAGACGTGGCGCAACAAACTGCTTTATCCGGTGCGCGCGACCTACGACATCATGGCGCTGATCTCCAGCTTCGGCATCGCTTACCGCTTGGCGGAGAAGTATCGCACGCTCGATCCGCTCACCAGCGGCGCGATGGCGTTAGTGGCATTTGTGATGACCATTCCGCAGCAGACGCTGTTTGCCCCGGTGGAAGGCGCGCCGACGCAGTTGGTCACCGGCGTGTTGCCGATTTCACTGATTGGCAGCCAGGGTTTGTTCGTGGCTATCGTGGTTGCGCTGCTCTCGACCGAGATTTACCGCTTTGTGCACAACCGTAATCTGGTGATCAAGATGCCGGAGGGCGTGCCGCCTGCGGTGGCAAAATCCTTCCTCGCGCTGGTGCCCGGTTTTTGCGTGCTGGCGGTGGTGTTGGTGATTCGTCTGGCGGTGGAAGCATCGCCGTTCGGCGATATCAATAACCTGATTGCTACTGTAATTGGTTTGCCGATGCATCACGTGGGCGGCACCTTGCCTGGCATGATTTTCTCGGTGCTGCTGATTGGGATTCTCTGGACGCTTGGACTGCACGGCGATGCGATTGTGCTGGTATTCATTCAGCCGGTTTGGCTGTCGAATATGAGTGAAAACCTCGAGGCGTTTCAGCACAACCAACCGATCCCGCACATCTTTACCCAGCAGTTTTATGATTTGTGGATTGCGCCCGGCGGCACCGGCGCGCTGCTGGGATTGGTGATTTTCATGCTGATTCGTTCGCGCAGTCGCCAGATGAAACAGCTTGGTAAAATTGCCGCACCGGCGGCGCTGTTTAACATTAGTGAGCCATTAGTGTTCGGTATTCCGCTGGTGATGAACCCGTATCTGTTCCTGCCCTTTATCCTGACGCCGGTGGTGCTGGTGATTGTGTCGTGGGCGGCGATGAGCACTGGTTTGGTGGCGCCTCCGGCGGGGATTGCGCTGCCGTTTACCACACCGATTTTTGTCAGCGGCTATCTGGCCACCGGCGGGCATATTTCCGGCACCGTTTTGCAGGTGGTGAATCTAACGATTTCGCTGGTGATTTACTATCCGTTCTTCCGGGTCTGGGATCGTCTGAAATTCCGCGAGGAAGAGGCCAGCCTGCAGCAAGCAAAAGTGGTGAGCGGCAAAGCGGTAACGCCTTGAACACCGGGGCAGAAGCGCATCAATGTGTGCTTCTGCAATCTGTAAACCGATAAACAACAATCCGCATTAATCACCTAACAGGACTAATTTACAATTCTCTTTGGACTCTAACTATCACTCAACTGACTGTTATCGCTGATTTTATTCCAATTGCTTAAAATAACAGCGGTTTTATTAAAAGAAACTTCTGTACTCTTATTACGTGTTTGTATATTTTTGTGATCAAGTGGTGACATAACTTCTTTCACCCCGAAACCCACGCTACTCAATGTAAACGTCAGCAGGCTCTCTTGATAGACATTTTCTCTAAAATTAACAACATTCCCCTTTTATTAAATTCAATCAGCTTAACGGGATCATTTGCGATCTCATTTTTCAGACTATTCCATTAATTTTTTATTACTCAATAAAGTGCTGGCACTAACGTCGCCAGGGGAAACGCATGCAAAAAATGAATATCAGTACCGATTTTATCGCTTATTTCAATTGTGGTTCTGTAAAGCTGAAATCTGAGGCCGAAATATTGGGCTCAATTATCACCGCTATCATAAAAGACAAAAAAACTGTTACCAATAAGAGCATTATTGCCTATCTGCTGGCAGAGCTTGAGAGCACCAATGATGTGATTTTCCAGGATTGCCTGCGGAATACGCTGCAAATCGTGGTAGGAAAGACGCCGGATGATGACGGCTTTTTCAGTTAAGATAATCTCCCATAATTAAGAACGTGGGTTTTAAAGCGATTCAATTTTAAAAGTTCAGGATTTATCTGACAGTATCAGGCCATGAGAATGGCGTTATAATTACTGGCCCGACCAGAATAATCTGGCACACAGATAAATCCAACAATAAGTGATATTTTATGAATTACAGCAATTTTTTAGCAAAAGTGAGTTTCTGGCCCAATATGCATTTCACCGCAATTGAAATTGTACAGTGCGGCGATCTCTACGAAATATATGCGACGGACATTTCGCGTCTCGCTAAAAGTAAGCTTTTTGTCGGGCGCACCCATGATAAAAATCTGGCGGATTCCTACGCGAAACAGTTCGAAGAGTGGTTACCTAAAGTTAACCGTGAAATGAAACTGCGTGACATTGCGCCGTTAACAGGAAATATGCCGTCGCAGGTTTTTTGTAGAAAACGGGATCTTGAAATTTTGCCGAGCCAGGCAGAATTTTTGCGTAACCCTCATCAATGGTAGTCCTCAGTAATTAGTCTTAAAATGCGAGCTTGCGATTAAGATTATTACTCTTCTAAAGGCGGTGCTGCCCATCACCGCCATCAGAAATAAACTTTTACTTATTCACCGTTTAAATCGTATACGTTTAGCCTGCTCATCGCTTTCGCATTATACAAAACTGAATCAGGCTCAAAATGTCATGGTTAATTATGTATACAAGCGAGGAACGAATGGATTTTGTACAACGCACGATTGATTTAGCAATGAAAAACGTTGAAGAGGGCGGTCGCCCATTTGCAACAGTCATTGTTCGCGATGGCAAGGTAATCGCTGAGCGCGCAAACCAGGTCGCACAGACGAATGATCCCACGGCTCACGCTGAAATACTGGCCATCCGCGAAGCCTGCCGTGAATCAGGCAGCGAAAACCTCACCGACTGCGACATTTACATTCTCGCCAGCCCTTGTCCAATGTGTTTGGGTGCACTCTATTATTGCAGTCCAAAGCAGGTGATATACATCACCAAACGCGAAGAGTATTCGACGTATTACCGTGACGATCGTAAATACTTTGAACTTGACACCTTTTACGCTGAATACAGCAAGCCAATTGAACAACGTCGCTTGCCGATGAAATATCAGCCTCGACCGCAAGCGCTCGACGTTTATAAACGCTGGCAGGTTTTAAATAAATAAACGCGTGTTAGCTGCTCGCGGCTCCATCCCTCCCAGGATGATCATCACCCTTACCACGTACCCAAATGGTGCAAATCCCCTCGATTTGCACCAGCAAAATGCATAATGTCCACTTATTACTCCGCACAAAATTCATTCAATTCAGCATATTAATATTCTGGCACGCGCGTTGCTATTCGATTGGTAGAGATGTTGGACCAATTAAGGCATTGCCATGCAGATACCGGCTGAGCTTCATCCTATTTCCACGCCGCGCAGCGATACGCTGATTCTCGACGCGCTAACGCGCTATATGGCGCAGTCGGGTGCGCAGCCCGGCAGCCGCTTGCCGCCGGAACGCGTGCTGGCGGAGAAGCTTGGCGTCAGCCGCAATACGGTGCGTGAAGCACTCAAACGCTGGGAAGCGCTAGGCATTATTCTGCGTAAAAAGGGCAGCGGGACTTTTTTGCAGGCGGAAGTGGGCGTCAACGACAGCTTCTTATCGCTGCGCTTTAAAAACGACTCGGCCAACATGCTGCACGCGCTGGAAGTGCGCCGCATTATCGAGTCGGAATCTTGCGCGTTGGCGGCTCAACGTGCCTCGGCTGCCGATCTGATCGAAATCGAGCAACGTCTTAATGAGATGGAAAAAGTGCATCTGGCGATCGGTTCTGCCGGTGCGGAAGACTGGGCATTTCACGCCAGCATCTATCGGGCTGCCGGAAATCCATTGCTGCTACAAATGCTCAACGGCATTTACGACTCATTTCATGCATTTTTCGAATCACCACCGGAACAGGCGCTGTTTTCAGACTCTTTCCCGCTGCACCGTGAACTCTTTAACGCTATCCACCAGCGCGATTGCACGGCATCGCGCGCGATCTGCCATCAAATTCTCGATATCACCGAACGCGACATGAAGGATGTAATGAATGCCAAACGATAAGTTGATTCCGCAACAAACGCTGCTCACTCACGATCAACGCCATGAAATGGGCGCGGTCACTACGCCGATTTACCAGTCTTCGCTGTTCACCTTCAGTGATTACGACAGCATGATCGCGCGCTTTCGCGGCGAGAGCGATCAGCCGCTCTATTCGCGCGTCGATAACCCGACGGTAAAAGCGCTGCAGGACAAGATGGCGGCGCTGGAGGGCGGCGAAGCCTGTCTGGCTTTTGGCAGCGGCATGGCGGCGATCAGCAATGCGATTCTCAGCGTGGTGGCGCCGGGTAAAAAAGTGGTGTGCGTTAATCACGTTTATCCCGATACCTATCGCTTTCTGCGTGGCTTCTGCCAGCGCTTTGGCATCGTCACCGAGTTTGTCGATGGCGATGACGAAGCTGCAATTGGTGCGGCCTTATCGGATGCCAGCCTGCTGTATCTGGAAAGTCCCTCAAGCTGGGTGATGAGTGAACAGAATCTGAATAAGCTCGGCGCGATGGCGCGCGAAGCGGGCGTGGTCAGCATGATCGATAACAGCTGGGCTTCACCGATTTTCCAGCAGCCGCTGCTGTGCGGCATCGATATCGTGGTGCACTCGGCGTCGAAATATATCAGCGGCCACAGCGATGTGGTGGCTGGTCTGGTGATCGCCAGCCAGCAGCACATCAACCACATTACGCGTCACATCAGTCCTTACCTCGGCGGCAAACTTTCGGCGCATGAAGCGTCACTGCTGATGCGCGGCCTGCGCACGCTGCCGCTGCGCATGAAACACCACCACCAGAGCGCGCTGACTATTGCTGAGAAACTGGCGGAGCATCCGCTAGTGACCGACGTCTGCCATCCGGGGCTGAAACCGCAGTCGTGGTCCACCTTGCGCGGCTACAGCGGTCTGTTTGCCTTTGAAGTGGCGGAGCAGGTGGATATTCCGCAGTTGTGCAACGCGCTGGAGCTGTTCCACATGGGCGTGAGCTGGGGCGGATTTGAGAGTCTGGTGATGCCGGCGATTTCGGTGATCAACCAGGCCAGTGAATTTAACTCGGCGGTGGATTTCGGCGTCTCGCCACGCCTGATCCGCATCTCGGTCGGCCTTGAAGAGACCAACGATTTGTGGGCCGATTTGCAGCAAGCCCTTGCCAGCGCGAATTGCGCGTAATCACTCACTGGAGAAAAGTCATGACGCAACGTTTTGCCGTGAAAGCATTAGTGTTAGCCGTGGGTTTGAGTGCGGCCATGAGCAGCCTCGCCGCCAAGCTTACCGTAGTGGAAGTGATTACCAGCCCGCCGCGCACCGCGCTGCTGCAAAAAATGCTCGATGAGTATAAAACCCAGCATCCCGGCACGGAGATTGAACTGATTTCACTGCCGTGGGGCCAGGCGTTTGAAAAGCTCGGCACCATGCTGCAGAGCGGTCAGGTGCCGGATGTGGTGGAAATGCCGGATACCTGGCAAGGATTGTATGCCAGTAACAATATGCTGGAAGACCTCGAGCCGCGCCTGAAAAGCTGGGATGCCACGCCGCAGCTCACCGATAAAACGCTGGCCATGGCGCGCGCCGCCAACGGCAAAGCCACCATGGTGCCGTACGGCTTTTATCTGCGCGCGCTGTTCTGGAATAAAAAGCTGTTCCAGCAGGCAGGATTGAGTGAACCGCCCAAAACCATGGAGGAATTCGCCAGCGATGCCCAGCGCATCAGCAAATTGGGGAATGGCATCAGCGGCTACTGCATGCGCGGTGGCGTGGGCGGCACCAACGCCTGGATGATGTTTATGGCGGCGATGAACGGTTCACCGGAGTTCTTCGATAAACAAGGTAACAGCACGCTGACCGAGCCGGGTGCGATGAAAGGCGCGCAGCTGCTGGTGGATATGTATCAAAAGGGTGGCGCCTCGAAAGACAGCGTTAACTGGGGCTTCAATGAGATCGTTTCGGGCTTCTATTCAGGTAAATGCGCAATGCTCGATCAGGATCCCGACGCGCTGATCGCGATTAAAAACAGCATGGCGGCCGATGATTTCGCTGTGGCTCCGATGCCGGTTGGCCCGTCAGGCAAAGCCTTCCCGACTATTGGCTATACCGGCTGGTCGATGTTCAAGCAGGGTAAACAGAAGGATCTCGCCTGGCCGCTGATTACCTTCCTCAGTGACAAAACCAACAACCTCGCATGGTCAAAATTCGTCGGCACGCTGCCGATTTACAAAGGCGCCGAGCAGGATCCGTTCTACCAAACGCCGCAGTTCGCCGGCTGGTTCAAAGAGCTGAACGATCCTAACTATGTGCCGCTAACCATGCCAACCCATCTCAAAGGCTGGGGCTATTTCAACTCGGTGATTGTGAAAGAGAGCAGCCAGGAAACCTTGCTGGGTGAGAACGATACCGAAAGCATGGTGAAGGATTGGGCGAACTATCTCAGCAAAGAGCAGAAAGCCTGGCTTGCCACGCAGTAACCTCTAACCACGCGGAGTGTGATTATGATGCTTGATGCTTCTCTGCCCAACAGTCCGGCGCGCCGCCGCCTCCGCTGGAGTCGGCTGGCTGAGCCGTGGTGGTATCTCTCGCCTGGCCTGTTGCTGATCGCTTTGTTCATCTTTGTGCCGATGGCGATCGGTATCTCCTATGCGTTTCAGAGCATTAACCTGCTGAATCCGCTGGAGACCGGTTGGGTCGGCTGGGATAACTTCAGCGAGATGTTTGATGACCGGCGCTTTTTCAAAGCGCTGGGCCACACTCTGAACTGGACGCTCAGCTCGCTGCTGCTGCAGTTCTTTTTCGGTTTGGCGCTGGCGCTGCTGCTCAATCGTGAATTCCGTTTTCGCCGTTGGGTGCAGGCGCTGGTGTTCTTGCCGTGGGCGGTTCCGGCGTTTCTCTCTGGCTTGACCTGGTCATGGTTGTTCAATCCGGTAGTCGGCCCGTTGCCGCAGTGGCTGAGCGATTTGGGCGTGCTGAGTGAGCCGTACAACATCCTGTCCGATCCGCAGCTGGCAATGTGGGGACCGGTGATCGCCAACGTCTGGTTTGGCATTCCATTCTTTGCCATCACGCTGCTGGCGGCGCTGCAGTCGATCCCCAAAGACCTGTACGAAGCGGCCTCGATTGATGGTGCCAGCGGCTGGCAGCAGTTTCGTCGCGTCACGCTCCCGTTTCTGGCACCGATGATCGCTATCACCGTGATGCTGCGCACCATCTGGATCGCCAATTTTGCCGATCTCATTGTGGTGATGACCGATGGCGGTCCGGCGGGATCGACCTCGATTCTCTCCAGCTACATCTTCACCACCGCCTATCGCAAGCTCGACTTTGGCTATGCCTCAGCGATGGCGGTGTTTCTGTTACTGCTGATGACCTGTTATGCGCTGGTGTTGCTGCGCATCCGTCATCAGCTGCTGAAATAGGAGGCGACGATGCGACTCTTACCGCTGATTGGCCATCGCCTGAGTATTGCGGCGTATCTGCTGTTCGCGCTGTTTCCGCTGTATTGGATCATCAAAATCTCGCTGACGCCGGACCAACTGCTGTTTAGTCAGGGCGTAAGGTTATTGCCGAGCGGCGTGACCTTTGGTCATTTCAAAAAAGTGCTGACCGACAGTGATTTCCCGACCTTTTTTACCAACAGCCTGATTGTCTCGTTTAGCACCGCGTTTCTTACCACGCTGATTGCCGCTGCGGCCGGCTATGCCTTTTCGCGCTTTCAGTTTCGCGGCAAAGTGCTAATCGCCGGACTGCTGCTGTTCACGCAGATGTTTCCGCTGGTGATGATCATCGCGCCGATTTACAAGGTGATGGCGCCGCTGGGCCTGACCAACAGCTTGCTGGGGCTGATTCTGATCTACACCGCGTTTAACGTGCCGTTTGCCACCTTCCTGATGCAATCCTTCTTTGATGCGATTCCCAAAGATTTGGAGGAGTCGGCGATGCTGGAAGGCTGCACGCGTTTTCAGGCGCTGTATCGCGTGCTGGTGCCGCTGACCTTGCCGGGCATGGCGGCCACATTGGGCTTTGTGTTTACCGCAGCGTGGAGCGAGCTGCTGTTCTCGCTGATGCTGATCAACAAAAACGAAGTGATGACGTTCCCGGTTGGACTGCTCAGCTTTGTGTCGAAATTTGCCGTTTCCTGGGGCGAGATGATGGCAGCGGTGGTGCTAGCGCTGATCCCGGCCTGTCTGTTCTTCGCCTTCATTCAACGCTATTTGGTTCAGGGACTCACCGCCGGTGCGGTTAAGGGGTAAATCATGGCTGAAATCACGCTCAAACAGATCGACAAGCGCTATGGCAACGTTGAGGTGCTGCGCGATATTAACCTCACCATCAAAGACGGCGAATTCGTGGTACTGGTGGGACCTTCCGGCTGTGGCAAATCGACGCTGCTGCGCACCATCGCCGGACTGGAGCTGGCGACCGGCGGCGATATTCGTATCGGCAACCAGCTGATGAACGATGTGGCGCCCAAAGATCGCGATATCTCGATGGTGTTTCAAAGTTACGCGCTCTATCCGCATCTAACGGTGGCGCGCAATATGGGCTTCAGCCTGGAAATTCAGAAGCGTCCGCGCGCGGAAATTGAAGAGAAGGTGAGGCGTGCGGCGGAAATTCTCAGCCTGACGCATCTGCTTGATCGCCGACCCAAAGAGTTATCCGGCGGTCAGCGGCAGCGTGTGGCCATGGGACGCGCCATCGTGCGTCAACCGCAGGTGTTTCTGTTTGATGAACCGCTGTCGAACCTGGATGCGCAGCTGCGCGGTCAGATGCGCGTCGAAATCAAGAAGCTGCATCAGCAGATGAACAACACCATTGTGTACGTGACGCACGATCAGGTTGAAGCCATGACGCTGGCGGATCGTATTGTGGTGCTGAACAACGGTGTGATTCAGCAGGTCGGTACGCCGCTCGAGCTGTATGACACACCGGCGAACAAGTTTGTCGCCAGCTTTATTGGCTCGCCATCAATGAACTTCATCAATGGCATGATGACCGCGCAGGGCGTGCGTATTGGCGATAGCGCACAGCTGCCGTTGAATCAGCATTGGTCGCAGCATCAGGCTGGGCGAGCGGTAATTTACGGTATCCGACCAGAGAATGTGGCGATTGCCGAAGCGGGCGCGATGAATGCGCTGCCGTTAGAAGTGTCGCTGGTGGAGCCGACGGGATTATCCGAGCTGATTCATGGATCGCTGTTAGGGCATGACATCATGCTATTCACCACGCAACGTTCTGGCGCACAGGCGGGGGATATTCTGCCTGTGACCATTGATGCGGATCGCGCGATGCTGTTTGATGCGGATTCGCAAAAACGTTTATAACGCGTGTTACAGCTGCCTGTTTGCACAGGCAGCTCAGGGAATTACTTAGACTGCTGCTGTTTGCTGTCCGCTTCTTTCTGCTTTTTGTTCGCCATATGGTGACCAACCGCACAACCCGCTGCTGCACCCGCAACGCCGTGATGCGCCACGTGGCCCGCCACGCCGCCGACAACCGCTCCTTTGATGCAGCCCTTCGCTTCGACCTGAGAAGTGACCGACAGCAGCACGCCCGCAGTTAATACAATCAGAGAAAATTTACGCACTGGATTTATTCCTTATAAAGTTAATAGCGTGTAAATACACGCTTCCAGTGTAGTAAGTGGAATAAATCCTACCGTTATAAACTGTAAACAAAGATATTTTAGCGAAATACCCTAATGCGGTTTAGTGAACGCTTTTTAATCGGCTTATTTAACATTATTAATCATTAATAAAAGTCACAGACGAATGGAATGCGCTGGCGAGTGTTTATCACGCCTGTAGAAGAGAGTGCAGCCTCCTTGCTGCCCGCATTATCGTTAACGTTTCAGTCTGGCCCAATCGACAAACTGGCCATCCTTCATCACCGCCGCTTTTTCCGGAAAATAGTGATAGAAAATGACGGTCAATCCATCGCCTTGCATAACACGCGCAGAGTCGGTGGTGGCTATCTCCGCCATCATCTTGCCGTCGCAGGTGACTTCATGATTCTTCACATTAAAAGTGAATTTTCTGAACTGGTAGATCTTCAATTTAGCTGCATCCTAACCGATAACAGTAAAGCAAAGTGAGGTGAGAAAAGCAGGGTTTGCGGCTTTCATACTAATTATTTCCCGTGGTGATTTTTCGCCATGAAAACGTACGCGAGGCCACTAAGACTTTTCTTATCTTTAATCAAGTTGGATGAGCTTGTTTTTATCGGGGAATGTCATCGCGCCGAGGCGATCATTTTTTATGCGGCAGGACTTGCTGATAGCGGTGCTGAATTAGATTGGATTTTACAAAACAATTGTTTTCTCTTAACCTGACTGACGCACGTTGATTTTCTCAAGATAACAACGCCATTGGTTAATAACTCTTAAGCTTGAGTGAATATGACTACACAGAGAATTAAATGACCAGCAGTTATGATGAACAGATGAAGGACCGAATGATTGGTGAGGCGCTGCTTGCTCTTTTAGAAGACCAGGTTGCAGTATCCTCTGCGGCGCTGATAGCCAAACTTGAAGAGATGGCGGAAACAGAAGAGGAAAGCTACAGGCGAGTTGCCTGCCAACGCGCACTGGCGGATGTCAGAAATCATAGCGTCAGGACCAGCACGCAACGCGACGGACAAGATTTCAGTAGTGAGAAGCATGCTAATATCTCGAATCAGAAAAAGCACTGATTAAGATGCTAAACACTTTTCCGCAATCTTACTCATCGCGTTGACATAATCCTGCTTGAGCTGAACGGGCGCGGCTTCTTCTTGCTGCTTCAATAGCGCAGTAATGTGATCAAGTTGCAAAGGTTGATCGGATTTAAGCAGGCATGACACGGCGTGACCAATGACAGCATGAATGTCATCCATATTTTCCGCTTTCTCGTCTGACATCACCTTCTCCTTAATCCCTTTGCTAATTAACATTTTTCAGCTTGCTCCAAAGCATTCATAGGAATGTATTATTTCGCGCCCTTAGGGCAGGGCATTGATCAGTTTCTGGCGCAGCGTGGTTACACGTGCAGTGAGATCGGCCAGTTCTTCATAAGGCGTATCCATCACTGACACCATGTCAGCCGGAACGCCGGCCGCCGCGGTCTTTAATTCTTGTCCCTGCTCAGTGACGGAGATCAACACTCTGCGCTCATCGCCACCGACATCTCGTTTTCTACTGATAATGCCAGCCTGCTCCAGTCGCTTTAAAAGCTGGCTGAGCGTGCCAGAATCCAGCTGCACGCGCGCGCCCAATTCTGAAACGGTGACATGGTCTTTTTCCCACAGCGCCAGCAGCACCAGATACTGCGGATAGGTCAAACCCAGTGGTTTCAGTCGCGACTGATAAAGTTTGGTCATCGCAAGGGACGCGGAATAGAGCGCGAAGCAGAGAAACTGGTCGACAGTCACCGGCGCTTCACTCTCAGGACCTACACAGCAAACTTCATCGTTTAACTCTTTCATATCACCACTATTTTTAAGGCAGAGTTGCAGTCATTGAGACTGAAAAACGTGAATATATTGACATAAATTAGATTGAAGTCAATCTAATTTGGATTGGCTATTTTTTGTTAATATCTATTATAAATCATAGGATTAGCTATAATTTCATTAATAATCGATGGTAACGCAAGGTTTAAAACTTCTATGGATTCAGCAACGCCCGGCATTCTCATCCTCGCGGCAGGTAAAGGCTCGCGTTATATCGCCAGCGGCGGCAGCGGCAATAAGTTGCTGGCCAGCATAAACGACGATGCGCCGAAGGTAATTGAAACGGTGATTGAACAGGCAAAGCTGAGTGGCTTGCCGGTGGCGCTGGTGACGCGTCCCGACTATCTGGCGGTGCGTCAGCATGCAGTAAAGGCAGGCGTGCAGCTTGTGCTGTGTGAAAGTGGCGGCAGCGGCGAATCCATTGCGGCGGGTGTGGCGATGACCGCTCACTGGAACGGATGGATCATTACGCTGGGAGATATGCCGTGGCTAACGGTGGATCATTATCGGCACGTAAAAGAGGCGTTAGAAAAGGGCGCGGCGCAGGTGCGTCTTACTTATAAAGGCAAACCCGGCCATCCGGTCGGGTTTGCTGGATGCTACGCTGAGGCGTTACGCAATTTGCAGGGCGATGAAGGTGCCAGAGCGCTGCTGGACCCGCGCTTACTGGTCACCCTTGAAGCGGACGCTGCTGTACAGCGCGATCTCGATGTGGTGGCTAAACCACGTTGAGCCGAGCCGCCGCGACATCCGCAACAATTGATAGCGCTAGCGTGCGCGCATCGCGCGCCTGGGCAAAAATGCCAATCGGCGCTTTGATGCGCGCAATCTCTTCCTCACTAAACCCTAGCGACAGCAGTTTCTTAACGCGCGTTGCATGCGTGCGCCGACTTCCCAATGCTCCGATATAGAAGGGTGCAGAACGCAGCGCTGCCAGAAGTACTGGGAGTTCGCGATCGAGATCGTGATACAGCAAAATCACCGCCGTAAGGGGATCAACGGCCTGCGCCTGCACATCCTCGCCAGAAAGCACCTCGTAACCAGCGGCCTGCGCAATCGACGCCGTCGCCAACGCTTCGACTGAACGTCCATATACCGCCACGCGTGTTTTTGGCAGATAGCCGGTGATAAAGACATCCTCCTGCCAGCCGGTCATCTCAGTGCAAGCAACGCTCGCCAGCCGCTGAAACGTCGGCAGATAGCGCAGCGCTGCGGGTTGACGCTTTGCCAGCAAATCCAGCACGTTTCTCAGCGGTTGCGCGTCACGTAGCTGATGGAAAGCCAGCGTAATGCCGCCACCACAGGGCAGCACAATATCCAGATAAGGCGATCCTTCGCCATATCTCATAAAGCGATCTTTGCCAGTGGCGATGACTTGCAACGCTTCATAAGCCGCCGCCGCTTCCACGCAGCCGCCGGAAACATAGCCGCAATAGCGGCCATCTTCCCGCACCACCATCTGCGCACCCAATGCCCGCGCCGCGCCACCGCGAATCTCAACCAGCGTGACCAGCACGACAGCGGAATCTGCTTCCATTGCTTCAAGCGCGAAGCGCAGGATGCTTTCACTGTCATCGGTCTGCAAAGCCTGCTGCGGCTTGATCTGCGGTTGCAGATCGTCATCAATCAGTAGCTGCTGCAATACGCTTCTCCTTAGCTTTAGACAAGGGCAGGCAAGCCTTTGAGTAACTTATCCAGCGTCACCGGATAGTCACGCACGCGTACGCCGGTGGCGTTGTAAATGGCATTGACGATTGCCGCGCTGACGCCGCACAAGCCCAGTTCACCCACGCCCTTTGCTTTCATCGGTGAGGAGATGGGATCGGTGTCATCAAGGAAAATCACCTCCTGCTGCGGGATATCGGCGTGAACCGGCACTTCATAGCCCGCCATATCGTGGTTGACGAAATAACCGAGGCGTTCATCGACGAACAGTTCCTCCATCAACGCGCCGCCAAGTCCCATCGTCATGGCACCAATCACCTGACTGCGCGCCGTTTTGGGATTGAGAATGCGTCCGGCGGCACAAACCGCCAGCATGCGCCGCACGCGCACTTCACCGGTAGCGACGTCCACGCCGACTTCAATGAAGTGTCCGGCGAAAGTGGATTGCTGATATTGCTCGTCAAGATCGCCAAACTCAATGGTGTCTTCCACGGTGATAGTCGCTTCAGCGGCGGCCTGGGCGAGCGGCACGCTCTGGTTTCCGTCATGCACCTGACCGTCGCTGAAGGTAGCGCGTTGCGCATCAAAGCCCAGTTTGCTGGCGACCGCTTCACGCAATTTCACGCAGGCGGCGTAAACGCCGGATGTTGAGGTGTTCGCGCCCCATTGGCCGCCGGAACCGGCAGAAACCGGGAAGTCTGAATCGCCTAAACGAACCGCCACACGCTCAATCGGCACGCCCATCATCTCCGCCGCCGTTTGCGCGAGGATGGTATAGCTGCCGGTGCCGATGTCGGTCATGTCGGTTTCAACGGTGATGATGCCTTTATTGTCGAGATGCACACGCGCACCGGAAGGCGCCACCATGTTGTTACGAAAACCGGCCGCAACACCCATGCCGACCAGCCAGCGTCCCTCTTTGACCATTGCCGGTTTGGCGTTGCGTCGTGACCAGCCAAAGCGCTCGGCGCCGGTATTCAGGCACTCAACCAGCTGGCGGCGTGAGAAAGGGCGCTCGGGTTTGGCCGGATCGACCTGCGTGTCATTGAGGATGCGGAAGGCGATCGGATCAATGCCCACTTTTTCCGCTATTTCATCAATGGCAATTTCAAGCGCCATGAGTCCAGGCGCTTCACCCGGTGCGCGCATGGCGTTACCTTCGGGCAGATCCAGCGTCGCCAGTCGTAATCCGGTAAAGCGGTTAGCACCGGCGTAAAGCAGTTCCGTTTGCTGCACGGCGGTTTCAGGTGTGCCTCCCGGCAGGTTCCCCGACCAGCTTTCATGCGCGATGGCCTGAATCTTGCCGGCTTTATCGGTGCCAATGCGAATGTGCTGAATGGTGGCCGGTCGATGTGTGGTGTTATTGGCGATCAATGGCCGAGGCAGCATCACTTTGACCGGACGCTTAACCGCGCGCGCACCCAGCGCAGCTAACACTGCATCGCTGCGCAGGAACAGCTTGCCGCCAAAGCCGCCGCCAATATAAGGCGACACGATGCGGATCTTCTCCATCGGCATGTTGAGCGTGGCGGCCAGATCGGTGCGGCACCAGTCAATCATCTGATTCGAGGTCCAGACGGTGAGTTTATCGCCTTGCCACGTCGCCATCGAGGCGTGCGGTTCCATCGCGGTGTGGCTTTGGTCCGGCGTGGTGTAGTGCGCATCCAGCTTAACGTCAGCTGCAGCAAACGCACCGGCGAAATCACCCACGGACTTATCTGGCGTATCTTCGGGCGCGGAGGTAACGCCCGGCTTTTGCTGCGCGAGATCATAAGCGCCGCGCTCACGCTGATAATCCACCTTCACTAAACTGGCCGCAGCACGCGCCTGCTCAAACGTCTCCGCCACGACCAGTGCCACGGCCTGGTGATAGTGTTCGATGGTGTCGCCGGCCAACAGGCGAGCGGTATTTTTATCGCCTTTGCCCAGTTTTCCCGCGTTATTAGCCGTCACCACCGCTAACACGCCCGGCGCATTTTGCGCTGCCTGCACATCAATGGCGGTGATTTTTCCTTTGGCGATTGGCGCGCCGACCACATAGCCGTACGCCGCATCGGGCGCTTCGTGATGCCATTCGTAGGCGTAATGCGCCAGGCCGGAGGTTTTCAGCGGTCCGTCGATGCGATTGAGTGGCTGACCAACTACCTTGAGCTGATCAATTGGGTTATTGCCTGCGGATTTTTCGAATTTCATCAGTTATCCCCTCGCTTCGGCCAATACGGAAGCGAGCGTTCGCTGCGCCAGAATGATCTTGAACTCGTTTTCAGCGGTAGGTTGCGCCGTGGCGAACAGCCGATCGCTCACCGCCTGCGCGCCCTGAATCACCGCCTTATCCGCCTCTTCCAACCGCCACGGCTGATGTGCTACGCCACCGAGCGCCACACGACCAGATTTATCCGGCTGAATGATGGCGGCAACAGAGACCAACGCAAAAGCGTAGGACGCGCGGTCGCGCACCTTGCGGTAAATGTGTGTGCCGCCCAGCGGAGCCGGCAGTGAAACGGCCACAATCAGCTCGCCAGGAGTGAGCACGGTTTCCAGATGCGGCGTATTGCCAGGCGCACGATAAAATTCAGCAATCGGGATTTTGCGCTCACGGCCATCCGGGCTGACCGTTTCCACTACCGCATCCAGCAAACGCATCGCCACTGCCATATCGCTCGGATGGGTGGCGATACAGGCCTGGCTGGTTCCGACCACCGCATGCTGGCGACTGAAGCCATCCAGCGCCGCGCAGCCGCTGCCGGGTAAGCGCTTGTTGCACGGTTGGTTGGTGTCATAGAAGTAGGGGCAACGCGTGCGCTGCAGCAGATTCCCTGCGGTGGTTGCCTGATTACGTAGCTGGCCGGAAGCGCCAGCCACTAACGCGCGCGACAGCACGCCATAATCGCGGCGAATACGCGCATCGGCCGCCAGATCGGTGTTACGCACCAACGCGCCGATGCGTAATCCGCCATCGGCTGTGGCCTCGATTTTGTCCAGCTCAAGCCCATTCACATCAATAAGATGCGCGGGCGTCTCAATCTCCAGCTTCATCAGATCGAGCAGATTGGTGCCGCCGGCGATGAATTTGGCATTGGTATGTTGCTGGGCGCTGGTAGCGGCTTCAGCCGGGGTTTTGACCCGCTGGTAAGTGAAGGCTTTCATGATTCCAGGCCCTCCGCGTACTCTTCAATCGCCGCAAGAATGTTGGAATAGGCACCGCAGCGACAAATATTGCCACTCATACGCTCACGGATTTCATCCGCAGTCACGTTGGGCGCGGAAACCAGATCGTGTGTGACGTGGCTGGGAATGCCCGCTTTGATCTCTTCCAGCACCGCCATCGATGAACATATTTGCCCAGGCGTGCAGTAGCCGCACTGGTAACCATCATGTTTGATGAACGCCGCCTGCAAGGGATGAAGCTCATCCGGATTTCCCAAACCTTCAATGGTGGTGATTTCTGCATCCTGCTGCATTACCGCTAAGGTCAGGCACGCGTTGATGCGACGTCCGTTGACCATCACCGTACAGGCACCACATTGGCCGTGATCGCAGCCTTTTTTGGTGCCGGTCAAATGCAGATGCTCACGCAATGCATCCAGCAGCGTGGTGCGGGTATCAACGTTTAATTGCTGCTGTATACCGTTGACTTTGAAGCTGATCGGCACCATTGACGGCACAGGTGTTGTTAAGTGTTGGCTGCTCATGCCAAACCTCCAGTAAAAGGGTTAAATGTTGGGGTACAACTTATTTTTGTATGGTTTTAGAAGGGTAAGCATAGTCGGCATCTGCGAAAGCATTATCCGTAATCACTAAATGGGTTTATGAGCGGGAGTAATAAAAGCAGGTTAGGGCGCTGAATGGCCCGAGAAAACGGCGCTTTTCCGGGGCCGCAGCGGCTATCTATTTCGCCAGGTTTTTGATGTTTTCGTCAATGCGCGCCTGGAGAAAGCGCAGCGTTTCCGCAGTGATTTGCTCTGGGAACATATCGGCCGCTTTGCGGGCAAAGCCAGTTGCAACCGAACAGTAATTATCGATGATATCGCCTGCCTGCGCTGGCGTGAGTTCAGTTTCCTGTTGCCCGAGCGCTAACAGGTGAGCGCGTTTAATCTCTCCGCAACCGGGGACCTTTCAGAGGGGCGAACAGCGCTTCCAGCTCGTTAACCCGACCGAGCACCATCGCCACTTTCACCAGGTTTTCAAAGCCGACGTTACGACCCGCTTCCAGATTAGAAACCGTATTTACGCCAATTCCCGCTCTGGCCGCGACATCCGCCTGCTTCATCCGCTCAACAGCTTGACGATTTCTTCGGGTTTGCTAAGAGTTAAATCCAGCATATTGTGGCTTAACGTCCAAAAATGACTTTAACACCCAATATTATGGAGTTAATCAACGCTTTCGGCGAGCTGTTGTTCCAGAAACCCAATAAACGCTCTTACCTTTGCATTCAGCGCCGAACGCTCGTTGACGCAGGCATAAATATTCATCGGTGAAGCCACAATGTCGCTTTTCTCACCTTGATCTAAGTGGAACAAAGGTATGAGTTGGCCACTCTCGAGCAACGGCTGAGCAATAAAACTCGCCAGCCGGGCAATTCCACCGCCGTTTTCGGCAATTTTCGCGATGATATCAATATCATCGCTGATGAATTCTGGGTTGAGCTTTGCATTCACCGGCTGGCCATTGACCATAAACGTCCACGGAAGAAAGCGTCCGTCGGTTGGATAGCGGAAAACCAAACAGGCGTGCTGGCTCAGATCTTCAGGCGTTTTAGGGATGCCCGCACGCGCCAGATAAGAGGGTGCCGCGCAGAAGATAAAGGGTAATGAGGCAATTTTGCGGGCGATCAATTGAACACTCAGTTGCGCCTCAATACGAATACTGACGTCAACGCCTTCCAGGCGGTGGTCAACATTGCGATCGGTACTGATCAGTTCGATATCAATATCGGGGTAAGTTTGTTTAAAGGCAGGCATCAGTGGGGCGAGAACGTGTCTGCCAAATGCCGCCGTGGTGGCGATGCAAAGCGAACCCTGCGGTTTGGTTTCAATCGCTGCGGCCTGCGAGGCAAGGTCAATATCATGGGGAATGTGTCGGACTTTTTCGAAATAGCGTTTACCGCTTTCGGTTAACGTCATGCTTCGGGTAGTGCGTGAAAGCAGCCGCACACCCAAATGTGTCTCCAGACGCGCAACACTTTGGCTTACCGCCGCTGGACTCATTCCTTTCGCCCGCGCGGCGGCGGCAATGCTGCCGTTCTCAACTACGCGAATAAAAGTGTTGATCAACCCCAGTAAATCCATAGATCCCTCAATGCGTGATTCGTTACTTTTACTTAATAATGATTAAAGCAGAAGCGTTCTACTCGCATCCTGATTCACTTGATAGGTTAGCGGCTGTTTTGCTTAAACTTACTGAAAAGGATCACGCTATGACAATAGCAACCGAGAAAAGTAGTGCTCGTCTACGCCTGCCAAAGCACGTTTCACCTTACATCTTCGCGCTGTATATGGCGACAATCATGGCGTTTCTGATGAGCCTGGTCATTACCTTCGCCGAATTTGGCATCGGGCCGCATTATATGGAAAATGTGATGAATGCATATCAAGTTGCGATGCCCGCAGCTTTTGTTTGCATACTGGTAGTGCGCCCGATTGTGGTTCGGTTGGTGGGATTAACGGTGCATGGTCATTGAGTCGTTTGATGCTCCCTCACATCAGTTTTATTGGGGGCTTCCAACTCTGCTCTGTAAAAAATCGATGAACGCTCGTACTTTTTCAGGTACATGGCGCGTGTTGGGGTAAAGCGCATAAATTCCTTGACGGGGAAAATGATGATCTGGCAGTAGTTGGATCAAATTCCCCAGGCGCAACTCTTCCTGCACAAGCCAGGCAGGTAAGAGGGCAACGCCAGCCCCTCCAAGAGCAAAAGCCAAGAGCGAAGCAGCGTTGTCAGCCATGATCATGGCAGGACTATGTACGTTGAAAACTACGCTCTCACCTTCGGGTGTTGAAACTTGCAAACCTGAGATGTCCAATATTCTGTAATAACATATGATTTAACTTTGGCTCTATTTTATTTTTATCCTCAAAATCAGTTATGCTGACCTGCATTGAAAATGAAAAAGGAATTATCCATTGCGTACCCGTGATTCTGCGCGTTTGCTTATTATGAACTCCCTCAATCAGGTCTTATTATTCAAGTTCAGGCATGAGAAGGATGCGCTGGCAGGTAAAGTATACTGGGCAACTCCCGTTGGAGGCGTGGAATCAGAAGAGACTTTTGAGCAGGCAGCCATTCGGGAACTTAGAGAAGAAACAGGCATTTATGTTAATGATGTAGGACAGGTGTTAACGGAGAGAACCTTTGAAATGACTCTGCCCAGCGGTGAGGTGGTTCTGGCACATGAGCGATTTAATTTTATTAAAATAGGCGATGAAGATATCAGTACCAGCGGATGGACTGAAAATGAAAAATCAGTCATCAATAGTTATCATTGGTGGGATCTTAATGAACTCCGAAATACAGACGACGTTGTTTATCCCTCAAATATTCCTGATATCTGCTCAATTGCCTCATCAATCTAAGTGCGCATAATCATGATTATGTTAAATGAGGTGTCTCATCACGCACTCTAGCCACGTCTAAACCCGATATCAACCGTCACCCTTTCAAGTGACGTTTTAGGTTAAACACCCGCGTTAAGGCGGCTGGTAATAATCTCAAGGCCAATCTGTTGGCCATATGAAAGTTCAAGCGTGTTGCCATCGGGATCGGCGAAGAATGCCCAATAACCGACGGGAGCGGCTGATTGTTGCGCTTGGCGGCGTAACACACCTTCGCATTCAGCCTGAGCAACCCTGGCATCAATCTCTTCTTTACTGTCACACGCAACGCCTAAATGACCAAACGGACCCAGAGGCGTATCCACTGTGGTTTGAGATTGCACCAACACCAACGCAAATGGACGCGTTAAATCAGAAAGCCATGCGACTTTTTGCGCTTCTGCAATGCCTGGTGCCCGCTCATGGATCACCTGCATCCCTGCGTAACGTTGATAGAAATCGATGCTGCGTTCTATATCTCTCACTTGCAGTGCTATGTGGCTAAAACCAATATCGTGCTCTTTCATATTCCAATCCTGTAAAATAAGAAGAATTGGAATATGACATAAAATGTTGATAGCACTTGTTCACGAATGCCTAAAGATGAAGCTCATACACCACGCAAGGCACATCGTAGTGTTGCTCAATCGCTTTGTAGGTCATGCCAAGCCGCTGCATCACCTTTTGCGAAGCGGCATTCTCAGGATCGGCCACCGCAACCAAATATTTAACGCCAACCTTTTCTACCGCAAACTTAACTATCGCCTGTGCGGCTTCGGTGGCAAAACCTTTGCCGTGATAATTGGCATTGAGACGCCAGCCAATTTCCAATGGCGCACCATCCTGATTGGCTAAATGCTGCAGACAGCAAGCACCGACGATTTCGCCAGACTCTTTTTCACGCATCGCCCACTAGGAAAAACCATATTGCTGCCAGCGCGATTGAACGCGTTCGATACTCGTCAGGGTTTCTTCTGGCGTTTTAACTACGCCATTGCTGATGTAACGCATAATTTCCGGATCGCTTTCCATCGCTCGCAGTCCGCCAAAATGCGCCAGCTCAAAGGGTTCCAGCCGCAGTCGGGTTGTTTCTAATTCCATCATTCCTCCACTTTATGAAGAGCCTACACCAGCATCGTCGCATACGGTGACGCTTCAGAAATATCCAGCTGCTGCGCCAGTTAACTATGTCGGCTATTTTCCTCAACAGCAAATGAAACGCGCCAGGCTGATACACCACTCGCTGCCTTTCCTGGCTGTGCATCGCTTCATGTTCTTATTTTTGTTGCACATTTTTTCCAGCGGCAAGCCCGATGCAAGGCTAACACCCAACGCGGCCATACGTTCACCCAGCGGTTATATCTCAACAACACTGACATGCGTTTAAATCTGTAATCGCGAATTTGGGAAATTTCGTACAAACCTCCCTTCCCCAGTCCGATATTCATAGCACCGGGATCGCGCTTTAATGCCAGCATAATAAAGATGGGGATAACTATGTTGTCATTAACGCTGATAGACAATAACAAATGGATTACTGAAGGGATTTCGCGTTATTTTTCCGGGAAATTTATTCATGTAAAAAATATAGATAGTGACGATATTGACTCAGCGCTGAGTAAGATCGCCGGAACGGATTTGCTCATCAGTGAATTAACCGCTTATGGCCGCGATGTGCAATTCTTTACCGAATTATTGCTGACAGTCCAACGGACTTCGCCAGACACGCGGATTATCGTGCTAACCGATTTGCATGAGAAAGCGGTCATAAGCTATGTGGTCAGTTTGCTGCCAGATGTTACTTTTCTCTCTAAAAAGTGCAGTCTGAAAGCGCTTTCTGATGCTGTATTAGGTTTACCGTTGGCTACAGAATTTGAGGCGGGTGTTCGCCGCACCAAGCAAACCCTTTCAGCGCGGGAGTTCGGCTTATTGCGCATGCTGGGGCAAACCAGCAATCTCACCGATATTGGATACAAACTGCATCTCAGTTGTAAAACCATCAGCCATCATCGGCAGAGTATTATTCGCAAGCTCAACTGCGCCAATAATAAAGAGTTATTCAGCCGGTTAAGCCGGATGGGATATCACAGCAAACCGGTTTGAACAAAGGGGCATGGCATCGAATATTGTGTGATTGCGGTTGCATTTCCGTCAATGATTGCTGGTTAACTGCGCACGCCGAGGCGCAGAATGGAATATATAACCATACATGAATATATATTCAACAGTGTAATCATCTGAGGAGAAGGTCTAATGAGTTCCTACACGTATCCGAAATTCGGTGCCGGCTTGTGGCACTTCGCCAACTATATCGATCGCTACGCCGTAGATGGTTACGGGCCAGCGCTTAGCACCCTTGATCAGATTAAACTCGCTGGCAGCGTCGAGGACCTTTCCTATGTTGATGTGCCCTATCCCTTCACCGAAGGCGTGACCGTAGCGCAGGTTAAACAAGCGCTCGCCGATGCCGGATTGAAAGCCATTGGCGTGACGCCAGAAATTTATCTGCGCCGCTTTTCACGCGGTGCTTTCACCAATCCCGATGCCGCCATTCGCCAACAGGCGTTTGATTTAATGCACGAAGCCGCCACCGTAGTGCGTGAGCTGGGGGCTAACTACGTGAAAGTCTGGCCGGGTCAGGATGGCTGGGATTATCCGTTCCAGGTCGATCATAAAAACCTGTGGAAGATGGCCGTAGAGGGTATGCGCGAACTGGCGAGCGCCAATCCAGACGTCAAATTTGCTATCGAATACAAACCGCGTGAACCACGCGTGAAAATGACCTGGGATTCAGCTGCGCGTACGCTGCTTGGCATTGAGGATATTGGACTGGATAACGTTGGCGTGCTGCTCGATTTTGGTCATGCACTGTTTGCCGGTGAATCCCCAGCGGATTCCGCCCAGCTGATTATCGATCGTGGTCGTCTGTTTGGTATGGACGTCAACGACAACCTGCGCGGCTGGGATGACGATTTGGTGGTCGGTACCGTGCACATGACCGAGATTTTTGAGTTCTTCTATGTTCTGAAGATCAATAACTGGGACGGCGTGTGGCAGCTTGATCAATTCCCGTTCCGTGAAGATCATGTTGAAGCCGCCAATCTGTCGATTCGCTTCCTCAAACATATCTATCGCGCGCTGGATAAGCTGGATATCGCCGCGTTGCAGGAAGCGCAGCGTGAGCAAAACCCGCTAAAAGCGCAAAGAATTATTCAAAATGCGTTGCTGACTAGCATAGAACAGTGATTTTACGTCGTGGGTCGTCATTTATGGCGACCTCAAATGCGAACGCCGTACTCGCATTTCACCCCGCCGCCAATGCTCATCCGCACCCTTTCGACCATCAATCAATCGGTTTAACGCTTCGGCGATCAGCAGATCAATACGTTGGCTAAAGGTGGTGAGTTGGCAGCCTGGCGCGCTGGCTTCTTCAATATCATCGAATCCCACCACCGCAATCCTTGACCTGGTCGGGGCGGCGCGCATCGCTTCCATCGCGCCGAGCGCCAGCACATCGTTTTCACAGAACAGCGCATCAATTGCGGGCGCATCCGGTTGATGCAGATAATCGCTCATCGCTTGCCAGCTGCGTGCACGATCGTAGCTGCCGGCTTTAAGCAGCACATCAATTTGACAGCCTGCTTGTTGCAGCGTCGCTTCAAATCCCTCTTTGCGCAGCAGATGTGACGTTGGTGTATCCGGACCTTGCATAAAACCAAACCGTTGCGCGCCCTGCGCCAGCAACAGCTCGGCGATCTGCTTGCCGGCGGCATAACCATCAATCGCCACCACATCGATGCCCTGCGCATGCGTATTGCGGCACAGCTGCACCAGCGGAATGTTGTACATATCCTCCACCAGCGTAATCAGCTGTGCCGATAACACCGTACCGAGAAACAAAATGCCGTCGATCTGCAATTGATCCGCCTGCGTCATTACCGATCGATACGGCTCGCCGTCGGTGATGTTGAGGATCAACGCCATATAGCCCCGACGTTGTAGCTGCTGCGTAGCTTCATTGAGAATCATCAGCGTATGCGGATTTTTCAGCTCGTCGATTACTACGCCAATAATATGCGTTTTCTTCTTTACCAGACTACGCGCCAGCAAATTTGGCCGATATCCCAGCTCTTTAGCGATGCGCATCACCTTCTCGCGCGCCTTCTCAGAGATTGAAGCGCCGGGCATAAACGCGCGCGATACCGTCCATTTCGATACGCCGGCAAGAAGCGCCACATCGCTGGCCGTGGCTTTTTTCACTGTTCTCGTCATCGCCTCCCTTCCGCAAATTAGCTGGCAAAAAGTGAGCATAAAGCGATTCCTCAGGTAAACAAGAGGCGACTTTGAAAAACTTTGCACCCGGTTGCATTTTTGTAATGCACTCGGGTGCAAATCGTGATGATTTTGTGATCGTGGTGATGAAATCGCTTTTTGCTGCGTTGACTAATTTTCAACCGTGCCAGAGAGTGAATGCAGCACATCGCGTTGTCCGTCTGAACATGATGTCAATCAGCGGGACTCATCCCGTTGATTTTGCACCCGGATGCAAAATAATTGAAACCTCCCCTACAGAGATAAAAAATGAAATTATTCAAAGTACTAATGCTTATCTGCGGTTTGCTCAGTGTGTTCACTGCCCAGGCGAAAACCTACATGGTTGGCGTCGCTCTGGCTAATCTCGATCTCAATTTTGTTTCCATTTTACGAAGCCAGATGGAAAAGCAGCTTAAAGACAAAGGGCTTAACAGCCAGTTTGCCGATGCTAAAGGCGATGTATCTCTGCAAATCCAGCAGGTGGATGATTTCATCAATCAGGGCGCAGACGCGATCATCATCAACCCGGTGGATACGCAAGGCGTAATGCCGGTGATCGCCGCCGCGCAAAAAGCCAATATCCCGCTGATCTTCGTGAACCGTAAACCCGAAGTGAAACTGACCGGCAAAATGGCTTACGTCGGTTCAGATTCGGCGTTAAGCGGCAAGATGGAGATCGAAGCCTTAGCCAAACGTCTTGATAACAAAGGAAATATCGCCATTCTGATGGGCGCCCTCTCCACCGAAGAAGCACGTCAGCGCACCAAAGCGGTTGAAGATTATGTGAAGGATCATCCCGGCCTGAAAGTGATCCAGAAACAGAGCGCCAACTGGCAGCGCAACGAAGCGGTCGATAAAACCCTGTCATGGTTGCAGGATGGGAATGATATCAACGCCATCATCGCGAACAACGATGAAATGGCGATCGGGGCGATTATGGCGCTCGATCAGTTGAAGAAAAACAATGTGTTAGTCGCCGGCATCGACGGCACGCCGGATGGTTTGCAGTTTATTAAGAACGGCAAAATGGCGGTGACGATCTTCCAGGATGCGAAAGGCCAGGCGACCGGTGCAGTCGATGTGGCTTACGACATGCTGAGCGGTAAAAAGACCGAAGCCTACAACTGGGTGCCATACCAGACGGTGACCAAAGAAAATTATCAGGAATTCACCAGTAAAAATCAGAAGTAACGCCGCTCTTGTTGGGTCGCCGATCATTCATGGCGACCTGCTTATGAACATTGCCTTTAAAGCAACGCTAAGTGCGAATTTTGTTGCTTCCATTGCACTATTAACTCGCTATGTTGGGGTTAAAAATGGAGGTCAAAATGCTCAAACCGTCTTCGCCCTGGTGGTGGGATCTCTCAACCCGGGAATTCAGTGAACTTGATATGGCGAATATCGTCGCCGTGCTGCCGATTGGCGCAGTTGAACAACATGGCCCGCATCTGCCGGTGCGTGTGGATGCGGCGATCAACGCCGGCATTATTCAACGCGCGGTGGAATTATTGCCCGACGATCTTCCGTTGCTGGTGCTGCCCGCGCTGCCGATGGGTAAATCGGATGAACATCTTGCCTATCCCGGCACCCTTTCATTGCCGTATGACGTGTTAGGCAAAGTGTGGTTCGAAGTCGCGAAAAGCGCCTGGCGCGCCGGAATTCGCAAGCTGATTTTCTGGAACTCGCACGGCGGACAGCCGCAGCTGATGGAGATCGTCTGTCGCCAGCTGCGCATCGAACTGGGCATGTTTGCCGTCAGCGCCAGCTGGTTCCGTACCATTGATGCATCGGATCTCTACAGCGCGCATGAACTTAATCACGGCATTCACGGCGGTGAATCAGAAACCAGCATGATGCTACATTTGCACCCTGAACTGGTGCGGATGCAGCACGCCGCGGATTTCGTTTCCACTTCGGTGGCGCTTGAAGCGACCGGCGGTATTTTAACGCCGGAAGGCGGCATTGGTTTTGGCTGGATGGCGCAGGATCTGCATCTGTCTGGTGCTACCGGCAACGCCGCAGCGGCGGATGCTGAGCGCGGTGCGATTGCCACCGATCGTGCTGCACATGCGCTGCTGAAGCTGGCACGCGAAGTGAACGATTTCGATATTCATTTCCTGACCGATCGCACCGCATTCTCGTAGGGTCGCCATGTAAGGTGACCAAGTGCGCATTAATGCGCACCCTACGATTAACGCAATTCCGACATCATCCCTTTAATGGTTTCGGCGAACACGCTACCAATCGCGCTGGTGCCGCGATCGTGGCCGATCAACATCAGCGTTTGCGTGTGCTGCGCCAGTTCGCGCACCGGAATATAGATTAACCGGCCGCTGCGTTGGTCAGATTCAATGTCAATCGGCGTGAGAAACGTGAGAGTTTGATCCATCATCGCCGACTGGCGCATCACCTCGATCGAATTGGTTTCAATAACCGGCTGCATATTGTTCGAGGCGCGCGCGAACACTTCATTTAGGTAAGGCCGAATCACCATCGATTTGTCGGCAATCACCACCGGATACGGCAAGCAATCACTCAAACGCAAACTGGATTTCTCCGCCAGCGGATGCCCCGCGCCCACTACCGCGCCTAATCGCACCGGCACGCTGGCAATATTGCGATGCACCGGCTGCAGGTCGAAATCAAAACCAATCCCCAAATCGGCCTCGCCACTTGCCACCGCGTTAGTGATGTTCTCGCCGGTGGTGAGTTGTTGCAGCAGCAATTTCACGCGCGGATTGGCGCGGCGAAACTCCGCTGCCACGCGCGGAATCAGGTTCGCCGCTAATCCACTCATCATCGCCACCGTCACTTCGCCGCGCCGCAGCCCTTTCAGCTCTTCGATTTTCATCTGCGCGATTTCAATCTCTTTAAAGCTCTGCCGCACATGATGAATCAGCGCTTCACCGGCGGCGGTAAGGATCATTTTGCGCGGCAAACGCTGAAACAGCGGCGTGCCCAGCTCCTCTTCCAGCGCAATCAGCTGGCGATTAATCGCCGACGCCGAGATGTGCAGCCGTTCAGCCGCTTTGCGAATCGAACCGCTGCGCGCCACCTGATCGATATACACAAACAAACGATGTTGCAGCATATTCCCCCTGCGTTGCCTTTTAGGCATCGGTAAGTGCTAAAAATGATGCTTTTAAGATAATGCTCTTCCGGTGATTAATACATCAAAACCACACCAGGAGAACACATGATGGCAGACGTATCCCGCAGAAAGTTTGCGAAGTTAGTGGCTGGCGCGTTGTTGTTACCCGCGCTGGCACCGATGTTGTCGCGCAAAGCGATGGCGGCGAATAACACTATAAAAATCGCCCTGCTGTTGCCCGGCTCGGTTGCCGATGGCGGCTGGAGTTCGCTGGCGTATGCCGGATTGCAGAGCCTGCAAAAAGCCGGTTTCAGCGTGGCGCACAGCGAAAGCGTGTCGCAGGCGCAGATGGATCAAACCATACGTGGCTACGCCGATGACGGTTACACGCTGATCATTGGCCACAGCTTTGAATACGGCTCGGCGTTTGCCGAAATCGCGCCGGAATATCCTGATACCTACTTCTTCGCTTCCACCTTCAAGCCAGGCGAAAAATCACCGGACAACGTGGAATACGTCAACCTCGCCTATCTGCAAGGCGCCTATGCCGCCGGTGCGCTGGCGGCGCTGATCTCCGCAAAAGGCAAAGCGGTTGGTTTTGTGGGCGGCGGCGATAATCCCACGCAGCAGGCAATGATGCGCGCCTTTATTCAGGCCGCTGAGAAAACCCGTCCGGGCATCAAAGGCATGGGCGTGGTGACCGGCGATTACGACAACGCCGCCAAAGGCCGTGAAGCTGCCACCACCATGATTGGCAACGGCGCGGATGTGATTTGGCATGCCGCAGACGTCACCGGCCTCGGCGCGATGCAAGGCGCGGCAGCGGCGAAAGTCAAAGCTATCGGCTGCTATGTCGATCAGCGTGATGTCGCGCCAGATTATGTTGCCTGCAGCTTCCGCCAGAACCTCGACTGGATGGTGGAACAGGTTGGCGAGTCGGTGGCGAATAAAACCTTTAAAGGCGGCGACGAATGGCATCCCACCGTTGGCAAAGCCTGGTCGGTGGTCAATGGCAGCGAACATTACAACGCCAAACTGGTGAGTGCCAGCGCATGGGCTAGCTTCCAGCAGATCTGGCAGCAGCTTGATAGCGGCGCGCTGAAGCCAGTGGTTTAACCATCATGACAGCAATAGCAAATATCCGCGTCGCGCTGAAAAACATCACCAAACGCTTTGCGCGCGTGGTGGCCAATGATGACGTGTCGCTCAGCATTAAAGCCGGCGAAATCCACGCGCTGCTAGGGGAAAACGGCGCGGGAAAAAGCACGCTGATGCAAATCCTTTACGGCCTGTATCAGGCCGATGAAGGCAGCATTGAGGTGGATGGCCAGGCGCAGCGTTTTCGCGATCCCAGCGATGCTATCGCCTGCGGCATTGGCATGGTGCATCAGGAATTCATGCTGGTGCAGCCGATGAGCGTGGTGGAAAACGTGGTGCTGGGATTGAAAGAAGGCGCTAGCGGCGTACTTGATCTGCGCGCGGCGGCGGCGCGTTTGCAGGCGCTGTCGGATAAACACGGGCTGGCGATCGATCCCTGGGCGAAAGTGCAGCATTTGCCGATTGGCGTGCAGCAACGTGTGGAGATCCTCAAGCTGTTGTACCGTGATGCGCAGGTGCTGATTCTCGACGAACCGACGGCGGTGCTGACGCCGCAGGAGAAAGCCGGCCTCTTCGCTACCCTGAAATCACTGTGCGCAGAAGGCCGTTCGGTAGTGATTGTCACTCACAAACTGTATGAAATCATGGCGATTGCCCATCACGTTTCGGTGATGCGCGGCGGCAAAATGGTGGATTCGGTGGATATTAAAGACACCTCGGAGCGCGATCTGGCACGCCGCATGGTTGGGCGCGATGTGGTGCTGCGCGTAGAAAAAACGCCGTGCCAGCCGGGCAAAACCGTGTTGCAGGTGGATAGCATTGCGGTGCGTGATGCCAGCGGCCAGCAGAAAATCTGGCGCGTGTCGCTCAACGTCGCCGCTGGCGAAATCCTCGGCATTGCCGGTGTGGAAGGCAACGGTCAATCGGAGCTGGCGGAAGCGCTCCTTAACCTGCGTGAACTGGAAGCAGGCCGCATTCTGCTGAATGGCGAAGACATCAGCGACGATTCCCCCGCTACGCGCCGCCATAAAGGCATCAGTTTTATTCCGGCGGATCGGCGTGGCGTCGGTTCGGTGACCGATTTATCGATTACTGATAACGCCATGCTTGGCCGCCAGCGCACCTTTACCCGCGCGGGCGGCTGGCTGCTGGATCGCCAGCGCATTAGCCAGCATGCGCGCGACATCATCGCCCGCTTTGCGGTACGCACGCCGGATGCCGATTTCGAAGCCGGAAAACTCTCCGGCGGTAACCTGCAAAAGTTGATTCTCGGGCGCGAAGTCGCCAGCAATCCCTGCTTATTAGTGGTTGAACAGCCCACGCGTGGGCTGGATGTCGGCGCGATTGAGAGCGTGTGGCAGGGTTTGATGGCGGCGCGCGATCGCGGATGCGCCATTCTGATGATCTCCGCCGAGCTGGAGGAGATCATCAATCTCTCCGATCGCATCGCGGTGATGTACAGCGGCCAGATTGCCGGAGAAATGGACGTCGCCGACGCCACGCCAGAACGCCTCGGCGAACTGATGGCGGGCGCGCACCTGAAAAAAAACGGAGGCAACCATGAAGAAGCTGCTTGAGCGACGTCTGGCGCCCGCCGAATCCAGCGGCGCGCTGGTGTTAACCAGTTTTTGCGGCATCCTTGCCGCTTTCATCATTGCCGGCTTGCTGTTTATCCCGTTTGGCGGCAGTCCGCTCTCGGCTTATGGCTTCCTGTTTGATGCCGCTTTTGGCTCGCTGCGCAGCTTCGGTCTCAGCCTGGTGCAATCCACGCCGCTGATGCTGATCGCGCTGGCAACCATCGTGGTGTGGCGCGCCGGGCTCGGTTATATCGGCTTTGAAGGCTGTTTTCTGCTAGGTGCCACGGCGGCCAGCTGGATCGCGCTGTCGGGTACGCCGCAGGGCTTTCCGTGGGCGATTCCCGCACTGCTCTACTGGCCGATGGTGCTGATTGCCGCCTTCCTTGCGGGCGCGCTTTGGGCCGGTTGGGTTGGCGCGTTACGGGTAAAATTTGGCGGCAACGATGTGCTGATTTCGCTGATGGCCAACTATGTGGCGCTGTTCATGGTGCAGTATCTGGTTTCCGGCCCAATGCGCGCGCCGGGCGATCTGCCGCAGACGCCACGTTTGCCGGTGGAGAGCTGGCTGCCGTTTGTGATGAACGGCATGCGCGCACATTGGGGCATCGCCATCGCGCTAGTCGCCACGCTGTTTGTCTTCTGGCTGATGCGTGCCACACCCGCCGGTTTCGAAATCAAAATTGCCGGGCTGAATCCGCGCGCGGCGCGCTACAGCGGCGTGGATGTCAATCGCCGCCAAATGGGCGCGGTGCTGCTCGGCGGAGGATTGGCGGCGCTGGCGGGATTGTGCGCGGTATTAGGCGTGCAACATCGCCTGATGGAAGGCATTTCCGGCGGCGTCGGCTTTATCGGCGTGGTGGTGGCTTTGCTGGCACGCCTCAATCCGCTGCTGGTGATCCCGACCGCCATTCTCTACGGCGGGCTGGAAGTGGGCGGTAGCGCCATGCAGCGCCAAACCGGCTTGCCCACATCGGTGGTGCTGATTCTGCAAAGTCTGGTGGTGTTACTGATTCTGGCGGGCGATCTGCTGCGCTATTACCGCATCAACCTGCCCGGCGGGCGTAAGTCGCGCAGCCAGCTGGCGGAGGAACACTCATGAATCTGTGGATGAATCTCGATACCGCCTTTTTCGTCAGCTGGCTAGCCGCCGCAGTGCGCCTTGCCGGTCCGGTGTTACTGGCGGCGCTCGGTGAAATCTATGCCGAACGCTCCGGCGTACTGAATATCGGTATTGAAGGCACTATTCTGCTGGGCGCGCTTTCCAGCTACATGACGGCGGTTGAGAGCGGATCGACCGCGCTGGGCTTTATCGCCGGTGGCGTCGGCGGACTGCTGGTTGGCTGCGTGCTGGCGGCGCTCTACCTGCGCGCCCATGCCAGCCAGATTGTGGTGGGCATCGTCTTCAATATATTGGCAGCGGGATTAGCCACCTGGATTTACGCGCTGGTGATGGGCAATGCATCCTCACCTACCATCCCAATGCTCGAACCCTGGCATGTGCCGCTGCTCTCTTCGCTGCCGTTTATTGGCCCGATTCTGTTCCAGCAGCCGCTGCCACTCTATCTCACTTTGCTGCTGGCGGTGCTGGCGCACTTTGGTCTGTTTCACACCCGCTTCGGCCTGTCGCTGCGTGCGGTGGGCGAAAACCCGCGCGCGGCACATGCCGCCGGGCTCAACGTGTTGAAGATTCGCACGTGGGGCGTGCTGTTCTCCTGCGTGGGCGCTGGGTTAGCCGGCAGCTATCTGGTCACGGCGCAGATCGGCCTGTTCCGCGACAACATCGTCAGCGGGCAAGGTTTTATCGCGCTGGCGATTGTCATCTTTGGACGCTGGAGCCCGCTTAAAGCGCTGGTCGCCGCTTTTATCTTTGGCGCTGCAGATGCCCTGCAACTCTCGCTACAGCTGTTTGAGAACACGCTGCCGCCGCAGGTGCTGCTGGCGCTGCCTTACTTGCTCACCATTCTGGCGATGTCCGGCGTGGTGGGACGCACATTGCAACCCGGCGCATTAACGCAGCCTTATCGAAAGGAATAACTTATGAAATCGTTTCGTTTCAACAATCTTGCGGATGTTAAGGCGTTCCGTATCAGTCCGGATAGCAGCAACTATTTCGCCATTTTGTTCGACAAACCGTTAGACGGCATTGAGAACATCTTCGTGGTGGAGATTTTCTACGTCGGCGGTGCTACGCCACCGAATGAACACGCCACCGCGCACGAGTTCTTTTATGTACTGCATGGCGAAGGCGTGGCGCGCTGTAACGATGATGAACTTGAGATAAGGAAAGGCGATTCCCTGCTGCTGCATCCGGGCAACGATCACGCCATTCGTAATACCGGCAGCAGCAAACTCTATACGCTGACGGTGATGACGCCGAATGAAGGCTTTTCCGAACTGATTCGTAGCGGTGACCCTGTCACGCTCGATGCAGAAGATATCCGCGTGTTAACGGGAGCCTGATATGCCGGAGAACGTTTTAGGCAGCAGTCGACACAATCAGTGGCGCGTTTCAGCGCAAGTGGTTGATACGCGGCGTCCAGCGCAGGTGTCGCGCAGCGTGCAGCTTACATCGCATGAACGTTCAGTGATTTTTGATCTGCAACGCACGGCTATCCTGGTGATTGATATGCAGAACGACTTTTGTCATGCCGAAGGCTGGCTCGGGCATATCGGCGTCGATGTCACGCCTGCGCGCGCGCCAATTGCGCCGCTGCAAGCCTTGCTGCCGACGCTGCGCGCTGCACAGGTGCCGGTGATTTGGCTCAATTGGGGCAATCGCGCTGATAAACTCAATCTCAGCCCCGCGCTGCTGCACGTCTATAACCCGAACGGTGATGGCGTGGGATTAGGCGATCCGCTGCCGGTTTCCGGCGCGCCAGTGTTGCAGGCCGGCAGCTGGGCGGCGGAAGTGGTGGACGAACTGACGCCGGACGCCGGGGATATTCGCGTCAACAAATACCGCATGTCCGGTTTTCAGGACAGCGAACTCGACAGCATTCTGCGCAATCTCAACGTCACCACGCTGCTGTTTGCCGGTGTTAACGTCGATCAGTGCGTGCTTTGCACCTTACAGGATGCCAACTTTCGCGGTTACGACTGCCTTCTGCTGGAAGATTGCAGCGCCACCACCTCGCCTGCTTATTGCCGCGATGCCACGCTGTATAACGTGCAGCAATGCTTTGGTTTTGTGGTTAATGCCGCTGAATTAAAGCAGCAACTGGAGAACGCCTCATGAGTTATCTGCTGGCTGACGGCTGGATGATCACTATGAATCCGCAACGCGAGATTCTGGAACAGGCCAGTTTGCTGATTGAAGATAAGACCATTCGCGCCATCGGCACGCGCGACGCTTTGCAGCAGCGCTATCCTGAAGCGGAAATTATCGACTGCCGCGAACGCATTATTATGCCGGGCATGGTGAACACGCATACGCATCTGTTTCAGACGCTGCTTAAAGGTCTCGGCGATGACATGGTGCTGAAAAAGTGGTTCACCTGCATGACCGGACCCAGCGCCGTAGCGTTGACAGAAGAGGATGTTTACGCCGCCGCGCTGCACGGCTGCATGGAATCACTGCGTTCGGGCGTCACGTCGCTGGTCGATTTTATGTACGCGCATCCGCGTCCAGGATTAACCGCCAAAGTGATCGAGGCCTTTGAAGTCAGCGGCATTCGCGGTCATGTGTGTCGCGGTTTTCTCACCAGCGGCGCTGAGCATGGCATTCCTGCTGAACTGATCGAAACGCCTGAACAGGCGCTGGCCGATGCGCGCGCGGTGATCGATCGTTATCACCAGGTCGATGGCCGGGTAAAAGTCGGTCTGGCACCGAGCATGATTTGGGCGCTGGATGAGAAAGTGCTGCGCGGCACGCGCCAGCTGGCGGATGAAACCGGCGTGCTGATCACTACGCATGTGGCGGAAACCGATTTTGAGATCGAGCAGGCGAAGCTGCGTTTTCAGGCCAGCGATACCGAATTCCTCAGCGATATCGGCTTTCTTGGCCCGGATGTGCTGGCGGTGCATTGCGTGCAGTGCAATTCGCGCGACATCCGCGCACTCAAACACCATGACACGCGCGTGTCGCACAATCCCTGCAGCAATCTCTACCTCGCTTCCGGCGTGCCGCCGATTCCGGATATGCTGGCTGCCGGCTTAACCGTTGGTTTGGGTTCAGACGGCCCGGCCAGCAGCAACAATCACAACCTTTTTCAGGCGATGAAAGTGGCGGCGCTGCTGCAAAAAGGCGTGCACCGCGATCCCACCATTATGACGGCGGAAAAAGTGCTGGAGATGGCCACCATCGACGGTGCGCGGGCAATTGGACTTGAACATCTGGTGGGTTCGCTGGAAGTCGGCAAACGCGCCGATGTGGTGATCGTTGATACTTCGCATCCTGCGATGACGCCGATCCATCATCCGGTTTCATCGCTGGTCTACTCGGCGCTCGGCCACGAGGTCAGCGATGTGTTTGTTGATGGCGCTTATCTGCTGCGAGCCGGGGAGTTTACCCAGCTCAATCAAAAAGAGGTGATGGCGCGTTCGCAACGTGCAGCGCATTCACTGGCGGTGCGCACCGGCAATGATGACGCGCGCGGCTGGCGATCGGCGGCGTTTTAAATTGGAGTGCTAATATTTTATCTTTTAGGTTCATTAAATGATAATTTATTAGCACTTTTTCGTTTTTATTTTAATCATTAAAAATGGAATGCAGATCGACAAAGTGCTAATATTTTATCCATTAAACCCATTTAAAGATAAAATAGTGACACAATGGCACAGCGAACTTCTCTGCTTCTTCCTCAAACGAACGAAATGCTTGCCGCTTTTGGAGAGAGATTAAAACTCGCTCGTAAAAGAAGAAAACTTACGGCTAAACAGGTGGCGGAACGCGCGGGAATGACCCCGATGACGTTGCGTTCGCTTGAAGCGGGTAGCGCGGGTGTGACTATCGGAGCCTATCTGGCTGTGATGCAAGTGTTAGGACTCGAACAGGATCTCAATCTGCTGGCTGCTGAGGATACTTTGGGTCGCCAACTGCAAGATGCACGTCTTACCTCAACGACTAAATTATTTGCTGCTAAATCAGCGTATAAGGTTGATGAGGGTGAGAACAGCACGCAGGTAGCTGAGGCTAATGAGCGCGGAGTTGAGCAAAAAAACGCTCAGACAGTCACCTCTGCCGGCCTCGCCTCACTGCTAATTTCAGGGAAGAAAAAATAGGACCCGACAATGACCATGATTAGCGTCTACGCCGACTGGAACGGACTCAAGCAACCAAAACGTCTCGGTTATCTGCATATTCGCCGCAGCCGGGCGCGTGAATCTTTTGAATTTCAGTATGATCCGCAAGCGCTTAGCGATCCCGATTTGATGTTGATCCAGTTAGATCCCGGCATCCACTTATTCGAAGGGCCACAATATCCTGCCAACAATCGTGCTGGATTTGGTGTGTTTGCCGATTCCAGCCCCGACAGATGGGGACGCTTATTGATGGAGCGTCGCCTGGAACGCGATATCCGTGGCGGATTATTGCCTTCCGGCACGCGCATGTTTGAATCCGATTTTTTACTGGTGGTTCATGACCTGTATCGCGTGGGTGCTTTGCGTTACCGGCTGGAGGATCAGGGGGAATTTCTTGATAACAGATTGGAAATTGCGACTCCCCCATTTACTGAAATCGCAGCACTTGAACGTGCAAGTCGCGCGCTGGAAAGTGATCCGGATAACCGTGCTGCTCAGGGACATGAATGGCTCAGGATGTTGATCGCTCCAGGCGGTTCTCTGGGTGGCGCACGGCCCAAAGCCAGTGTGGTTGATGAGGAAGGTCAGCTATTTATCGCCAAGTTCCCCAGCATCCGCGATGAATATGATGTGGGTGGATGGGAAATGGTCGTCAATGCTCTCGCCACGGCTTGTGAACTTGACGTTGCCGCTGCGATGGCGAAAAAATTTGCCAGCGATTATCACTGTTTCATGGTGCGCCGTTTCGATCGCACGCCCGAAGGAAAGCGTCTGCACTTTGCCTCCGCGATGACCATGACTGGCCATATTGATGGCGAAGATGCGTCCACCGGAGTGAGTTATCTCGAACTGGCAGAAGTATTGATTCGTCATGGCTCCCAAACCAATGCTGATTTACGCGAGCTGTGGTCGCGGATAGTCTTTAATATGCTGGTTTCTAACAGCGATGATCATCTGCGTAATCATGGATTTATTCTGGTTCCAGACAAGGGCTGGCGGTTATCTGCCGCCTTCGATCTCAATCCAGTGCCCTATGCTGATGGCCTAAAATTAAATGTGACGGCAGCTGATAATGCGCTTGATCTCGATTTGGCGCGGGAAGTTGCGCCCTATTTCCGGCTGAAGGCACCTGAAGCCGAAACTATCATTGAAAAATTCAGCAGCATTGTTGCGCAATGGCGCATAGTCGCCAGACATTTGGGGTTATCACAACGTGAGCAGGAAAAAATGTCTGATGCGTTTCGACTTGCGGCGGCACATTCCGCTTAACTTACTTTTTGCTACAACATTCAAACTCATAGCCCTCTGCAAAATGCGCTTTTCGCCCTAAGCTTAAAGCCATTCAGCCACTGAAGATGAGGTTTCAATGAGTTTACTGTTTAGTACAACACAACTGGGTAAGTTAACGCTCGATAATCGCATCGTCATCGCGCCGATGTGCCAATACTCTGCGGAGGATGGCAAAGCCAGCGCCTGGCACCGCATTCATCTGGGGCAACTGGCACTTTCCGGCGCCGGTTTGCTGATCATTGAGGCGACAGCAGTGGAAGCCGCCGGACGTATTTCTCCGGGCGATTTAGGCTTGTGGGATGATGCAACGGAAGCGGCTTTAGCCAGCGTACTGCAAGATATCCGTCACTATTCTGACACTCCCATTGGTATTCAACTCGGTCACGCCGGACGCAAAGCGTCCTGCGCCGCGCCGTGGCTGGGTGGCAATCAGCTGTCGCTGGAGCAAGGTGGCTGGCAAACCGTTGCACCATCCGCGCAAGCCTTTAATCCTGAAGATCGCGCACCGGTTACGCTAAGTAAACAGGATCTTGAGCGCCTGAAACTGGCCTTCGTTGACAGCGCGCAGCGTGCGGCGAAACTCGGTATCCAGTTGATTGAACTGCATGCTGCGCACGGCTATTTGCTGCATCAGTTCCTGTCGCCACTGAGTAACCAGCGTGAGGATGAGTACGGCGGCTCGCTGGAAAATCGTCTGCGTTTCCCTCTGGAAGTGTTCCATGCGGTGCGCAGCGCCGTGCCAGATTCAGTGGCGGTGGGTGTGCGCCTCTCGGCAACCGATTGGGTTGACGGCGGCTGGGATGTGGAGCAGTCGATTGTCTTCAGCCAGCAACTCGAAGCGGCGGGCAGCGATTACGTGCACGTCTCCAGCGGCGGCTTGTCACCGCAGCAGAAAATCACGGTCGGTCCCGGTTATCAATTGCCTTTTGCACGCGACATCCGCAAACAGGTAAAGATTCCGGTGATTGGCGTAGGCTTGATTACGGAACCAAAGCAGGCAGAACAAGCATTGCAGGTAGGTGACGCAGATTTGATCGCGCTGGCGCGGGCAGTACTTTACGACCCGCGCTGGCCGTGGCATGCCGCCGCTGAATTGGGTGCGCAGGCCAAAGCGCCACCGCAGTATCTGCGCTCCGAGCCGCACGGCCTGAAAGGCACGTTGGTATCCAACAAAGAGTAATTGTTTTAATCAGGTACCGGTTGAAAGTCGAGTCGCCATTTCTGGCGACTCATCTCATCCACCAAATTCCGGTAACACCCCAAACCAGCTCAACAGCCAGGCAAGGATATTCATCGCGCCAAACACCAACAGAAAAGCCACCGCCAGCGAACAGCGTTGCTGAGATTTCCATGCCAGCAGCGCGGGGATGATCACCGCCCACAAGGTAGCAAACAGTCCGGCAAAACCAATCGCGGCGACAAAGCCATTCGGCCACCAAATCGAGGCAAGTAACGGCGGCAGGAAAGTCAGGCTGGCGGTTTTCAGGCGTGCGACAGATGAATTCCCGAATCCCAGACGATCGGCGATGAAATCAAACAGACCGGCGGTGACGCCGAGGAATGAGGCAATCACGGCGAAATGCGAGAAGATCGACATCATCAGCGCCAGCGCATTGACGTGCAGATGCGCACGCAGCGCCGCCATCAGCGCAGCGATATCGCCGCCCTGCTTCACAATCTCAGGAAACGCGGCGCGCGGTAGATTTCCCATGGTGCTGGTTAGCCAAAACAGATACAGCGCCAGCGACAGCAGCGTTCCCAACACCAAAGCCCGCGTGATGTTCTGCTTATTGCCGCCGTAATAGCTCACCAGACCGGTGATGTTGCCGTGGTAACCAAACGAAGCGAGACAAAACGGCAGCACGCCGAGTGCATAAGGCCAGTAACGTTCACCGGCAGCGGGTCCGCTCAGTAACGACGGCACGTTCACCTGCGTCAGAAGGCCGCCAAACAGCACGATCAACAGCAGAATTTTCGCCAGCACGCAGAAGGTCATCAAGCGACTGACGCCCGTCGTACCGAGCCAAACGACGACGGCGACGCACAGCGTCAGCAACACCTTGGCTTCTGCAGTTGAGATGGGTAATCCCAACTGACTGATTGAGTGCTGATAGACCGGGCCGCTGGCTGAAATGTAGGCGTATGTCAGGATGCCAAGGACGAATAAGATGCTGAGGCCGTTCAGCGCCGCCCAGCCGCGTCCAAGCAAATCTTTGGTTAAAGTGTCGTATCCAGCGCCCGGCGGATACGTGAGGCTGACGCGCATAAACAACAAGCCGGACAGCAACATGCCGCCCCAGCTGATCAGCAGTAACATCATCGCCCAGCCAAACCACGCGCCCGCCATCACCACCGGCAGCGTAAACATCCCTGCGCCCACCACGGTGCCGCAAATAATCATCGCGCCCCACCATACCGAAGGCTGGCGGCGGGACAATGTCATCTCCGTCATCACTTATTCCCTACAAAACATCTTAAAGGCGGCGATGATACACGGGAAAACGCTAAGAAGAGAGTGTGATACGCGATAATACGCGCGCCAGTTCAACCTGACGCGCGTTTAAGGAAGGGAAAGCAACTTAGTTATAAAACGCCGGTTTCGCTGGCATAGTGACCGGTACGATGTCTCCGGATTTTTGCGCCGCAACACAGGCATCGGCAGCAACCGCCGCAGCGAAGCCATCCCACGCAGACGGGCCGGTCATCTCACCCGACAACACGTTATTGATGAAGTCCTGCAACTCCACGTCATAGGCATCGATGAAACGCTTTTTCCAGTCGGTAAGAATGCTGGTGGAGAGTTTGGCCGCGCTGCGCGTCTGTACCGACATCGGTTCAGGCAGGCGCGCAATACCGCTTTCGCCGACCACTTCACATTGAATATCGTAGCCGTAAGCGCAGTTAACGAAGATTTCGACGTCGATGCGCACGCCTTTGGCGGTTTCCAGCAGCACGATTTGCGGGTCTTTCAGATGCGAAGCGGCTTTACTGGTTGAGCGCGGGTAGATCACCTGCGCACTAACGTAATCATCTTTCAGCAACCAGCGCAGCACATCGAGCTCATGAATCAGCGTATCGGTGATCGCCATATCAGTAGTGTAGGAATCGCCGACTTCGGGATTGCGATGCGCGCAGTGCAGCATCAGCGGTTCGCCGATGTCACCGTTCTCAATCACCGCCTTCAGCGCGCGGTAGCCCGCGTCGTAAGGACGCATAAAGCCGACCTGCACTAGCTTCTTACCGGCGGCGATTTCCGCTTCCACGATGTTCATACAACCCTGCGCGGTGACCGCCAGCGGCTTTTCACAGAACACCGCCTTGCCGGCTTTGATCGCTGCCAGCACAAACTCTTCATGGGTTGGGCCCCACGAGGTGACCAGAATCGCCTGCACCTCTGGCGCGTTAATCAGATCATGTGCGTTGTCGTAAATCTCCGCCTGAATGCCGAGATCGTGGATGATCTGCTCGCAGTTGCTGCGGTTGATGTCATTCAGCGCCACCACACGCGAATGTTGCAGCACCTGGCTGCAACGACGAATGTGTTCGCGACCGATCGCGCCCGTGCCAATTACACCGATATTGAGCGTCATGGAAGTGTTCCTTAGTTATTCAGGTAAGCAATGCTGGAGTGGATTTCACGAGCAATTTGTTCTTCGCTCCAGTTATCCATCACCGACGAAAACGGTTCGAAAGCGTAAATACCGCGATAGCCCATCTCTTCCAGACGCTGCACTTGTTGTTTCGATTTCAGCATATCGTCGGCGCTTAACATGATGCGCTCTTCGTCGGTTAACTGATGCGTTGGGCGCGCGTCGGTCACGCCGGACAAATGCACCAGCCCGATATTGTTGACGTCGATGCCGCCAGCAAAGTCTTGTTCAGCCCCTTCGTACAAATGATGGTGAAAGGTATCCAGTACGATTTTGAACGGCGCGCCGGCTTGTTTGATCAGCTGCTGTGCCAGCGCCGCTGAACGCAGCGAGCTTTGCGGGAAACCGAGCGGTTCCACCAGACCGGCAATGCCATATTCGGCAAACAGTGGCGCCAGCGTTTTTAACGCATCGACGGTTTGCTGCTGGGAAATAACGGTGCCGTCATTCAGTGGGCAAAGGACTAACGCTTTCGCACCGGTGGCACGCGCGTCTTTTAATAAAGCGCGCGTTTTCTCCAGCACCTCATCGCTTAATTGGTTAAACGGATAAACCGCATTAATAGTTTCAATAGTAAAAGCATGCTGAGTCGCGAGATGGCGAAATTCTTCGCCTGTTAAATTATCGGTCACGCTACCACTCTTCATATCATTGCGGATTTCGACTTTATTTAACCCCAGCTTTTCAACCAGCGAGAAAAAACGCTCGAGACTAAGATTAGGCGCGATTTTACGATTAACGCAGAGTCGGTCATGGCTTATTTTGTAGGTCATGGTGTGTTCTATCCTGAAAGAGTAATATTTATTAGCTTCTGTTTTGTTATGTCGCGTCGATATCTTGCTATAGTAAGCGATGTTGTTTTGCTGCTCTGCCAGAACCTTGATTGATTTACATCAATGCGACATCATTTGTACAACTCATGGAAATAGTGCTCGACCTGTTCCAGGCTGCGTCCTTTGGTTTCCGGGATGGTGCGCAACACGAACATCGATCCCCCAATACCAATCACGGCAAAGGTTAAGAAGGCACCGGCCAGACCAAATGCCGCCAACAGCAACGGGAACGCCATGGAAATGGCGAAGTTGGCCATCCACAACGCAAATACCGCGCCGCCCATGCAAATACCGCGCATCCGCGCTGGAAAGATCTCGGAAAGTAATAGCCAGGTAACCGGCGACAACGCGCCTTGCTGAAAGCACAGAAACATCAGCATGCCCGCCAGCACCAGATAGGCGCGCAGCAGATTGACGTCACCCGCCGGGTGATATTCCGGCATGAAGAAGCACACCGCGGCGATAAAAAACAGGCACGCGGTGCAACCCATCTGACCAATCAGCACCAGCGGACGACGGCCGATTTTGCCGATCATCCAGATACCGATCAGCGTCATCAGCACCGAAATCACGCCGTTGGCGATGGTGGCGAACAGCGCGGCATCGTTGCTCAAGCCGGTTGCCGTCAGCATGGTAGGCGCGTAATACATGATGGTGTTGACGCCGGTCAGCTGCTGAATCGCCGCGATGCCGATACCAAGCAGGAACACTTTGCGCAGCCACGGCGTACGCAAATCGCGCAGGCGGCCTTTGCCCTGTTGCCGGTTCTCTTCGATGGTTTCTTCGATCTCTTCCAGCTCCCATTCGACGTCATCGGCCGCGCGGGTTTTCTCCAGTACTTTGCGTGCTTGCTGGCTATTACCGCGCATTACATGCCAGCGCGGGCTTTCCGGCATAAAGATCATGCCCAACCACAGCAATACTGCGGGCACAGTTGAGATAGCGATCATCCAGCGCCACGTGTGTTCTCCACCCCAGATTTCATTGAAAGTGGCGTTGGACACGTACGCCAGCAGCTGACCTGAAACAATCATCAGCTCCTGCAAGGTCACCAGTTGACCGCGCTTGTTCGCCGGGGCAATTTCCGCGATATACACCGGCACCGTAGCCGCTGCGCCACCGACGGCGATACCGAGGAACAGACGTGAAGCGATCATTGAGATGACATCCGGCGCGAAGGCCGAACCGATGGCGCCAAGGGCAAAAATAAAGGCCAGAGAAATGATGATCTTGCGGCGTCCCAGCGCGTCCGCGAAATGACCGGCGAGCAGCGCGCCAAAAGCGGCGCCAAACAGCAGTGAACTGGTGACTAACCCGGTGGTAAAAGGCGTGAGCTGCAGATCGTCACGCATAAAGAGTAAAGCGCCCGATACTACACCGGTATCGTAGCCGAACAGCAATCCACCCAGCGTGGCGACCAGCGCAATAATTTTAACAAATGGCTCGGTGCGCGTGGTGCTATTGGGGCCGGAAGCGGTGTTAGTGGATATATAAAGTTCTCTTTCCATAATACCTCCTGGTGAAAAAATTAAGGAAATACGGCAGAACAAACAGAGCACTCACGCTAGCGGTGTTTTTATTTCATGTTAATTTTTATTTGGAATTTGCTTTCCGAATTGTGAGTTCAAGCATTTTGGGATTTTTATTTTGATGGATTTACATCAGGATGATGTATTTATTTAGGGATGCCTTTGAGGGGATAAATAAAAAAGATCGCCATGAGTGGCGTAATGGCTTTCAATTAAGCGCCGTGTCACATCACTGCACCTTCCGAAGCGGCGCAATTTATTGCGCAATAAATTGCGCCGCTACGGTATGTGCATAAATAAACACCATCACTTACGGCGCGGCAGCGAAACCAGCATCAAGCCAAACACGATCAGCACCACGCCAGCAAAGCTGCTCCAGCGGAAGTTTTCGCCCAAAATCGGCAAGGAAATCGCGGCCAGCCACACCAATACATAACTCAAACTGAGCAGCGGATAGAGCCGGTTAAGCGGCAGCTGGCGCAGCGCCAGCATCCAGCACAGCATCGACAGCGCATACGCCCCGAGGCCCATCGCCAACAGCAGCAGCGGTTTCCAGTGCTGCACACTCAGCAATTCGCTTAATGGCGGGAAATCCAGCATCGCCAACCGCAGCACCAGCTGCGCCAGCGATACCAGCAACACGCTGCACAGCGCCAGCATCACGCCTTTCATAGATGACTTCCCATCAGCGCCACGCCAGCAACAATCGCCAACGTACCGATCCACTGCTGCACGCTGTAGGTTTCGCGCCAGATCAGACGCGCGGCGATCGCCACCAACACAAAGTTAAGACTCAGCATCGGATACGCCACGCTCACCGGCACCACGCGCAATACCGCCAGCCACAGCAGCATGCCGATACCGAGCAGCAGGATGCTGAGCGCCAGCCAGAAAATTCCTTTTTTGATACCGTGATGGGCCGCCTGCTTCTGACACAGTTGGGCGGCACAGCTCAGCACGCTCACCAGTAAAATCAGCAGCAGATTCATGGTTTCGCATCGTAGCCGTAGTAAATCAGGCGGCCCTGACGATAGACATCATCCGGTTCCGGCAGGTTTTTATCCGGCGTGCTATCGCTGGCATTCAGCATCAACACCAGCGAAACCTTGCCCAGACGACGATGGATACGCAGCCAGTCGGCAAAGTTATCCGCATCAATATAGTGTGACTGTGCATCCGGGTAGCTCAGGCCATATTGCAACTCACCTTTGGCATCGTAGAAATTGATGTCGCTGCGCTGCAGTTCCCAGGCCACCGCTGATGCCACGCCGGGATTGTTTGCCAGCAGATAACGGCTATCCGCCAGTTGATCGTGTACCGCGCTAACAAAACTCTGTGGCTGCTTGGCATCGCGCACCTTGTCAGGAATGGCAAATCCCACCAGTAACGCCAGCGCCAGCGGACAGAGCGCGGCTAACTGCCAGCGACCCTTCTCCGGCTTGCGGCTCAACCAGCCCATCACGGCCCAACCTATAAAGGAGAGCGCCGCACAGAGCACGCCCATCCCTTCATCGCCGCTATAAACCGGACGATGCGCAACGCCCCAGGGTGCCAGCACCACTAAAACCACTATGGTGGTGATCAAACCGAACAGCAGATTGATCCAACCGTTTACCTTTAACGCTTTAATCACCTGCGCCGAACCGCTGTGTGCGTAATGCGCCATCAGCAGCGCAAGCGGTGCGAAACACGGCAGAATATAGGTCAGCAACTTGCCTTTGGCGATGCTGAAAAACAGCAGCGGCAGCAGCACCCAGCTCAATAAATAGATCGGCCCGGCTTGCTGGCTGCGCTGACGCCACGCGCCAATCAGCGATCCCGGCAGCAGCGCCAGCCACGGCAAAGTGCCCGCCAGCAACACCGGAATGTAGTACCAGAATGGCGCTTTGTGCTGTGCGTCCGACTCGGCGAAACGCTGTATATGCTCGACCCAGAAGAAATAGTGCCAGAAATCGCCTTCCTGCTGATTGATCGCCAGCGCCCACGGCGAACTAAGCAAGGCGGCGACCACCATCGTCAGCGGTCCCCAACGCAGCAATTCGCCAAAACGACGTTGCCAAATGGCCCAAGGCAGAATCGCCAGCACCGGTACCGCCAGCGCGAGAAAACCTTTGGTCATAAAGCCCATGGCGCAGGCCGCACCCAGCAACACATATCCGATCAATCGTTGCCGCGTGCTACTGGCCTGCGACGCCAGCCAGTAACTGCACATCGCCGCGACCAGCCACAGCATCAGGATCGGATCGAGCACCGCGTAGGTGCCGACGCCGTACACCAGCAACGAGGTGAGAAAAATCATGCTGCCGCTAAGCGCGATTTTACGGCTGGCGAACATCTGCGTGCCGAGCCAATACACCAATACCGCGCTCAACGTGGTGCTGAAAATCGATCCGGCGCGCACGCCAAAGTTAGTGTGACCAAACAGCAACTGGCCGAGGTTATTGACCCAATAACCGGCGATCGGTTTCTCGAAGTAGCGCAGATCGAAGAAGTGCGGCACTACCCAATTGCCGCTAAATAGCATTTCCCGGCTGATTTCGGCATAGCGGGTTTCGTCCGGCTGCCACAAGGCGCGGAACTCAATCGGGATCAGGTAAAACAGCGCGAAGAGCGCGAGGGGTAACGCGGTTTTAGTGACTGTACGCATCCGTGGTTCCTGTAAAAATTAGCGCTGGCAGCCTAGCCAGCCTTCACGTCCGGGAATATGCCCGCGTACGATATTGCCCTGTGGCAGCGTAGTGAGATCGTCGGGTAACAAGGCGCTGAGCGGACAGAACTGAATGTCTTGCTGCTCCGCACGTCTCAGCAGATCGGCGAACGCCTCAAGCCCGACAATCCCTTCCACTTCGGCATGAATGGTGTAAACCGGCGAACCGCTTGCGGTATGGATCTGCTCGAGGATGAAGTCATTAAAACCTTCCGCGCTCACCGATTGCCCAACCACTTCATCCCAGGTCGGCAAGGTCACCGGGATTTGTACCGTGCCGGGGCTGCCATCACTGAGAATCGGTATAAATGGACCGCTGCCGCGACAATCACTGTTGTAGCTGAAACCAAACTGCTGCTTGGCAGCCACCACGCGGCCATCGGCGCGCCAGCCCGCCACCGCTGAACAGGTGACATTGTCACCGATGATCGCTTCCAGCACCTGTTTACCGCGCGCAATTTGCTCAACCAGTTTCTCTTGCGGCCACACGCCCGCCCAGGTTTGCCAGGCAAAGTGATCCCACGCATGCAAACCGACTTCATGATGATCGGCGGTGGCGCTGATGATCTCCTCCAGACCGCGACCAATCTCACGTCCCGGCCAGGCGGTGCCGGCCAGCAAAATATCCCAGCCGTAGAGTGATGCGGCGCGCGACCGCAGCATTTTCCACAGGAAACGCGGTTTTAACAGGCGCCACAAGTGGCGCCCCATATTGTCCGGCCCAACGCTGAAAAAAAAACTGGCCTGCAGCTGATGCAAACTGAATTGCTCCAGTAACGCCGGCACGCCAAGTTGGGTGCCGCGCCAGGTATCGACATCGACACGCAAACCGACTTTCTTCATGGTTTATCCTGTAGCTCAACGGTGCGCAGGAAGAAGTCCAGCGTGTTATCGATGGTGGTATCCATCTCTACGGTTGGTGTCCAGTCCAGCAGACGACGCGCGTTTTTGATCGACGGCTTACGGTGTTCCACGTCCTGATAACCTTTGCCGTAATAGCTGCTGCTCTCCACTTCACGGAAGCCGGCAAACGGCGGGAAGTTGCTGCGCAGCGGGTGACGTTCGAAACTCGCCAGCAGACGCTCGGCCAACTCTTTAATGCTGGCTTCGTTATCAGGGTTACCGATGTTGACGATCTGGCCGTCGCAGTTGTTCTGTTTATTTTCGATGATACGGAACAGCGCTTCGATGCCGTCGCGAATATCGGTGAAGCAGCGCTTCTGTGCGCCGCCATCAATCAGCTTAATTGGTGAGCCTTCCACCAGATTGAGGATCAGCTGCGTGATAGCACGAGAACTGCCGATACGCGCGGCATTCAGATTATCGAGGCGCGGCCCCATCCAGTTAAACGGACGGAACAGCGTAAAGCGCAGCCCTTCTTTTTCACCGTAAGCCCAAATCACGCGGTCCAGCAGCTGCTTAGACACCGAATAGATCCAGCGCTGTTTATTAATCGGCCCAACCACCAGATTGGAGTGATCCTCATCGAAATGCTGATCGGTACACATGCCGTACACTTCGGAAGTCGATGGGAAAATGATGCGCTTTTTGTACTTCACGCAGTCACGAATGATTTTAAGGTTCTCTTCAAAGTCGAGCTCAAACACGCGCAGCGGATTGCGTGTGTACTCAATCGGCGTGGCGATGGCCACCAATGGCAACACCACGTCGCACTTCTTAATGTGATACTCGATCCATTCTGAGTGAATGCTGATGTCGCCTTCGACAAAGTGGAAGCGTGGCTGATCGAGGAAACGGCTGATGGCGTCAGAACCGATGTCTAAACCGTAGACTTCGAAGTTATCATCCTGCAGCAGACGCTCGGTGAGGTGGTTACCGATAAAACCGTTCACGCCGAGAATCAGCACGCGCGTGCGTCGTTTCACCGCCGCCACTGGCTGAGAATAGAGCAAGGCGCCCTTCACCATACCGAGGTTTTGCGCCAGCTGGCTGCCGTTCATAAACACGCCGTTATCGCTTTGACCGGTCACCACTTCCAGCGCGCCTTCAGCGCAGGCGATCAGGAATGGCTCAACAGAAAGCACGGTACCCGGTTTGGCCTGATGTTCAGTGCTGTGTACGCGACTTTTCCACACCACGAATTTCACCGTTCCGGCATAGGCGAACGCGCCGGGCCACGGATAGGTCACCGCGCGCACCAGATTATTGACCGTGTGCGCCGGTTGTTCCCATTTAATGCGGCCATCTTCTGGCGTGCGGCGCCCCACAACCGTGGCTTCGCGCTCATTTTGTGGTGTGGTAACGATATCGCCGCGTTTCACCGCCGGTAATGCGCCTTCCAGCACCTGCGTTGCACAGGCAACCAGCTTGCGATGCAGCGTTAACGCATTGTCCTGCTCGTCAATCGCCACGCGCTGTTGCGCCACGATGTCACCGGCATCGGCGCGCTTCACCATGCGGTGCAGCGTTACGCCGGTTTCGGTTTCGCCATTGACCAGCACCCAGTTCAGCGGTGCGCGGCCACGGTATTTGGGCAGCAGCGAACCGTGCAGGTTAAAGGCCCCCAAACGCGCACTGCTGAGAATGCAGTCGTTCAACAAAGCGCGGTAATAGAAGGAGAAGATGTAATCCGGTGCCATGGTTTTAATGCGATCGACCCACAGCGGATGATTGACATCCTCCGGCGCATAGACCGGAATGCCCTGCTCAGCGGCTAAACGCGCAACGGAGTCGAAAAAGTGGCTCTCAGTTCCTGTGTCTGAGTGGGTGAAAATAGCGCTGATTTCATAACCAGCGTACAGAAGTGCAGAAATACCCGCACAGCCCATTTCGGCGTAGGCGAAGACGACAGTTTTCATTGCTCAATTTCCTGTACAGATGAGGCGTTTTGCTGTGGGTGAATCACACGTTGGATGAAGTAGCGCGGACGGGCGCGTACGTCGTTGTAAATGCGGCCGATGTATTCGCCGAGTAATCCCATACCGATGAACTGCGCGCCGACAAAAATAAACAGCACCGCGAACAGCAGGAACACGCCATCACCGGCCCATGCCGCGCCGAGGAACAGACGCAGCACAATCAGAATCAGCGAGAAGGCAAAACCGGCCAGCGCAATCAAACTGCCGACGATGCTCAGCAAGCGCAGCGGCGTGGTGGTCAGGCAAGTGACCAGGTCATACATCAGGTTAATCAGCCGCATAAAGCTGTACTTTGAATCGCCAAATTCGCGCTCGGCGTGCGCCACCGGCAGCTCAATGGTGCGGCGCGCAAAGGTGTTGGCGAGGATGGGAATAAAGGTGCTGCGTTCGTGGCAGTTCAGCATCGCATCGACGATATGGCGGCGATAAGCGCGCAGCATGCAGCCGTAATCGCCCATCGCTTTGCCAGTGACGCGCTGAATCAGATGATTGATGGTGCGTGAGGCGCGACGGCGGAACCAGCTGTCCTGGCGGTTTTGACGCACGGTGCCCACCACGTCATAACCCTGCTTAGCCGCTTTCACCAGGTTCGGGATCTCTTCCGGCGGGTTTTGCAGATCGGCATCCAGCGTGATGATCAGGTCGCCGCTGACGTGGCTAAAGCCCGCCATGATCGCCGAGTGCTGACCGTAATTACGGTTCAGCAACACGCCAACCACATGGCTGCCCGGCATATCGGCGGCATCGGCAATCATCTCGCCCGAGCGATCGCTGCTGCCGTCATCGACCAGCAGAATCTCGTACGCCAGATTTAATCCCGCACAGGCCGCATCAGTACGACGCACCAGTTCCGGCAGGCTCTCCTCTTCGTTGTACACCGGGATCACCACGGAGACTTTGCGAATGGCTTTTTCTTCCAGCATGTCAAACTCCAGCGATATGACGTAATGCGCTAATCACGCGCGTGACATCTTCATCGCGCATATCAGGGAACAACGAGATTGAGCAGATGCGATCGCTATTCCATTCGGTGTGCGGCAACGAGAGTTGCGGATAGCGTTCGCGATAATATTTGTGGGTGTGCGCGGCACGGAAATGCAGCCCGGTGCCGATATCCTGTGCTTTCAAGGTTTCCATAAGCGCATCACGACTGATGCCGCACTGCGCCTCATCAACGCGAATAATGAACAGATGCCACGCGTGTTGATGTGACCATTCTGGCTGCGCCAGCGGCAGAAACGGCGTATTCGCCAGTTCAGTGAGATAGCGCTGCGCAATCGCCGCGCGGCGCTGATTGATGGCGGGCAGCTTTTTCAGCTGCACCAAAGCAATCGCTGCGCTGATATCTTGCAGGTTGTATTTGAAACCCGGCATGATCACTTCGGCCTGCGGCTTGCGGCCGTGCGTGTGGCGATCGTACGCATCGACGCCGAGTCCGTGGAATTTCAGACTGCGCATGCGGTCGGCCAACGCCGCATCATCGGTGACAATCAAGCCACCTTCGGCGCAGGTCATGTTTTTGATGGCGTGGAAGGAGAAGATCGCCGTGCCCTGCTGGCCAACGTGCTTTTCTTTGTAATAACAGCCTGCGGCGTGCGCCGCATCTTCAATCACCGGAATGCCATGGCGCTCACCAATAGCGCGAATGGCATCTATATCGGCGGGCGCGCCAGCGTAATGCACCGGAATGATGGCGCGCGTACGCGGCGTGATCGCCGCTTCAATCAGCTCCGGCGTTACCATCAAGGTGTCGCGGTCGATATCGATCATCACCGGCGTCGCACCCAGTAGTGTGATGATGTTGATGGTGGAAACCCAGGTCAGCGAAGGCGTGATCACCTCATCGCCAGGCTGGATGCCCAGCGCCAGCAGCGTGACGTGCATCCCCGCCGTGGCGGAGCTGACAGCAATCGCATGCTGATTGCCAGTGAGCTGGCAAAAAGCCTCTTCCAGTTCGGCATTTTTCGGGCCGGTGGTGATCCAACCCGACTCAAACACCGATTTAACGGCGGCTAACTCTTCTTCACCCAACGAGGGCCGTGAGAATGGTAGAAAATTCATTATGTTACCTTGGAATTAAGCACTATTTAACGGCCATTTATTCCAAAATACGCGGGTTAACTTAACGCAACATTAAATGAGAAGGGTACTAAGTCGGCTTTTTCTGACACGTTGAGGATTGGTAGAGGAAGGGACAAATTTGCCGGTTTATCATCATGAACCAGCACACTTCTTAAGGTTAAATTAAGGTTTTGACCCTATACTAAGTCAGGATATGTTTTATAACGTCTGGAGGATAATGCGATGAGTACGGCTACTGACAGACTTTCTCAGGCAGCGCTGCGCCGCCACCATATTGGGGTGAAAACCAAAGGATTGCGCTATCGCGGCGATCTATATGTGTTCCGCTATAACGCCGGCCACTACGATGTGTTCCTTAATAACGACCGCGTAATGTCATTGAATACCAGCAATGTGCAGGAAGCGATCCAGCTGTTTAAGCAGCAAGCTTAATCTTCTCCTCTCCATTTCTGGAGCCCGCTCTGCAATCCCGATGTATGCCGCTGTAACGCCCTTTTACCTCTCGCACCTATCCTCGCTTCGGCGTAAAGTCCTGGCAACGACAAGCCTGGATGGCGCGAGGTATGAGTAATGGAATACGTACATGGCTTAATTAGTGGCCTATTAGGATTGGCCGTAGGCAGCTTTCTTAACGTGGTGATCTCGCGGTTGCCATTGCAAATAGTGCACCCGAACACTCCGCTAAATGTGTGTTGTCCGCCCTCTCACTGCCACCAATGCACCACCGCGCTGCGCTGGCGCGACAACATTCCGCTCATAAGTTGGTTACTGTTACGCGGTAAATGCCGTTATTGCCATTGTAAAATCAGCGGGCGTTATCCACAGGTGGAGATAATTACCGCGCTTCTGACGCTGCTGCTTATCTGGCTGATGCCAGTCAATATGCAATTGCTGGGCGCGCTCATATTGTTCTGGGCGTTAACGGTATTAGCCTTTATTGACCTCGAACATCTGCTTTTACCGGATGTGATTACGCTGCCCTTGCTGTGGATTGCGCTGCTGTTTAAAGCGATGGGATGGCTACCCGGCTCATTACAAGAAGCGGTATGGGGATCCATAGCGGGATATTGCGTGTTGTGGGCGCTATCGATTTTATATCAATGGATTAGAGGCATTGAGGCGTTAGGGATGGGCGATGCAAAACTGCTGGCGGCAATCGGCGCCTGGTTGGGCTGGTCGCTTTTACCCTGGGTGCTTTTATTGGCTTCGGGCGGCGCTATTTTATGTGTTTTGATTTCCAGAGTTAGCGGGCAGCGCGAGCTCAATCACGTCATCGCCTTTGGTCCGTGGATCGCCTTAGCGGCTATAAGTCTCTTTATTCATTCGATTATTTTTTAACCACCCCAACTGCGGTGCGAAATTAAGTGGCCAATTTCTGGCCAACGCCCTGATTCATATATGGAAAGAGTAAACAAATCTAAACAAAATTAATCATTGTGATGTAGGTCAAAAGGCTCTATATTGGCCGCGTTTTTTCACAGCTGTTACTTTTTTGTTCAATTAGTCAATTGGCGAGCCTTACGTGCCCCGGTTGAAGGAGAGATATGATGACGGATAAAGTCCGTATTGATAGTTTTGGTGCCAATGCATTCAACGGAAATAACGACGCATTCTTAGCCCGTCAGGCTGAGTTTGAATCTAACGTCAGGAGTTACCCGCGCAAACTGCCTTTAGCTATCGCTAAAGCCCATGGCGTGTGGATCACAGATGTTGAGAATAAACAATATCTTGACTGTCTGGCTGGCGCAGGGACGCTGGCACTGGGTCACAACCATCCTGATGTTCTCCAGAGCATTCAAAATGTCATTACCAGCGGCTTGCCGTTACATACTCTTGATCTGACTACTCCACTGAAAGATCAGTTCTCTGAGTCTCTGCTCTCGCTGCTGCCAGGCCAGGGTAAAGATTATTGCCTGCAGTTCACCGGTCCTTCTGGTGCCGATGCGGTTGAAGCCGCGCTGAAACTGGCGAAGAAAGCCACTGGCCGTAGCGGCGTGATCAGCTTCTCTGGCGGTTATCACGGTATGACGCACGGCGCGCTGTCCGTCACCGGTAACCTGGCACCGAAAGAAGCGGTTGATGGCATGATGCCAGAAGTGCAGTTCATGCCTTATCCGCATCAGTATCGTTGCCCGCTGGGTATCGGTGGTGAAGCTGGCGTGAAAGCGCTGACCTATTATTTCGACAACCTGATCAACGACGTGGAAAGCGGCGTGCGTAAGCCTGCTGCAGTAATCCTCGAAGCCGTTCAGGGCGAAGGCGGCGTGAACCCAGCTCCCGCTGAGTGGCTGCAGCGCATCCGTAAAGTGACGCAGGAACACGGCATTCTGTTGATTCTCGACGAAGTTCAGGCTGGCTTTGCCCGTACCGGCAAATTCTTCGCCTTCGAACACGCCGGCATCGAGCCAGACATTATCGTGATGTCTAAAGCTGTGGGCGGTGGTCTGCCACTGGCTGTGCTGGGCATCAAAAAGCAGTTCGACGTTTGGTCACCTGGTCATCACACCGGCACCTTCCGTGGCAACCAGCTGGCGATGGCTACCGGCCTGACCACGCTGAAAATCCTCAAAGAGCAGGATATTGCAGGCAAAGTGGCTGCGCAGGGTGAATGGCTGAAACAGCAGCTGGCCGCGATGCAGAAACGCTTCCCGGTAATTGGTCACGTTCGTGGTCTCGGCATGATGATCGGTATTGAGATCGTTAAACCGAACGAAGCGGCCGATCACATGGGCAGCTTCCCGGCTGACGGCGAGCTCTCTGCGCTGCTGCAGAAGAAGTGCTTCGAAGCAGGTCTGATTCTGGAGCGCGGTGGCCGTCATGGCGCAGTTCTGCGTCTGCTGCCTTCACTGCTGATCACCAACGATGAGCTGGCGATTTTCCTGGATAAATTTGAGCAGGCGCTGATTGGCGCTGGCGTCAAACCTGTTTGATTGGAAGAGTAAATGTCTGAAGTAAACCCGATTCTGGCCGCCTCTGCACAGAGCATTGAGGCGTACCAGCAGGCGATTGCCCAGAGCAGCGCCGCGGTTGTGCAGTGGCTGCAACAGCCTGAGATGTATCAAGGCAAAAGCGTTGCCGAACTGCGCGAGCGTATCACGCTCGACTTCAATCCAAACGGCCTGGGTAACCAGGCCGCGATTGAACGCGCGATTGAATATTTCCTGAAAGACAGTCTTTCAGTGCATCACCCGCAATGTGTAGCGCATCTGCACTGCCCGAGTCTGGTGGTAAGTCAGGCGGCAGAAGTCCTGATCAACGCCACCAATCAGAGTATGGATTCGTGGGATCAGAGCCCTTCTGCCACCATCATTGAGATCAAACTGATCGAATGGCTGCGTGCGCAAGTGGGTTACCCTGCTGGCGACGCCGGTGTGTTCACCAGCGGCGGCACCCAGAGCAACCTGATGGGTCTGATGCTGGCACGCGACGCCTTCTATCAGCGTCAGGGTCACTCGGTGCAGCAGCACGGGATCACTGGTGATCTGCGTAAGATCAAAGTGCTGTGTTCTGAAAACGCGCACTTCTCCGTACAGAAGAACATGGCGCTGCTTGGCCATGGCTACCAATCTGTGGTGCAGGTGAAGTCTGATGAGTTCGCCCGTATGGATGTGTCAGACCTGAAAGCCAAACTGGCGCAGGCCGACGCTAACGGCGAACAGATCCTGGCGATCGTGGCGACTGCCGGTACCACCGATGCCGGTGCGATCGATCCGCTGCGTGAAATTGCCGGCATTGCTGCCGAGCGCAACATTTGGGTACACGTTGATGCAGCATGGGGCGGCGCGCTGCTGCTGTCCGAGAAGTATCGCGACTACCTCGATGGCCTGGAGCGGGTGGATTCCGTCACTTTGGACTTCCATAAACAGTATTTCCAGACCATCAGCTGCGGTGCGTTCCTGCTGAAAGATGAGCGTCATTACGAGCTGATGCGTTATCAGGCGGCTTACCTGAACTCTGAGTTTGACGAAGAGGCCGGCGTACCGAATCTGGTATCCAAATCCCTGCAGACCACGCGTCGTTTCGATGCGCTGAAGCTGTGGATGGGTCTGGAAGCGCTGGGTCAGAAACAGTATGCGGCGATCATCGATCACGGTGTGACGCTGGCGCAGGAAGTGGCGAAGTTTGTTACCTCTGAACCACGCCTCGAGCTGGTGATGCAGCCTCAGCTGGCGAGCGTACTGTTCCGCTATCGTCCAGAGCAACTGACCGATACTGCTCAGATTGCGCTGTTCAACCAGCGTATTGGCGATGCGCTGCTGGATTCAGGCCGCGCCAACGTAGGTGTGACCGAGAATCAGGGCGTAACCTGCCTGAAGCTGACCTTGCTGAACCCAACCGTCACGCTGGAAGATGTTAAACTCCTGCTGGCGCTGGTTGAGAAAACGGCGAATCAGCTGCTGAACGCATAATTACCTGTGATGCGAATGAGCCGATAACTGGCAACGGTTATCGGCTTTTTTTTGCTTCTGCACTTGAATTCAGTTCGCGCACATAATCCAGAAACGCCTGTAGCGGCGCCGGAATCAACCGGCGATCGTTGTAATAGAGCCAAAGGCCAGAGAAGCTTTGCCACCAATCCGGCAGAATCGGCTGCAGGCTGCCATCACTCAGCGCCGGTCTAATCCAATCCTCAAATAAGTAGACCACGCCGCAGCCAGCGATTGCCGCTTCTACCGTCAAGTCCATCGCCGCGCCGATACTGCAAATCAGCGGACCTTTCGGCTGCAAGCGCACGGTTTCCTCGCCGCAGGTAAATTCCCATTCGGCAATCACGCCAGTCGCATAGCGTCCGTGTAAACAGCGATGCTGCACTAAGTCGCGCGGATGTTGCGGCGTACCGAACTGCGCCAGATACGCGGGTGATGCCGCCAGGGCAAAGCACTGCGTGCGCGGACCGATTGGCAGTGCCACCATGTCTTGCTCCAGATGATCGTCATAACGAATGCCGGCATCACAACTATCGCGGAACACATCCTGCACATTACTTTCCGCCACCACTTCCAGCTGGATATCGGGATAGCGCTTTAGAAATCCCGGCACAATCGCCGGTAACACAATGCGCGCGGCGCTCACCGGCACATTTAAGCGCAAGGTGCCGCCCGGCGTATCGCGGAACGTGTTCAACGCATCCAGCGCCGCATCCACTTCGTTCATCGCCGGAAGCAGGCGCGACATCAGCGCCCTGCCGGCTTCAGTTAACGCCACGGTGCGCGTGGTGCGATTAAACAACCGTACGCCAAGTTGCTCTTCGGCACGCCGCACCGCATCGCTCAAGCGCGACGGATTACTGCCGGTTATGCGCGCCGCCTCGCGAAACCCGCCTGCTTTGGCCACCGCCACCACCGCGTGCAGCAAGGCGATATCCAATGCCATTGTTCGCTACCTCGTACACTGTGTCCCAATTTGTACGGATAGTTGCACAGCGTTTTGGCGATTACAATCTAACCACACACTGACGAAGGAGCTTTCCATGTCTCATCCAGCATTGACTTACACCCTTGGCGACCGCCAGGTTGCACGACTCGGTTACGGTGCCATGCAGTTAGCCGGTCCCGGCGTGTTTGGTCCGCCGAAAGATGAAGCGCGTGCTTTACAGGTGCTGCGCGATGCGGTCGCAGCAGGCGTGAATCACATTGATACCAGCGACTTCTACGGTCCGCATATCACCAATCAGCTGATCAAAAAAGCGTTACACCCTTACGCCGACGATCTGGTTATCGTCACCAAAGTAGGCGCGCGCCGCAACGATAAAGGCGGCTGGTTACCGGCATTCACGCCAGAAGCGCTAACGCAAGCGGTGGAAGATAACCTGCGCAATCTTGGGCTTGATGTGATGGAAGTGGTTAATCTGCGTTCGATGCTGGACGTGCACGGACCGAAAGAGGGTTCGCTGGAGCCGCAGGTTGAAGCGATGATCAAGCTAAAAGAGCGCGGGCTGGTTCGACACATTGGTCTGAGCAACGTGACGGCTAAACAGGTGGCCGATGCCCAGGCGATGACGCCGATCGCCTGCGTGCAAAATCTCTATAATCTGGCCAATCGTCAGGATGAGGCGCTGCTCGACCAACTGGCAGCGCAAGGCATTCCTTATGTGCCGTTTTTCCCACTCGGCGGATTTTCACCGCTGCAATCGGATCAGCTGAGCGAGGTAGCGATTGAGCTCAATGCTACGCCGCTGCAGGTGGCGCTGGCGTGGCTGCTGCAGCGTTCGCCTAATATTCTGCTGATTCCGGGAACGTCATCGCCGGAGCACCTGAAGCAAAACCTGGCGAGTAGCGAAGTGACACTTACGCCAGAAATTGTGCAGCGGCTAAACACCATCGGCCAGCGATAGAGCACCCTTCGTAGCGGCGCCATTTATTGCGCGTGTTTTGCCATATACATTGCGCAACAAATTGCGCCGCTACGGATTATTCACTGTTTAAATGATTTTTGCCTCGGCCAGACAACCTTTGAGAATACCAAACGCATCCTGACACTGCCGCTCATCGACGCAGGCAAAACCCAACAGCAAGCCGCGCCGCTCCTGCGGATGCATATAATATTGCGACAACGGCCGCACCTTCACGCCACGCCGTAGCGCCAGCGCGGCGACCGCCACATCGTCGCAGCCGGTTGGCAAATTCATTACCAGGTGCAATCCCGCCTCATGATTCACTACCGGCAGAAAATCGGCGCCCAAATAACGCTCAATCAGGCTCACCATAAAGCGCCGCCGCTGGCTGTAGAGCTTGCGCATGCGGCGAATGTGCGACATGTAATGCCCTTTTTGGATGAACTCTGCCAGCGCGCGCTGCACCAGCAAATGCCCGCCGCGATAGAGTTCCGCCGCCGCCACGCGCAGCGGCTGCGCCAGCGCTTTTGGCACCACCAGATAACCGAGACGCAGCGCCGGATAAAGCGTCTTGCTAAAAGTGCCCATATAAATCACCGGCGCATCCGGCTCAAAGCCTTGCAACGACGGGAACGGCTGGCCGGAGAAGCGAAACTCGCTGTCGTAATCATCTTCCACCAGCCAGGTTTTGTGTTTGCGCGCCAGATCGAGCAGCTGCTTGCGCCGCTCCAGGCTGAGATGCACGCCCAGCGGATATTGATGTGACGGTGTCACGAAAATCATCTTCGGTGCACGACTGCGCGGTGGCAAATCGGGGGTCATTCCCTGCTCATCCACTGCAATGGCGTTGATTTTCAGTCCGTTAATGCGCAGCAGATTGCGCGTCCCCCAATAACCAGGCTCTTCGATCCACACCTGATCGCCGGGATCGCATAACACGCGCGAAACCAAATCCACCGCCTGATGAATCCCTTCAGTAATGATGATTTGATCGGCATCGGCGCGTACCGAACGCGCCACGCTCAGGTACTCCGCCAGAGCAGCACGCAGCTGTGCACAGCCGCCGTTGCTGCTGTAGATCAGCCGTTCGATATCCGGTTCACGGTTCAGACGCGCCTGAATCTGGCTGAAGAGTTTATGCGGGAACTGCGTGACATCCGGCGCGCCAGGCACAAAAGCGCCCCACTGATATGGCGAGGCATTGGCATGGCCGAGCAGCGAAGCGCCGCGTTTGGAAATCGCCGCCGGTTTCGCGGTTAACGTTTCGATCGGCGCCACGTTGCGCGGCGTGTTCAGCGATCCCTCCGGCAAATTTTCTGCAATCCATGTTCCGCTGCCGGTACGCGCCGTGACGTAGCCTTGTGCCATCAAATTCTCATACACGTTCAACACCGTGTTGCGCGATACCGACAGCTCGCGCGCCAAATCGCGCGTGGCGGGCAGGCGCGTGGCGCGCGGAAAAATGCCTTCTGCGATAGCGGCTTGCATACAGCTCAGCAAACGCTGCTGCAACGTCCCTTCCGGCATAAACTGCATGCGCTCTAATACATGATCGGCGTACAAACTTCGCAATTGGCTCCCCTCTTTTCACTGAAAGTGGCTCTGGCAAGATAACTTAGCGCAGGCATAAATAAGCGTGTTTGTCGTGATTTGTAAAGACGCTTATCGCTAAGGAAAGGTTATGGAAGGTAAAAACAGCCAGTTGCAGCAACGTAAAGATGATGCCCTCCCACGCGGCACCGGCAATCTTTGTCAGTGGTACGTAGAGCACGCGGAGAACGCCACGCTGCGCGATGGTGAAGGCAACAGCTGGATCGACTTCGCTGGCGGCATCGCGGTGCTGAACACCGGGCATCGCCATCCGCGCCTCGTGCAGGCGATTGCCGATCAGTTAGAGAAATTTACCCATACCGCATTCCAGGTGACGCCGTATGAGAGCTATGTGGCGCTGGCGGAACGCCTCAATCGCGTGGTGCCGATTGCCGGTAAAGCCAAGACCGCGTTCTTCTCCACCGGCGCTGAAGCGGTAGAAAACGCAGTAAAAGTGGCGCGTGCGGCGACGCGTCGTCACGGCATCATCACCTTCGGCAACGCCTTCCACGGTCGTACTTTCATGACCATGGCAATGACTGGCAAAGTGGCCCCTTACAAACGCGACTTCGGTCCGATGCCCGCGTCGGTGTGGCACGCGCGCTATCCCAACAGCGTTACCGGCATCAGCGTTGATGATGCGCTGGCCAGCTTGCAGGATATTTTCACGCAGGACATCGCGCCACAGGATGTTGCGGCCATCGTGCTGGAGCCAATTCAGGGCGAAGGCGGCTTCCACGTCGCGCCGCCTGAATTCTTCAACCGCCTGCGGTCGCTGGCCGATGAGCACGGCATTTTGCTGATTGCCGATGAAGTACAAACCGGCTTTGCCCGCACCGGCAAATTGTTCGCGATGGATCACTATACGGTGAAACCGGATCTCATCACCATGGCGAAAAGCCTCGCGGGCGGCATGCCGTTATCGGCGGTCAGCGGCCGGGCCGAGATTATGGATGCGCCGGGTCCAGGCGGCTTGGGTGGCACCTACGCTGGCAATCCGCTGGCGATTGCCGCGGCGCATGCGGTGCTGGACGTGATCGCCGACGAGAAGCTGTGCGAACGTGCGCAACAACTCGGTGCGCAGTTAACCGACTTCCTGCACAGCGCACGCAGCCAGTATTCCTCCATCACCGACATTCGCGGCCTTGGCTCGATGATTGCGGTGGAGTTCGCCAGCGCGCAAACCGCGCAAACCATCCAGCAACACGCGATGGCGCGCGGGCTGCTGCTGCTTACTTGTGGCCCGCAGGGCAATGTCATCCGCTTCCTCTATCCGCTCACCATTCCTGGTGCGCAGTTCCGCCAGGCGCTGGAGATCCTCAGCAGCGTGCTGAGTCAACACGCCGATTCGTAACAATCTACCCAGCTCGCGCGGCGGGCTGGGCTTCTCACCTGTTGTAACCCGGCTGCGCGTGGCGCGGCCCGAGAGACGCTTTGGAGAAACATTGATGAGTTCACAGAATGCCGATGTACTGGCGCAAGGCCTGAAGCCGCGTCATGTGCGGATGTTATCGATTGGCGGCGTAATTGGTGCCGGATTGTTTGTTGGCTCTGGCCATGCGATCGCCGAAGCTGGCCCGGCGGTACTGCTGGCCTACATCGCCGCGGGCGCGTTGGTGGTGCTGATTATGCGCATGCTGGCCGAAATGGCGGTGGCGTCACCGGATTCCGGCTCTTTCTCCACCTACGCCGACAAATCGCTGGGCCGCTGGGCCGGTTTCACCATCGGCTGGCTGTACTGGTGGTTCTGGGTGTTAGTGATCCCGCTGGAAGCCAACGCCGCTGGCACCATCCTGCATTCGTGGTTTCCACAAGTTCCGGTGTGGGAGTATACGCTGGCGATCACCACGTTCCTGACCATCAGCAACTTATTCAGCGTCAAAAACTATGGCGAGTTTGAATTCTGGTTCGCCCTGCTGAAAGTGGTGGCGATTGTCGCATTTCTCTGCGCGGGTAGCTTAGCGGTGTTTGGTTTGATGCCGGGCAGCAGCACGCAGGGGATCTCACATCTGTATGACACGCAAGGCTTTATGCCTAACGGCATCGGCGCGGTGCTGGCGGCAATCCTCACGACCATGTTCTCTTTTATGGGTACTGAGATTGTCACCATTGCCGCCGCCGAATCGCGCGAGCCGAAGAAACAAATTACGCAGGCCACCAACTCGGTGATCTGGCGCATCGCGCTGTTCTATCTGCTGTCGATCTTCATCGTGGTGGCGCTGGTGCCGTGGAATACGCCATCGCTGATGAAAGCAGGTTCTTACCAGACGGCGATGCAGATGATGAACGTGCCTTACGCTAAGCAGATCGTTGATGTGGTGGTGTTGATTGCGGTGTGTAGCTGTCTCAATTCTGCGCTGTATACCGCATCGCGCATGATCTATTCGCTTTCACGTCGTGAAGATGCGCCTGCCGTCGCGTCGCGCACCACCCGCAGCGGCACGCCGTGGGTAGCGGTGTTGCTCTCCACGGCGGCGGCCTTCCTCGCGGTGATCGCTAACTATCTGGCGCCGAGCGCAGTATTTGAGTTCCTGCTCGCCAGTTCCGGCGCCATCGCGTTGCTGGTGTATCTGGTGATCGCCGCGTCTCATCTGGTGCTGCGTAAAAAGCGCGAAGCGCGCGGTGAAATCCTCAGCTATCGCATGTGGCTGTTCCCTGGCCTGACGTGGGCGACGATGGTGTTCATCGTTGGCGTGTTGGTTGCCATGCTTTTCAACCAACAACACCGTCCAGAGATTATCGCCACCGGCCTGTTGACGCTGGGTGTCGTCGCCGCCAGCCGTATTGTGCATCGCAAACGCGTGGCGCGGAAAAACGAGGAGATGGTGGCGTTACGTTCGTAACGCATGACTTCCAGGCAAGGATGCCGCGGAACTTAGTCGTACTGCACGTCGATGCTGATGGCTTCTTCCTGCACGTTGAGGTTTATCGCGCATTTACGCCACACCGGCAGACCGTTGGCCATATTGTTATCCACGAAGTACTGCTGAAAATCTTTCAGCGCCTCCGAGAGATCGCCTATCGCGCGCGCATCGGGTTCAAACCAATCCGGTTCACCGTTTTCATCGATGTAATCGAACTGAAACTGCCCGCCATCATCGTCCGCAAACAGTTCAGCCTGAACGATCAATTCCCGCGCACCTTGCGGGCCACAGCTAAAGATGATCTGGCCGATACGGCGATAAAGGTCTTCGTATTGCATAGGTTTTGGGTTCCTCAAATAAATTTACTGCGTGCAACTCATTGCGACGCTACAAAATCCCGTACTTATCAGTAGCGGCGCGATTCATCGTGCAAACCATGACACCATTATTGACTTTAGTTCGCATGATAAGAGAATGAGGCTCTTCGAACAGAAAGTTGCAAAAAAGGGAGTTTATCATAGCCTGTTCACATCGTTTTCCCTGGGTTAACACCTATAAAAAATCTGCTGCGCTGGTCGCCATTGCTGTCGCCCTCTCACTGGCCAGTTGCTCCTCGCCGCCACCGAAATCGCTGGTCACGCCGTTGCCGACGGTCACCAAACCGCCAATGCCGACTAAACCAGCGCTGAGCAAAGAACCGGTACGCGGCGTGTGGCTAACCACCGTTTCACGCCTCGACTGGCCGCCAATCAATTCCGTGAATGCCAGCCCGGCCAACCGCATCCACCAGCAGCAACAGGCGTTGACCGATAAGCTAGATAAACTGAAAAGCCTCGGCATCAATACGGTATTTTTCCAGGTAAAGCCGGATGGCACTGCGCTGTGGCGCTCCAGCATCTTGCCGTGGTCAGATATGCTCACCGGCAGGATTGGTGAAGATCCCGGCTACGATCCGCTGAAATTTATGCTGGATGAGGCGCACAAACGCGGCATGAAGGTGCACGCGTGGTTCAACCCATATCGCGTCTCGACCAACGTCAAACCTTCCACGGTTAACGCGCTGAATAATACGCTTGCGCTGCAACCGGCCAGCGTGTTTGTGCTGCATCGCGACTGGATCCGCACCGCCAGCGACCGCTTCGTGCTCGATCCCGGCATTCCCGCCGCCCGCGACTGGATCACCAGCATCGTTGCGGAAGTGGTGTCGCACTATCCGATCGACGGCGTGCAGTTCGATGACTATTTCTATACCGAAACGCCCGGTTCAACCCTCAACGACAGCGCCACGTTCCGCCAGTATGGTCAGGGTTTTGCATCGAAAGCTGACTGGCGGCGCAACAACACGCTGCTGTTAATTGAGCAGGTGTCGCGCACCATCAAGCAACTGAACCCGAACGTAGAATTTGGCGTCAGCCCGGCAGGCGTGTGGCGCAATCTGTCGCATGATGCGGCGGGCTCCGACACGCGCGGCGCGGCCGCCTACGACGAAGCCTACGCCGATACGCGTCGCTGGGTGCAAATGGGACTGCTGGATTACATCGCGCCGCAGCTTTACTGGCCGTTTGCGCGCCAGGCCGCCCGTTACGACGTGTTAGCCCACTGGTGGGCGGACGTGGTGAAGCCAACGCATACGCGACTCTATATCGGTGTGGCGCTGTACAAAATCGGCGAAGCGTCGAAAAGCGAACCTGACTGGACGGTGAATGGCGGCGTGCCGGAGTTGCAAAAGCAACTCGATCTCAACGAATCGCTACCGCAAATTAACGGCACCATTTTGTTCCGCGAAAATTACCTTAATCAGCCACAAACCCAGGATGCGGTGAATTATTTGCGCAGCCGTTGGGGCGATTAACATTATCGTAAGGTCGCCATCCATGGCGTAATGCTTGTCAGTTAAGCAAGCATTTGCTTTGAACAGGTAGCGGGCGCTGACACATCTGCTGCGTCACGCGCCTTTAGCAAATGTGCCCTTTTCAAAAACACGCACAGAAGTTTAAGCAGGCCGGGGCCACTTTTGGGCAGGCAATCCGCAGCGCTGAACGCAGCGAGGAAGCCAGGAGAGCCCGCAGGACGCGGGCGAAAGGCGGAGCCGGGACAGGACGTCCCGTCTCCGCCGGTCCGTCAGGCAGACGAGCAAAGTGAAGGTACCGCGCTAGCGGCGCGAGGACCGCCGGACCAAAAGTGGTCCCGGTCTGCGCACTCGTCGTTGGCTTACCTGACGAGCATTACGCCATTCATGGCGACCGATTACGCCAGCAACTCCTCACTCTGCATCAGTGCAAAAAACGACTCCAGCTCGCGCAGCATCATCGAAGCGGCAATCGAAAGCTGGCGCTGCGGCGCAACACACAGCGACAAGGTAAATGGCTTCAGCACCGTATCGATCAGCGGAATAAACTTCAGTTCACCGCGCCGATACTCATCAACGATATCCAGCCAGCACATCAGGCTTATCCCCACATCATCACGCACCAGTGAACGCAGCATATGAATGTTATTGGTGCACGCCACTTCGTTGATCTTAATGCCCGAGCTGTTGATCAGCGCCTCCAGCGGATCGGCCAGCATTAGCGGCGCGGCGGGCACGATAAATGGCCAGGATTCGCAGTGGCTGAAACGGATCGACTCCAGATTGGCCAGCGGATGTTGACTGCTCACCACAATACCCAGACGTAAATCGGCAAACGACTTCACCAGCAACTCGCGCGAACTTTGCGGATTAAGCATGATGCCGAAATCCGCATCGCCCGAGGTCAGTGCATTGGCGATGTGGATGTTGCTCATGGTGGTCAGCGTGAAGGAGATGCCGGGATAGTCGCTGCGAATGCGCTGCAAAATCGATGAAAAAAAGCCGCGATTAATCGCATCAATGGTGGCGATATGCACATGGCCGTGACGTAATCCGCGCAAATCATCCAGCTGCGTGCAGACGCGGCCAAAATCCCGCTGCCAGTTTTTCGCCGCATTCAGCAGGATCTCACCCGCCGCAGTCATACGTAATCCTGATGGATGGCGCTCAAACAGCGGCATATCCAGCTGTTCCTCCACGCGCAGAATCTGCCGATCGATGGACGATGCCGAGACATGCAGCACCTCAGAAGCCTTACGCAGCGAACCCTGGCGGGCCACCTCAGTAAAATAGAGCAGAAATCGGGAGAAGGCGAACATAAGGGGTGCTCTCTTTTTTGCAACGCATCATGCGAATTAAACAGATGGACGCTTACACATGGGCAAAATAATAATCGCTGCCATGATAAAAACAAGGGTTTGCGCGGCCTTCCAGCTGACGACATCCCTGCTCAGGCAGATAGATGATGAAATCCAATCCTCTCGTCGTCACCGTCATCGCAAAGCAGTTCAACGGTGCAGGCAATGTGTTACTGACGCTGGCGAATCGCAGCGGGCAGCCGCTGCCTGCTTTCACGCCCGGCGCGCACATTGATGTCATTATTCCTGACGGCGGTAAACGCCAGTATTCACTCTGCTCTGCGCCAGCCGAGTATTATGAAATCTGCGTACGTCTGGATGAGTGTTCAACCGGCGGATCGCGCTGGCTGCATCAGCAGTTAACCACCGGCGATAAGCTAGAGATATCCGCGCCACGTAACCACTTTCCGCTGCCGCACGCGTCGCGCACGCTGCTGTTTGCCGCCGGCATCGGCCTGACGCCGCTGTTGGTGATGGCCGAAGCACTGGCGGCGCGTCAGGCGGATTTCACCCTGCACCTTTACCTGAAACACGCCGACCAACTGGCTTTCAGCCAACGTCTGCACAATCTCGGCACGCGCGTGGTCATCCACTACAGCAGCGAAGGCGACAGCCTGCGCCAGCGCGTTCCCGAAGATCTCACCCAGCCAGACAACGCTGCGCTGGTGTTCTGCGGCCCGGCGGGTTTTATGCATCATCTGCAGCAGCTGGCGTTGCAACATGGCTGGGACGAAGCACAGCTGCACAGCGAGCGCTTCCAATCCACATCTTCGCTGATGGCTGGCGCTGCCTTCGAAGTGCAGCTCGCCTCCTCCGGCGCACGCTTTGCCGTGGGCGAGCAACAAACCATCGCTGAAGTACTTGAAGAAGCAGGGATTGAGATTGAACTCTCCTGCGAACAAGGCATGTGCGGCGCCTGCATCACCGGCGTGTTGGCGGGCGAGCCGGATCACCGTGATGATGTGCTGAGCCAGCAAGAGCGTGCGGCCAACGATTGCATCGTGCTGTGCTGTTCACGTGCGCGTTCACCTTTATTGGTACTGGATCTATGAGCGGCTATCCGGGTGCGACCGGCGCACGTTTACCCCGCTGGCTGCTGCCAGAAAACTGGCCTGAAGCCAACAATCAACCGCAGCTGGCGACCTTACATTTCCACGCCGCGGGCCTGCAATTCGAACCCGACCATGCAGCAGCACCCGCTGATTATCTGCCGCTTCACGGCGCGCTGGTGCTGCCCGCGTTTATCGAACCGCACGCGCATCTGGATAAAACCTTCACTATTCAACGCAGCCCGGCGCAACAGCCCGGTTTGCTGGCCGCGATTGCTGCCATGCATCAGGACCGCGTGCACTGGAACACAGCAGATCTGCAGCAGCGCGCTACGCAGGCGCTGCGCTGGGCGGTAGAAGCTGGCGTCGGTTTGCTGCGCACCCACATCGACTGGTTCTCCGTTGATGCACCATTAGCGTGGCAAGTGATTGGCGATCTGCACCATCCGCTGTGCAGCATCGAGCGCGTGGCCCTCGCGCCACTCACCTTCTTTGCCGACGCCAGCGATGCGCAGCATATTGCCGCGCAGGTCGCGACCAGCGGTCCGGGCGCGCTGTTGGGCGGTTTTATTCACAGCAGCAACTGGGATGCGCAGGCGTTTCAGCATCTGATGGAAGCCGCCGAATTGTGGCAGCTGGATATTGATCTGCATATTGATGAAGAACTTAATGTCGAGGCGCAGGGATTGCGCTGGCTGGCGCACTATTTGCAGCAGCATCCATTTAGCGGCGCGATCACCTGCAGCCACAGCTGCGCGCTGGCGCAGCAGGACGATGCGCAACAGATTCTTGCCTTACTGGCGCAACACAATGTGACGTTAATTGCGCTGCCGCTCACCAACCTGCTGTTGCAGGACGCGGTGCCCGGCCGCACGCCGCGTTTGCGCGGTTTAACGCTGGTGAAAGAGGCGCAGGCGCTGGGCATTCCGCTGCTGCTCGGCGCAGATAACGTGCAGGACGCGTTCTGTCCGTTTGGCAGTTACGACCCGCTCGATACGCTGTTCAGCGGTTTGCTGAGCCTGCAACTGGGCGCGGCCTTTGATCAGGCCTCCGCGCTGATCTGCCAACGCCGCGCGCTGCTGGCCAATGATTTGGTGATTTTTCCGCATGCCGATGTGGCGAGCTGGCCGTTGCGTCAACGTCAGCGCTATCGGCTGAAAAGGGGTGTGTGTTATGGAGAAACAACAGATGGCGCTTGATGCAGGAGCGGGAAAACCGCTGGCGAAATATGCCGCGTGGCGACGCGCGGGTGACTTCATTTTCCTCTCCGGCATTATTCCGGTGAATCCACAAACTGCCACCATTGTGCGCGGCTACGACGACATTCCCGCAGCGGCGCAACAGCTGCTTGGCCGCACCGGCGAGTTCTCCACCGATATTAAAGAGGGGCCGATTCTGGCGCAGAGCTGGTACGTGCTGGAGAGCATCCGCGCCACCATCGAAAGCGCCGGCGGACAGATGAGCGATGTCTTCAAACTGGTGCAGTATTTCCGCAATCTCGACCATTTTCCCCACTACAGCCGGGTGCGTAAGCAATTTTTTCCCGATGCGCCGCCGGTTTCTACCGTGGTGCAGGTGAGCGAGATGCTGCCGAGTCCGGACGTCTTAATTGAAGTTGAAGCCACGGCGTGGTTGCCGCAATAACACGAGGAGTTGAAATGTTGCATGGTTATATTCCGGCAAACCGCTTTTTGCCGTACCTGAGCTGGACCGACATCGCCACGCTGGAAAATAAAGCCAACACCGTGATCGTGCTGCCGACCGGCGCGATTGAGCAGCACGGCCCGCATTTGCCGTGTGCGGTGGATAGCGTGATCGCCTCCGGCGTGGTCGGCCATGCGCTGGCGCGTTTATCGGCGGAAATCCCGGCCTACGCCATTCCGCCGATCACCTACGGCAAATCGGATGAGCATCTGCATTTTCCCGGCACGCTAACGCTGACCGGCGAAACCCTGCTGCATACCATTCTGGAGATTGGCGAATCACTCTATCGCGCCGGTTTTCGCAAGTTCCTGATGGTTAACGGCCACGGCGGCCAGCCGCAGCCGTTGCAGATGGCAGCGCGCGAACTGCGTCTGCGCCACGGCGACATGATCATCATCATGCAAGACACCTTTAAAGTGCCGAACTGCGCGGAAAGCTTTATGGACGACAAAGAGCGGCAGATGGCGATGCACGCGGGACATGCCGAAACCGCGCTGATGCTGGCGCTGGCGCCCGATACCGTGCAGATGGATAAAGCGGTGGCTAATTATCCGCCGGCATTCCCCTGCCCGACGCTTTCGACCAACAAACCGATGGCGGCGTGGGCCTCCTATGATTTCGGCCCAAGCGGCGTGATTGGCGATCCTTTGCCCTCCACACCGGAGCAAGGCGCGGCCATCCTCGATTCGCTGGCAGAAAGCTGGGCGCAGGTGATTACCGAAGTGCACCAGATGACGTGGGTAACCCGCGCCGAACCGGCGTGGGGCACCGGCCAGTGGCAAGGCAAAGTATTGGATCACCACGACGCAGCCGCCTTTTTACCACCTCGCTAGGGAATAACGATGAAAAAAACATTGAGCACTGTTGCCGCGCTTGCGCTGGCACTCTCGGCCCCGAGCATGGCGGCAGAGAAATTCACCTTTATGACCAACTGGTATGCGCAGGCCGAACACGGCGGCTTCTACCAGGCGCAGGCGCAGAATCTGTATCGCGATGCCGGCCTCGACGTCACCATCAAGATGGGCGGTCCGCAGGTGCATACCATGCAGCTGATGGCGGCCGGTCAGGCCGACTGCATTATCAGCGATAACATGCAGGCGCTGGAAATCTGGCAGCAAGGCGTGCAGGCGATGCCGGTTGCCACCACCTTCCAGCACTCGGCGATTGCCTTTCTCACCCATCCGGATGTGAAAAACCAGGCCGATTTGCAGGGCAAAACCTTCCTGCTGGCGGCGGAAGCCTATACCTCATATTGGCCGTGGGCGCAGAGCGCGCTGAAGCTGAAAAATGCCCGCGTGCGTCCTTACACCTTCAGCATTCAGCCGTTCCTCGCCGATAAAAATCTGGTGCAGCAAGGCTATATCACCTCCGAACCGTTTGCGGTGCAAAAAGCCAATGCGCAGGCCAATGTTTACCCGATCAGCGATTGGGGTTATCCGCCGTACGGCAACAGCATTGTGTGCATGAAATCGACCATTGAGAAACGGCCGGCTGCGGTGGCGGCGTTTGTGAAAGCGTCGATGCAGGGCTGGAAAAACTATCTGCAAGATCCTGCCGCTGGCAACGTGCTGATCAAGAAAGAGAACCCGCAGATGAGCGATGAACAGATCGCTTTCGGCATTGCGCAGATGAAGAAATACCAGATGCTGACCGGCGGCGATGCGCAAACCGGCGGCATCGGCATCATGACCGAAGCGCGTCTCAAGCAAACCTGGCAGCTACTGGTCGATACCAAGCTGATCGATGCGGCCAAAGTACCGTTTGACGGCAGCTACACGCTGAAATTTATCCAAGACGTCAAGGTTCTGCCATGAATAGCGCCAGCCATTTGACGCTGCTGCATCCCGATGCGCAAGCGGTGCCGCGTTCTGCGGCGCCACCGGCGATTGAGGTGCTGTCAGCGGAGAAAATTTATCCCAACGGTACGCGCGCACTGCTGCCGGTCGATCTCACTATTCGTCAGGGCGAATTTGTCTCGCTGCTCGGCCCGTCCGGCTGCGGCAAAAGCACCTTGCTGAAAATGATCGCCGGGCTGATTGAGCCCACCGATGGCAAATTAATGCTGTTTCGTCGCGATCGGCGCGAAAATCAGCGCGATCTGCCGCTGTCGTTTGTGTTTCAGGAAGCGACGCTAATGCCGTGGAGCAACGTGCACAAAAACGTGCGTCTGCCGCTCGATTTGGCAGGCGTGCCGCGTGCCGAAGCGGACACCCGCGTGCGCGAAATCCTCGAACTGGTCGGCCTCGGCCAGTTTGGTCACGTATTGCCGCGCGAGCTTTCCGGCGGCATGCAGATGCGCGTGTCGATAGCGCGCGGCCTGGTCACGCGCCCGAAGGTGCTGCTGATGGATGAGCCGTTTGGTGCGCTGGACGAGATCACCCGCAACAAGCTGGACAGCGATCTGCTGGATTTGTGGCAAGAGCAAAAGCTGACGGTGGTGTTTGTCACCCACTCAATTCAGGAAGCGGTATTTCTGTCGCAGCGGGTGATTATGATGGCGGCGCGCCCCGGACGCGTGGTAGATGACATCCGCATTGAAACCACGTTGCCGCGCGACGATGAGTTCCGCGTCAGCCAGGATTTCACGCATTATGCGCAACAGCTGCAACGCGGCCTGCTGGCGGCGAGCAAGGAGAGTCAATGATGAAACCGTTAGCAAGCCATCGGCAATTTCAGCAGTGGCTGTTCCCCGCCATCGTCGCGGTCGCCATGCTGCTGTTGTGGCAGTTTCTGGTCACCACCTTCAAAGTGCCGGTATTTCTGGTGCCGTCGCCGCTAGTGGTGGCGCAAAGTCTGGTGCAGAACTTCCCGACGCTATTTATGTCATTGCTCTACACCCTGAAAATCACCGTTATCTCTTTTGCGGTGGCGATTGTGATTGGTTCGATTGTGGCGTTTCTGCTGGTGCAAAATCGTTTTATTGAGACCGCCCTTTTTCCCTACATCGTGTTCTTGCAGGTGACGCCGATTGTCGCGATCGCGCCGCTGATCATCATCTGGGTGAAAGACACCACGCTGTCGTTGGTGGTGTGCGCCACCTTGATGGCGGTGTTTCCAATAATTTCCAATACCACGCAAGGTCTGCGTAGCGTGTCGCCAGGATTGCTGAGCTATTTCCGCCTTAATCATGCATCACGCATGCAGATTCTGCTGCGCCTGCGTATTCCTTCGGCGCTGCCGTACTTCTTCGGCGCGCTGCGCATCTCCAGCGGCTTGTCGCTGATTGGCGCGGTGGTGGCAGAGTTTGTCGCTGGCACCGGCGGCACCGATACCGGGCTGGCGTACCAGATTTTGCAGGCCGGTTACCAGCTCAATATCCCGCTGATGTTTGCCGCGCTGCTGCTGATTTCACTGGCAGGCTTCCTGCTGTTCGCGCTGATGTCGTGGCTAACGCGCCGCGTGCTGGCGGCATGGCATGAGAGTGAATTGAGCCCCAGTTAAGAAACACGCATGCGCCGTAGTGGCGCAATACCCCTTTTCACACAGGAAATACACATGTCTGATTCCGATCGCCAGTCTGCACTGGCGGCGCTGGTCGCGGCGTTGCCTGATCTCGACTGGATCAAAGAAGCGCCGAAGGTCAAACGTCTGTCGCGCGATTTCCACTGGTTCAGTCCGGTCTTGAAACCGCAGCTGGAAGCGAAGTTTGCCGAACTGGCGGTACGTCCGCGTGATGAGCAGGAGCTGGCACTGATCGTGGCAGCCTGCGCCAAACAGCGCGTGCCGCTCAATCTGCGCGGCGGCGGCACCGGTAATTACGGTCAGCTGATTCCGCTGCACGGTGGCGTGATGGTTGATATGACGCGCCTCAACGCCGTCACGGCTGTCGGTAACGGCACGGTGCGCGCGCAGGCAGGCATTCGCCTTGGCGACCTCGAAGCGCATACCCGCCCACTCGGCTGGGAGCTGCGCTGCATGCCCTCCACCTGGAAACTGGCGACGCTCGGCGGCCTGTTTGGCGGCGGATTTGGCGGCGTAGGTTCGATTAATTACGGTCCGCTGGCCGCGCCAGGCAACGTGTTGTCGGTGCGCCTGATGACCATGGAAGAGACGCCGCGCATTATCACCCTGCAAGCGCCGGATGCGCTGCTGCTGCATCACGCGTACGGCAGCAATGGCATCGTGCTGGAGATTGAACTGGCGCTGGCACCACGCCACGACTGGATCGAACGTCTCGACACTTTCAACGACTTCCCTACGGCGATGGCCTTTGCCGATGCGCTGGCCCGTTCGCCGGGCATGGTGAAGCGCCAAATCGCCGTGTTCGCCGCGCCGGTGCTTGATTACTTCAGCGATCTGGCCGATGCCGATGTGGCGCGCAAACATGGGGTGATTTCCGTGGTGGGCAGCGAAAGCGACGGGCTGTTACCTGCGCTGCTGAGCCAGCATACGGGCCGCAATGCGCTGCATTTTGCCGCAGGGGAAAATAGCGGGCATTCGCTGATTGAATATTGCTGGAATCACACCACGCTGCAGGCGCTGAAAATCGATAAGACGCTAACTTACCTGCAAACTGCTTACGCGACGGATAATTATTTGCAGCAGGCGCTAACGCTGGAAGCACAATTATCCGATGAGGTGATGTCGCACATTGAATTCTTACGCGATATGAACGGCAGCATTACCTGTAGCGGTTTACCGCTGGTGCGTTATCAGGACGAAGATCGCCTCAACGCGATTATGGCTATTTACCGCACGAATGGCGTGAAAATTAATAATCCACATGTGATTCATATTGAAGATGGCAAACAGGGCATGGTGCGTGCTGATGTGGTGGCGATGAAACGCGCCTGTGATCCCCACAATTTATTAAATCCCGGCAAATTGCGCGGCTGGGAAGTACGCGATACGTTACCGGATGTGCATATCCCTGGCGTGAATTAACCACGTAGATTTTATTATTGTCGAGCCAGCAACCTCGATTGCTGGCTCTATAAAATTAATAGGGATCGGTAGCACTATGCAATTCAATACTGCGCTCCGCTCCATTGACTCGAACTTTTAAGAACCGACGCGTTCTCCATGTTCCATCGGGATTTTGCACGCTCTTTTCGAACACCGGACCATGCAATAACAACTCTTTGTTGTCGTTGTACCCAAAGCCAACTTGTTTATTACCAATCCAGTGCTGTTCAAAGGCAACAACTTTCTCCGCATCCAGTCTGGTGCTCTCTTCGGCGCTACAGGCCGTGAAGCTTTTACGGAAAATAAAGCAATTTCCAGCCTGGTATCGGTCTTTGCCATTGGTATCGACTAGCGCAATGGAATAGGCGGTAAAGCCCGCAATTTTCACATAGAGTTTGGTTCGGGCACCATTACCCGAAATATGTACTTTGGTCACCGGACTGGAACCCTCGCCGTACCAGCTGCCAATAGAATCTGCACCATTTCTTGCCTGCAGATAGATATTTGCCACGCCTTCCGGCGTACGGCTACTAAAGTCAGTTTGGGTTGCACTTTGTGAGAGGAATTGTGCGGTGCCAATAATTCGCACATGTATTTGCGAGTTGGCATTAGAGAAGGCGAATTCCCCGACATAAAACCACTGTTCAGCCTCCTTCCCCTGATTATCCATGTGATACTGCGAGGAGATATAGTCATAGCTCAATGAACCTTGCGCAACGATTCCCCAATCCGACATCTCCAGTACGCCACGATCGCCTTCACCGATAAGCGTCCACGGCTCAATACCTTCGGTACTGTAATCGAATCCGGCACTTTGGTTATGAATACTTTTTTGAATAATAGTGGCGCGGCAATAACCCAGTTTTAATGGGTTATCGGTGGATTCAATCGCTAATCCCTCAATCACCCACTGGCCATTGGAGAGATCACCGGCAAATTCGGAGTGTTCAATCCAGCCGTTGCGAATAAAGGATTGGGTACAACGCGGTAAATCCAGCACCGGCTTTTTAGTGCCGCCCTGCAAATTAAAATTGGAGAGTTCAATTGCCGTAGAGTGATCCCAGGCGCCTTCTACCCGACCGGACCAACGAGCATAAACAATGCTGTCCTGACAACCACGGGAATAGAACTGGTCGATTTTACAATCCAGCGTATCGATAAGATCAAGCGCACGTCCGCCCAAATAGCGGAATTCCATACTGCTGACGCGCAAGAACTGGCCGCCGATAATGGTGTTGGCATAGAAACCGACATTATTGAACGCCGTGCCGCCATCACCACCGCTGTCCGAACTCTTGCCTTTCACAACCAGCCCAGAAATTTCGGCATAGCGTGCCTGCACTTTAAAGAAATGTTGACCACGAGGTTTGGTATCCCAGTCGAAAAACAACGTCGTTGTTGGAAAATAACCGAAATTGACCGCCGCACCGGTCACCTTAAAACGGTTAATTTCTTTATCTGAGATATCAAACGTCGACATACTAAATTCGCCCGCAGTAAAACGTATCCCTGCTGATGGCAACACGCGCTGCGACCAGTTAAACATACGTTTTACCGCCTCGATGCAGTCGGTTTTCCCGTCAGGCACCGCGCCAAAATCCAGCACGGTGACCGAGTTATAATCCAGTATCACCCTTTTCCAGCGTTTCTTTCCCGCTGTCACAATCACCAACCCACCATCGTCTGGCGATGTGGTATCTGTTGCGTCATAAACAAATACGCCGCCGCCGGCTTTCGTTCCGCGCTTATACTCCAGCACCGTAGCGAGTTCACCGCCGGTGGTAGGTTCGGTGGCTTTGAGCTGTTCGATATCTATGACCTGAATAACCGGTGCCGCCGCCGTGACACTATTTTGTGGTGTGGTATTCGTATTGCTGGACGCATTCGCCATGGTGTACCCCTTAACCATTAAGAGAAAGTAACTGCACCATCGAGTATAAGTAACTGAAAATTAATGTGTTGATGCGTACCACGCTAACTGGGGCATTTGACTTATGTGATTTTTGCATGGCCAGACAACAATATGATTAATGGAAAAAAGCGTAGCGGCAGCGAGGCGATTTACAGATTAATCGCAGACAACTTCTTTATTTACATGGCACGAAACAGGAGAGGTTACGCGGAATTACAAGGTTGATTGCTAAGCAGAGAAAGCATTTGTGATCGTTATAAATTAACAGGCCAGCAACTAACAGTTACTGGCCTGCATGCTTAGAACGTGGCGTTGACACCGACATTCCATGTCACCTGATGGTAATCGCTATTCCCACCGACGGTTGAAACCCCGGCAAACGCATTCACCGTTTCGCCGAGCGGCACGTTGGCACCCAGCGACAGATCCAGCCAGTTTTTATCGCGCGCCTCGACGCTGCGTTCAAACGAAGTACGCGTTGATTTCAACCCGGCACGCACCGTGGAATCGGTATCGCCAAACTGATGGTTGTAGCTCACCTGTGCCCAGGGATTAACCACCCACTGTTTGCTGTCGATGCGCCAACCCACTGAGCCAATCTGTGAATGGGTGGTTTGATCGGAGTAGCGCATTGCGGTACTGCTGTCGCTGTTCTCGCTATAGCCGCCGACGCGACCGTAATCCAGCGCGTAACTGGCAACCGGCCCGGTGCTGAGATTTTCAGTAATTGGCAGCGTCCAGCCAGTCTGCACGCGCATGCCGAGCAATTTACCGCTGGTGCTACCCTGCTCGGTACGTTTGGACGGGCCAATGTGGATATCACGCTCGATGCTGTCGAAATCGAGATCGGCATAATGCAGATCGGCGTTAATCCAGCCCTGATCGAACACCGTCAGCTGGCTGTAAAGCGCCACCAGATTGCCGCGCAGTTTGTAGTCGTAGTTCGACGAAGGTTCCTGGCGCTGATTGGTGTTGGAGAACAGCACACCCGTTTGCCAGTTGTCGGTGATCTGATAGCCGATACCCAGCGTTAAGTTGGTGGTGTTGGCATTTCCGTCGCTCCAGCTGTCGCCCTGATAATCGACATGTTGCCCGGCATAGCCGCCAAATACCGTGAACTTTCCGGCGCTGGCGGGCTGTTGACGCTGCTGCTGCAAATGTCCATCCAGCGTGTTTTGCGTATCACGCGCCATCATCAGTGGCGATTGTGATAACGCCGCCACCTGCGCTGGCGCATCCAGAATCGACTGGATGTAATCGGCAATCATCGCATGCACCGCTGGGCTCGGGTGCAGACGATCGGCAAACAGATAATCCTGCGCCGTGGAGAAGCCCGGCGTGCTGGATTGACACTCATCCGCTGAGGTGCCAATCGGACAAGCGATGCCGATGGTGTTGGTTAAGCCATATTGGGTTGGATTGGCGATCACTTCATCGAACAGCCCGGCGATATCCACGCGCACAATATTGCCATTCAAGGTCGCCAGCCCCGCTTCTTCCTGCTGGTTATAACCGTCGGAGAGCGCCGTGACCTGCTCGCTCAGCTCCTGCCATGCGTTATAAAGCTGTTGCGCTAGTGCGTCACGCACCGCTGGAACCGACGAAACTTCGCCTGCCGCTTGCGTGAAGGCATCCTGCACCGCTTGCTGTCGCGCGGCTTTATTTGGTGTGGTCACGCCATCCAGTGACTGAAACGCCGCCACCATCGCCGGTGTGGCTTCACTTCCCAGCACGCGCAGCACGGTTTGAATCATATAGGGCGTTGAGCCGAGCTGCGGCACGGTGGGCACAATCACCGCGCCCGCGCCGGCATCCAGCAGGGTTTTAATTTGCGCAACCGATTGATTGGCGCTGTTGCTGATGGTTTCACTGGCGGTTAAGGGATTGGTGACGGCAACGGCGATGTCATTGGCACCGACCCAATGAATATACAAACCGTTGCTATCCGCGCGACCGCCGGTTGAAGCGAGATAACCCGCCAGCTGATCCTGGGTGTTTAAATCAGGATCGAGCTTGGGTACCGATACCGCGCCACCCTGCGCATAATTGCTGCCGCCTAACGTTGAGCGCTGTAAATCCTCCCCCAAATGCGCGGCAAGAATCTCATCATATAAAGGATGTTGTGCACCGTCGAAGGTAAAGCGGCCTACGTTGCCGCTATCACTCAGGCTATCGCCAAACACGGTCAGGCTGTCCCATGCCAGCGCAGGTGCGGGCGTCAACAACGCAGTGAGTGTGGCGATGGCGACGGCAGAAAGCGCAGATTTGTGGTTGTTCATCATCAACTCCGTGATGGGCCAGAGATGCAGCGTCTGACCGGCAAAAGGTAAGGTCCGCGCATCAAGCGAACCCGCAACATCGCATCAGGAATGCGTTAAGAAAATATCAAGGACGTTTAACTATTTAGTCAGGAAGGGGGCGTTATGCCAGTTTGCAGCGGCAAATAAACTCAAGTTTATTAACAGCCCTTTTACATGCATTTAAATTAAACCTTTAAATAAGGCCGCCGATAACTAGTGTTGCGGAGTGCGAGTACGCTCTGAGCGCTACATTTGAAAACATCAGGTAGGTTAATTACATACCCCGTGCGGCGCTGCGGCGCACAGAGACACTTAAGTGTACGGCGAAGGGGAATCTGCGGGCAGCTCAGGTGACGCATGTTGAGCGTGACCAATTTTGCACTGCACGCATTACGTTCAACAGCACAATAATCACCTGAGGCTTCCCATGTTTGGTGTGAAAAAGTCGAGTCTTTCTTTGCCGTTTTATAAAAGTGGCGATGTGGCTAAAGATATCAATGCGATCAAACAGCATGTGGCATGGATTGAATTTACGCCTAACGGCGAGATTCTCACCGCCAATCACCTCTTCCTTGCCACCACCGGCTACCAGTTGAATGAGATTCAGGGGAAGCATCACCGCCTCTTCTGCAGCCCGCAACACAGCCAATCCTCGCGCTATCTCGCCTTCTGGCAAACGCTGGCGTCTGGCGAATCGGTGACCGGCATTTTTGAGCGCTTCAATAAGCTAGGTCAGCGTTTCTATCTCAGCGCCACCTACTTCCCGGTGAGCGATGACAAAGGCCAGGTTTACAAAGTGATCAAGGTGGCATCGGATATCACAGAACGTCATCAGGAGCTGGAGCATAAAGAAGCGGTGATCACCGCGCTGGATCTCTCCATGGCGGTGATTGAGTTCACGCCGGACGGACAAATCCTCACGGCCAACAATAACTTCCTCAAGCACATGGGATATGAGCTAGCTGCGGTTGTGGGGCAGCATCATCGCATGTTCTGCTTCGATAACTTCTATAGTGAAAATCCCGACTTCTGGCGCAAGATGGCCAAAGGCCAGCACTTTGTCGGCCGCTTCGAACGCAAAACCGCCGGCGGCGAACGCATCTGGCTTGAGGCCAGCTACAACCCGGTTTATGACGCCGATGGCAAGGTGTACAAGGTGATCAAAATCGCCTCAGATATCACCGCGCGCGTGGAAGCCGCCAAGCGCGTGGCCGACATCGCGCTGACGACCTCTGAAGAAACGTCACAAATTACCGACAACGCCAACGAGGTACTGGACGAAACCATCCGCAATTCAGGGTTGGTGGCGCTGCAGGTTAATGCAGCAACGGCGATCGGGGGCGAGCTTAACGCCTCGGCGAAAAGCATTAGCGAAGTGGTCGAGACCATCAACCTGATTGCCTCACAAACCAATATTCTGGCGCTGAATGCGGCAATTGAGTCTGCGCGCGCCGGTGAAGCGGGACGCGGATTCAGCGTGGTGGCGGGCGAAGTACGACGTTTGGCGGCATCCACCTCCAGCGCGACGAAGCAGATCACGCAAGTGGTGGAACACAACGCCAGCCTGATTGCGCAAATGGAGCAGCAGCTTAATGAGGTCAAGCAGTTTGTGGTGACCGAGCAGGATAAAATCAGCGTGTTGTCACGCAGCCTGCGAGAAATTAACAGTGGCGTACATGAGTTTGTGAACGTGATTCATCGGTTGGATGTGTAATGTTCGGCCGGTGTGCAACAACGCGCACCGGCCCACCCTCACATCATCTGCGGTTCACGGATCGCCTGACCTTTGGCGAACCGCGCCAGGCTGTACGGCTTCACATCAGTGAACAGCGGTTTGTTATTGACCATCTGCGCGCACAACAAGCCTGCGCCTGGCCCAATACCAAAACCGTGGCCGCTGAAGCCGGAGGCGATAAACAAACCCGGTATGCTCGTCATCTTATCAATCACCGGCACCAAATCCGGCGTGGTATCGATCCACCCGCCCCACGCGTAATCCACCTTAATGCCGTTCAACTCCGGATAGAGCTGCACCAGCGCCTGCATCGCTTCCTGCACAATGCCGTTATCCGCTGCCGGATCGAGGGTGCGGATCTTCTCGAACGGCGACTCGCTTTGATTGGACCACGAACCGGCGGCTTCCGGGCCGTTGAAGAACGAGCCGTTGATGCGCACCTTGAGCTTCTTAGCGATCTTGCTGCGATACATCGCATAGAACCTGGTGGCGTAACGGATATTTTGCGGCGCGAGATCAATCTGCCCGCGTCCGGCGAGCGCCACGGTGTAGCTGCCATCCTGACGACGGCGAATACACAACCCGCCGGTGCTGAGACAGCCTTTGATCACTTCAGGCGCCGCCGTGGTTTTGAACGCGGTGCCCAGAATATTGGCGCTCGGCAGTTCGATGCCATATTGCTTGCAGAAGCGCGAACTCCACGCGCCGCCGCAGCAGATTACACGGTTAGCTTTCACCAGGCCGCGCTCGGTCCAGACGCCGGTGACGCGTCCGCCAGATACATCGAGGCCGCGCACCGCGCAGTTTTGCTGGATGGATGCGCCGAGATTTTTCGCGCCAGTCGCCATCGCCGGCGCTGCCAGAGACGGCTCTGCGCGACCATCGCTGGGCGACCACACGCCGCCAATCCACGGCGCATTGTTGCCGATGCGCTCGCGCGTCTCTTTTGCGGTCATCAAATGGCTGACGAAACCCAGTTGCTGCGCCTGCTTGCCCCACGCTTCCCAGCGCGCCAGATCGCTTTCACTCTGCGTGCCGTAAGTAATGCCCTGCCGCGAGAAGCCGAGATCGAGGCCAATTTCACTGCTCAACTCGTCCCAGCGCTGCAAACTGCGCATCGCCATCGGCAGTTCGTACAGGTCGCGGTTTTGCTGGCGAACCCAGCCCCAGTTGCGGCCGGATTGCTCGCCGCCGATCACGCCCTTCTCAAACAGCGCCACGGAAACGCCCTGCTTTGCCAGTTCGTAACTCACTGACGTGCCAATGATGCCGCCGCCAATCACAATCACATCAACGGATTCGGGAAAGCGTTCACTGTCTGCTACTGCATTGATTTTGATGCGCATCGTCTTAAATCCTGTCCGCTTTTTGTTGATGTAACCATATTTAGTGTTTCAGGGGAAATGCCGTTTAATTCCGTCTTTATGACACTTGCCCCTTTCGTAAATTTTTGTCTTTACACTGGCGTTGTGAACAAAAATGACTCATATAGATAGCATCAGCTATATATTATAGCATTGGCTATATTACTCTGGAGATGATCATGTTCACTCAACGCCTTTTGCCTGCGATTGCCGTTCTGTTGTCACTCAGCGCATTTACCGCGTCAGCGGCTGAAAAACTCAAAGTGGTCACCACCTTTACGGTGATCGCCGATATGGCGAAAAACGTCGCGGGCGATGCGGCGGACGTGACGTCGATTACCAAAACCGGCGCAGAAATCCACGAATACCAACCCACGCCAGGCGATATTCGTCGCGCGCAGGGTGCCAATCTGATTTTGGTAAACGGCTTTAATCTGGAACTGTGGTTCAGCCGGTTTTACCAGCGTCTTAACGATGTGCCGCAGGTCACCGTGACGCAAGGCATTGAGCCGATGGGCATTACTGAAGGTCCGTACAACGGTAAACCGAATCCGCATGCGTGGATGTCGCCGGATAACGCGCTGATCTACGTCGATAACATACGCAACGCGCTGCAGAAATACGATCCCGCCAATGCCGCAATTTATCAGGCCAACGCTGAGCGTTACAAAGCGCAGATTCAGCAAACCATCGCGCCGATGCGTGCCGCTGTCGACAAGCTTCCCGCCGATAAACGCTGGCTGGTGACCAGTGAAGGTGCCTTCTCTTATCTGGCGCGCGATTTCGGTCTGAAAGAGCTCTATTTATGGCCGATTAACGCCGATCAGCAAGGCACCCCGCAGCAGGTGCGTAAGGTGATCGATGCGGTGCGCGATCATCAAATTCCTGCCATCTTTAGTGAAAGCACCATCTCTGCCAAACCCGCTCAGCAAGTGGCGCGTGAAGCCGGCATTCATTACGGTGGCGTGTTGTACGTCGATTCGCTGAGCAACAGCGATGGCCCGGTGCCGACCTATCTGGATCTGCTGCGCGTCACCACCGAAACCGTGGTGAAAGGCATCACAGAAGGAAGTCAGAAATGAACCCAGCCGCAGGATTAATCGTCGAGAATGTGGGTGTTACCTACCGCAACGGCCACACGGCGCTGCGTAAAGCCTCTTTCAGCGTGCCCGCAGGCAGCATTACCGCGTTGATTGGCGTTAACGGCTCCGGCAAATCCACACTGTTCAAAGCGATCATGGGATTTGTGCCGCTCTCCTCGGGCGCGGTAACGCTAGCGGGTTTACCGGCCAATAAGGCCCTCAAACACAACATCGTTTCCTATGTTCCGCAGTCCGAGGAAGTGGACTGGAGCTTCCCGGTGCTGGTGGAAGATGTGGTGATGATGGGCCGTTACGGCTATATGGGCATGCTGCGTATTCCGCGTGCCGCCGATAAACTCAGCGTTGATCAAGCGCTGGAGCGCGTGGGCATGAGCGCTTATCGCCACCGTCAGATTGGCGAGCTGTCGGGGGGGCAGAAAAAACGCGTTTTTCTGGCACGCGCGCTGGCACAAAGTGGTCAGATTATCCTGCTGGATGAGCCGTTTACCGGCGTGGACGTCAAAACCGAAGCCGCGATCATCGCCCTGCTAAAAGAGCTGCGCGACGAAGGCCGCACCATGCTGGTTTCCACTCACGATCTCAACGCCATCCCTGATTTCTGCGATCGCTGCGTGCTGGTAAAAAATACCGTGCTGGCGAGCGGCCTGCTGCATGACACCTTCACCGCCGATAATCTGGCGCAGACCTTTGATGGCGCGCTGCATGAGCGTAACGCGGTGTTAATGCAGCTGATGAAAGACAAAAATCCTGACCGGGGAGCGAACCATGTCGTGGATTATTGAACCGTTTGGCTATCAATACATGCTGAATGCGATGTGGATCGCAGCGCTGGTCGGCGCGATTTGCGCCTTTCTCTCCTGCTTCCTGATGCTGAAAGGCTGGTCACTGATCGGTGATGCGCTGTCGCACTCAATTGTGCCCGGCGTGGCGGGCGCGTACATGCTCGGACTGCCCTTTTCCCTCGGCGCGTTTCTCTCCGGCGGGCTGGCGGCGGGCAGCATGCTGTTTCTCAATCAGCGCACACGCTTAAAAGAAGATGCCATTATCGGCCTGATCTTCTCGTCGTTTTTCGGCATCGGCCTGTTTCTGGTTTCACTCAATCCCACGTCGGTGAATATTCAAACCATCGTGCTGGGCAATATTTTGTCGGTCGCGCCCGCCGATATCTGGCAGCTCGGTGCGATTGGCTTTATCACCCTGACCATTCTGCTGCTGAAGTGGAAAGACCTGATGGTGACCTTCTTCGACGAGAGCCACGCGCGCTCGCTCGGTTTGAATACGCTGCGACTGAAGATCCTGTTCTTTGCCCTGCTCTCGGCGTCCACCGTCGCCGCGCTGCAAACCGTCGGTGCCTTTATGGTGATTTGTCTGGTGGTGACGCCCGGCGCCACCGCCTATCTGTTGACCGATCGTTTTCCGCGCCTGTTGCTGATCGCCGTGACCATCGGCAGCGTCACCAGTTTCCTCGGCGCATGGAGCAGCTACTTCCTCGATGGCGCGACCGGCGGCGTGATTGTGGTCGCGCAAACGCTGGTCTTTTTAGTGGCCTTTGTCTTCGCGCCAAAACATGGCGTGCTGGCTTCGCGACGCCGTGCGCGTCAGACCATGGAGGACGGCGTAAATGGCTGAATTATTGTTGAGTCCGTTCCAGTTCGAATTTATGAACATGGCGCTGATCACCACCTTGGTACTGTCGCTGCCGTGCGCGATGCTGTCGGCGTTTCTGGTGCTGAAAGGTTGGTCATTGCTCGGTGATGCGATGAGCCACGCGGTATTTCCTGGCGTGGTGATCGCCTGGCTGATTGGTTTGCCGTACGCCATCGGCGCGTTTGTCGCAGGCATGGTGTGCGCCGTCGCTACCGGCTACATCAGTGAGAACAGCCGCATCAAACCCGATACGGTAATGGGCATCGTCTTCTCCGGCATGTTTGGCGCCGGTTTGGTGCTGTATCTGAAATTGCAGCCCGAAGTGCATCTCGACCACATCTTGTTCGGCGATATGTTGGGCATCAGCCTGGCGGATATTATCCAGACATCGGCTATCGCGCTGATTGTTAGCCTGTTGATTGGCATCAAATGGCGAGATTTACTGCTGCACGCGTTCGATCCCAATCAGGCGCGCGCCTGCGGCATCAACGGCAAACTGATGCATTACGGCTTGTTGTGTTTAATCTCGTTAACCATCGTCGCTGCGCTGAAATCGGTGGGCGTGATTTTGTCAATTTCCATGCTGATCGCGCCTGGCGCTATCGCTTTACTGCTGGCACGTCGTTTCGTGCAGGTGATGTTGCTGGCGATTGGCATTGCGGTGGTGACAGGTTTCAGCGGCGTGTACGCCTCGTTCTTCCTCGACAGCGCGCCGGGCCCAACCATTGTGGTGATCTACGCGGCGCTGTTCGTGCTGGCGTTTTTGTATGTCACGGTAAGAGATCGGCGCACGCAGCAAGTGCACGGCTAATGATTTTGGTCCCCAGGCATTAAGTCGCCTCTAACCCCTCATCCTTGAGGGATTGAAAACAACTTATCTTGACGCACACCAGCATAAGGCGTATCGCGCATGCTGAAGAGTTCAGCATGCGCGATGGACAGGCTGAATTTTAAAACGACCACCTCACGCCCGCGTTATAGCGCCAGCCTTTGGCGCCGTTGCCGTCGATCTCTTTGCGGTAATCGGCTTCGGCATACAGCGCAACGTCGTTATTCAGCGTGGCGCTGCCGCCTAAACCAACGTCCCACATCTGCCCAAACTTGCCACTTTCGAAGATTTGACTGCCTTCAGTATCCGCCGCACCGATTTTGGTTTTCGCGGTGCCGCCCCAGCCTTTGTAGTAGTTGGCGCGAACGTACGGCGTATAGGCGTTCTGGCTGGTATCCAGCCAGGTGCGATCGAGGCGCGCGCCGAGTCGTCCGATGGTTTGATCGTAATCGTTGTACGACACACGCGTACGATCTTGATCGGTGAAGCTGTCCATCTTCATCTGCAGCCAGGTGATTTGCGCCTGCGGTTCAAGGCGCACGCCGTTGGCGAAGGTGAACGGATAGCCCGATTCCACCGACGCCGTCCAGCCTTTGCCTTTCGGTGTTGCCACCTCTTTCTGCCGGGCGATGTCGGTTTCACCGCGATACCAACCCCAACTCAGCGAGCCATCGAGGTAGAATCCGCTGTCGCGCAGCCAGGTGCCGTACAGCGAAATGCTATCGCTGTCGAAACTGGTGGAGCTGTAACCGTCGGCTGCATGAGGACGAATGCGCGTGTTGCCACGCGTGTAGGCCACGCCGCCGCGCAAGCTGTCTTGTGGGCCGTCGGCGCGCAGTACGTTGCCGCCCAGCTGTACCGCGCTGTAATCCAGATCGAAGTCATAGCCGTAATCGGCCAAACCGCGATTGCTTTGATACTTCAGGTTGGAGCCGAGATAGCGGATAAACATCTCGCCGCCCACGGCATCGGATGCGGTTTGCTGCTGACGCAGTTCGCCAAGACGTTTATGCAGATCGTCGGTCACCGCCAGCGAGTAATACGCCAAACCCACCGGCGCGGAGATGTAGGACGGCACCTGCGGCGTCACGGCCAGCCGCGCGGCACGCTGATTGCTGCCCGCTTGTGGCTGGCACAGCGAACCGTCTTCACAGACAAAGGTGTTAGCGAGTCGATAATCCCACGCACCGGATGCTGAACTGCCCGGCGCGAAGCTGGCCAAACCATATTGCCACGGCCCGGACGCCACATAGCCGCTCTTGAGCACAAAACTGGATGCGCTGGCGCTGCCGGTTACCTGCGCCAGCGACACACCTTCGCTGGCGGCAATCACGCCATCGCGATTGCTATCCAGCTGCGGGCCGCCGATCAGCGTATCGTCGATCAAGGTGGTGCCCGACACATTGCCGTTTACGCGCAGGTTGTCGCTCTGCGTGGCGGTAGAGTTGAGTTTCAGGCTGCCGCCCGCCGATGCCAGTTGGCCATCAATGGTTAAAACATTCGCCGCCGCGTTGCCGCCGTTAGTGAGATCCAGCGTACCGGCGTTATTTACCACCAGCGAATCATCGGTCGCGCCTTGCAGCAGCGGATTGACGTTATCACCGGCAAACAGCGTACTGCCGGCGTCGATATTGATGGTGCTGTGCGCTAGCTTGATGTTGTCGGTTAGCGTCCACTGGGTGGCGAAGAAGTTGAGCGTGCTCCAGCCCGCGCCGAGGTTGGTGCCTTTGCTGACATCATCGCGGGTAAACGAGCCGCCGCGCGCCGTCAGTTCGCTGAGATTGAGCGTGCTGCCAGCGCCGTTTTCGGTGGTGATGTGACGGGTATCGGCCAGGCTGACTCTCTGCACCGTTGCCTGATTCGCCGCACCATTGCCCATCGTCAGGCTGCCGTTCAGCGTGCCGCCGGTCACCACCAGTTCATCGCTGCCGCTGCCGGTATTCACATCGCCGACCACCGCGCCATCGAGCAGCGCGATCACATCATTGCCTGCGCCTCCGGCTACGACGACCTGATCCGGGAACGGCGCGGAGATGGTGCCCTGGTTGATAAATACCGTATCGCCACCGCGCAGATCGATCAGCGGAGAGACGCGGCTGAGTGAGGCAATCGAACCCTGATTGATCACCTGGCTGGCGGTGCTGGTGACGATCGCCGAACCGCCGTTGAAATCGCGAATGCCAATTGAGCCCTGCGAAATCACTTTGCCGCTGGTGTTAGCGCGAACGCCGGTACCCTGGCCGGAAACCAGAATGGCGTAATCCTTGCCGATCACCAGATCGTTGCTGGTGGTTGAGCCATCGGCATTTTCGAAGCGATAACCGGTAGCGCCGCCGCTGACGTTAATCAACGCGCGACCATTGGGATCGAACGAGGTCGCCGAACGCACGCCGTTGCCGCCGCTCACATCGAGCATCACGTTATCCAGCGAGATATTGCTGGTTTCCGCGCGGTTGTTGATTACGCTGCCGCTGCCATAAGCGCCGAGGATGATGTCGTTGGCTTCCAAGCCCTGCGCGCCATGATCCAGCAACAAGCCATCGGCTTTGCCCATCGCATAAATATTGCTCGCGCCCTGCCCGTCGCCGTAGATTTTCAGCCAGCCGCCGTTGCCAACGCGTAACGCTGCGGTGCCCTCATCAACGCGCAGGGAACTGTCCACCGGTACGTATTGACCGTAGCCGCTGCTGACGTCCACACCGATACCCGACGCGATACGCATGCTGCCACGGTTAATGAAGTTACCGCCGTCATGCACGCGCGCGCCTGTGCTGTTTGGTCCGGTGAGATCGACGACGCCTTGATACTGATTAAACAACCGTGCGCCACCGCTCACATCAAAAGCGGTGCTATTGCTGCCGTTACCGGTGATTCGCGAGGCGGCGTAGATTTCCGACTCATCGCCGCCGACCACCGCCGCAGTGCCGCTTTCGCCATTCAGGGCAATGCCGCTGGTGATCACGCCCTCAGCGCTGCCGCTGACGCGCATCACGGTGGCATTTTTGCCGGTCACGGTGTAATTGTCGGTGCGGGAAACCATCGCGTCGTATCCGCTCACCTCCATGCCAGTGCTGTTTTCCCCGCTGAGCGTTACATTGCCTGGCGTTTCGGCATACAGCCACGCGCCGTTGACAATCTCGTATAGCCTTGAGTTTTCAGTGCTGACATCAATGCTGCCGCCGTGGCTGATCAAACGCGTGCCGGGATCCGCCGCGCGAAAACCGTATTGGTTCCTGTCGTGGAACACCACGCGATTGCCATCACCTAAATCAAGCAGTCCACCGGCAAACACCGCGCCCGCCAGCGCGTTTGAGCCAAACAAATTGATGGTGCCGTTTTGATAGAAGCGCGCCAGCTCATGATAGGAGATCAATCCTCTGCTGGGTGAGAAACTCTCGGCATCCAGGTTATACACATTGAGCAAACCAATATTGATAACTTCCGTCGGCGTTACGCCATCGGTGTATTCGGGATTGCCATACGCATACAGGCCGGTGCTGCTGCGCGTCACGGTGACATCGCCACGGTTGAAGGCAAAGGCACCATTTTGCGCATAAATACCGTTGGTGCTCTGACCGCCTAAGGTGATATCGCCGGTATTGATCAACTGGGCGTGATTCGTGACAACCAGCGCCTGTTGATTATCAGCAACGCCGCTGAGCGCCGCATGGTTGACCAGCAGCGTATCGGGATTGAACTGGGTTTGCGGATTGATCGGGTCGCCTGTCAGGGTGAATTTATTGCCATCCGCCACCGCGCCGGTCGCGCCATTGCTGAGCAGCCTGATGCGGGTCGCCGCATCAATGGTGGCGTGCGCGCCATCACTGATCTCAATAGCACGCGCGTAATTGCCGGCAACGTTGAAGGTCGCGCCATTGGTGTTGACGTCGGTGAACTCACCGCTGCCGTACACGCCCGTGGAGAACGAGTTGTTCATGGAAAGCGTGCGGCCGGTGCCGTCAAAATCTGCCCCATCTGCAACGCGGAAAATATTGCCGTACGGCACGGTTGCGCTGTAGCTGCCGTTGGCGGGCAAGTTGATTCTGGCGTTGGGGCCAAGGGTGTAAAAACTGATATGCCGTGCGGTATACACGTTGGGATCAGGCACGGATAGCGGCACCGCATTAGCGCTGACATCAACCACCGCAAGCCCTTCGGCACGAATACCAATATTCGAGCTTCCGCCGAGCCGGATCGGTCCGGTCAGTTTCGCGTAAGCCGTGCCGCCCGGATCGCCCTTCACCCATACCGCCGTGTTAAAGGAATTAACAAACCGATCGCCATCGCCAGGCACGCTGATCGCGCCGCTGGAAAATGCCACGGAGTCATTGCCATCGCGCGCGAAGACTTTTAGGCCAGTGCTGTTGTAGCCGTTGACATTGATGGTGCCGATATTGCCAACCTTGCCGAGGCTGCCCGAATCGAGCACCAACATGCCAACGTTCTCGGCGGGTTGAACTTGCGCCTTGCCGTTAACGTCGATGACGCCATTGTTCAGCGTGACCGCGTGAGGCGCGAGTTCCACCTTCATCCCTGCCGCGTTTTGCACTTTGGATCCAATAACGATGTGGCCATTATTCACGGCTTTGGAATCAAGGAATTGATAGATGCCGCTGGCGCCGCCACTTAGATTGACGGCGACATCTTCGGTGGGATCATTTTTGCGATTTTGCGGTGTGCGCCCGATGTAGATGAGGCCGTCTTTGGCGTTAACGAAACCGCCTTTGCCATCGCTGCTCAGCAAGACGCCCGCCGCCGTGCCGCCGCTGCTGACATCGCTGACGCCAACGTTGATGTTGCCGTGGTTAACCACTTTGCTGTTGTAGGCATTGATGCCGGTACTGAAGCCCGCGCCGGGTTGCAGGTTGATCACGCCACGATTGATAAAGCGACTTTCATAACTGACGTCGACCGCGCTGCCGCCCGCGCCAACCGTGCTGCTATCGACGCCTTTGCCATTGGCGTTATTAAGAAAACCGGCGTTAATAACGCCGTTGTTGAAGCCGCGCGCGCCGCTAAGCAACTCGAGGCCAGAACCGGTGCTGGCGAGTTTGCCATCGACTATCGCCTTCGCCCCGTTGCTGGCACGCATCACCGCGCTGTTGCTGTTCACCACTTCCAGCGTTTTGCCGCGATTGATTTTCACTGTTGCCTTCGGACCATCGGCGCTAAGCACCACCTGATCGAATATCGGTAGCGCCACTTCATCATCGAAGTTGTTGGTGCTCATGCGATACACCACGCGTCCTTCGCGCAGCGCGTAGGCCTTATTGAATTCTGTGTTGTAACTTTCGGTGCTGAGGTTGGCGTTGGAGAGCTGATCGATCAGCCAGTCGTTGTAATTGCGCAGTTCATTGAGATTAGTGACGTTGAACGTTTTAGTGCCGCCATCCAGTGTATTGACGGTGAATACACCCGCGTATTCCACCACGTTGCCGACATCGTAAGCCAAGCGATCGCCACCGTACGGCGTGGTGCCGGCGGTGAAGGCGATACGGTTATTGGAATTCCAGTTCAAATTGCCTTTTTTGCTGGCGGTAAATAACTGGCTTTGCTTAGCCGCCATCGACCAGCTATTACTGGAGGACGTCGCCGCCGCGTTATGCTTGCCAATATCGATATTCAGCGTGCCATTACTGACGGAAGCGACACGCGCGTTGATATATTGTTTGTCGTTTACATCAAAATAATCTGGCACGACGGTATCCAGACCTACAGCAGGTAAATCAACCAGTTCTGCAGTATTAAATACCTGATAGGTGGTGTAGGTATTTTCTTCGTAATTGGGGATGCCAATAGCGTAATTCTGCGCACCGATTTGCAGCCGCGCCGCGCCAATCACGTTGTCATTGATAATTCGCCCAATATTGCGCAACTCACCAATCGTTACGCTGCCCGTACCGTTTTCACCCGGCGCGAACTGCGGCAATCCGCTCAGCGTTTGCGTGCTGCCATTACATAAACAGTAAGCACCAACCTTATTGTCATTAATTTCAGGCGTATAAGGCTTTAATATCGCTGCCGTTGTCGGCAACACAGGGAACATCACGCCTTGCGCAGCCACAAGGCTTAGTAACACCGGATTTAATTTAAACACAATGTTTTCCTCAACAGAGAAAAGACAATACGCGCACGGATTATTACCGCTACGCTTTAGGTTTGTTTAACTAATTGAATTATTTTGTTTCAGCTTTTTAATGTTTGAAATCGGGTGAAATGAGTATCTACGCTTTAGCTGGCAAGCGTCCAGTTTGAGTTAAGGATTTGTGAGGTGGGAGAAAGGATTTAGGAATTAAGCCAGGGTGATTTTATAATTACCCGGATCTAATAGTCGTAAAGATGATGATATTGAAACATCAAGTAAACTATATGGGATTTAATAAAACTCTCATGAATTCATTGTGATTTATTCGAATCTTTTATTCAGCCAAATGCCAGGCCGCTAATCCCTTTAATTCCTGCAGTACAAACATACTCTGCATCTCCAACTGCGCGATAAATCGCGCCGCTACAAAATGTGCGGAATTTATACTCCAGCGATCGCTTACTTTTGCATTCCCACTCAAGGTGAAATACTCAACATGGATTTCGACGCAAACACCCATCGCTGCACCATCTTGATTGTCAGCAACTGCCCGCCGGATTGGCAATGAAAGCTGCCAGCATTATCGGCATTAGTTTTGGCAAATTACCAGGAAATTTGGTGGGGCCGAATCAGCAAAGCCAGGATGGCGTTGATTATCCCGGCGTCATCTACGCGCCGCTGGCGCAATCCTGCAAAACGTACGAAGAGTATGGCGAGCGTATTGCTGACGCGCACAGCGATCAGATTGAGTTGGTGGCGCTCGGTTTGATCGGTCCAAAGAAAAAAATTACCCGTTTAACCGGCAATTTGAAGCTTTATCGCTAAACATCCTCTTCGGCGGCGTACCACGCTGGCGGCTGGCCGACGTAGCGACTGAATGCCACGCTGAAGGCGCTGGCGGAACGATAGCCGACGCGCTCTGCTACTTCAGCCACCGCCATGCTTTTGCCGCGCAGCAGATTTTTCGCCAGCGCCATGCGCCACGTCAGCAGGTAGACCATCGGCGCCACGCCAACCGCTTCACGAAAACGCACAAAGAAAGAGGAACGTGACAGCGCGGCGGCTTTCGCCAGTTCGGCCATCGTCCAGCTGTGCGCAGGATTGGCATGAATGGCGCGGATTGCCGCCGCCAGCCGTTCGTCAGCTAACCGCTCATCACGCCCGGACACGCATTGCAGATCGGCATTGATCGCAGCGCTTCGATTAACAGCAGCTCTAGCAAGCGTTCCAGTACCACATGACGCGCCGGACGCTGTGCGCGGCACTCATCCATCACCAACTGCACAAGCGTGGTCAGGCGCGATTCGCCGCGCATGGAGAACACGCAGCTTGAGCCGTATCAGCCGCTATTAGATGGCGTTTTCAGCACGATGCAGCACACCAAGGCGCTGGATGTGGCGGAAGCGGTGTGGCGTGCGGCGACCGATCCGCATGCTCCGATGCGCATTCCAGCTGGCGAAGATGCGGTGGTGCTGGCGAACGAAGTGGGTTAACTGTGAATTTCGGCGACTGCCATGGTGAAAACCAGCGGCACTTCGCCGAGGTTCGCATAACTGTGCGGTGCGGCGGTTTTCGCCACCGCTGAATTGCCGAGCGGCACCTGCAACTGCTGTTCATCAACCGTCAACGTAAGTTCACCTTGCTCGACATGCAGCAGTTCGTAAGTGCGCTGCGGATGGCCCGGCGAGGCGAACTGTTCGCCGGGGAACATCTCCCAACGCCATAGCTCGATCATATCCGGGCCTTGCGTGCCCGCCAGCAAACGCGCCGTTCCGCCCTTGTCACCTTGCCAAAGTATTGGAATGTCCTCTTCAGCAACCAGATGCGCCAGCGGATCGGCGGTGACATTCACAATATCGGCCACCGATATTCCTAACGCTGCCGCCACTTTGCACAAAATGGCGATGCTGGGGTTCGCGCTGCCTTTTTCAATCTCAACTAACATGCCTTTACTGACGCCGGCACGGCGCGAGAGCTCATCCAGCGACAGTTTTTGCTGTTGGCGGAAACTTTTGACACTGGCTGAAACGGCGGCACTGACATAGTCGATATCAGAACCTGTTTCGGTCAATTTATTGACTTTCGTCTTCATCGGTCACTATTATGGAATAAATTAGTCATTACAGGATTATGTTATGTTCGCCTTTCGCCCGTCAATCGATCCTTCCGTTTCTGCTTTAGCGCCAGACTTTACCGCGCTCAGCATTTTAGTTCAGGCTGCGCCAGTGTTGCGTCCGCAAGTTGGTGAAGAAGCTTTAGCGCAATCTTGTCGCGATGTGCTGCAGGATGATTTTCCGTGGGCAGAAGCACATCTGACGCAATGGGCGGAAATGTTCAAACATTTTGGTGCCAAACCGAAACGTACGCCCTGTTCGGCAGATGCCTTGCGCAAGCGCGTGCAGCGCGACGGATCAATGGCAGCCATCGATCCAATCGTGGATCTCTACAATGCGGTGAGCATTCGTTTCGCCATTCCGGTTGGTGGTGAGAATGTGGCCGCTTACGTGGGGAACCCGCGGCTGACGCGCGCCGATGGCAGCGAACCCTTCGATGTCTATAAAGAAGGCGTATTGAGCCATGAATCTCCCGAACCTGGCGAAGTGGTGTGGCGGGATGACGCAGGCGTAACTTGTCGTCGCTGGAACTGGCGACAAGGTGTGCGCACGCGTCTCAGTATTGAGCAAACGCAGATGTGGTTTGTGCTGGAGCGATTACCGGCGATGCCACTCGAAGCATTGCAACATGCGGGCGATATGCTGGAGCAAGGTATTCAGCAGATGATGCCCGGCGCTATTATCGAACGCAGTTTACTTGGCAATATCAATCACTAATCGCTATGTTGTCACTCTCGCCTGTCACCTTTGAGGAATCGGAATGCACATCAGCCTGCTGGCGCAACAGCCTCAGTTTTTGGATGCGGTGACGCAAATGCTGCATCGCGAATGGTCGGATTTCCCCAACTAGCGCGATGCGGCAGTGATTGAGCAGCGTTTACAGGCGCGCAATGCCGCCGAGGCCAAAACGCTGACGCTGGTGGCCACCACAAGCGACGGCGAATTAATGGCGACCGCCAGCATTATCCATTACGAACTGCACGATATCGCCGAGCGCGAGTTTTGGCTCGGCGAAGTCATTACTGCCGCAGCACATCGTGGAAAAGGGTTGGCGAGTAACTTGGTAACGCGCTTAATTACCGAAGCGCGTCAGCGTGAGATCACCGCGTTGTGGCTGTATACGCCGGCTCAACAAGCGCTCTATCGCCGCTTCGGCTGGCAGGATGTAGAGCAGCGCGTGATTGCTGATGAAGATGTTACGGTGATGAAACTGGTGCTCTAAGTCGATTTTGCCAACGCCTGTAACGCCGCCAATCCGTCGCGTGCCATCCATGTGCGCAGCGGCGCAAACAGCGGTTGCGGCAGATTGTCTGGTGCGAACCATTGCCAGCCGTGGCACTTTTCAGGCTCCATCAGTTGTGGTTCACCGATTGCGTCCTGCGCCACCATTAGTAGCGTAATGTAGTGCTTATTGACCTCGGGAAACACTTCGCTAACGAACGCGCCGTTTTGCAGTTTACCAAGCTGTAAGCCGGTTTCTTCCAGCACTTCGCGACGCGCGCAGGCTTCCGGCGATTCGCCAAACTCCAGATGCCCGCCCGGCGCAGACCAGTCGCCCGCGCCGTGGCTGCCTTTGCGTTGCCCTAATAACAGTTTTCCATCGCGGAAAACTAAAACGCCGATTCCCACTTGTGGCGACATGGTTGCTCCCTGGTTTGCCAGGCCGTCATAAATGACGACCCTGCGTTAAAAATTGCCCCACGTTTTATCACATTCTGTGCCGTGCGTTTATCGCTGCGTTTTAAACCGCAGCGCCATCACCATCAGCAACACAATGCCCACGCTCATGATTATCCACGCACTATCCAGCGAGGCGGCGCGGTCACGCACGATGCCAGCGATCAGCGGCATCAACGCCGCCAGCAAATAACCGCCGCCCTGCACGAAGGAGAGCAATGCGCCCGCTTCTTCCGGCGTGCGCGCGTGATCGAGCGTGACGATCAGCGAGAGCGGGAACAGCGCGCCGATGCCTAATCCGAGCAGCAATGTAGGCAGCCACGCCTGCGCCCCGCCAAGCCACAGCAGACTGATCAAGCCCAGCAGAATCAAAGTTAACACCACCAGCAACGGACGGCGACGATCGCGGAAGCGATGGATCAACGCCGACAGCACAAAACCCGCGGCAACTTCCGTCAGCGTGAGCGCGCCCAGCACATAGCCACTTTGTTCAGGTTGCCAGCCGTGCTGCATGTAAAATGGCGGCAGCCACGCCAGCACCAAGGTGTACGCGCCGGTGCCAATGCCAAAGAAGATCATCAACAGCCAGGCTCGCGGTGAGCGAGCAGTGCGTGGAGCCTGGCTGCTTTGCATTGGCGTTACGCCGCGTGAAAACGTCAACCACAGCAACAGCGCGATGACTGCGGGGACAACAGGAATTGCCAGCGTTAACGCTAAACCTTGCGATTTCGCCAATGGTGCGGCGCTGGCGGCAGCAATCGCTGCGCCCGCCATAATCCCGGTGGTGAACAGCGCCATCAGCGTGCCTGCTTTCGCACCAAAGTGACGTTTGATCTGCGCTGGCATTAAGGCCTGAATCAATCCGATACCGCACCCCGCCACCAGCGCGCTGGTAATCAACGCTATGGCAGATTGCTCGAACCCACGCGCGACGCTCGCCAGCGCCAGCAACAGCAATCCGGCAGCGATACCGCGTACTTCGCCGAGCCGGCGCAACAGCAGCGGCCCGGCCAGCGCCGCCAATCCCATCATGATGACCGGCAACGTGGTCAGCAGGCTAAGCTGCGTGGCGCTGAGCTGCGCGTCGCGCTGCAGGAGTGGAAACAGCGGTCCCATCGCCGCCATCATCGGCCGCAAATTCAGTGCGATAACAAAAACCAGTAAGGCAAACATCCCAACCGCAGGTAAAGTACGATTCACTTTGCATCTCCATGCTCATTAAAATTATCTTAACGTTAAGATAATTTTCGCAGCAGCAACAGCCCATGCGCACAAAGCAACAAATGAGGATGAGATGGCGAATATTAATCACCGCACAATCCGTAGCGGCGCAATTTATTGCGCGATGAATCGCGCCGCTACGGATTGTGCAAACAGGCAACAACAGCATCTGGAGAAATCAATTTGACCGATCACGTCGATTTTGTAGTTGAACAGTGGGCCAGCGCGATGCCGGAGCTGGATGCATCGTCGATGGCGGTATTTGGTCGCATGCTGCGTATCATGAAACATCTGGCGAAAACGCGCGCTGAAGCGCTGGCACCGTTTGGATTTCGCGATGGCGAATTTGATGTGCTGGCGACGCTGCGGCGCGCGGGTGCGCCCTATCGCTTATCGCCGACCCAGCTGTATAAATCATTGCTGGTGACATCGGGCGCGATGACCAATCGCCTCAATCGGCTGGAAGACGTGGGGTCGATTGTGCGCGTTGCCGATCCCGACGATAAGCGCAGCATGCTGGTGGCGCTGACTGAAGAAGGATTAGCGAAGATCGAGCAAGCCCTGCTGGTACACACGCAAACGCAAAATAGCCTGCTGGAAACGCTGGATGCAGCGCAGCAAGCGCAGCTGAAAACCTTGCTGAGTCAATTGTTGGTGGCAACAGAAGCGGAAAGGTAAAAACGCTGTTGCTGATGTGTCAAATAATGAATTCATTCAGCGCATTTTCCATTAAAGTAACCGTCCCGCCAGGCCTTTTTACGGATTAAAAATGAGCAATAAATACGCCCCATCGCAGATTTTTCTTCACTGGTTGACCTTCCTGTTGGTCGTCACTGCGTATTGCACCATGGAATTTCGTGGACTGGCGACGCGCGGTTCGTGGCAAGGCTTTGCCATGATTATTGGTCACTTCAGCGCAGGAAGTTGTGTGCTGGTGATTATGCTGTCACGCATCCTGCTGCGTTTTCGCCATCGCAGCCCGGCGATTTTGCCCAAGCCGCCGCACTGGCAAACCGGCCTGGCGCATCTGATGCATCTGGCGATCTACGTGTTTTTCATTGTCTTACCCACGCTGGGCATTTTGTCGCGCTTCTATATGGGCCGCACCTGGTGGATTTTTGGCATTCCGATGCCGGTGAGTGGCGATCCGGATCCGGATTTCGCCGACATGATTGCGGACTGGCATGAAACCCTCGCGCCTTACGGTTACTGGCTGATCGGCATTCATGCCGTGGCCGCGCTGGCGCACCATTATCTGTTCAAAGACAATACGTTAGTGCGCATGATGCCTGCGCGCCGCTCGCGCGCTAAAACGTCAGACTGAAGCTGTCATCCAGCAACGCCAGAATCTCGCTATCCGGCAAGCCGTTCTCCAGCGTGATGCTCAGCCAATGCTCTTTGTTCATGTGGTAAGCCGGATAAACGCCGGGCAACTGGCGCAGCGACCCAATCAGTTCAGGTCGCGCTTTGATGTTCATCACATCAATTACCGTCCCATCCGGTAAACCGAGTTTGTGACTCTCCAGCGGGAACACCAGCGCAAACCATTTGCGGTGCCGCGGATGACGCAGCACTGCATACTCACTGTGCTTTTTCCACGGATAATCGGGTTCTACCTGATAGTGCTGATTGATGTAGTCGAACAGCTGCTGGCGTTGCATGCATCCTCCGTGGTGAACGCGGGATAAGGGCCGCCGAAGATGGCGGCCCTGAGACTTTATAAAGCTGAAGCAAAAGTTGCCAGTGTTCGATTAAAACGCGCAGGTTCTTCGATAAATGGCGCATGGCCAGAATCGGCAAACATCTGTGTCTGAATGCGCGAATTGATACGCTTTACTCTGGCGAGAGATGCAGCAGGATTCACCAATGCATCATGCTCACCGTAGATGAACAGCAGCGGCACACGCACATTTTTTACTCCTTTTTCTAATGCAATGGTCATGGTGGGCACCGCTCTTTGCATGGGCCACGCAGCCAGCGCGGCGTTGGCCAGCAGGCGTTCAAAGGTGGTGCGGTCCGGTTGCTGGTAAAAACACAGCTGCAGAAATGCCCGCTCGCCATCCAGATGTGTTTTCAAATCACTTGCCGTCATTGCGCCATATACTTCATGCGCCGGAATCAACGTGGGATTGAGCTCTACCACGCCGTCGACGTAGATAGCGCCACTGATATTACCGTCACCATAGGCCGCCAGATAGTTGGTGATCACCGCCCCGCCCAATGACCATCCGACTAATAACGGCTTATTGGCATGGCTTTGATTAATTACTGCGCGGAGATCGTCGGCCCAGCGTTTCCCATCGCGGTAAGCTGATTCTTGTTCAGGCTTGTCGGATAAACCGTGCCCACGCATATCGAATGTAATCAGCCGATAGCGTTGTTGTAACTGCGCATCACTGATCTGTTTTTCCCAGTTTAAGTGGCTGCCAAGCAAACCATGAATAAACACAATAGGTAAACCATCAGGATTACCTGATTCCTGTACTGCCAGCTTCACGCCATCTGGCGCGGTAATGGTGTACTGCTTCTCAGCGGCGAACAGCGTGGCAGAAAAGAGCATGAGAACGACGCTAAACAGTGTGCGTTTAAAAAGTAACAGCATAAAAATCTCCTTAAATGAATGATTCCCGGCTATCCTGAACCCTGACACTGATGTCAGAGTCAAGCCGCTTTATGGGGAGTCACTTATGCAGTTATCAATTGGAGAGCTGGCAAGAGAGACAGGCGTGAGCGTGCGCGCCATTCGTCATTACGATCGCCATCATCTGCTAACTTCAACACGTGCCTGCAATGGATACCGTTTTTTCCCGCCACAGGCGATAACCCAGGTGCGCCAGATTCAACGGCTCATCAATACCGGTTTCAGCATTGCCGAAATCTGCTCTTTTCCGGATTGTATGCGCATGATCGAAGGGGCAGCATTTTGCCCGGAAACTCAGGCTGTGCAATATAAGCGACTGGCGGATATTGAACGCCAAATTAGTGAACTCGAATCTCGTCGGGCATTGCTGATGGCCACGCTGGCTGAAGGCATCACTCGATGATGCGGTTTTATCAACAGGGCGGTAGTAATGTTCTTTGCGGATAAATTTTTGCGCTAAATCAGCGCCCTTAAACCAGGGAAGTGAGTGATGTTCCATCTGATTTTCAGCATACCGAGCTGGTATGTGATCGCCCGATTTTTGTTCCCGTTAGCCATGCCCTTGCTGTTAAAAATCATCCTTTCTCTGCTGGTGTTGCTGGCTTCGCAATATCTGCTGGTGAGCCGTTTTACCTCTGGCAGCATGTTCTCGCCGGAAATGCCGCGCGCCATCGTCATCCTGTTCAACTGGGGTTTCAGCGCCGTTTTATTCCTCGCGCTGACGCAGTTTGTGATTGATGTAGTGGCGCTGGTTTCACTGTTGTTCCGCCATCCGTTCGAAATCGTACCCGCGGTGCGTTATGTGGCGGCGGCGTTTGCCTTGATTCTGGCCACGGTTGGCGTTTATCAGGCTATCCGCGTTCCGCCGATCAAAGATGTGACCATTGAGATCGACAACCTTCCGCGTGAATTCGAAGGCTATCAACTGTTGCAGTTAACGGACATGCACATCACCAAACTTTTTAATGAGAAATGGACGCGCGCGCTGGTGCAAAAAGCCATGACGCTGGACGTCGACCTGATTCTGGTCACCGGCGATGTGATTGACGGTACGCTGCAGAACCGTCGTGCGGACGTCGAACCGCTGCGCGGATTACACGCCCGCGATGGCGTTTTCGCCATCACCGGCAATCACGAATATTTCTTTGAGCAGGAGCGCTGGACCGCACATCTGGCGTCGCTAGGTCTGGAGCCGTTACTCAATCGCCATACGGTGATTAAGCGCGATAACGCCGAGCTGGTGATCGCCGGCATGCCGGATACGTCAGCAGCACGACGTGGCGCAGTTGGCCCCAATTTGGAACTGGCGCTGGCCGGTGCGCCGGAAGACGCTCCGGTGATCTTGCTCGACCACCAGCCGCGCAACGCCCGGCAAAACGCACTGAAAAACATCGATTTGCAGCTGTCCGGCCACACGCACGGCGGCCTGATTGTTGGCTTCGATCGCCTGTTTGCCAAACCCAACGCGGGTTTCGTGTCGGGTTTGTATCAGGTCGACGGCATGCAACTCTACGTCAACAACGGCACCGCGCTGTGGCCTGGCATGGCGGTGCGTTTGGGCCGCCCCTCAGAGTTGACCCGCATTACGCTGCAGCGCAAACCGTAACGCACTTAAGATTGTGGGAGTGCCCGCGAGGCATCCCACAATCTCATCATCTGTGCGATTCCGCGCTCAACTTCGTGGAGAGGAACGTCATCGCGCGCTAGCGTTGATATCCCCAGCATAAAACTGTTGAAGCTGACCGCCAGCGAAAGCGTCTCCTCCTCATCCCGCAACTCACCGCTGCCGATCCCTCTTTCAACGCAATGCTTTATCCCTTCACGGGTGCGCATGCGCGATGCTTCAAGCGGTTTAAGCACGTGGCGATTTTCCTCAGAACAGGAAGACATCACGCTTAGCGCAACCATGCATCCACGCGGATGCGCAGGATCGTACTGCATTCTGGCGGAGTTGAGCAGCGCGGTTTCCAGCGCCTGGCGAGCGGGCACGCGGGTATCCCACAAAGCTTCCGTGACCTGAGCATGGGTTTGCAAATAACAGTTCACGGCTTCAGCAAAGAGTGCCTCTTTCGATCCAAACGCGGCGTAGAAGCTTGGCGCGGTGATGCCTTTGCCTATTGAGGCTTTGAGCTGCGCCAGCGAGGTTGATTCATAGCCGTTTTCCCAGAAAAGGTGCATCGCTTTGATCACCGCTTCATCCCGGTCAAATTGTCTTGGTCTGCCTGTTCTCATCATCACATCCTCCGCCATTTATACTAATCGATACAGAATTCATTGACAACGCACAGCTCGCCTCCGCAATATAAATACCGATCGATACATATATCCATGGCGCTTCGCGGCGCTGTTGCAAATCAAGAGCAGGCTAAATAATGAATTCAACGTTTAAGCACGAAGAAGCCCAACGGCTGCCACTCCTGGCGCTTTTGGCGCTCGCAATGGCAGGTTTTATCTGCATCCTGACTGAAACCATACCCGCGGGATTGCTACCACAAATCAGTCAGGGGCTTAATATTTCCCCCTCGCTGGCCGGTCAATGGGTTACCGCCTATGCAGCCGGTTCGCTACTGGCCGCGATTCCGCTCACATTGCTGACCCGAAGCTGGTCGCGCCGGGTTGTGCTGCTGAGCACCGTGTGTGGGTTTCTGCTATTTAACACTCTTACCGCCGTCTCTTCTGACGTTGTCATCATCTTAATAGCGCGATTTTTTGCTGGTGCGTCAGCCGGTTTGGCGTGGAGTCTGATTGCGGGCTATGCGCGAAGAATGGTGGTTCCATCGCTGCAGGGACGCGCATTGGCGCTCGCCATGGTGGGCACGCCCATCGCTCTTTCACTCGGTGTTCCGGCAGGCACATGGATGGGTTCGTTGCTGGGATGGCGTCTGACTTTTGCCGCCATGTCGGGTCTCTCTCTCATTCTTATCGGCTGGATTTTGCTGGCCGTGCCGAACTATCCCGGCCAATCTGCTACGCAAAAAATGCCGCTCGGCGCAGTGTTACGCCTCCCCGGCGTAGGTGCCGTGCTGGGTGTGGTGCTGACCTGGATGCTGGCGCATAACATTCTCTACACCTACATTGCACCGTTCATTGCTTCAGCCGGTCTGGCGCATCGCGTGGATGTGGTGCTGCTGATCTTTGGTATGGCGGCATTGGGGGGAATATTCATTACCGGCAAGATCATTGATACGCATCTGCGCAAAGCGGTGCTGCTGTCACTCTCCATCTTTGCTGCGGTGTCGGTGATTTTTGGTCTGAGTACGCCAACACCCGCCGTGATCTATGCGGGCATAGCCGCTTGGGGACTCACCTTCGGCGGTGCCGCGACGCTGCTGCAAACGGCTCTGGCAGATGCCGCCGGTGAATATGCCGATGTCGCGCTCTCCATGAATGTCGTCACCTGGAACAGCGCTATCGCCCTCGGCGGTTTGACCGGCGGAATGTTGCTGGAACATGTCGGCTCCCAATCTTTTCCGTGGGCGATTCTGCTATTGCTGTTGGTCGCGTTGGGAATTGCGCTGCGTGCTAAGCAGGGTTTCCCGGCTGAGAACAGCCGGGAAACCGGCATTACACCGGTGGCTTAGCGTAAACATACATTGCACATGCTGTAGCGGCGCGATTTATCGCGCAAATAATTGCGCCGCTACGATTCGTGAACTCGGTAATTTACGCTTTCGCAAACGCCAACAAATCAGGATTAATCTGCTCAGGATGCGTCGCGAACATACCGTGCGACAAGCCTGGGTAGGTTTTCAGCGTGCCCTGTTTCAGCAGCTTAATCGCCTTATGCGCCGAATCATTAATCGGCACCACCTGATCGTCTTCCCCATGCAGCACCAATACTGGCACGGTGATCGCTTTTAAATCTTCGGTAAAATCGGTTTCCGAGAACGCAGCGATACAGTCGTACTGCGCCTTAGCGCCGCCCGCCATGCCCTGACGCCACCAGTTATCGATCAAGCCCTGGCTCGCTTTCGCACCCGGACGGTTAAAACCGTAGAACGGCCCCGCTGGCACATCGATAAAGAACTGCGCGCGGTTAGCGGCCAGCGCCGAGCGGAAACCATCAAACACCTCTTTCGGCAAACCTTCTGGATTGGCGGCGGTTTGCAACATGATTGGTGGCACGGCGCCCATCAACACCGCTTTCGCCACGCGACCTTTTTCGGCATGCGCCACATAACGCGCCACTTCGCCGCCACCGGTAGAGTGACCGATATGGATGGTGTTGCGCAGGTCCAGCGCTTTGGCCAGTTCTGCCACGTCAGCGGCGTATGTGGTCATATCATTGCCGCTATCGGTTTGGTCGGAACGTCCGTGGCCGCGACGGTCGTGGGCGATAACGCGATAACCTTGTGCCAGGAAGAACAACATTTGGTTATCCCAGTCATCGGCGCTTAACGGCCAGCCGTGATGAAACACTACCGGTTGGGCGTTTTTTGGGCCCCAGTCTTTGTAAAAGATTTTGGTGCCGTCTTGGGTGGTGATGATGCCGTTGCTCATGAGTAAGTCCTCTGTATGTGATTGTCTGCGTTCGATGGGCTTATTGTTATGGAAAGCGGCAGCGGCTAATATTGTCAAATATGACACATTAAGGGCCGTAACTGACAAATGATAAAAACTGACGAAAGCAGCGTTGTCGCGGAGATTGGCTTGGTGATCTATCCCGATTGCCAACTCGCGGCGATATATGGCTTAACCGATATGTTCAGGATTGCTGCGGAATGGGCCGAGAATATATCGGGTGAAGAGCGCAAGCGGACGATTCGTGTCTCACATTGGCAGATTGATGCGCACAGCGATCACATGGTTTGCGTCTGGGATAGCCATCCCGATACAGCACATCGCCTGAGCCACGTGATTGCGCCGCCAAGTCTGGTGGTGCCAGCGAAAATGGTGCCCATGAAGGTGCCCGCCGACTGGATGAGTGAGCTTTATGACGCAGGCGTAACGCTCTGTTCGGTGTGCGCCGGTGCCTTTGTGCTGGCCGAAACCGGACTAATCGATCACCGTCGCGCCACCACGCACTGGGCCTTTGCGCAGACGCTGTCGGAGCGTTTTCCTTCGGTAGACGTCGCGGTGGAAAATATGGTGATTGACGATGGCGACATTATTACCGCCGGTGGGATTTTGGCGTGGACCGATTTGGGTTTAACGCTGATCGAAAAAGTGCTCGGCACCGGCACCATGCTGGCGACCTCACGCTTTTTACTGATCGACCCGCCGCGACGCGAGCAAAGCACCTATTCGGCATTTATCCCCAATTTCGATCACGGCGATAGCCAGATTCTGCGCGCGCAGCATCATCTTCATGCCCATGTTGCCGAGCATCACAGCATTGAGAGCATGTCGGCGCTGGCAAGCATGACGCCACGTACTTTTCTGCGCCATTTCCAGAAAGCGACCGGCCTGCGGCCAACGGATTATTTGCAGCAGGTACGCATTATGAAAGCGCGCGACGCGCTAGAGCTGAGTAATCGTTCGGTCGATCAGATCGCCTGGGAGATCGGCTACAGCGACCCTTCCGCTTTCCGCAAAATTTTCCGCAAACTCACCGGCGTCACGCCCGGCCAGTATCGGCAGCGGTTTGGTACCCGGCAACATAATTAACGCCCATCACAGCAGGAAAATTGCCGTTTTCCTGCCATGATTACGTTCGTCCCGTTCCGATTACTTGCTAAGGATTCCTATGCCACTGCGTTCGCTTCAGGCTCTGTGTCTGGTTAACTTTTTTATGGCTGACGTACGAGATGGTCTTGGGCCTTTTCTCGGCATATTTCTGACAGAACGCCACTGGAATGCAGGAGATATTGGCTGGGTGATGACCGCCGGTGGCCTTGCAGGTCTGGTTGCCACCCTGCCGGCGGGTTTAGCCACAGACGCTACTCGCCATAAACGATCGTTGCTGCTCATCGGTTCACTCCTGATCACCCTATCCACCTTGCTGCTGTGGTATTTCCATCAGGGATGGATCGTGGTTTTATCGCAGATTGTGACTGGCCTTTCCGCCGCGCTCATCGCGCCGATGTTGACGGGTATTACCCTTGGCCTGGCCGGTCCGCAAGGATTCAGCCATCAAATGGGGAGAAATGAAGCCTTCAACCACGGCGGAAATATGACGGCCGCCATTATTGCGGGTGCTTCAGTGTGGTTGTGGGGCACGGGTGCGGTGTTTGTACTCATGACGACGATGGCGCTGTGCGCAGGTGCAGCCGTGCTGGCTATTCGCCATAACGACATCGATAACCTTGCCGCGCGCGGGCTTTCTGGCAGCGAATCGATTAGCAACGTCCCGCGTCTTTATCAGATTGCCCGTAATCCTGCCGTCATTATTACGGGAGTTACGCTGTTACTCTTCCATCTTGGCAATGCCGCGCTGTTACCTATGCTGAGCCTGCGGGTGGCGGCAGCGCACAATGCAGCCATCAGCCCTGGACTTTATGCTGCCGCCACGGTGGTTATTTCACAATGTGTGATGATTCCCATGGCGCTGTATGCTGCACGTCACGCACCGCGTTTTGGCTACCCCGTGCTGATCACGGCGGCGCTGCTGGTGCTGCCATTACGTGCGTTGATTGCCTCCGCTTTTGACGGCGCTTATTTCATGATTCCGGTACAGATTCTGGATGGCGTAGCGGCGGGTCTGCTGGGCGTGGCGGTGCCGGGTTATATCGTGAAGGTGCTTGAGGGCAGTGGACATACCAATGCGGGTCAGGGTTTTATCATGCTCATGCAGGGCGTCGGCGCGGCAATGAGTCCCGCGTTAGCGGGAAACATTGCCGCAGCCTATTCCTATCGCAGTGCGTTTGCCGTGCTGGGCGCGATCGCCCTGGCGGCGCTGATCACCTGGTGGATAGGCAGCCGTTATTCAGAGAAAAACGGCGTGCCACGCTCAGCGCGTTCTTAGCTAAGGCTCAATTAACTCAGCTGGAAACGCCCAACGGTGTTCGCCAGCTGCGAGGCCTGATCTTCCAGCGAACTGGCGGCGGCAGACATCTCTTGCACCAGCGCGGCGTTCTGCTGCGTGGTGCTGTCCATCTCGTTCACCGCGATGGTCACCTGACTGATGCCGCGCGCCTGCTCATCGGAAGCGATCACGATTTCACCGATAATGGTGCGCACCGAATTCACCGCCTGCGTCATCTCCTGCATGGTCTTGCCCGCATCCTGCACCAGCTTCACGCCGCTGCCGACGCGCTGCGTGGATTCTTCAATCAGCGCGCCGATATCTTTCACCGCATTGGCGCTGCGTTGGGCCAGATTACGGACTTCCGACGCCACCACGGCAAAGCCGCGTCCTTGTTCTCCGGCACGCGCCGCTTCTACTGCGGCGTTCAGCGCCAGAATATTGGTCTGGAAGGCGATGCTATTGATGATGGCGGTGATGTCGCCAATTTTCTTCGCGCTGTCGTCAATTTGCGCCATGGTTTGCACCACTTCGCCCACCAGCGTTTCACCACGGCTGGCAATGTGCGTGGCGTTGTCGGTGAGCGTTGTCGCCTGATGCGCGTTGGTGGCGTTGTGTTTCACCGTAGCAGTGATCTGCTCCATGCTGGCGGCCGTTTGCTCCAGCGCGGCAGCTTGCTGCTCGGTACGCGAGGCGAGATTGAGGTTGCCGCTGGCGATTTCACCCGCGCCCTGACGCACCGACGAACTGGCATCCTGAATCTGTCCCACGATATCGCGCAGCTGGTTTTGCATGGTATGCAGCGCATAGAACAAGCTGCTGTTATCGCGCCCTTTCAACGTGATGACGTTATCGAGTTTGCCATCGGCGACGGCCAGCGCGATGGTCGCGGCTTCCAGCGGTTCGCCACCAATCGGCTTCAGCACTTTGCGACTGAACAGCATGCCAAGCAGCGTACACACCACCAGAATACTGATGATCATCAGGATCACTGCGTTAATCAGTTGACGATGCGCCGCCGCCATCACCTGGCTGACCGGCGCAACCACGCCGAGATACCATTTCTGATCGCTGTTACCAATCACCACCGGCTGCCATGTCACCAGCGCATCTTCACCCAGCAACGCATCATGATGTTCCATCACGCTGCTGCTGAAGTTATGGGTATCACCTTTCCACGGCTTGCTGGTCTGGCTTTTATCCGGATAAGAGACCACATTACCCGCGCTGGAGAGCAGCATCGCATAGCCGCTGCCATCCCACGGTTTGATTTTGTTGACCTTCTCCTGCAGCGACGCCAGCGAAATATCGGACGTCACCACGCCCCACAGTTTGCCCTGGCTCACAATCGGCGCCGCTACCGAAGTCAGCAGCGTCGGCACGCCGTTGTAGGCGTAGCTGTAAGGCTCAATCAGCATATCTTTCTGACTTTTTTGCGGCAGCAGATAGTAATCGCCCTGACCTGGCGTGAAGATCGAGGTCAGCGGATGCAGGTTAAAATTGCCGGTTTGATCGCGATCGACGAAGAAGGCGTAGCGACCTTTCGGTGCCGCATTGGCTTGGGTGGCGAACTCCGCGTCACGTCCGTCGAAGGCGTTCTCTTCGAAGATCACCGAGATCGACAGGTAATCGGGATTATCGCGCAGCGCCGATTCCATCAGCTTATCAGCAACTTTACGGTCCTGAATGCCCGCCGCTGGCAATGCGATCAAGCTGTGGCCGAGGTTATGCGCCACATCGCGCGCGTAGCTAAGTTCATGCTGAATTTGCAGCGCCTGGCTTTGTGCAATCTGCTGCAGATAGCTTTCGGCCAGTGACTTTTGTTCGTTACTGGATTGCCAGCTCAGCACGCCGATGGTTACGGCAAAGCCGAGTGTGATGGTTAAGGCGCCCGTCAGCAGCATCTGCGTGCGGGTGCTCATTGTTTTCTTAGGTGATGCGTGTTTGGCCATTATGGCGCTCCTGGAGTTGACACTTTTCGGTATTCAGAACCACTCCCTGTGCGCGTACATCCCTTTGAACACTCTATCGGCGCGCGGCGGTAGAACTTGATGGCAAGGTACCAAACTCCGGTGGATTGCCATTGATGGTCACCGACATTAGCTCAGCGCCAGATGCCTGCAAGCTCAGCTGGTCAATGAGCCGATTACAGACTATTATTCAGCTCACCATGTGAGCCGAATAGCCGTTCTATTCAGCTCATGCGATTCAGGAGTGACTTTATGATGTGGATTTGGCAGCAGCCCGATTGGCCGCAGTTTCGCTGGCAGGAAGAGAAATTACTGCCGCGCCTGCGCCAGCTGCAGCAGCAGCGCGGCGTCTTGCTGGGCCGCGCCAGCGTGCAAGATAACAGCGATCAACAAACGCTGGATACGTTGCTCAGCAATATCCTCTCTTCCTCAGCGATTGAAGATGAGCGCGTCAACGCGCAGTCGGTACGATCGTCCCTTGCCCGCCGTTTAGGCGTTTCGCTCGATCAGCCTTACCCGGTTTCCGAACGTTCCGAAGGTTTGGCAACCATGATGATGGATGCCATCACGCAACGCGATCAGGAACTCACGTTGGCGCGTTTATGTCAGTGGCATCGCTGGTTATTCCCCGCAAGCGAATGGACCATTAAGCGACTAAATGTTGGCGCGTTGCGCGGCGATGAACCGATGCAGGTCGTTTCGGGGCGTATCGATCGGCCAACAGTACATTTCGAAGCGCCGCCGCGCGCCGGGCTGGAGGCACAGCTTGAGGAATTTATCGCGTGGTTTAATCACAGCCGCGCGGATCCGCTGCTCGACCCGCTGTTGCGCGCCGCGCTGTGCCATCTGTGGTTCGTTACGCTGCACCCGTTTGATGACGGTAATGGACGCATCACCCGCGCCCTGACCGATTTGGCGCTGGCGCAGGCGGATAGCCAGAGCATCCGCTTGTATGCCATGTCCGCATCGATTCTGGCGCAACGTGCCGATTATTACCGCATCCTGCAGCAGACGCAGCGCGGCGCCATGGACGTCACCGATTGGCTACTGTGGTTTTGTGATGTGCTGAATGACAGCCTTGAGCGCGCGCTGGAAACCGTCACGCGCACGCAAAACAAAGCGCGCTTCTGGTTAATGCACAATGCTGCTGAGCTGAGTGCGGAGCAAACCCGCGTGCTGAATCGCTTACTGGATGGCGGTGAACAGGGATTTAACGCAGGTATCAGCGCCGGCCAGTATCAGAAGGTGGCGAAAGTGAGTAAAGCCACGGCGACGCGACATCTGACAGAACTGCTGGCGAAAGGTTGTCTGGAGAAATTACCCGGCGGCGGGCGCAGCACGCGCTACCAGATTAAACATTGATGAGTAACCAGGTGCGCATCAATGCGCACCTGACAAAACGGCTTAGGCCGCTTTAACCGCGCGGACTTTCTTTTCCGGCGCTACCGCTTCCGCTTCGCTCTCGGTTTCCGCAGCGGCTTCAGGCGTTGGCGCGACCTCTTCTGCCTTTACAATATCCGGCAGCTTGCTGGTGCGCAGGATATGCTGCACCGCGTCTTTCTGTTCAGCCAACAGCAGACCCAATGCTTCGGCCTGCGCTTCACCCAACTCTGGCTGATGTTGCTGTAGCCAATCGGTAAAGGCGTCTGCCATATCGAGCATTTTGTCCCAGGCATCCGCGTCTTTTTTATTGGCAAACGTCATCTTTTCTTCACCCTTTCTGACTACAACATATTTGGTTTCGACTGCCATGATGCACCTCGATTAACTGTATTTATATACAGTATATTCTGATCAAACTTTTCCAGGCAATCACTTTCTGCTGTTAAGCCAGTAATTCTTCCAGGAACAGCGCCAACGCTTTGCGCGGATCGTCCTCTTCCGAGACGATCATCTCAATGCCCCACTGCCCTAATACCTCTTTTGCCACCGGGTTATTGCGGTTGGTGAACAGGTACGATTTAGGACGCGCGGTGGCCAAGCCGGTTCGGCCCCACATTTTTGTCAGGCGGTAGAATAACAGACGAATATTGAAATCGCTGATGCTGTAGCCCACAAACAATACCGAGTTGCCCATGACGTCGTGCGTGAGTTTGATATCCAGCGGCGAATCAAAATAGAGGCGTTCAAAGTAGCTGCTTTCATCCAGCACAATTGACGTATCGTCGTCGAAATCACCATGCAGTTTGATGATGTGGCGCTTATCTTCAGTCAACGACACCAAATCTGCCGCGTTCGCTACTTTACTGTAAGGCACGTTGTGCGCCTCATGCGCCATTTCAAGCCAGCGATCGTAATTGGTGGTGTAGATGCGTGAGAAATTGCCTTGGGTGATCATGGTATGGATTTCAGAACTGCGCACGTCAATATCCGGGCGATGCCATTCGCGATCCATCCAGCTGCGCAGCGGTCCCAGCGAGCCTTTACGCTGCTTGTAATACTCCGCCAGCGACAGATGCGTGCCGTAGGTATTGAAGATTTTCGGGTCGTAGCCCAGCTCTTTAGCCAGGTGCGCAATCAGCTCATGCCATTCCGGCAGGCCAAGATTGCGTGAAATGCCTGCACCGGCGAACAGGATCAGTTTACCGGCGTCGTAGGCGCGTTTTAGCTCGGGTTTCATGCCAATCCCCGCGATGTTTTCAAAAAGGTTGCGAAGCGATCCAGCGCCAGGCGACGCATCGAAATCTCATTTTTCAGCTCGCCCATTTCGGCGAAGGTTTGCGTATGCCCTTCCGGGATAAACACGCAGTCCCATTGAAATTCGCGTGGACCAGCAGGCTCGGTGGCGATGGTGCCGCGCAGTTCGCCTTCGAACTGATACATTTTTTGCCCATCGCAATAGCCAAGCACGGTTTTTGCCGTGACGCAGGCGCTATCTAAACCGTTCACCAGTTTGGTGAAGCGCTCGGCATTCAGGCGGCTCCAGAAGATGCGCGTCAATCCGGCCGGTAAGCCGTTCAGGCCATCCAGATAGAGCCCGGTGTGTTCGACAAACAGCGGACGACCAATAATAGAGAACGCTTTGGTGAGCTTGTCGCGCACCAGTTCAACCTCATTTTCAGTCTGAATCTCTTCAATACGGCGTGCGATTGGAAGCACTTCGACACCGACCGGCTCAAGGATGGTACGCACCTCGGCCAGCTTTAGCTCGTTGGCAGACAGGAATCGTATTTTCATTGCAATCAGTATGTTGAAGGTGAGTTTAAGCTCTGTGAAAGCTTTTCCGTTGGTCGTTGATTCTAACGCGCCTACCGGGAACTGGATAGGAACAATCTTTGATCGGAGAAAACAAAATTATGACTTTCCCGATGCATGAATCTAGAATAATTATGCGATTCAATTTAATAAATATGACAGAAAAAATGAGAACCTCAGATGATTTCTTATTTTAGCTCCAGATATTCCATGCTAAAAGATTTACCCTTCATTTTGCAGGGTGATAACCCAGAGAAAAAATTGCGCTTAACTCTGCTCATTGCTGGATTTTCCAGCATCCTGGCGGGTTTTTATATGGTAGTGACGAATTTCATTAAGGGAGAAAATGGTGTTTCCGCCTTATATTGCCTGAGCACCGCGATGGGATTTTATATTGTCATTGCGGCATTCCGTGACAAGCTGAACAAACATCTCTACATCATCGTGCATGCTTTGTTACTGATCATAATGCTGTTGTTTCTGCTGGATAATGACCACAGAGTAGAAAAACACTCAGAGTACAATTATCTGGTGGCGTTAACCGTCGGCTCAGCATTGGTATTACGCCAGCAAACACCTTACTTAAGTAAAATATTCCCGTTAATCTGCCTGGTGGTTTATCTGTTTTTTATCTCGACCGGATTAACCTGGCAACATAGCGCGTTTCAGCTCAATATTCCGCATGAATCCGGCTTTTATATCGTCAACTGTGCAGTGCCAATGATCGCGCTGTTGTTGACGGCATTCACGCTGCGCGGCAACTACTCCGAAACCGATTTGATCAAACGCGAACTTTCACAAGCCATCGAAAAGAATCAGCTGGAGCTCTATTACCAGCCACAAGTCGACAGCAATAAAAAGCTGATTGGATTTGAAGCCCTGCTGCGCTGGAAGCATCCTGTTAAAGGCTTTATTTCACCCGAAGTGTTTATTCCAGTGGCCGAAAAAAGTGGCTTGATTATCGACATTGGCAAGTGGGTGATGGAACACACCTTACAGCAAATCGCCGAATGGGATCGCGGTCAGCACCTTAGTGATTTGGTGTTTTCTGTTAACATCAGTCCGCTGCAGTTAATACACCGCGATTTCACCCAGGATACCTTGTTATCGCTGTCACATTATAAAATCCGCCCCGAACGCCTCAAGTTTGAAATTACTGAAACCACCTTTGTCTACGACCAGAAGCGTATTGGCGACGTAATCAGCCATTTTAGCCAATTAGGTGTTAAATGGGCGATTGATGACTTTGGCGTCGGCTATTCATCGCTTAAATCGATCAGTGATTTTGCCATTGATGATATTAAGATTGATAAATCATTAATCATGCAGATTTTTAAAAATGAGTCATCGGCGATTGTGGTGCAGAAAACCATCGAGTTATCGCGTGAAATGGGTCTGAATGTGCTGGCTGAAGGCATCGAGAGTGAGGAGTATTTCACCTACCTGCGCGATAAAGGCTGTCATCTGTTTCAGGGCTACCATTTCGCCCGCCCGCTGCCGCCCGCAGATGCGCAGGTATGGATCAAAAAAGCCAAAATATAATCTGCTGTTTTGCAGGGTCGCCATTTATGGCGACCGGCACACGAAATATTAACTAAAACAGCAGTTTCGCGAGGAAAAGTCCTAACCCAAGTGTCATGAATTGCATTGCTACCAGCCATTTAGTTTGTATCATTATCGCCTCATACAAATCGCTGTTTATCGACTCCACCTTAACTCCTCTGGACTCGACATCTTGCTTAGTCGCATCATTAGATTTGTTCGCTGGCACATCGGTGAAAAGTACATTAACCTGACTTTCAAGTCTGCTGCCTCTTTCCTGCATTCCCTTACCTCCGTTGAATGAATGCACATCACACAAAACCGTAAGCATCCTGGCACTAAAATATTTTTAAAACATTAGCGTTTCGAATAACAGAATGATGTTTTAGGGAGATCATTGGTCTAATTAGTGGAAGCCATAACTAACAATAGCAAATTTAATGTGAGCCGACCTAAAACCCAATGAAATAAAAAAAGCCCACAACTTTCACATCGTGAGCTTTCTCGCAAAATTAAGCAGAACAGAAAATTACTGGTAAACAATCCCCGGCGGATTTACCTGCGAGGTTTCCACCGCCTCTTCCTGTTCGCCCCAGCGTGCCAATACTTGTTTGTACTCGCCGCTGGCAATCGCGCCATTAATTGCCTGCTGCAGTGCCACATCCAATCCATTACCTTTTTTAGTGGTCACCGCCACCCAGGCGCGGAACGGGCCGTGACCGACGATTTTGGTCTGCCCGCGCGAAGCGACTTTCCATGCTGCCAATGATTGAGGGCCAAACGTTGCATCCGCACGTCCCGAAAGCAGCGCCAGCGTGGCCGCCGCATCATCGTTGAGATAGATCGGCTGCACCGGCGCTAAGCCCTGCGCGCGGTTCTTCTCATCCCAGCTGAGTAAAATCCGCTCCTGATTGGTGCCCGAACCCACAATGATGCGCTTACCCGCCACATCTTCGCGGCCCTTAATCGCGGTTATCGCGCTGTTGGTTTTCACCGCAAAGGCGTGGTTATCCGCGCGATAAGTGGCGAAATCGAACTTCTTTTTGCGCTCTTCGGTGACGGCAATATTGAACATCGCCACGTCATACCGTCCAGCGGTAATACCCAGCGGCCAATCTTCCCAGGCGGCTGGCACCAGCTTCAGCTTTAAACCCAAACTGTCCGCCAGCAGACGCGCAATATCCGGATCGCTGCCGATCAGCGTTTTATTATCCGACGCCCATAAACCGATCGGCGGCGAGTTCATCGCCGTGGTGGCGACGGTCAAATACCCCGGATTCACAAAGTGAAAACCCGCCGGAATCTTCGCGATAGCCTGGGGATTCGCGGCTATATTGATCGGCGTTTCGTTGTTTTTGGCATCCAGCGTTTCTGCTGCGATGGCTGGCGCGCCTGACATCACTGTCAGCAACGCCGCAATAATCACTCTTTCCATTAAAGTACCCGCGCCAGAAAACGTTTGGTGCGCTCGTGGCGCGGCTGATTCAGCACCTGATTACTGCTGCCCTGCTCAACAATGCGTCCATCGACCATAAACACCACGTTGTCCGCCACTTCACGCGCAAAACCGACTTCGTGCGTGACAATCACCAGCGTGGTGCCGGAACGCGCCAGTTTTTTGATCACATCCAGCACTTCACCCACCAGCTCGGGATCGAGCGCTGACGTCGGTTCATCAAACAGCATCACGCGCGGATTGAGCATCAAGGCACGCGCAATCGCGATACGCTGCTGCTGGCCGCCCGACAAATGGCGCGGCCAGGCATCGGCTTTGTGACGCAGGCCAACCACATCCAGCAGCTCACCGGCACGATCAATCGCTTCACGGCGAGACAGTTGACGATGCGCAATCGGCGCTTCAATCAGATTCTCCAGCACCGTCAGATGCGGGAACAGATTGAAGTTCTGGAACACGTAGCCAACGTTGATGCGCTGACGCAGAATTGCCTGCTCTTTCAGCTCATACAGCTTGTCGCCGCGACGCTGATAACCGATGTAATCACCATCGATCTGGATATAGCCTTCATCAACGCGCTCCAGATGGTTAATGATGCGCAACAGCGTCGATTTGCCCGAGCCAGACGGCCCGAGAATCACCGTCACCGATCCCGGTTCCAGCTCCAGTGACACATCATCCAGCGCTTTCAGTTTGCCGAACGACTTGCTCACGCCGGTAATGCTAATGGCGCCAGCGGTATGCAGATTGCGGTAATCAATGGCTTCGGACATGGGAAAGCTCCTCGGTTGCAGGTTTGGCGCTGCGGTTACGCCATTGACGCCAGCGCGACGGCTGCGGTTCACGGGTGACACTGCGCGCCAGCCAGCGCTCAACGCTGTGCTGCAGCAGTGACAAAACGGTGGTGATGATCAGATACCAGGCCGCGCCGACCATCAGCAGCGGAATCACCTGCTGCGTGCGGTTATAGATCATCTGAATGGTGTAGAACAGTTCCGGCATCGCCAGCACGTAAACCATTGAGGTGCCTTTGGCGAGGCTGATGATTTCATTAAAAGTGGTAGGAATAATCGCGCGCAGCGCCTGCGGCAGAATGATGCGGAAGGTACGGCGCGTGGAGGATAATCCCAGCGCCGAAGCCGCTTCAAACTGGCCGTGATCGACACCCAAAAAGCCGCCGCGAATGATCTCAGCACTATAAGCGCTCTGCACCAGCGTCAAACCAATCACCGCCGCCGGGAACTGGCCGAGCACGTTGATGGTCTGGAAATGGCCCCACGACAGCGCGGTAAACGGAATGCCGAGCGACAGCGTGTCGTACAGATAGGAGAAGTTGTAGAGGATGATCAGCACCACGATCAGCGGCAGCGAGCGGAACAGCCAGATATAGCCAAACGCCAGCGTACTCAGCAGCCAGGATGACGAGAGACGCGCCAGCGCCAGCAAACCGCCAAAAATCAGGCTGAGTATGGTGCCAAACAGCGTCAGCAGCAGCGTTTGCCCCAAACCGCTGAGGATCACCGGATCAAAAAACCATTTGGCGAACACGCCCCATTCCCAGCGCGGATTGAACGCAACCGAATCAATCACGCTGGCCAGAATAAACAACGCGACAATCGCGCCGACGGTACGTGCCGGATATCGCGCCGGCACCACGGTTAAACGTTGTGGTTCATTACGCATTACAACTCCTTAGCTGGCCTGCGCCACGCTATGTACATCAATCACTTTCAGGAAGCGCAAGCGTCCATCGTGTGGCGGCTGGCTGTAGACCTCCATATCCTCCAGCAGCTCAAACTGCGGCTGATAACCGTGGCCGATATACAACTTCACCGCTTCTGGCTGGCGGAAACCGGTGGTGAGAAACACGCGCTGATAGCCCGCACGCAGCGCACGGCGCTCCAGTTCCTGCAGGATCAGCAGCGCCAAGCCCTGACGACGCAGATCGCTGCGCGTCCAGATGCGTTTAAACTCAGCGGTCACCTCGTCGTAAGGTTTATACGCGCCCATCGCGATGATCTCGCCGTCACGCTCCAGCACGATAAACAGCCCGCGCGGCGGCAAATACCATTCGGTCAGCTCCACCTCTTTTTGGCTGGTGAAGAACGCGCCGTAGCGCGCGGTATATTCACCAAACAGTCCGGTCAAAATCGGTTGCAGCTCAGGCGCTTCCGGTGATACTTCGCGGAACAGTTGCTCGCTCATGCTGCCTCCTTAATCGCCCAATCCGGCCGGATTGATCTCTGAACTGTCGATACGCTCCACGCCTTCACCCCAGCGCTTCAGCACCTTGTCGTAATCGCCGTTCTTGATCACGCCATTCAGCGCGGTGTTGATCGGCTGCACTAAACCGCCATCTTTCTTCACCGTCACCGCGATGTGCGCCGCTTTAGGCCAGCCGCCATCGACGCTGCCAACCAAACGCGTCTGCTTGGTCAGCGCCGCTTTCCAGGCGCCAATTACGTTCGGACCAAAGTAGGCATCGGCGCGACCTGACTGCAGCGCCAGCGTTTGGGCCGCATCGTCTTTGGTATACACCGGCGTAAACGGCTTCAATCCTTTAGCCTGATTCTCTTTATCCCAGGCCAGCAGGATCGATTCCTGATTGGTGCCAGAGCCGACGATAATACGCAGTCCGGCAATATCTTCGGCTTTGGTCAGCGACGTAATTGGACTGCTGGATTTGACGTAAAAACCGAGTGAATCTTTGCGATAGGTGGCGAAATCGAAGCGTTCTTTGCGCTCTTTAGTGACGGTCACGTTACTGATCGCCGCATCGTATTTGCCCGATGCCACGCCCAGCGGCCAGTCTTCCCATGACGTTGGCACCACGTTGAGTTTCAGACCCAGGCTGTCGGCGACTAAGCGGGCGATATCCACTTCGCTGCCGAGCAGGGTTTTGTTGTCATCACTGAATACAGTTAATGGCGGCGAATTCAGCGCGGCGACCGCTACGGTGAACGAACCCGGCACGGCAAAGCGATGTCCAGCCGGGATCTGCGCCACTGCGGCGTCATTTTTCGCGGTATTGATCGGCGTTTTGTTGGCTTCAACACTGATGTTTTGACCGTTAACCGCCACATCTTCGGCGAATACGGCGCTGCTCATGCCCAGCAACAACAGCGCAATAAGGGATTTTTTCTGCATAGCGTTTATTCTCGAGTTTTATTTTTGTGTGTATTGGTTAACCGGATCTTTCAGACCAAAGCTGGCGCGCAGCGTGGTTCCGGGGTATTCGCTGCGGGTCAAACCTCGCGCTTGCAGAATCGGTACCACGCGATCGACAAAGCGTTCGAAGGTATCTGGCGTGCCGCCCTGAATGATGAAGCCATCGGTCGCTTCGCTCTCAAACCACAGCTGCAAACCGTCAGCCACCTGCTCTGGCGTGCCATGGAACAGCGGACGCGGCGTTGCGGCTTCCAGCGCCGCCTGGCGCAGCGTGTGGCCATGCTCGCGCGCCTTACGTTTGATTTCGTCGGTGGTGCTGCGGAAGCTGTTTTGCCCGATATCGCCGAGTTCCGGGAACGGCTCATCCAGCGGATATTGTGAGAAGTCGTGATGATCGAAGAAGCGACCGAGATAGTTGAGCGCATCTTTGATGGAAACCAGCGCGGCGGTGGTTTGATACTGCTGCTCCACATCTTCCGCACTGTCGCCAACAATCACGCCAACGCCCTGGAAAATGTGCAGATCGCCCGGTTCGCGGCCATTCGCCACCAGCTGTTTTTTCACATCGCGGTAGAACGCCTGCGCCTCTTCGCGCGTCGGCTGATGGGTAAAGATGGCATCGGCGTGTTTAGCGGCCAGCTTGCGGCCATCTTCCGATGCGCCCGCCTGGAACACCACCGGACGTCCTTGCGGCGTACGTTCGATATTCAGCGGCCCTTGCACCTGGAAGAAATCGCCGTGGTGATTCAGCGTGTGCAGCTTCTCAGGATCAAAGAACTGGCCGCTCTCTTTATTACGCACGAAAGCGTCGCCTTCCCACGAATCCCACAGCCCTTTCACCACTTGCAGATACTCATCAGCGATGCGGTAGCGCAGCGCGTGTTCCGGATGCTGCTGGCGCGAGAAGTTCTTCGCCGAACCTTCCAGCGGCGAGGTCACCACGTTCCAGCCCGCACGACCGCCGCTCAGATGATCGAGGCTGGCAAACTGCCGCGCCACGGTGAACGGCTCGCTGTATGAGGTGGAAACCGTGCCGACCAAACCAAGATGCTCAGTAACGCCCGCCAGCGCCGACAGCAAGGTCAGCGGCTCGAAGCGATTGAGGAAGTGGGGAATCGATTTTTCGTTAATAAACAGGCCATCGGCAACAAACAGGAAATCCAGCTTGCCCGCTTCCGCCTTGCGCGCAATGTGTTTGGCGTAATCAAAATTGATGCTGGCATCGGCCAGCGCCGCCGGATGACGCCACGCGGACATATTGCCGGACGCGCCATGCAGAATGGTGCCCAATCGCAGTTGTCTTGCAGTCATAATGTTCTCTCTTTTGCCAAGGCGCAGCCTGACGGCGACATGCCTGTCGCCGTGCAGAACCGGAATTAAACGGGTGAATCGCGTTAGTTCAGAATGGCGTCACGACATCGCGCGTTGAGGTGCTGCAACGCTTGCTGAGCCAGTTGCGTAAAGTAGTGTGCAGCGGGGGCAATCAGCGCTTCATCAGGATTGAAGCCGCCATGATGCAGGCCAAATTCGCTCGCGCTGCCAATGCTGACAAACGCCCCGGGGATCTGCTGTAAGTAGTAGGCAAAATCTTCGCCGCCGAGATGTAACTCAGCGGTCTGCACGCGGTAGCCCGCCTGCTGCGCCACGTTGCTGGCAAACTGCGCCCAGCGCGCATCGTTCTCCAGCACCGGCGGACCCGGATGCCAGCTGAAGGTGGCGCTGGCACCGTTGGCGGCGGCGATATTCTCCACCAGCGTGCGGGCGCGCTGCTCCAGCTCCGCGCGCACCTGTTTGTCGTGGGTGCGCACCGTGCCGCCAAATTCGGCCTCGCCGGGCAGTACGTTCCAGGTTTTGCCAGCGTCGATACGCGTCACGCTGAGCACTAAGCTGTCCAGCGTATTGAAGCTGCGGCTGGTGAGCGATTGCAGCGCCTGAATAATCTGGCTGGCGACCACAATGCTGTCCACGCCCTCTTCCGGATGCGCGGCATGCGCACCTTTGCCGGAAACCCGCACGATAAATTTATCCGCATTGGCGTAAAACGCGCCGCCACGGGTGGCGAAGGTGCCGGTCGGCAAACCGGGTTCATTGTGCATGCCGAAAATCGCCTGCACACCGTCCAGCACGCCCGCATTGATCAACTGGCGTGCGCCGGTGGCGTTCTCTTCTGCCGGTTGGAACAGAATACGGATGCGCCCCGGCAATTGATCTTCAACGGCTTTCAGCTGCAAGGCCGCGCCCAGCATCACCGCGCTGTGAACATCGTGGCCGCAGGCATGCATTACGCCGCTGTTGCGCGAGCGGTAAGTGAGTCCGGTGGCTTCGTGAATCGGTAGCGCATCGATATCGGCGCGCAGCGCAATCAGCGTGTCGCCGTGCCCCACTTCCACGATTACGCCGGTTTCCAGCGGATAATCCAGCAGACGCAAACCGGCGTCCTGTAACCAGCGGCGCAGGCGCGCGGTGGTTTCGACTTCGCGGCCGGATAACTCCGGCCAGCTGTGCAGCTCACGTCGCCAGTCAATCAGCTGATGTTCGCTAAATTGCGTCATACCTGCCTCCGGAAGCAGCGAATCATGCGGTGACTAAACGGTGAGTGGCCAACAGTTCGAGTGATTTCACGCGCGCCTGCTCTTCAGCCACCGGCGTATCAATCACGAACTCTTCAATGCCGAAATTCTGATGCAGCGCATCCAGCTTGGCATGCACCTGCGCGGCGGTGCCTTTCAGCAGCGATGGCGTGCGCGGTTCAATCACGTAATCGGTATAACCGCCCTGACGCACATAACGTTCGGCCTGCTCGACGCTGCCGACGTTAACGCTGGGGCCATCTTTCACGCTGACGTGGTAAACGCGCAGGTTATCCACCAGCAGATCGGCTTCCGCCGGCGAGTCCGCCACCACCACTTGCACCGCCACCAGCGCGCGCTGGCCGTTGCTGTGCTGGCGATAGCTGTTAAGGACTTTTTCCATCAGTTGCGGATCGCCGTTGTGATGCGCCGCAAACACCAGCTGCCAGCCGAGTTCCGCCGCCAGTTTGGCGCTCTCTTCGCTGGCACCCAGCAGGAAGCGATTGGCCGGACGCGGCGGCTGCGGCGTGGCGCGCAGAATCTCTTCATCGCCCACTGGCGGCACTTGCAACCAGCTATCCAGCAGCGTCAACTGCTCGGCGAAGCTGCCTTTCTCCTGCAGATGCACGCCGAGCTGCAACGCACGCGTTGAGAGTGGCAAGCCGCCTGGCGCTTTGCCGACCCCAACGTCAATGCGGCCCGGCGCTAAGGACGCCAGCAAGTTGAAGTTTTCCGCCACTTTGTACGGGCTGTAGTGTTGCAGCATCACGCCGCCGGAACCGACGCGAATATGTTGCGTCTGGCCGATGATCCAGGCGATCAGCAGTTCCGGCGACGGACTCGCCAGACGATCGGTATTGTGGTGTTCCGCTAACCAGAAACGGTGATAGCCCCAGGCTTCCGCCTGCTGCGCCAGCTGTAACGTGCGGTGTAGCGCGTGGCTGGCTGTCTCTCCGTCGGCAATCGGCGATTTATCCAGCAAACTCAGTCGGTATGACATGCGCCTTATCCTTTTCGTCATGAATATGGCGAGTAGTTTGTGGCGGAGAAGGCGGATTCGTAAAACATGATATTGTCGTATCTATATTTACTTTATGCATATCAGGGAGATAGATTGGACCATGTGGTTTAAACTCCTTTGAAAACACACAATTATCCCCACAGGATATGGATTGTTGTGGTGATGTTTTGAAAATGTGACACTCAATATAAAATTATTAAAACATCGTTTCAAAATGTGACGTAATTCATCCAATCGCCATTCCCTTATTTTTCCAGCCACTATTTTCTCTATGCTGACACCACGCGGCATCCTTCGACAAATTAATGCGCCGCACCTTCCTGCCTCCCTTTAGCTGGAGAAAAAGCATGACGTTTAAAAAATTACTTCTGGTCGTTTCGTTATCCTCTGCGGCAGCGTTTTGCCCGGCAGTGGCTTCCGCCAAGGTCATTAAAGTGGCCGAAGTTCAACCGGCGGGTTATCCCACCGTGGTGGCGCTTGAACACATGGGCGAGAAGTTAAAAAAAGCCACTGATGGCCGATTAGAAATGAAGGTTTACGCCGGTGGCGTACTAGGCGATGAAGACCAGACGCTGCAGCAGGTGCAACTGGGCGCCATTGACATGATCCGTGTTTCGCTGGCACCGGTCACCACCATCGCGCCAGAAACCAGCGTATTAACCTTGCCGTATGTTTTTCGCGATGAGGATCATATGCACAAGGTGCTTGATGGTGATATCGGAAAAAATATCGTCGAGAAATTCGATAACGATCCTAACGCCCGTATGATATTCCTCGGCTGGACCGACGCCGGTGTGCGCAACATGATCACTAAAAAGCCAATCGCCAAACCCGACGATCTTAAGGGTATGAAAATCCGCGTGCAAAACAGTGCGATTTCGTTGGCCACCTTAAAAGCCATGGGCGCAAACCCGGTGGCAATGGGCGTGAGCGAAGTGTTTAGCGCCATGCAAACCGGCGTGGTGGATGGCACTGAAAACAACCCGCCAACCTTTGTTGCCCACAACTATATGCCAGTCGCCAAATACTACACCCTCACCGGCCACTTCATTCAGCCTGAAATGATTCTCTACTCTAAACCGTTGTGGAATCGTCTCTCGGCTGACGACCAGGCGTTGCTGAAGAAATTAGGCAAAGAGGCGCAGGAGGAAGAGCGTCAGCTCTGGGCAACTTACACCCAACAATCCATCGAGAAGATGAAAGCCGGTGGCGTGACCTTCCAGGAAACCGATCGTGAAACCTTCATGAAAGCCACCCAGCCAGTGCGCGATCAATTTGGCGGGAAATATCAGGATTTGATGAAACAAATTGCTGATGTGAAGTAATCCTCCCCACGCCACGTGCCTGCGTGGCGTTTTAATCAGGTAAATATTATGACTGCATACTCTCGTCTGATGGATGGGCTTTATTTGCTGTGCATGGCGATCGCCGCCGTTGCCTTGTTGATCATGGTGACGGTGATTCCCATCGGGATTTTCACCCGCTATGTGCTGAACGACGCGTTATCCTGGCCAGAACCGGTCGCCATCATTTGCATGATCATCTTTACCTTTATTGGTGCGCCAGTCGGGTTCCGCGCCGGTACGCATATTTGCGTCTCGATGATGACCGACCGGCTCTCGCCGGTGAATCAGCGCTGGCTGCTGAAGTTGTCTGACGCGCTGATGATCATCACCTGTCTGGTGATTTTCCGCGCCAGTTACAACCTGTGTGAAGCGATGTGGGTGCAAACGCTGGCCTCACTACCGGTGGTGACCTATGGCGAAATGTATCTGCCGATCCCAATCGGCGCGATTTTCACCCTGCTGTTTGTCATTGAAAGATTGGTTCATGGCGATCAAAGCCAACGCGCCATCGTGACTCTTGGCGGCACCCACTAAGCGGAGAAGAAAATGGACGCACTGATTTTGATAGGCAGTTTGGTGGTATTACTGCTGGTGGGTTTCCCGGTGGCATTTGCCGTTGGATTGAGCGCGTTTATCGGGGCATGGTGGATCGATTTACCACTGGAAGCGGTGGTAATTCAGATTACCAACGGCATTAATAAGTTTTCACTGTTAACCATTCCGTTCTTCATTTTGGCTGGTGCGATTATGGCGGAAGGCGGCATTGCCCGACGGCTGGTTAACTTTGCCTATATTTTCGTTGGCTTTATTCGCGGCGGTTTGTCGCTGGTGAATATTGTCGCCTCAACCTTTTTTGGTGCAATTTCGGGCTCTTCGGTGGCGGATACCGCCTCGATTGGTTCCGTGATGATTCCGCAGATGGAGGAGAAAGGCTATCCGCGTGATTTCGCTGCGGCGGTAACGGCCAGCGGCTCGGTACAAGCGGTGTTAACCCCGCCCAGCCATAACTCGGTGATTTATTCGCTCGCCACCGGCGGTGTTGTCACCATCTCATCGTTGTTTGTCGCCGGCATCATTCCAGGCCTGTTACTGGGTTTTTGCTTAATGGTGATGTGCCTGGGATTTGCGCGTAAACGCGGCTATCCCAAAGGTGAGCGCATCCCTTACAAGCAGGCGTTGAAAATCTTCTTCGATGCGTTTTGGGGATTGTTCACCATTTTCATCATTCTCGGCGGAATTCTGTCCGGCGTGTTCACCGCCTCGGAATCGGCAGCCATTGCCTGCATCTGGGCGTTCTTTGTCACCATGTTTATTTATCGTGATTTCAAATGGACGCAATTGCATATTCTGGTGTTTCGTACCATCAAAACGGTAACCATTGTGATGGTGTTGATCGCCTTCGCCGCCGGTTTTGGTGCGGTAATGACCTTTATGCAATTACCCACCATTATTACCGAAGCCTTTACCCAATTTTCCAGTAACAAGTATGTGATTTTGATGTGCATTAATCTGCTGCTACTGGTGGTGGGGACGCTAATGGATATGGCACCGCTGATCCTGATTCTGACGCCGGTACTATTACCGGTAGCCACCGCACTCGGCGTCGATCCGGTGCATTTCGGCATGATAATGCTAACCAACTTAGGCATTGGTTTAATTACGCCACCGGTCGGCACGGTACTATTTGTCGCCAGCGCAGTGAGTAAGCAAAAGATTGAGCAAGTGGTCACCGCCATGCTGCCTTTCTATGGCGTGTTGTTTATTGTGCTGATGTTGATTACCTATATTCCGGCGTTATCGCTATGGCTACCGCGTTTAATGGGCGTGATGTAACAACCGGTCAAATCATTGTGCTTTAAATCTGCTGCGGGCTCTGACACATCTACTGCGTCACGGGCCGTCCTCGCACCGCTAGCGCGGTACCTTCGGCTTTCACGTCGTGCCGACGGATCATTCGGGGATCGGCCGTCCTGGCCGGCCCCGAACTGCCTCACGCATCCCTGCGTGAGGCTCCTGGCCCAACGTAAAAGCCTCAGCGCTGCGGATAGCCCTTTTGCCGCAGCAGACGCGTCAGCGCCTCTGGCAAATGTGCCCTTTTCAACAACACGCACTGAAGGTTTGGAGCAGGCCGGGGCCGCTTTTGGGCCGGCAATCCGCAGCGCTGAACGAAGCGAGGAAGCCAGGAGAGCCCGCAGGACGCGGGCGAAAGGCGGAGCCGGGACAGGACGTCCCGTCTCCGCCGGTCCGTCAGGCAGACGAGCGAAGTGAAGGTACCGCGTAAGCGGCGCGAGGACCGCCGGACCAAAAGTGGCACCGGTCAGCGCCATCGCCAATGGCTTAGCTAATAAGCATTACGCCATTTATGGCGCCCCATCGTATGAACAGAACGCCTATTTATTTTTTTTAGCAAAGCTTAGTGCAATTCCTTGGTTCAACTCCCGTGTGCGGCATTCAATGATGAAAACCGCCCGTCGGGCTATTGATTAAAAAGGGAAACACCATGACTAAGCATTTTCACTTGCAGGCGTTGAGTTTGGCCCTGCTATCAGGGATTTTTAGCGCCCACGCGGCAGACACGCCCGTTAAAGGCGGCACGCTGGTTTACCTCGAACAACAGGCACATACCAACCTTTATCCACCCGCCGGTGGCTTTTATCCCAATGGCGGTATTCTGAATCAAATTACCGATAAGCTGACGTGGCAGAATCCTGAAACCTTAAAAGTGGAACCGTGGATTGCCGAAAGCTGGAGCAGTAACGCCGATAAAACCGAATATACCTTTAAAATTCGTCCCGGCGTCACTTTCTCCGATGGCACGCCATTAGATGCCAATGCGGTAGCCAAAAACTTTGATACTTACGGTCTGGGAAATAAAGCCCAGCGCCTGCCGGTTTCCGAAGTGATCAATAATTACGACCGCAGTGAAGTTATTGATCCTCAGACGGTGAAATTCTATTTCAAAAAGCCATCTCCCGGTTTTTTACAGGGCACCGCTACCATCGGTTCGGGCCTGGTTTCCCTCAGTACGCTGCAGCGTAGCTTCGACCAACTCGGCGATGCGCGTCATATTATTGGTTCCGGTCCATTTGTGGTCAGCGATGAGAAACTCGGCCGCGAAGTCGATTTAACCGCGCGCAAAGATTATCAATGGGGCCCGAAAAACCTCGCCCAGCAAGGTCCCGCCAATCTCGACGGCATTAAATTCATCGTCACGCCGGAAGACAGCGTGCGTATTGGCGCGCTGCTGGCCGGCCAGGCCGACTTCATTCGTCAGGTGCAAGCCTACGACGAGAAGCAGGCGCAGCAGCAAAACTTCCCGATTTACGCTGCACCCACGCGTGGCGTCAACGACAGCATCAGCTTCCGCCCGGATAACCCGCTAGTCAGCGATGTGAAAGTCCGTCGGGCGCTGCTGCACGCCACCAACGCGCAGCAAGTGGTGCAAACCCTGTTCTCACCGAACTATCCGCAGGCCACGTCGGTGATCGCCACCTCGGCGGCCGGTTACGTCAATCTGGCCGACAAGCTGAAATTCGATCCGGCGTTATCGAAAAAGCTGCTGGATGAAGCGGGCTGGAAACCGGGCAGCGACGGCATCCGCGAAAAGGATGGCAAGAAACTGGCGCTGACCATTTATGAATCGCTGCCGCAGCCGCAGAACAAAGAGGTGCTACAGCTGGTGGCACAGCAGTGGCGTCAGGTTGGCGTCGCGCTGGCGGTGAAAGCCGGTGATGCCGGCAGCCGCGTGCTGGATAACCTCGATCCGCTGAAAACCCCGCTGGTGGTGTCCGAAGTGGGCCGCGCCGATCCTGACGTGGTGAAGAGCCAGTTCTATCCGACTAACCGTGATGCGCTGCTGCAAAAAGGCGGCTCCAGCGACAAGGTGCAGAACTTCCGCGACGACAAGCTGAACACGCTGTTGCTGAGGATCTCCTCGGAAGTCGATCCGGCGAAACGCCTGGCGGTGACCGGCGAGGCACAGCGCTATCTGCTCGATCAGGCCTATGTAATTCCGATCTTTGAAGAACCGCAGGTGTTTGCCGGTGCGCCGTGGCTGAAAGGCGTGAATTTTGAAGCCGTCGGTCGTCCGTCGTTCTACGGCGCGTGGCTGGAAAAACACTAAGGCAGGTTAATGATGCAACGTTCACTGCTGCGAAGAGTGGGTCAAAGCGTTTTGGTGCTGTGGGCCGCGTTTACCCTGTCGTTCTTTCTGCTGCAGGTGCTGCCCGGCGATGCGGTGCTGATCAAGTTTCAGAACCCGGATCTGGGCCTTAGCCCGGATCAAATCGCCGAAATGCGACTGGCTTACGGCGCGGATAATCCGCTCTGGCAGCAGTACGTGCACACGCTGCTGGCGATGGTGCGCGGCGATTTTGGTTACTCGGTGCAGGCGGGCGTGCCGGTCAGCGAACAGCTGATCAGCAACCTGCCCGCCACGCTGCAACTGGCGCTGCTCGGTTTTGTGCTGGCAACCCTTATCGCGTTCGCGCTGGCGGCGTTATCGCGCTTGCCAGCGCTGCGCTTCCTGCGTTCGGTGCTGCAATCGGTACCGGCGCTGTTTATCTCGCTGCCGACCTTCTGGCTCGGCATCGCGCTGATTCAGCTGTTCTCCTTCCAGCTGCGCTGGATCCCGGTGATCAATCCCTCGGCGCTGCAGGGTTTGATTCTGCCGGTGATTACCGTGGCGATCCCGATCTCCGCGCCGCTGGCGCAGATTCTATTACGCAGCATCGATCAGGTTTCTATCCAGCCGTTCGTGGCGGTCGCGCGCGCTAAAGGCGCCAGCGAAAGCCATGTGCTGTGGCATCACGTGATGCGCAATGCGCTGCTGCCGGTGCTGAACGTTGCCGGTTTGCTGCTCGGGGAACTGATCGCCGGTGCGCTGATTACCGAAACCGTATTTGGCCTAAGCGGCGTCGGTCAGCTGACGCAGCAGGCGGTGAATAATCAGGACGTCGCGGTGTTACAGGCGGTGGTGATGATCTCGGCGCTGGCGTTTGTGCTGATTAACCTGCTGGTCGATGCGCTGATGCCGCTGTTCGATCCGCGTCTGCAATCCATTGCCGGAGGCAACCGATGAGTCTGGTCGATTACTCAACTGCGCGTCAAAGCAACGGCAACGCACGTGCGTCCCGCGTGCTCAACATCCAGCCAGGTTTGTGGCTGGCGTGGGGCGTGATGCTGTTGGCGCTGCTGGCGGCATTTGCGCCGGGTCTGTTTACCCATTTCAGCCCGACGGAAGGCGTGCCTGGCGCGCAACGTCTGCCGCCGCAGGCCGCTTACTGGCTCGGCACCGATCAGCTGGGCCGCGATCTCTACGCGCGCATTATTTATGGTGCGTCACAGTCGCTGTCGGCGGCGGTCGCAGCGGTGGCGATGGGGCTGATTGGCGGCACCACGCTCGGCGTGCTGGCGGGCGCGATGGGCGGTCGCACTGAGAACTGGCTGATGCGCTTAGTGGATGTGCTGCTGTCGATTCCTTCGCTGCTGCTGTCGCTCAGCATTCTGATTCTGCTGGGTTTTGGCACCGTGCACGCCGCGCTGGCGGTGGGCATCGCCTCGATTGCCAGCTTTGCCCGCCTGGCGCGTGGCGAAGTGGTCCGCGTACGCCGCAGCGAGTTCGTCGAAGCGGCTTACGGCAGCGGCGGCAGTTTCGGGCGCGTGTTGTGGCGTCACATTTTACCCAACTCGCTAACGGCGGTGATCGCCTTCGCCGCCTTGCAGTTTGGCCAGGCGATTCTGGCGTTATCCACGCTCAGCTTCCTCGGCTACGGCACGCCGCCGCCGACGCCTGAATGGGGTTTATTGATCGCCGAAGGACGTAACTATCTGGCGACCGCGTGGTGGCTCACCACCTTCCCCGGCATTGTGGTAGTCGCCGTGGTGCTGGCCGCCAACCGCATCAGTCGTCAACTGGCCGGAGGTGACGCATGAGCGCGTTATTAGCCATTGAAAATTTAACCCTCAGCTATCGCCAGCGCGGCGAGTGGCGCGCGGTGGTTCACAACGTCAGCTTTGAGTTGCAGCCGGGTGAAATGGTGGCGCTGGTCGGTGAATCCGGATCCGGCAAAACCACCACCGCGCAGGCCATTATTGGTTTGATGGCGGAAAATGGCCGTCGTGACAGCGGCAAAATTGTGCTGAACGGCACCGATATCGCCGGCTGGTCTTCTAAACGTCTTGATAGCTTGCGCGGCGTCAGCATCAGCTTAGTGCCGCAGGATCCGGGCAATTCGCTCAATCCGGTGAAAACCATTGGCGATCAGGTCGGTGAAATGTTGCAGCTGCACCTGAAAATCAGCAAAACCGAACGTCAGCAGCGCGTACTGGAGCTGCTGCAAAAAGTGGGGCTGAGCCATCCGGAACAGCGTCTGACGCAGTATCCGCATCAGCTTTCCGGCGGCATGAAACAGCGCGTGCTGATTGCTATCGCCCTCGCCCTGCGTCCGCAGATTATCATTGCCGATGAACCCACCAGCGCGCTGGATGTCACGGTGCAAAAACGCATTCTCGATCTGCTGGATGTGCTGCGCCGCGAATCCGGTACGGCGGTGCTGTTTGTCACGCACGATTTGGCGCTGGCGGCAGAACGCGCCGATCGCCTGCTGGTATTTCGTCATGGCGAAGTTCAGGAACAAGGCCCGGCGCCGCAGGTGATCAACGCGCCTAAGCATGCTTACACGCGGCAGCTGTTGCAGGACGCCGATCCGGGCGACAGCGCGCTGTCCGTGCCGACACAGGCCAACTTCTCGTCGCCAGCGATTCAGCTCTCCGGTATCAATAAACAGTTTTCCCTCGGTCGCCAGCAGCAGCTGCAGGTAGCGAAAGAGGTATGCGTGACCGTAGCGCGCGGCACCACGCACGCGCTGGTAGGCGAATCCGGCTCGGGGAAAACCACGCTGGCGCGCATTCTTTTAGGCTTTGAGCAGGCCGATAGCGGCCGCGTGGTGATCGATGGCATCGATGCCACCGCGCTGCGCGGCGAAGCGCAACGTCAGCTGCGCCGCAAGATTCAGTTTGTGTATCAAAACCCGTTTGCCTCACTGGATCCGCGCCAGACGCTGTTCGCCATCATTGAAGAGCCACTGCGTAACTTTGAGAAACTCAGCAGCGACGAGCGCCGGCAACGCGTCGCAGCCGTGGCGCAGCGCGTGGCGTTACCGCTGGAGCTGCTGACGCGCAAACCGCGCGAGTTGTCCGGCGGCCAGCGTCAGCGCGTAGCCATCGCCCGCGCCCTGATTCTGCAACCGGCGATTCTGGTGCTGGATGAAGCGACCTCAGCGCTGGATGTCACAGTGCAGGCGCAGATTCTGCAACTGCTGCAACAACTGCAACGCGAGCTCGGCCTTACTTATCTGTTTATCACCCACGACCTCGCCACCGTGCGCCGCATTGCGCACAGCGTCACCGTGCTGCGCGCCGGTGAAGTGGTGGAGCAAGGTGACACCGTCACGCTATTTAATGCGCCGCAGCATCCGTATACCCGATCGCTGATTGACGCGATACCCGCTTTCCGTCCGCTGATTAAGGAGTCTGCATGACGCGCAAACGCATTGGTTTTTTCACTCGCCTGCTGGATGACACTTCCGCACAGCAGCGCTATCGCCTGGCAACGGAACAGATTCAGCACGCCGAGCGCACCGGTTTTGACAGCGCGTGGATTGCTCAGCACCACTTTCACGAGAAAGAAGGCGGCTTGCCGTCACCGCTGCTGTTTCTGGCCCACGTTGCTGCGCACACCCGCACTATTCGGCTTGGCACCGGCATCATCACGCTGGCGATGGAGAACGCGCTGCGCGTCGCCGAAGATGCCGCGGTGCTGGATTTGCTGAGCAACGGTCGCCTCGAAGTCGGTTTAGGTTCGGGCGGCACCGCGACCTCGTTTCTGCCGTTCGGTATCACCATCGACCAGCGCGCCAGCGTGTTTGCCGATCATCTGCATCAACTGCTGAGCGCCTGGCGCGGCGATACGTTGGGCCATCCGGAGAATCATCTTTATCCCGCTGCGCCGACGCTGGCGCAGCGCGTGTGGATCGCCACCTTCTCGGTGGAAGGCGCGGCGCGCGCGGGACAAGCCGGGCACGGTTTGATGCTGTCGCGCACCCAGCCGCGTCCGGCGGGCCAGCCTGATTTGCCGCTCCACCAGATACAAAACCCGATGATTGATGCCTATCTGGCGGCTTTACCAGCAGGCATTGCGCCGCGCATTCTGGCATCGCGCACCGCTTTTGTGGCCGATTCCAACGACTACGCGCGCCGTCTTGCCGAGCCGGGCTTACAGCGCCAGGCGCAGCATTTCCGTGAATCGGGACACGTGATTGGCAACACGCTGGACGAACAGGCGCGTCAGCTGGATGCGCACTTCGGCGATGCCGACACGGTGCGGCAATCGCTGCTGGCCGATACGTCGCTGCAACGCGTCACCGATATCAGCTTCCAGGTGCACTCCATCGATCCGCCACACACCGACATTCTGCGTTCTATCGAATTGATTGCCGAGCATATTGCGCCCGCGCTGCGTGCGCTAAGCCACGCTTAACAGGAGAATTTCATGTCTCAAACGTTTGATTTACTGGCCGCGCTGGCGGATATCGATCCCGCGTCTGAACTGGCGCAAGCTCGCGCCGAACGTCACGCCGCCACCCAGCACACGCAAGGCAGCTATGACGTGCTGTTTTCGCAGGATGATGAAGATTTGCCGTTAGCAGAACGTTTCGCCCTCGCCGCGCAGGTCGCGGCCTGGCATGGCGCGTCGAGTCTCGAAGCGCATTACCGCCAGCCGGATCAGCCCAACAACGCACGCTTCGCTGCGGGTCTGGCGTTTGCGGAACTGCTGAGCCTGCATCCGGTCGATGCTGCGCCGCAGCACATCGAGACGCTGCAAACTGCCGGATGGTCGCCACGCGGCATCGTCACGCTGGCGCAGCTGATCGCCTTTGTCAGCTTCCAGAGCCGCTTGCTTGCGGGTTTGCGTTTGCTCAACGGTGAAGAGACGGCGTCGCAGCCGCATGCGGTGGCCGGTAAATGGCACGATGCGCCGCTCACCGTCAGCGGGAAAACCGCCCTCACCGCCTTTACCCAACAGGAACTCGGCTGGGAACCGTGGCTGGCGGCAAAACCGCTGCAGGAATTTAGCGCTGAAGAGCAGGCAACGCTGGCGAAATTCGGCCACAGCGACTCTGATTACTTCCGTCTGCTGGGCCGCAATCAGCCGCTGCTTGAGCAGCGCACGCTAACTGATAAAGGCATCTTCTACACCGCAGGCGGACTCTCACGCGCCGAGCGAGAACTCGCCGCCACGGTGGTGAGCAAGGTCAACGGCTGCATCTACTGCGCCTCGGTGCATGCGCGCAAAGCCAGCCAACTGTCGAAAGATGAACCGGCGGTGCAGAAGCTGCTGAATGTCGCGCCGGGCGCTGAGCTGTCGCACGGACAATCGGCGCGCTGGGCGGCGCAGATCGATTTGGTTGCTACCTTATCGATTACGCCTGCCGCCACCAGCCTGAAACAGCTGCACGCGCTGCGCGATCAGGGATTCAGCACGCTGGAGCTGCTGGACCTGATTCAATCCGCCGCCTTTTTCGCCTGGGCAAATCGCCTGATGCTGACGCTCGGCGAACCTTTCTTACCTGAACACACACAAGGATGACCATGACGGATCTTTCCCATCAACAGCTGGTGCGCTGGCGACGCGAGCTGCATCAGCATCCTGAACTGTCGGATCAGGAATTTGCCACCACCGAGCGCCTTACCCGCTGGCTGCAGGAACTCAACGTCAAGCTGCTGCCGCTGGATTTGAAAACCGGTGTCGTGGCAGAAATCGGGCACGGTGAACCGCTGATTGCGCTGCGTGCCGACATCGACGCCTTGCCGATTGACGAGCAAACCGATCAAGCATGGCGCTCCCAGCAGCCGGGCGTGATGCACGCCTGCGGCCACGATCTGCACAGCAGCGTCATGCTGGGCGTCGCACAGCAGTTGCAATGCATCGAATCGCAGCTGCCTGGCCGCGTGCGCATTCTGTTCCAGCCTGCCGAAGAGATTTTTACCGGCGCGAAACAGCTGCTGGCGGCGGGCGCGCTGAAAGAGGTGCAGGCGATTTTCGGCCTGCATAACGCGCCGGATCTGCCAACCGGCACGCTGCGGACGCGCGGCGGTGCCTATTATGCCAACGTTGATCGTTTCCAGATCACTATCAACGGCAAAGGTGCGCACGCCGCGCGTCCGCATGAAGGCATTGATAGCATCGTGATTGGCAGCCACATCGTCACCGCGCTGCAAACGCTGCCGAGCCGCGTGTTCAGTTCGCTGGAGTCGCTGGTGGTCAGCGTGACGCGCTTTACCGCAGGCAACAGCTGGAACGTGCTGCCACAAACGGTGGAACTGGAAGGCACGGTGCGCACCCACAATGCGGCGATTCGCGCGCAGATCCCGCAGAAAATGAGAGCGCTGATAAACGGGATCGCCGCCGGATTTGGCGCACAGGCGGAGCTGGTGTGGCAGGAAGGTCCGCCTTCGCTGGTTAACACCCCGCAATGGGCCGATTTCGCGCTGGATCTGGCCGCAGAGCAAGGCTATCAAACACAGGTCGGCACGCCGCAGATGGGTGGCGAAGACTTCGCCTTCTACCTGCAGCAGCTGCCGGGCGCGTTCGTTAGCATCGGTAGCGCCAGTGAATTTGGCCTGCATCACGCCGGTTTCGATCCAGATGAAGCGATGCTGGAACCGGCGGTGCTTTACTTTACCGAGCTGGCCCAGCGCGCGCTGCTGACGCTGCGCCAACAACAGGCGCTGGCATCGTGACCATGAGAGCAAGGAGAAAAGCGATGGCGATTTCTGTACCTGTTCCACGTCTCGACCATGTGGTGATCAACGTTGCCAGCCAGTTGGATGACGCCAGCGCGCTGTTTCGTCGCCTGGGATTTCAGCTGACCGAGCGTGGCCATCATTCGCTCGGCTCCAGTAATCATCTGGCGATTTTTGGTGATAACTATCTGGAGTTGCTGGGGTTTGAACCTGGGCGCGGCAATCTGCGCCAGGATTTGTGGCAGTCGCCGATTGGCCTCAGCGGATTAGTGTGGAAAACCGAGGATGCCGATGCGGTGTGGCGCTATCTGGAGAGCCAGGACATCGACGGCGATCTGCCGGCCAGCTTTTTCCGTCCCGTTACTTTGCCGGACGGCACCGAACAGGAAGCACGCTTCCGCACCGTGCGGTTGCGCCCGTCGCTGGTGGCGAACGGCCGCAGCTTCTTTTGTCAGCACGACACGCCGGATTCGGTGTGGCAGGACGCGTGGCGCGTCCATCCGAATGGCGTGAGCGATATCGTCGAATTCGTGGTGGTGGCGCAGGATCCCGCCGCCGCTGCTCAGCCCTACAGCCGTTTATTCGGTGCCGATAAACTCACCGCCTGTCAGGAAGGCGCGTTTGTGCTCAGAGCGGGCGTGGCAACGGTACGCTTTGCCGCCGCGGAGTACGTTACGCAGCGCTTCGCCGGATTGCCGATTGATTACGACGGCAGCGCGCGCATGGCCGGATTGAGTTTGCGCACCTCGGATCTGCGCAAAGTGAAAGCCAGCCTGCTGCTCGGTGATGTGCCGTTCCGCGAAGAAGAGTCGACGATTATTGTTGGTGCCGAGCAGGCGTTTGGTGTGGCGTTGCGGTTCCAGCAATAATCACGTTTTGCATGTATCCGTAGCGGCGCGATTTATCGCGCACTGTGATGGCGATTGCGCAGCCAGCCTGATATTGCGCAATAAATTGCGCCGCTACGTTATGAGCGTTGTAAAATATCGTTGTGGAGTAATCTGAATTCTAAAGGTGAAAAGTGACCGCTAACCTGCATCTCGACACGCCCAGACTCACTTGCTCGCAGATCGCGGAAGACGACTGGGACTTCTTCCGTCAGCTCCAGCTCTCGCCTCACGTCATGCATTACGTCGCCGATGCAAAATCTGATGAAAAAATTCACGCCGATTTTACAGCAAGATTGCCGCGCTGGTCGCCATTCAGCGCGCATTGGCTGTGTCTGGTGGTGCGGGAAAACAGTCAGGCAATCGCCTCGGCGTTAGCGGTTATATTCATCGGGAAAAGGACTGCGCCGAAGTCGGCTTTCTGTTCGCACCTGAAGCGCAAGGCAAAGGCTATGCGCACGAGTCGCTCCGCGCGATTTGTGACTATGCATTCAGCGACGGCGGCATTCGACGCCTAAGCGCTACCGTCACCGCAGACAATACGCCCTCACGGCGACTGCTGGAAAAAGTCGGTTTTGTATTAGAAGGTGAACTGCGAGAAAGTTACTGGCTGAGAAATGCGTGGCATAACGATTGGCTGTTTGGGTTGTTGCGCGAGGAATATGGGTTGTAGTGCAGGTGTGATCAACTCAGCTCGGGATCAAGGTTATTTAACGAATTAGCCATATTTAACCCGACCAAACATAGAGATGTCTACTAACTCCTATATCGTCACCCACGTTGAACGCCATTCCCGCTTTGTTATGCTGTCCAAAATCAGCGACAACAAAACCATAACTGTTGTATCTGCACTCATCAAACAAGCGCGGAATTACCAGCTGAGCTTTTATAAAACACTAACATGGGATCGAGGCGCCAAACGACCAGCCACGCTCGATTTACGGTAGCGACAGACATTTGGATTTATTTCTGTGGTCCTCAATCTCCCTGACAGCGTGGCTCAAATGAAAATACGAACAAGCTGGTCAGACAATATTCCCAAAAGGAACTGACTTTGGACGCTCAAGTTATTCTGTCCAATCCATAATATTTCGCGAATCAGTAAATGAATACGAGGCGGTTTGGTGCGATTTTTAGATGCATTCTAAATAAGCTGCAAAAAAATTCTCAAGAAATGAATCGTCAAATATTATCAGCCTAACTATTAAGAACGTTACTAGCCAGGCGTAATATCCCACTATGGAAAACTGAATATGAGCTTTTGAACGATCACTTATGTTAATTATAAAGCCTTTTTTGTTGGGAACGCTGCCTCCGCTCGTCATACTCCTTAGCTTTTTCCTTATGCCACATATTGCTGCATCCTGGATCGCTAGGGGTAAGACAATATTGAGTTGTATCATCTTGAGACTCACTTTTCTCCCAAGATAGTTTTGGCGTTACCTCTGTGGACCAGGAATCTTTCGCTTTTTCCTCATACCACATTTTGCTGCATCCAGGATCGCGAGGGGTAAGACAATATTGGGTTTCATCAGCTTGAGACTCACTTTTCTCCCAGGAAAATTGTGGCGTTATCCCTGTTGACACCGAATAGTCCTTCTTATCAAGATTATACATAAAATCTGGTGAGGCCGATGCTGAAACACCATAAAGTAGTGATATAAATGGGGCATATACATATTTTTTTAAGCATGACATATTCGTTATTCCTTTAAACGTAAATTCGTTTAACTTCAATTTAGAAGCCCAGGTTCCTGACACGACTAGACGCATGAGTAAAGTAACGTAAAATGTAGAACTGTCGATTATATCCTCATTACTGGGGAAGACCCACTATACATATTTTTTTAAGCATGACATATTCTTTATTCCTTTAAACACAAATTCGTTTGACTTCAATTTAGAATCCCAGGTTCCTAATTTTAATATTCGATATCGCATCGTAAAAATCGTGCTTTCCTACATGAACGAAAAAGCATATTCGGAAAGAATGTCTGGTGACAAAGTCAGTCAGATCAGAATTAATCATCTTGCTTGATTGCGTAAATTCAAAACCACCAGCATCTGTAAATGATATGTCAGTTCTTTGCTCATTACAGACATCCGCTTCTTACAACAAGTAACTCTGTGCCAGAATCGGACACCGGAGAAATTTGCGATACGTAGAATGATGAAAAGTCGTTTCCGCTCAGTTTTTAAGGTCTTCTACATTCAATCCAGCAAATGACAATAATAGCATTCACTCACTTACTGTATTAACGCCTCTCGCTGTTCGCTGACGCATAGCGCCCGGTGGATACCCATTAATACGCTTGAACGCTCTGCTAAAGGCTGCCTGCGAGGCATAGCCGAGGCGAAGCGCTACGGTGTCAATTGAGATCTTATCGTGAGTAATCCAGTGACCCGCGATGCGCATTCGCACTTCCCTTGCATAGCGCTGCGGAGGTATGCCGATGATTGATTTGAAGCGTTCAGCAAAAACAGAACGGGATACATGCGACTGGGCAGCAAGCTCGGCAACAGACCACTCCCGGCTTGTATCACGATGAATGGCCAGAATGGCACGGGCAAGTCGTGGATCACGTAACGCAGCGATCAGACCAGCGGCGTTCTCGCTGCCGTTTTCAATCCATCCACGCACAATCATGGCCGCCGCCACTTCTGCGAGGCGTGCCAGAATGCCCGCGAAGCCCGCGCGTCCGGAACAGATTTCAGATTTCATCGCGCCCAGAACGGGAACCAGCCCCGGATAAATCTGTTCATTTGCCTCAACCACGATGGCTTGCGGCATCAGTTTACCCAGGCCCTGCATTCCACCAAGATCGAACTCCATACAGCCATAAAACAGAACTGTGCTGGGTGTCGGATGCGAACTCGGGCAGGTATTAATTCCGCTGACGGCCTCGCCTAAAGGAGCAGAGCCGAACGTGTCGATATGTTGAAATGAACAGCTGACATCCGATAAAAGCTGATGCTCCTCGCCCTGCGGCATGAATACCATGCTCCCGGCTTTCAGTTCGTGCAACGTACCATCATGTGTGCGCAGCAGAGCAGTACCCACTGCGATGTAATGAAAATAGGCATGTCCGAGTCTGCTGCTGAAACCGACGCCAAACTCAGAGCCCGTCTGTAAACGGCGATACTGCACGCCACGCAGACGCATTTCCAGCAGCAATTCACTAATGAGTTCGGATGACAGGGCAAAGTGTTTATTCACATGCATAACCGGAGTTTCGGGTAAAAAATCAGGATGTGGCATCATAGATCGTCCAGCGGCTCAACTCTAGACTTGGAGTTATCATTTTTTCTCCAAAAAAGAGTGTGTTATGAAAAACGAAGCAACTGAAGCTGCATCCGTTAGTTTGAACAGTGCGGAACCCAAAGAATCCGCATGGATGGCCGTTATTTCACTGACGATGGGCGTGTTTGGCTTGCTGACTGCAGAATATCCTCCTGCCAGCCTGTTAACACCCATGGCCGCGGATCTTGGTGTGACCGAAGCGCTTGCTGGTCAGGCTGTGACGGTGACAGCTGTGGTGGCCCTGTTTGCGGGCCTGATGGTTCCCCGGCTGACGCGTAATTATGATCGCCGAACTGTTTTACTGGGTTTTACCGTGCTGATGATCGCCTCCAACCTGCTTGTCGCACTCTCCTCCAGTCTGGCTGTTCTGCTGGTCATGCGCATTCTGCTGGGCATCGCGCTGGGAGGCTTCTGGAGTATGGCTGCTGCCGTAGCTATGCGACTGGTCCCTGCAAAAAGCGTCCCGCGTGCTCTCTCCATTATTTTTAGCGGTATTGCTGTCGGTACCGTGGTTTCGATCCCGCTGGGGAGCTATTTAGGTGGGCTTTATGGCTGGCGTAGTGCTTTTATCGCTGCAACCGCAGTTGGCCTGCTGACACTGCTTTTCCAGCTGTTTACGCTTCCTGGGATGGCTCCGCGTAAAATGATGATTACGGCATCCGTCATGGATTTACTCCGCCGCCCAGGCATTGCGGTGGGAATGACGGGGTGTGTGATTGCCCATACGGGCCAATATGCGCTGTTTACCTATATTCGTCCGGCTCTTGAAAATATCGTTCAACTTGATGTGGATCGTTTGTCTTTGATACTGCTTGGATTTGGCGTCGCTAATTTTATCGGTACGCTGCTGGCCGGGTGGCTGATGGAGAAAAGCCTGCGTCTTACCCTGATACTGATGCCAGCACTTGTTGGTTTAGCGGCATTAAGCATGATTTTGCTGCCACTTGAGGAAGCAGGATTGATGTTGTTCGTCGCGTTGTGGGGGATGGCATTTGGTGGCGTACCCGTTGCGTGGTCGAACTGGGTAGCGCGTTCCGTTCCCGATCAGGCTGAAACCGCTGGCGGCATGGTAGTCGCAGCAGTTCAATCCTCAATTGCTGCGGGTGCTGCGTTGGGAGGATTACTTTTTGGTCTCAGCGGCGTAACTGGTGTTTTCATTACCGCGGGTTGCATAATGTGTTTTGCCGCGCTGGTGATTGCACTAAAAGTGAGGGTCGCGCTGAGCTGACCACTTCCCCTATAAAAACGTTTAAATAAAGGCCAGCTGAATCATTTGGCTGGCCTGAAAAAAGTAGCGAGGTTTCCTGGCTCTTTCTGCTCACTTAAAATCTCTACTACTTTGTTCGGCACCTCAGCGTCCAAATGAATTGGCTTTGAGGTGTCAGTGTAATGAAGCAGTAATGTCCGGAATTAATTATTTCCCATCGAAGAAATTGTCCGGAAGTTGACCTGGGGGCATATTAATAACAGCATCATTATCAGGCCCTTCATTTTTCATATACGTGACCCTGGCAAATTCGGGTATCACAACATAGGGATATGCCGGTCCTTCATCGCGAAAGCGATGCATATCCTCAATGAACTCATTTTGATAACAAATTGTTTTTTCAGGATGTTGATTTTCACCTGCAATCCACTGAGGAAAGAAGATGGTGCCATGAATGATCTTTCTTTCAATATCAAATAACAGGCTCACACAGGTTCCTGTCGGCTCGTGCCAGTCGACTTTATAAATGCCAGGTGCGAACTGCACGGCATTCATTTTTTGATTTGTCACCCAACGACCACCTACCAACCCCTGATGAATCCTGTAATCACACGTATTGTCATTACGCGCATACCATTCATATTTCCATCCATTATCATAGGTATAGACAAAATGCGTCCCTACAAAGGCGGATAAGTCTTTTGATATATCATTAACTGATTCACTTGACATAACGACCTCATATTTTCCGATAGCGTAGCGAAGTGTGGAATGTTACTTGCTGAACCCGCGTAATCTAAATACTGTAGTGTTACGAGGTGAGCATGTTATAAAACAATGCGCAAGCATTTGCATATCAATTATTTACATAATATTAGCATTTAGATGACAGATACAAGTCATTTGCTTAGGAATAATATAGCCACTTTGCATGAGTTTTCCATAATAATTAACCATTTTATAATGCCAAATAGTTTGACTCAGTCGCAAAATGAATAAAAAGGTTAACCGTATGTAATAAATTAACGGTTCACCTTCAAAATGCAACGATTAAAATTAGACTATTTATCAGTATTTTGCACTCCCTTGAACCTGTTTTTTAGGGTTTTAATTTGCGAAAGTAAATTATAAAGCTACCCTGAGATAAGCATCAAACGCTGACGTTTCTTCTAACTGAATAATCACTCTTCAGGCAGAAAAATATGCCTGAGCCCTAAGAATTTTCTCTGCGGGATATATTTCTATGGATTTGATTCATGAAGTTTTTCGATTATCACCGGAGCTGGCGCTTTTTCTTTCTCTCGCTGTAGGCACGTGGAGTGGTAAATTTAAACTGGGCGCATATTTGCGCTGGACAAGAGAATTGCGGTCGCCATCGCAAAACTGAACTTGATCCAGCACAGCTCCAGCAGATGCAGGGGAATGTCGCGGTGCGATATGCGTTGACATACATCTTCGGCTCCCTGAGTACCATCATTATCCGCGTTAACATTCTTGCCAAAATTATGGGGCGCTCTATTCGTCAAGACGCAATGAAAGCTGAACAGGGACTGATGCATGGCGCAATCATACTGGCGCCAGGACAGATGCCTGCTTTACCTGAACTGATAGGTCGGGTGTTTCTGGCAGGAGCGGCCGCGAGCAGAAGCATTGCTCAGATTAAAGCGTTAGCTAACCCACTTTCCCGGTTACCGTTGAACGCATGAAACGCGGCGATAAAGTCATCGCCGTTCCGCCTGACATGCCGCTTAATGACAACGACATTCTGTTACTTGTGGGCCGCCGCAAAGGCATCGTTGCCCTCGCCTCCACGCCGGGAAAAAAGCTGAATGCAGAGGATGGGCCGGAAATGCCCATGAAGACATCTGAAGTCTTTTAGATGGTATCAAGCGCGGAAGTCCCTGACAGGAAATTTGCCTTTGCCGGCCTCTGGCCTGCGGGCCGTAGAGACCATCAGGAACAACGGTATTTCTAAGGAGTTAATCGATAAGGCTGTGCAGAGAAACAGCTATGAGCATTATCCCGCCGACAATGTTGACGTACTTTTGCAGCATTCGCGGGTTAGTTTTTTTGGCTGAGAATATGAGCGTTTGAGTGATTGCAAAAAGCCAGATACTCATAACCACTATATGAACTGATGCCAGTATAAGGTAGTTGTAAACGCCACCCTTCGCGCCTGCGAACTGTGAAACGACCGTCAAATAAAAAAGGATGGCTTTAGGGTTCAAAACATTAGCCAGCCAAGCCTCTTTTAAAGTCACGGAATGCTTTGCACCAGTAAACCCGCCTGAATTTACCGTTATCCCACTCCGGATAAGCATCGCGCCTAACCAAAGCAGATAGACAGTTCCGGTTACTTTAAGCACAGCAAACGCTGCTGACGACGAGATGAGCACTGCCGTGATACCAAACCCTATAAAAATTGCATGGGTATATATGCCCAGAGCGGTTCCGGCGAGGGTTCTAAATAAACCTTTGTTACCTCCTGTCAGAGCACTGTTCATAACGAGATTGAAGCTCGCTCCGGGAGACAGGGCAACAGGGCAACAGGGCAACAGGGCAACAGGGCAACAGGGCAACAGGGAGTAAGGCTGGCATTAAGCCCAAAATGTTCATATCCATAGATTCTGGATAGTAATTGGCACTCTCTGAAATTGCCAGTGCAAGCGTTTCGCATATAGGCAATGTTCAGCTAAGCAAAAACGGGGATCTTTTTGACTAAAAGTCCGCTCTTCGCTCATAGCGACCTCGACTCAGTTAGCTTGTCCGCTTCGTGCCACATGCGGACGTTGAGCAGATTACGACGTATTCAACTTCCGCCCCGTAAAAATATTTATTATCAGCCATGCATCTCATATTTTCAGTCCAGATTAAACTGGACAATTAAACGCTTAGTCTTAGATGCCTGAAAGAAATATAATCAATCATCTGGTCGCGCACTTCTGTCAGAAGGTCTGTAATGAACTCAGAACACCTGCAAAAGATGTATCTTTCTGCAAATGAGAACACCATCGCAATGTGGCTCAAAAATGCAGGTATTGGCAAGGCCAGAGAAGAAAACTACTACGATCCGCTTAAACTCGCTCTTGCAGCAGGCATTAAGCCCCCTGTGTCCGGTTCTGTCTCACATCTTATTGAGGAATTGAAAAGGCTCACACAGGATGATCCGCTTGCCGATACGCTGCCAACACAGGGTTTCCATTTCACTTTCTTACCCCTGACACTACCACTGTATAACGTAAACGAACCATTGCCAGAGAAAATGGATCAATTGACAAATATATGGACAGAATTTCATGCGAAAAAAATTGTTCTCAAAGATCTCCGGTTAGTTGCGTTGCCCAGTCAGTTATTGCTTGCTGGGATCCCTGAACCTGCTGCGATAGATCTGCGCCAGTCGTTCTGCGAAAAGGTTCTGGATTCACACTGGAAAAAAGAGTTGCTAATGCGACATACCGGCAGCCCTTTACCAGCACCATTCTGGCACAGCACACTTCTGCGCTACAGCGCTGCTTTTTTACCCGTAACCGTGCGTCAATTTTTTATTAAACGTCAGGGTCTTAATTTCGGCAATGTTGCCGGAGAATTGATATTAGCGAAGGTCAATTACAACTGGACAAAATGTTATCCATTGACGAGTTAACTGAGACGTTGTAGTCGTATGCCAAAAAGGCTTTCGCCACATATACTAGCTTAATAGCCGGAAGCCGAATGAGTTTTAGTCCGCTCCTCGCTCATAGCGGACCTTGCCATATGCACACATTCTTTCAATGCCAGATGCGGGAGATGTTAAAGCGCTTTACCCAGATCAACGGTGAGCAGATGAACATGGGTAATCCACCCTAAAACCATTATGGTAACGAAGTCGCGACTCATATTCACTGCCCTGGCCAGACGTTGAGGCAGTGAATACATCGTTTATGAGCAACTTATTGCAAATCTACATTCAACGCCGGTGCACCAAAACTAACTAACTCTGCATTCGACGCAGTAAAATAGTCGCGCCAGAATATCTCAAGCTGCTGAATGATTTTCCCTGAGCGATAATTATTTTTCGCGTCGGTATCAATCAATCCTGCACCTGCGACAAATACCTTAGCGCCGGCAAAATCCGCTAACAAATTCTGCTGTTTAACCTGCTGCAACGCTTTCTCAGGCGAAAGCAAACGCAGCGCGTTATTGCGGTAGAAGCTATCAAAAGCGCTGTTTTCCAACATATCGGAGATCAGAAACAGAGTGCGTGACGCGTTTTCATCCTGCTCAAGATCGTGACTAATGCGTTTCAGGCTATCGAGGATCTCGCTTTTAGCGATGTTATCGCCCTTCTCAGCGAAACTTTTTGCCATCAACCCACCCATTGCGCTCGCGAAATATTGCTTTTGCTCACTCAGGCATTTGTCGAGGTTCTTCAAACTCTCCATGCCTTGATTGTCGCGGATCTTCTTGTCCGTGAGTAGCGGCTCCAGACGTCCATCAAATAAGCGCTGCATGAAATTGTTCTGCAACAACGCCGAGAACTGATACAGCACCACATGATCGCCGGGCTGGCTAAAACGCATAATCTGCTGCCAACTGGCATTTTTGATCTGCAGCGGCACTTTAACCGTTTGATCAATAATCACCACCAGCTCACGACCGCTGTTGGCCGGGCGATATTGACTGAGTTTGGCATAGTCATAACAGCTCGGGATATCGTTGCGATCCGCAGCCTGCGCCAGGGCACTCACCCCGGCTAACAGCAGCAAACACCATTTGCTGATCTTCACCTGATTATCCTCTGGCCTTATTAAGCACGCGCTGCACTTTACGACGACTGAGCAGTGCTTCCATTGACAGACCCAAATCCTCAGCCACCAAACGCAGTTCTTCATCATCTAAGGCTGTCAAATCGCCCAACTCCGCGATGCGCGCCTTTTCATCAGCGTCAGCAGCAGGTGCCGTTTCCAGTGCCACCGGTGCAGGTGTTGGCGTTGTAGGTTCAAATACCAAAGCCGGTTCTCGCTGATGTACCGGGCGCTCTGGAGCAACGGTTGCGCGCGTGGCGTTAAATTGCTGGTGCTGATCGTCAGCCAGTGCTTTATCGCGCTGCTTACCGCGCACGTAGTCGTCGAAGGTCCGAACATCAGTTTGTGCAATGCTGGCGCTACTGGCGCGTTGCATCGCCATACGATTCTGCAAGCTTGCCAGTTTATCCTGCGCATCACGCTCTACGCGCTCACGGCGCATGGCGTACCACGCGGCAAACTCTTCAGAGCTACTGAAATTACCAATATATTTCGCCGCCAGGCGCGATTCGATGCCGGCCAAAGAACGGTAATAACCAATCAAAATACCGATAATCTGCACGCCAATGAAAATCACCGACAAAATAATGAAGGTCAATTTGGAGGCGAACACGCGGTTGTCACTGACCTCTTGCGCCGCTTGCTTATCAGCCTGCTGATTATCTTCCACCGCTTGCTGTGGCAACTCAAAAGGTGAAGCGTTGCTCGCCGCGCTGGTTTGGCTGAACGGCGTGCCATTAACGGCCTGGGTTTCGGCGGCATTAATGGTTGCCGCACGAATGAAATAGGCACCTACCGCAAAGGTGACGATCAGCAGCAGCGTCACAACCGTTTGTACATATTGCGGTTTTGCGCCAATACCGTGGTTCACACGGTTGAGCATTTGCAAATAGCTGGGTGCATCATCGTCAATGCGGCTGTTTTCCAGCGAGACGCGGTTGTCTTTGACCAACGCCTGCGCATGACCTTCCAGACGCGCTTCTTTATGCCAGTAGCGGATTTTGCTCAGCAGCGTATTTTTGTGTAACTGCGTGCCCATTAAATGCGTTGCGGGCACTAAAATCACACCAATCAGCACCGAAACCACAATCGCCGACAGCTCCGCCTGGTTCGCAGAGATGTTGTTGGCAATGAATGGCGAAAGTACCAGCGCAAAGATAAAGGCCTCCAGAATGACGAGGGCGATACTGCATAACCACAACACCACGCTGGTCGGTTTGCGGCCCCGCTCATCCACTTTGTTCAAATAGTTAACGCAGCGCAGATAAAAATCGGCATCGCGGTTTGAAATGCTATGAAATTGATAAAACTTGCCACACAACGCTTCTTCAGCCGGATGCCAGATGCGTCCGCCGGTGCCCGCACGGCGAGATTCATGGCTACGCGACAAACGGGTGATGTGGCCAAAGAGCGGTAGGGAACAAAACAGGTTGAGAAAGAAGTAACGAACTTGATCCCACCATTTGATCACGCCAAGTGTTAGCGCCAATAGCCCGAAAAGCGGCCAGAAGATGTAGCGATAGGTGGCGATCGCCTGCATTAAGGTATCTAAAATTTCCATAAGAGTGTTATCCGTTTATCCACGCTGAGGAGCGTAATTGGCCAGCCACGGCTGACGATGATTGCTATAAAAGAGCTGTCCTTGTTGCGCAGGCTTGCCCGATTTCGGCAGCAAGAGGTCGACGCAGGAGATCGGTTGATGCTGGGCATCGGCGATGTAGACGCGGTAAAGAATGCTGTCTTCACCTTCCCAACTGTTGGCGACACTTGCCATGCCTTGTAGCGCCTTGCGGTTGCCCTGCGCATAGTTTGGCGTGATGAGCACTTGAGGGTTTTGCGTCACCACGGCACCCTCCTTGAGAACAAACACTGGCGTCAATGTCACCAGGTTGCCATTCACCAATCCAGCCCACGCGCGCCCGTTCATATTGGGCAGATATTCCCGCGTATCATGCTGATCGATCGCCTTACCGCTGGCTAAATTCTTAGCCAGCCCACTGACGCGGGGAAGATCGGTGAGACAGCTACCGCTGACACTGCTGGCCTGCGCCTGACTAATCAGGCTGAAACCTTGCGACAGCGGCTTTAAGTTGCTGGCGAGACCCGTAACCTGTGCGCTGGTGGGCTTGCCACCAAAATCGACAAAGTTAACGGGATTGCTCTCAGCAATGGCTTGAGTGGGTTGGGTCACCACTTCCGGCGCTTTTACTTCAGCGCTTTTAGTCGCAGCCTTCTTGCTCGCTATACGTGGTGCCGCCCTGGCGGTTGAAGTACGCGCCAACGTATTTTCAGCAGCAGAGCTGTGGCGCAAATACAGTGGGTTATTGCTTTCCAGAGCCAGGCGTTGGCGTAACAGTGCTTCATTCGCCAACGCCACGATTTCAACCCGGCGGTTTTGTGCCCGACCCGAAAGGGAATCGTTATCCGCCAGTGGACGTGAGGAACCCACACCCTGGAAATAGAGTTGGCTGGCTTTAATGCCACTTTGCTCCAGTACTAGCCCAACGTTGCGGGCACGCGCTTCAGAAAGTTGCTGATTGTGTTCGGCGTTGCCCGTGGCGTCCGTATGTCCCACCACCAGCAAAACATCGTTGGAGGATTGCTGGCCGCCTTTCATCGCTGTGGCAATTTTTTGCACCTGACGCATGCCGCTGCTGGTCAGTTCTGCACTGTCGATGGCGAACATGGTACCGTCCTCAACTTGTGCAACAATCCCCACCGGCTCCTGCTTGCTGTTCTCCTGCGCCTTAAGCGCCTGAGTGCTGATGCGAATTTTTTCTTCCTCGGCGACTTTAGCCAGAGCCTGTTCACGATTCTGCCAAACGTTCCCGACCACGCATCCCGCTACGCCGCCTGCCAGTCCACCCACCAGGGCTTTCCTGGCGTCGTGAGTCACCAGATAAGTGATGCCGCCACCCAGTGCGGCACCGCCGATACAACCGGCAGCGGTACCGTAATCACGAGCAAAGTCATTCATTGAGGCACAACTGGAAGTCAGAGAAGCGGCGATCAGCACGGATGCAGCTTTTTTAGAAAAGGGTAAATTCACATCAAATCCTTGATTGAAAAATCCTCTGTCGTGCGGAGGAAACAATGATTAATGGTTGAGGCTGATTGATAAAAAAAATTCACAGGTTTGTATCGGCAGCAATGCCGATGACTTTAGACCTCAGTGGCGAATTTTTTCTATTCAAGGAGATAGGGGATTAAAACGGGTTGACGCAGGAGGAAATGATGAAATTACGTTAGTAATATTATCCAATCACCGCGCGATTTATCGCGCAATACGTGTTTGATGAATATGGGCACGCGTGGCAAGTTTGACCAAACGCCAATCCTGATGGCCGTTAATCATCGGGTTCGCCTGCGCTTTTGCCAGTTCGACCACCTTTCCTGCGTCAGGATGCGCACGCGATTATCGGAAAGATCTTCGATCAACCATGCATGCAGCACGTCCAGACGATCGTCGCTGCCCCACCCTGGAAATCTCACGTTAAGGACTTCTGCGCACAGGATCACGCGCTGGTGTCTTATCTCGGCGGGAATTTTCACGGCGTCACCGATGCGGCTTTGAATGCGATGGGACGCTCGCGCCGCCGCTGGAGATTCAGGATTTCACTAAAACCGTGGCGTGGCACGAAAGAACGCACCGCGATGCCGGGCATCGCTGGTTGCGCGAATTATTGTTCAGCACGGTCAGCCGCAATGATGCTGTCTAAAGATAAATCTGCCTGACAGGATTCAGCCTAAGGTTGACTTAACCTTCATTTCTTAATCTGGCGCCATCTTCACTGTTACGGATGGACCAATGACGTTTTCGCTGCGCAAAAGACCGACGCTAAGTCGGCTGACGTTTATTTCGCTATTTTCAATTTATATTGCGGTGTTCCTGAATATTGCCTTTTATCGTCAGGTGATTGCAGCAATGCCACTCGATACGCTGCGCACGATATTCGTCTTCGTCTCAATGCCGCTGGTGGCATTTAGCGTGATCAATATTATCGCCACGCTCGCCTCTTTTGTTTGGCTTGACCGGCTTATTCTTGCGCTGTTCGTATTAGTGGCGGCGGCTGCGCAATATTTCATCTGGACCTTCGGCATTGTTATCGATCGCTCGATGATCGTGAATATTCTGGATACCACACCGTCCGAGTCTTTTGCTTTATTGTCGCCTAAGTTAATTATCACGCTGGGTTGCAGCGGCCTGCTCGCTGCCCTTTTGGCATTCTGGATTCGGATTAAACATAACGAACCTCTGTGGAAAAACATCGCCAAACGCGCCGCGTCAATTGTGGTGTCGATCATCTGCATCGCCCTGGTGGCGACATTTTTCTATAAGGATTACGCCTCGCTGTTTCGTAACCAAAAAGAGCTGATCAAGTCGCTCAGCCCGTCGAACTCCATTGTGGCGACACTTTCCTGGTATCACCACAGCCGCACCGCCAATTTGCCGCTGGTGAAAATTGGCTTAGATGCCAAACAAAAGCCGCAGATGCTGGCGGGTGCAAAGCGCAATCTGACGATTTTGGTGGTGGGTGAAACCACGCGCGCGGTGAATTTCCAGCTCAATGGTTATGGCCGAGAAACCACGCCATTGCTGGCGAAAGATGACGTCTCTTATTTCCCTAATACGCAATCCTGCGGTACCGCTACTGCGGTCTCGTTGCCATGCATGTTCTCGAATATGCCGCGCGCACATTATGACGACCAGCTTGCTGAACATCAGGAAGGCATGCTCGATATTATCCAGCGCGCCGGCCTGCAGGTTTTATGGAATGACAATGACGGCGGCTGTAAAGGTGCCTGCGATCGCGTCCCGCATCAGGATATGACCAGTCTGAATCTGCCGAATATGTGTCACGACGGGGAGTGTTATGACGAGGTATTATTTCACGGTATCGAGGACTCTATTAAAAACCTTAAAGGCAACGGCGTGATCGTATTGCATACCATTGGCAGCCACGGCCCAACCTATTACAACCGTTATCCGCCGCAGTTTAGAAAATTCACGCCGACCTGCGATACCAATCAAATTCAGGATTGTTCGCAACAGCAGCTGGTGAATACCTACGACAACAGCATTCTGTATATCGATTACATTGTCGATAAGGCGATCAATGTATTGAAGGCACATCAGGATCAATACACCACCAGCCTGGTGTATTTATCGGATCACGGTGAGTCGTTGGGGGAGAATGGCGCTTATTTGCACGGTATGCCGTATGCGATTGCACCAGATGTGCAGAAACATGTGCCGATGCTGATTTGGCTGTCACCAGATTACCAGCAGCGTTATGGCGTGAGTAAAAGCTGTGTCGATAAACAAGCGGCGCATCAGGGTTATTCGCAGGATAATCTGTTCTCCACCCTGTTGGGATTGACGGGGATTCAGACCAGCGAGTATCAACCTGCGGATGATATTTTGGCCGGTTGCCGGATCGTGCAGGGTTAAATGCCAGAAGGTCGCCATGAATGGCGACCCACATCAAGCAGCTACCCGATCCGCCCCCAACAAATCCAATATCCTGCTGCGCAGCGCCACCAGCTGCGGATCATCGCGACGACGCGGCCACGGCAGATCCACCTCGATCACATCCACCACTTTCGCCGGTCTTGGGCTGAATACCACCACGCGATTCGCCATCACCAACGCTTCTTCAACATCGTGCGTCACCATCAGCGTGGTGAACTGCTGCTCCTGCCACAGGTCGACAATCTCCTGCTGCATCCGCAACCGCGTCAGGGAATCGAGCTTGCCGAGCGGTTCATCGAGGATCAGCAAACGCGGCACGTTAACCAGCGCGCGAGCCAGCGCTGCACGCTGCGCCATACCGCCCGAAAGCTGATGTGGCCACGCGCGAGCAAACTGCCTGAGGCCGACGCGATCCAGCATCGCGTTGATACGCTGTTCGCGTACCGGCCGGCTCTCCCCACGAATCTGCAAACCGAGACCGACGTTGTCATAGACGGTGCGCCACGGATAGAGCGTGGGATCCTGAAACACCACCACGCGCGACGGATCGGGCGCGGTTATCGCTTTGCCCTCCTCCGCCAGTAACCCGCTGGCGGGCGGTTCGAGGCCGGCCAGCAAACGCAGCAGCGTCGATTTGCCACAGCCGGACGGCCCCAGCAGCGCGACAAATTCACCGGCCTCTACCTGCAAATTAATATTCTCCAGCACCGGTAAATCTTCGCCTTCTAAGGTGAAGTGATGATTCACCTTCTCAATCGCAATATTAACGCCCGCCGAAGTGGTAGCCATATTTTCGCTCCTGCTTGATTTGCTAAGAAATAAAGCATAAGCCGCGCCTTTCCCACACTGAAATAGCCATTTCGGCAAACCTATCCGCAAATATTCATAATGAAAAACTGCATGATGTCATGCGGGATTGTTATTTGGTCGCGCTAATTGCCTTTGCCATAGTGCCTGTGAACTTTATCTACAAGGAAGACAGGATGGCATTGCAACAATTCTCTCTGAGCCGCCGCGCGTTATTACGCGGGCTGGGTCTCTTTAGTGCCGGCGTGGCGGTGAATCCGTTGCTGAGCAGCAACGTGTTTGCCGACGAAATATCCCTCAAAACCATCAAGCTGGCCTGGGGGCAAACCGCAGTGTGTCAGTCACCGATTTCGGTGGCGCTGAAGCAAGGCTTCTTTAAAAAGTACGGCTTGAATGTTGAGCCGGTGAACTTCAGCGGCCCCACCGATGCGCTGTTACAGGCGATTGCCACCGGCCAGGCCGATGGCGGCATCGGCATGGCGCTGCGCTGGCTGAAACCGCTGGAGCAGGGTTTTGATGTGGATCTCACCGTCGGCACGCACGGCGGCTGCATGCGTTTACTCGCGGCGCAAAATAGCGGCATCCGCGATGTGAAAGATTTGGTGGGCAAATCGGTGGCGGTCAGCGATCAGGCCAGCCCGATTCGCAACTTCTTCGCCATTCAGCTGGCGAAACAGGGCATCGATCCCGATAAGCAGGTCAACTGGCTGCAATATCCGCCCGACCTGTTTGGCGAAGCGCTGCGCAAAGGCGAAGTGCAGGCGCTGGCTACCGACGATCCACAGGGCTGGCTGCTGAAGAAGCAGCACAACCTGGTGGAAGTCGATAACAACCTGAAAGGCGAATACGCCAACCTCACCTGCTGCGTGCTGGGCCTGCGCGGCTCGCTGGTACGTGACGATCCCGCCACCGCGCGTGCTATCACTCAGGCGATTGTCGATGCGCAGCAGTGGACCGCCGAACATCCGGACGAGACGGCGAAAATCTTCCAGCCGTTTGTGCCCGGCTCCGTTGCGGTGGAGGATATCGCCGCGATGCTGAAAGAGCACACTCATAGTCATCACTCCACCGGCGTGCAGCTGCGCAAAGAGGTGGCGGTTTATATCGATGAGCTGAAAAAAATCAACGTGATCCGCCCGGATACCGATGCGCAGCGCTTCGCCGAACACTATGTGCCGGAGCTGTTGCCGGCGGAATCCGCCCATCAGCACGCCAGCAACATGGCGCACATGAGCAACATGTCGAGTTAAGGAGACGAGAATGGCCAGTGAAACCCTGACGATTGCCCGCAACCGTGATGTGCCGCGCCGCCTTCAACCGGCGGTTTGGGGTGCACTCCTGCTGTGGTGGGCGCTGGTCGCGCTGATGGTGGCGGTGCCGGATAAGCCGCAGGGTTTTGCCGCCCCGCGCTTTGTCAATGAAACGCACGAGCTGTTTGCCGCCATCGCGCTGCTTCTCACCGGGCTGGCGATTGCCTCGGGTCTGTTCCCGCGACTGACCTTACTCGCGCCGCTCAAACGCAGCGGTCCGTGGCTGATTGTGCTGGCGCTGCTGATCGGCCTGTGGGAAACCGTCACCGGCAAACTGGCGCTGCTGCCGGCGCCGTTTTTCGCCCCGCCGCGTGCGCTGGTCGAAGCCTATGCCACCGATTGGCCGCGCCTGCTGGATAGCGTGCTCAATTCGCTGCGTCTGCTGGCCTTCGGCTTTATCTACGGCAGCGTGGTCGGCTTTATTACCGGCGTAGCGATTGGCTGGTCGCGCGGCTTGGGTTATTGGGTGCATCCGATTCTGCGCTTCCTTGGCCCGGTGCCTTCTACCGCGCTGCTGCCGCTGTCGCTCTACTTCTTCCCGTCAAGCTTCTCGGCGGCGGTATTTCTGATTGCGCTGGCGACCTGGTTCCCGGTGACGGTGCTAACCTGGTCGGGCGTTTCCAGCGTTGATACGCGTTATTATGATGTGGCGCGCACGCTCGGTGCCAATTCGCTGTTCCTCGTGTTGCGCGTGGCGGTGCCGGCAGCGCTGCCGCACTTGTTTGTTGGCCTGTTTATGGGTTTGGGCGCGTCGTTCTCGGTGCTGGTAGCGGCGGAGATGATGGGCGTGAAATCCGGGCTCGGCTGGTATCTGCAGTGGGCGCAAGGCTGGGCGGCTTACGCCAATATGTACGCCGCGCTGATTGTGATGGCGCTGCTGTTCTCTTCGCTGATCTCCCTGCTGTTCCTGGTGCGCGATCGCCTGTTGTCATGGCAGCGCAGCGCGGTGAAATGGTAACGACATACATTGCGTAATAAATTGCGCCGCCACGGTATGTGCACCCATCCGTAGCGGCGCGATTTATCGTGCAATCATTCAGGCTCATCTCATCTATTTATGAGGTCGATTATGGCTGCAAAAATTTCTGCTTCTATCACTGAACTGATTGGTAACACGCCGCTGCTGCGCCTGTCTCGCTTCGCACAGCAACACGATATTCAGGCCGATTTGGTCGCCAAACTCGAACTGTTTAATCCCAATCACAGCGTGAAAGATCGCATCGCCCTCAGCATGATTGAAGCCGCCGAACGCAACGGCATTATTCAGCCCGGCGATACGCTGGTTGAAACCACCAGCGGCAACACCGGCATTGGGTTAGCGGCGATTGCGGCGGCGAAAGGCTACAAGTTCCGCGTCTATATCAATGATTTTGTTAGCATCGAACGCAGCCAGATTATTCAGGCGTACGGTGCCGAAGTGGTGCCGTTCAGCACCATTGAAGGGTTCAAAGCGTTTTACGATGCCAGCAACGGCGATTTCGTCGCCGCCACCAAATGGCTGGCCGAGCAGGTCACCGCAGCGGAACCGGAAGTGCACTTCCTGCTGCAGCTGGATAATCCGGCCAATCCGGCGGTGCATGAACGCACCACCGGGCCGGAGATCTGGCGCGACAGCGGCGGCGAGCTGGATATCTTTATCGCCGCCGTCGGCACCGGCGGCACGCTCTCCGGCACCGGACGCTATCTCAAACAGCAGCATCCGGGATTACAGGTTATCGCCGTGGAGCCGGGCGTGGGTTCACAGCCGAGCGAACTGCGTCCGGATCCACTGGAGATCACCGGCGTGCATGCGTTTAGCAACCAGACGCCTGAGCGTATTCCTGCCAATCTCGATCACCGCGTTTACGATGAAGTGATCGCGGTGGAAACCTGGCAGGCGTATACAGCGGCGCGGCAGCTGGCGTTGAGCGAAGGTGTGCTGGTAGGGGATTCGTCCGGGGCAGTGTTGTGGGCGGCCCAACAGGTTGCAGCGCGACCGGAGAACCGTGGCAAGCGCATTGTGGTGTTGCTGGCTGATGGCGGCAGCAGTTATTTAACCACCCAGCTGTTCGCGCATCAGGTACCAGCCGAATCGCTGAAGCTGGCGAGCGCCGTGCAAACCTCCAGGAAAATCGCCTGAAAATAATGCGCGATAAATCGCACCGCTACAGAATCCTGCATGTATTCTTAGCGGCGCGATTTCAATTTAAACCAGCACGTTGCTGGTAATCCCCTTAGCAAACAGCAGCGGATCGGTTTCCGGTCGTAACACGTTGATCGCCTTTAAATCGCGCGCATACACGTCGATCTCATTCACAAACGCGTTCCCCACCGAATAGTGTCCGTGCGTATGGGTTTTCAGCACGCTGGCGATCTCCTGCGGCGTGGTGTTGAGTGCCTGGCCGTTAAACTCGCTGCCAATTGCTTCCGGGTGTTTGGCCGCATAAGCATGCGCCTGCAAAATCGCGTGGGTGATCGCCGCCGCCACTTCCGGCTGCTCGCGAATCAAACTGCCGCGCGTGCCCACCACACAGCAACTCAGTCTGGCGTACTCGTCCATTAAGTTGGTGCCAATCTCACGGTAGCCCGGCTTCTGGGTTAAGCGCCACATCACCGGATCGGAACCGCTGGCGGCCTGAATCTCGCCCTTCTCCAGCACCATCGGCAGCAAATCCTGCGGGAACACGCGCCAGTCGACATCGGTATTGGGATCGACGCCGTGCTTTTTCAGCATCAGCGAGAAGAAGTTTTTATCCGCGCCCGCCATGTCGGTGACACCGATGGTTTTGCCTTTCAGCTGCTCCAGCGTGGTCGGCCCGCCATCGCGCGCCAGCAGGCGCATACAGCCGCCATGCGTGCCGGCGGTGAGTTTGACGTCAAAGCCCTGCTCCAGCGCTTTCAGCCAGCGCAGCGCCATGCCAATAGCGGCTTCGGCTTTGCCGGTGGCGATGGATTCCAGCAGCAGTTCGGTGGAGTTGCCGAAGTTAACGAACTCCACTTCCAGGTTGTGCGCTTTAAAGAAGTTATGCTGATCGGCCACCACTACCGGCGCAAGGCAGATGGCGTTGAGATTGACCGCCAGACGCACATGCGTTGGCTTCGCCAGCGCCCATTTTCCGGGGCCATCTTGCAGTAAATCGCCGGGCATCTGCATGCCCGCCATATGATCATCGGCAAACACGCGGCCCGGTAACGTTGCCGCCATCGCCGCAGCGGCGGAATATCCCAGAAAATGCCGACGGGAAACTAAATAATTATTTGGCATTAAATGACTCCCAAAAATAAATGCAGGTGAAGGTGTTGACCCTAATTAATGGCTCGCGCAGAAACAGCCATTGCAAATTAACACTTCCACCGGCGGCATAATTATGCCGATTCCGCATGTATATAGCCGGTTTATTGCTTTTACAGCGGTGGCAGAACAGGAAACAATTAAGCCTGATTTAATAAGGGGATTAATAACGCATGGCAAATAACCCGCCCTTTCTGGCTGAAATATTGCCGGTGATTATTCAGGCCTTAGAAAAAGACGCTGAAGAGGTTGATCGCAGCGGCGAATTTCCTAAAACCGCTTTTAGCGTGTTGCAGCAGCATGGCTTGCTGCATTTTGTATTGCCGACGGCGTCGGGCGGCAGCGGCGGCGATCTGCTGGCAAGCCAGGCGATTATCCAGGCCGTGGCGCGCGGCGAACCTTCTGCAGCGCTGATCCTCATCATGCAGTATCTCAACACGCGTCGCCTCGACGACAGCTCAAACTGGCCAGACGCGGTGCGCCGCAGGGTGGCGGAGAGCGTGATTCGCGACGGTGCGCTGATCAATGCGCTGCGCGTCGAACCCGAATTAGGCACGCCCGCGCGCGGCGGATTGCCCGCCACCCGCGCACGCCGCACCGCTGAAGGCTGGCGCATCAGCGGCGAGAAGATTTACTCCACCGGCAGCTATGGACTGAGTTGGTTTCTGGTGTGGGCCAGCAGCGACGATGCCGATCCGCTGGTCGGCGGCTATCTGGTGCCGGCCAACGCGCCCGGCATCCACATTATTGATGAGTGGGATCACCTCGGCATGCGCGGCACCTGTAGCCATCGAGTGGTGCTGGACGAGGTGCTGATCCCGCTCGATCACGCGGTCAACGTCGCGCCGTGGAGCACGCCGCGAGCGGGCCTCAACGAAGAAGAATCAGTTTGGATGGCGGTGCTGCTCGGTTCGCTGTACGACGCCATTGCGCACAGCGCGCGCGACTGGTTTATCGGCTTTTTGCAGCAGCGCGTGCCGGCCAATCTTGGCGCACCGCTGGCATCATTGCCGCGCTTCCAGGAGCTGGTTGGCCGCATCGATACGCTGCTGTTTACCAGTCAAACTATGCTAAGCAGCGCCGCCCACGGCCACATCGCCAGCGGACATGCCGCACAAATCAAACAGGTGGTAACCGAAAACGCCATTCGCAGTGTGCAGCTGATGGTCGAAAGCATTGGCAACCACGCGCTGACGCGCCACCATCCGTTACAACGTCACCTACGTAACGTGTTGTGCGGCCGCATTCATACGCCGCAGGACGACGCTATTTTCACTTCCGTGGGCAAATCCGCCCTTTCTGCTGAGAGGAGTACATCATGACGCTGGAATTTATTGGTCTGGAGGGTAATCAGAAGAAATGCGGGCTGCCATAAAAGGCCAGCTTAAGGTGATTTGACGGGGTTATTATTGGGTGCGCATGACACGCACCCTTAATTTTGATTAAAAACGATACGTCGCCGAGACAGAGAAATTACGTGGATCGCCGTACACGATGCCGCCGTTGCTGACGTTGGTGTCGTACTCTTTGTCGAACAGGTTGTTAATGTTCGCCTGCAGTGAGACGTTTTTGGTGACGTCGTAGCGTGCGAACAAATCCACCACCGAGTAGCTGCCCTGACGTGCGCGCCAGGTGCCTTCGCCATCTGGACCGCCAATGTCGCCGTAGGTTTTCGACTGCCAGGTCACGCCACCACCCAGGGTCAACTGATCCAGCATAGGCAAGCGATAGCTGGTGAAGAGGTTGAATGAGGTGCGTGGCAGCTTAGAATTGTAATTCTCGCCTTCGCGATCTTCCGCCACAAAACTGGTACCGCCGAAGGTCATCTGCCAGTTATCGGTTACCGCACCGTTGACTTCAAACTCCACGCCACGGCTCACTACGCCACTTTTACCCACATAAATGGCATTGCCCGTTTCCGGGTTGGTTTGTCCGGTCGCTTCGCCAACGTTATCCAGTTCAGTGCGGAATACGGAGATCGAGGTAGTCAGACGGCTGTTAAACCAGTCTGATTTCACGCCCGCTTCGTAGTTTTTACCAATCACCGGCGCCAGGAATGCACCTGAGGCATCCTGATAATCCTGCGGCTGGAATACCGAGGTGTAGCTGGCATACGCCGACCAGTTGTCGTAGAAGTCCCAAATCACACCACCGTACGGCGTGATGTTGTTCTTCTCCATCTCTTCGCTCAGAGTCTGACGATTCCAGTTAGTGTAGCGCGCGCCGAGAATCACATGCAGCGGATCGGCCAGCGAGATGCGGGTTGCCAGATAAGCAGATTTCTGACGTACCAGCTGTGTATCTGAAGCCGGTTCGCGCGGATCCCAGTTGGATTCCGGGAAATCGCCGTTGTAGTTATTGAAGTTACCCAGCTCTGCTGATGAGATGTTCTCCCACGAGCTGTAGTACTTGTTGTCCTGACGACTGTAGTTAACGCCAATCATCAGCTCATGCTGACGTCCCAACAATTCGTATGGGCCGCTGGCGAAGGCATCCACCGCATCCACTTTACGTTTGCCGGTGTTATAGCCGGTGCCGCCGATAACCGGATAGCCGGCGTAAGAGGAAGAGCCCGCGCCGGTGGTTTTATCAAAGAAGCCATCGATATACAGCTGTTTGCTGTCGAGGAACATTTCGTTATGCGTGCCGTTAAGCGTGATGTTCCAGCCGTTATCGAAGTTTTGCTGCAGGTTAATAAAGACCTTTTTGTTTTCTTTGTTGTTGTAAGCCCAGTCTGGCGCGGTGTTGTAACCACGACGCGCTTTGATCTGAGAACCGTCGGTATACCAGCGCGGGGAACCGCTCCACATTGGCGAATCGGTGTTTACCTGGGTAAATTCGTAACCAACCGACAATTTGGTGGAGTCGGTCAGATCAGCGTCAACCACGCCATAAACGAACTTTTTGTCTGCGCCGTAGCGTTCGATAAAGCTGTTTTTGTCTTCATAGCCCGCAACTAGCCGACCACGCACGTTCCCTTCAGGCGACAGCGGTGCAGAGAGATCGGCAACGTAACGCTGCTTGTTCCAGCTGCCGTAGCTGGCGGAAACATCACCGGTGAACTCTTTGCTATCGGCGTGCTTACGCACCATGTTGATGGAGGCGGAAGGATTACCTGGGCCAGTCAGCAAGCCGGTGGCACCGCGCACCACTTCGACGCGCTCATACAGCGCCATGTCGCTCTGCGCGTCGCCAAGGTTCCAGCGTGAGGCGAAGGCAGTTGGAATACCGTCGACCATATAGTTGTCGATCAGGAAACCGCGCGAATAGTAGTTGGTGCGGTCCATATCGGAAGAGACGCCGTGGATACCGGTGGTGTTCTTCAGCACATCGTTCAGCGATTGCAACTGTTGGTCTTGCATACGCTGCTTGCTGACGATTGAAACCGATTGCGGAATATCGCGCGCTGTGAGCGCCATTTTGGTACCGGCACGCGTCACCGGTACGCTGTAATCCTGTGCCGCCTGCTGTTGCTGATCGGCGTTGGCGCTGGCATCCACGTTCAGCGTCTGTTCGATGGTGGTGGTCTCTGCTGCCTGCGCGATACCTGACGCAACCATCACAGCCAGTAAAGAGAGACGTAACGCACGCTGAGGCGCACTGCCGGGTTTCCTGACGCGCAAATCACTGAAAGACATACGATTCCTCAATCAACTTATCGTTATTTTTTTGCGGCACCGCTGCTGACGTCGGAAAGAGGAACGACAGTAAGGAAGCCGTTAAGAAAGCAAATGAGAAATATACGCATTAAGATTTCCAATGCAAGAAATTGTTACCAGTTTACTGACACTTTTACACTTGGTGAAAAGCCTTATTCTTCAACGAGTAATAGTTGACTTACGTTATTTTCAGAAAGGTTCATGGCGGGGCTTTCGGCAACTATGTGAAATTGAACAGATTCTTATGTGTACGGTAACCATTTATGGCGACCTTCACACGCACCGCATACACACGCATATTAAATCACCCACTATTATTCTCCTTACTCTCCCGCATCACGTGAATAAGCCAAATAGCTCGATAAAGCGTCACGGAATATAAAGGAATCTCTGATCACCCGGATATTTTACAGACAATTCTGCCCACGTTTGATTATTTTAATTTGGCAAAAAATCTCGTAGAATGCTTCCCTTTACACCAGTCAAATAAGTAATAAGGATTAATACATGAGCGATGCACTTAAAGCATTGAACAATCTTCGTACGCTGCGTGCCGAGGCGCGTAATATTGACGTCGCAGCATTAGAAGAGATGCTGGAAAAATTCGCCGTGGTCGTCGCAGAGCGCCGTGAAGAAGCGGAAGCAGAAACTGCAGCTCAGCGCGAAAAAGAAGAAAAGCTGGCGCTGTATAAAGAGATGTTGTTGAAAGATGGCATTGATATTAGTGACCTGGCGCAATTAACTACCCAGGAAAGCAAACCCAAGTCGAAACGTGCTCCGCGCCCCGCGAAGTATAAATTCATCGACGAACAGGGGAACGAGAAATTGTGGACCGGCCAGGGCCGTACGCCATCACCGATTAAAGCCGCACTGGAAGCGGGCGGTTCAATGGATGATTTCCTGATTTAATCGGTGACTTGCTGTACAGCGCATGAACAGTAAAAACGCAGCGTAAGTGCTGCGTTTTTTCGTTATTAATTCTGCGCGTTAATCTGTTTGATATACGCTTTTAAAAAGTCGTAAACATAATCCTGGCAAGCGATACCGGATTGCGCATCATACTTGCCGTTAAGTCAGATAATCCCCCGGAAATATCTGACGTCTTTTACTAATAAGCTTATTTCAGAACCGCACAGGCCTGCGCAATTCTGCGGCCCGCTTCACGCACCGTTTCAATGTCGGTGGCAATCGACAAACGGAAATAAGGTGATAATCCGTACGCGCTGCCCGCCACGCCAGAGACACCGCTTTCCAGCAGATAATTCATCACATCCTGCTCGCTTTCGATCTGCTGACCATCTGGACGCGTTTTACCTAATAAACCGGCACAGCGACAGAAAATAAAGAACGCGCCATCAGGATTAAGCACGTCAATTTCCTGCACCGGCTTTAACAGCGCCATAATCGCATCGCGGCGATCCTGATAAGCCGTGCGTTGCGGCGGCAGGAAGTCGAGTCCACCGTTATACGCCGCCACCGCCGCAGCCTGGCTGATCGCGCTGGCACCGGAGCTGTTTTGCGACTGCACCACCACCATCGCGTCGACCAACGCTTTAGGCCCGGCACCGAAACCGATGCGCCAGCCGGTCATGGCGTAGGTTTTCGACACGCCGCCCACCAGCAGAATACGGTCGGCTAAATCCGGCGCAACGTGCAGCAGGCTAATATGTTCACGGCCATCAAACAGAATATGTTCGTAGAGTTCATCCAGCATGATCAGCACATCAGGATGATCGCGCAGCACCGTCGCCAGCGCGGTCAGCTCATCTGCGCTGTACACCATACCAGAAGGATTGCCGGGATTGTTCAGCACCAGCCAGCGGGTTTTGGCGGTGATCGCCTGCGCCAGCTGTTGCGGCTGCAACTTGTATTCCTGCTCCAGCGGACACGCCAGCAGCACCGCCTCACCGCCGTTAAAACGCACGCTATCCGGGAACGTCGGCCAATAAGGCACAGGCACAATCACCTCATCGCCTCCATTCAGCGTGGCGGCAAAGGCGTTGAAGATAATCTGTTTGGCACCGTTGGCGATGCATATTTGCGCCAGCTCATAATCAAGCTGATTTTCATTTTTCAGCTTAGCCAGCACCGCTTTGCGCAGCGGCGTGGTGCCGTTGGTCGGCGTATAGCGCGTTTCACCGACTTCCATTGCCGCCACCGCCGCCTGGCGAATATGCGCGGGCGTGTCAAAATCTGGCTCACCAGTAGTGAGATCGAGAATATCCACGCCCTGCTCTTTCAGCTGGCGCGTCAGTTGACGCGCCGCCGCATTAGCAGAGAGCGACACGGACTGCACACGCTTTGATAAGGTGACCATGTTGAGCTCCTGAATGGGTTAGACCACCGGCAAACCGAGGTTTTCACGCAGCGTGGCGAACTCGTAATCGTCACGGAACAGGCCGCGACGGCGCAGTTCAGGGATCACCAGCTCAACAAACAGATCCAGCTGCTCGGACATGATCGCCGGCATGATATTGAAACCATCCGCGCCGCCCTCGTTCATCCACAGCTCGAAATCGTCAGCGATATCTTCGGCGGTACCGACAATCACGCGATGTCCGCGTGAACCAGCAGCCACCGCCGCCAGCTCGCGCAGCGTCAGATTTTCGCGTTTCGCCATATCGGTCATCAGTTTAACGCGGCTCTGGTTGCCCTCGCCCAGCGGCACTTCTGGCACCGGACCATCCAGCGGGAACTGGCTGAGATCCATGCTGAAACGCAGCGACAGCTGACGCAGACCGTTTTCGATGTCCACCAGCGTGTTGAGCTCTTTCCACAGTGCTTTGGCCTCTTCACGCGTGCGGCCCACAATCGGCATCACGCCCGGCATAATCACCACATGATCCGGATTACGACCAGCGGCAATGACCTGATCTTTCTGCGAACGGTAGAAGGTTTGCGCTTCTTCGAGGCTGGCAGCCGCCGTGAAGATCACTTCCGCGGTTTCCGCCGCCAGTTTCTGACCATCGGCGGAGGAACCGGCTTCGATGATCACCGGACGCCCCTGCGGCGAACGGGTGATATTCAGCGGACCCTGCACCTGGAAGTGCTCGCCTTCATGGTTAATCGGCTGGATTTTTTCATCAACAAAGTACGCACCGGTCTCTTTGTTCGGCTGCACCGCGCCCTCTTCCCAACCGGCCCACAGCTTGTCGGCCACTTCGAGGAATTCGCGCGCACGCGCATAACGCTCGGCATGGTTTGGCATATCGTTGCGGCTAAAGTTACGCGCTACATCGGTAGAGAACGAGGTCACCACGTTCCATGCCGCGCGACCACGGCTGATGTGATCCAGCGAAGAGAAGCTGCGCGCCATGGTGAACGGATCGCTAAAGGTGGTGGACGCCGTTGCCGCCAGACCGATGCGTTTGGTATTCACCGCCAGCGCCGACAACATGGTTAGCGGCTCAAGGCGCGCCATGGTCGAGGGCAGACGATACATGCTGGTGGCCAGCGCATCGCCTACGAAGAACAGATCGAATTTACCGGCTTCGGCTTTTTTGGCGATGGTGATCAGCCAGTCGATGTCAGTTGGATCGCCGAGTTTTTCCGTTAGTCGCCAGCCGCTGACGTGTTGTCCTACCGGCTGCACGAAAAGGCCTAAACGGATGCGGCGTTGTTGTTTTGAGTTAGCCATTAATTTGTCCTGGTCAATAAAAAGTGGTGCGATTTAAAACGTGTTCTCGGTCGCCAGCAGCGCCTGTTCCAGCGCATCGGCAGAGATGCGGAATGGCAGACGTTCGGCGCTGGCCGCCGGGAATTTAATCTGTTCTGCGATGGTGCGAATCGTCGCCGCGCGGTCACCGGTTAACGGCGCTAAGGTCAGCGGCATGTCGTACGCACGCAGCAGCGTCAGCAGATCGGCATCCGGCACGCCGTCATGCTCAATCAACGATTGCACCAGCAGGCTGTAACCCACTTTCTCGCCGTGCAGCCATGCATGCAGTTCCGGCTGATGCGTCAGACGATTGTGAATGGCGTGAGCAAAACCTGGCGTCGGCAGCACATCACGCACGCTGTTGGCTAATCCGGCCAACACGATATTGGCATCGATGATTTTCACCAGCTCCGGCGTGACCTGCTGTTGCTGGTTAGCGGCTACCGCCGCCGGGCCCAGCTCGCGATAGAGATCCAGCGCGCGTTTGGCGGTCATCACTTTAAGATCCAGCGCCAGATCGTTAGGATTGTTACGCTGATACGGATAGAACTCGTAATATTTTGCCAGCGCATCAACGATGCCGGCCTTCAGGTAACGCACGTCGCTGCGCGCGATAATCTCGCTATCGACCAGTACCAAATCCGGCATTTTGCCCAGCGGCTGGCTGCGCACATGGCCGCCCTGCTCGTTGTAAACAATCGCCACCGGCGACCAGGCAGCGCAAGTCGCGGCAACCGTCGCGAAGTTGATCACCTTGAGATTGGGCAGCTGGCTACCCACCGCTTTTGCCGCATCCAGCACGCGCCCGCCGCCAATCGCAAACAGCAGTTCAGCGCCCTGCTGCTCGACATTGTGCTTCAGGGTTTCAATCGCGGCATCGGTGCATTCACCGGTCAGATACTCTATTTCCCAGCGAATATTATTGTCTTCAAGGCTCTGGGTTAATTCCGGATTAACGGCCTGCCAGGCGCGGGGGGAAGTAAAGACGCGAATATGGGAAGCGTAAGGTTTGATAAATTCACCGGCGCGCGCACGCAAACCGGATTCATGTGCATATGCACGCGGAGATTTGATCGCTAACACGGCGTCACCCTGATTAAGAATAAGGCTATAACGGATTAAATTAAGATAATTCAGAGGGTTAATACAGAATAGTTATAGCGCTATGTATTTTCTGCATACTACGGTAAATAACGATTTAAGCAATGCAAAAGGGGCGATTTCATTTTCACAAATTCGCATTAACTTAGTTATTTTTCACATATAGCGGGGAATGGCTTTGCTGGTAATCTGAACCCTTATAACAGACGAGCACCTTGCGTAGCGGCGCAATTTATTGCGCGATGAATCGCGCCGCTATGGAAGGTGCCTGTTTTTTGATTCTCCGCCTGATGGCGGTTTTTTCCCGGGGATGTCTATGTCACTTGAATTTCGTCAGGTCAGAGAAGACGAGGTGGAAACCTATCAGGCGCTGATGCATGCCGCGTATGCACCCACGCTGGCGCTCGGCATTAAATTTGATGCCGCCACCGCCGACCTTGCCAAGACACTGCGTCATCTGCAGAGCCACGGTGTTTATGCCCTGTATGCCGATGATGTGATGGTCTCATCCGTTACCGTACGCTATCCGTGGGGACCGCTGCCCGGCCCGTTTGGCCTGCCGCATATCGGCTGGTTTGGCGCGCATCCCGATTATCCCGGCCAGCAATTTGGTCGTCAGGTGCAGGATCGTCTCGAGCAGGAGATCTTGCTGGGCCAGTTACGCGCGCCTGCGGTGTCGCTCGGCACCGCCACTAGCCATCCGTGGCTGATCGAGATGTACAAAAAGCGCGGTTTCCAGCTGATGCACACCACCGATCTCGGCAAAGGGCATATCACGCAATATATGAAGAAAGTACTGGATGAAAGCGCCCACGATGCGTGGTTAACACGCCAGGCGGCACAACAAGGAGTAAAAGCATGAGCCAATCTCTCGACACCTTAGGCGAACAGCTGATCGCTTTCCGCCATGAACTGCACCGTTTTCCCGAGCTCTCCAATCAAGAGTTTGAAACCACCGCACGAATTCGTCAGCAATTAGAGCAACACCAGATTCGCGTGCTGGATCTCCCGCTCAAAACCGGTTTAGTGGCGGAAATCGGGGCGGAAAAAGGCCCATTGATGGTGTTACGCTCCGATATTGACGCGCTGCCGATTGAAGAGCAGTCAGATGTGAGCTTCCGATCTGAACGTCCCGGCGTGATGCACGCCTGCGGCCACGACTTTCACAGTTCGGCGGCGCTGGGGGCAGCGATTCTGCTCAAACAGCAGGAAGATACGCTGCCAGGTCGCGTGCGTATTCTGTTCCAGGCCGCTGAAGAGACCGGCCAGGGCGCGCCCGACGTGGTCGCGACCGGCGCGCTGGATGATGCGGTGGCAATCTTCGGCATTCACAACGATCCGTCTCTGCCGCCAGGCGTGATTGGCAGCAAAGCCGGTCCGCTCACCGCAGCAGTCGATCGCTTTGATATCAGCATCACCGGCATGGGTAGCCACGCCGCCAAACCGCATCAGGGTAACGATCCGATTGTGATTGCCGCGCAAATTGTCTCGGCCGCACAAACGTTGATTAGCCGCAATGCGCCATCCGGCGATAACGCGGTGGTCTCGATTACCCAGATTCACAGCGGCAGCACCTGGAACGTGATTCCTGATAGCGCCTGGCTGGAAGGCACGGTGCGCTCCTTCTCGCAGGAAACGCGCGAACGTCTGGAGCAGCGCTTCCGTGAAATCGTGCAAGGTATCGGCGCCGCTTTCGCCGCCGAGGTGAAATTCAACTGGCACGCGGGTCCGCCATCGGTGGTAAATGATGCGCATTGGGCGGATTTTGCCTTGCAGCAGGCCAGCGCCAGCGGCTTTGAGGCGCGCGTGGTGGAAGCCAGCCCAATCGGCGAAGACTTCGCGTTCTATCAGCAACAGCTGCCGGGCGCGTTTATGATGATTGGCACCGGCGAGCCTTATGCGCTGCACCATCCGGCGTTTCGCATCAATGATGATGTGCTGCTGCCGACGTCGCGCTATCTCGCCAATCTGGCGGTCGCAGCGCTGAAGAGCGTGAGCTGATGAGCCTGACTGCCGCGCTGGCTGAGCGCATTGTTCACAGCCAACCGGACGCCGCCGCACGTGATGCGGCGCGCGAAGGGGTGCGTGATTTCCTCGCCGTCAGCTGGCCGGTGCTGCAAGGTCAGGTGCCAGACAGCGGATTACCGGCGCTGCGCAGCGTATATGGCGACGGCAGCGCGCGAGCCAACGCGCTGCTGCTCGGATATGCCAGCCACGCGCTGGATTACGATGATTTCCATGCGGATTTTCGCGGGCATCCCAGCGTTGTGATTCTGCCTGCGCTCTTTGCCTGGCAGCAGTTGCAGCCCTCTGAGCTGGATCAGTTTCTTGATGCCTATGCGGTCGGCGTGGAGGTTGCCGGACGTTTAGGCCTCGCCGTCAGCCAGCAGCATTACGCTTTAGGTCATCACAATACCGCGACGCTTGGCACAGTTGCCGCTGCCGCCGCGCTGGCGCGTTTGCTGGCGTTAGATGTGGCTGCCACCGCAACGCTGCTCGGCATCGCCACCACGCAGGCCAGCGGCTTACGCGCGCAGTTTGGTTCGGCGGTAAAGCCGCTGCATGCCGGGTTTGCAGCTGAACGCGCGGTGAGCGCCGCACAGCTGACGCTGGCAGGCTTTGATGGCAAGCAGGACGGCGTGATTGACGCTTTCATCTCCGCCACCAGCAATGGCCAGGCGCAGCCGGAAAAACTGATTGAGCATTGGGCGCAGCCGTGGCGCATCGTCGCGCCTGGGCTGGAATTCAAACCCTTCCCCACCTGCGCCGGTACGCACAGCGCCGCCGAAGCCACGCGCATCTTGCGCAATCAATGGCTGGCGAGCGGTAAATCACTGGAAAGTTTGCTGGAAAACATTATCGAGATTAGCGTGGCGTTTCCGCCGGGCGGTGATATTGCGGCATCGGTGCGCGTGCCAACCAACGGCATCGAAGCGCGTTTCAGTCTGGAATATGTGATCGCCGCGATGCTGATGTATGGCGATTTGCGTTTGCAGGATTTTGCCGAAGGCGAGTTGAATCAAGAGGTGATGCCGCTGGCAGCAAAGGTGCGTCGTATGCCAGATGAAGGTGCGCCACCGGATGCGATTAACCCGGCGCTGCGTTTTCATCTGGTGACGATTACGCTACGCGACGGCTTGCAGATGCAGCATCACCGCACACGTCAGCAATCGCTGGCCGATGCGGTGGATGTCGCAGGCAAGCTGCGCGCGGCACTGCAGCAGGAATCCTCGCTACGTCAGCAACAACTGCTGAACAGCAGCGAGTTGGCTAACAGCGCGCATCTGGCGCAGTTAACCCAGTTGCTCGCTTAAAGCGTTTCGACCGGCTCCAGCGCATCCTGAATGGCATCGGCCAGATTTGCGATCTCATTGGCAACCGCCTGCAAATCCCACGATGCCTTTGATCCGCTGGCAGAGGTTGAGGCGCTAACTGACTCTTTTGCCACCGCTAATGCCGCCGCAACCGCAACGGTGCGTTTATGCTGCTCAACCGTGACGCCAATCGGTGGCTGTGTGAAATAGTCGTTGACCATCGTATCTCTCCCTTAAGTGTTAAAAAAATAAATGAATCCTGGAGAGGTATTATGGGGGAATTACAGCAGAGTGCACTCTAAATAGTGAGCCGCCAGCGGCGGCTCGACCGATTTTCAGATTTTAGGTTGCTGATCTTCAGGGAATTCAGTATCGCGGGGTAAATCATCATCTTCGTCAGGTAATGTTTCATCATCACCTGGCAGTGGAATTACATCATCATCTGGACGTTCTGACATACGTACCTCCGTAAACCCGAATTGGGTTAATTAAAGTGTAGTAATGAAATAAATTAAACATCGCCCTTCTTTTCATTATGTGAGTTAAGCGTAAGAAATCGCGCAACAATAATATTTTTATTTCTTCATGCCGCTTCACTTAAATAAGAAAAATTCACGCTGGGCTTATTTTCTTTTCAGCTCAGCCATTTGCGCTAAGCCAAAGCGTGGTTATAATTTGAATTAGGTTCAACAGTCGATTTCCCTGGCTTCCTTAAATGGCGCCCCTATAACACGATTAACTTCTTTTATTTATTGCTATTTCCTGAATGTTATTCCGGGGGAACACCATGTCGCCATTTTCCAGCTTTTGGCAAGCCGGTTATGAGGGAGCGGATCATATCAATCCCTTCGGCGAACGGCTTTCAATGAATGCGTTGACCGACCATTTATCGCAATACCATAACGATTACGCCGCGCTGCAGCAGTTTGGCATTACCTCCGCCCGCGAAAGTATTGGCTGGCGACTGGCGGAAATGGAACCGCAAACCACGCTCGAAAGTTTAAAAAAACGCATGAATTCGGCGCGCTCCTTTGGCGTGCAAATTAACTGGACCTTTTGCCATTACGGCTGGCCGGATGACTTAACCTTATTTTCCAGCGAATTTGTGCCGCGCTTCGCCGCTTTTTGTCAGCGCATGGCGCGCTTTCTCGCGGAATATTATGAAGACGCACCCCTTTATTCGCCGATGAATGAAATCTCGTTTATGGCGTGGGGAATTTCTGTCGGCCTGTTTGGTAATAATGCCCATAACGATCCCGATGAGATTAAACGTCAATTGATTCGCGCCACGCTGGCGGGTTGCGCCGCCATTCGCCTTGCAGATCCGCGTGCGCGTTTCCTGCACTGCGACCCGATTATTCACGTGGTGCCGGATGAAGAGAGCGATGCGTGTCGGCAGCACACCCGCGAGATCAACGCTTCGCAATATCAGGCGTGGGACATGATCGCCGGTTTGCGCGAGCCGGAACTCGGCGGCAAACCGCACTATCTCGATGTGGTTGGCGCCAATTATTACCACAGCAATCAGTGGCTCACCGGGTCGGGTTGCCTGCTGGAGTGGCATCTGGGCGATGCGCGCCGCGTGCCGCTGCATCCGCTGCTGGCCCAGTTAACTGAGCGTTACCAGCGCCCCATTTTGCTGGCGGAAACCAGCCACGTCGGCAGCGGACGCGCCGCCTGGATTTCACAAGTAACCGCCGATGTCGCGCAGGCACAGCTGAACGGCTGTGATATCCGCGGCATCTGTCTTTATCCGATTATCGATCGCCCACTTTGGGAAGATCTCGAACACTGGCCACGCAGCGGATTGTGGGATGTCGATCCCCACAAAAAGCGTCTGCTGAACCCGGTTTATGCCACGTCATTACAGCAATCACAACGATTATTAGCCCGTTTTCAGGGTCTTATCACCGCGGCCAGCAGGCCAGAGGAAAGCGTCATGAAACAATCCGTATTAGTGGTATTCAGTCATTTACGTTGGGGATTTGTCTTTCAACGTCCACAGCATCTATTGTCGCGCCTCGCCCAGTTCCACCGCATTGTGTTTATTGAAGAGCCGATTTATCAGCCCGGTGAAGCCACGTTACGCCAATATCAGCCCGCACCAAACGTGACGGTGATCGAACCGCATACCGATGTGGCCGCGCCCGGCTTCCACGATAGCCAAATCGCCGTGCTGCAACCGCTGCTGGCTGAACTGCTTGCTGACGATGAAACGCCGCTGGTGTGGTTTTACACGCCGATGGCGCTGCCGCTGCTGGCCTGCTTTACACCGAGCGCGATTATCTATGACTGCATGGATGAGCTCTCCGCCTTCAACCAGGCGCCGCGTCAGCTTCAGCAGCGTGAATCGGCGCTGTTGAGCCGCGCCGATTTGGTGTTCACCGGCGGCACCAGCCTGTATGAAGCGAAGAAACATCGCCATCCGCAGGTTTTCTGCTGCCCAAGCAGCGTCGATGCGGGACATTTTGAACAGGCGCTGGACCGCACTAACAGCCATCCGCTGCAGGAAAACCTGCCAAAACTGCGCCTCGGCTACTACGGCGTGATCGATGAGCGCCTCGATTTGACGCTGATTGCCGCGCTGGCCGATGCGCATCCCGACTGGCAGATCGTGATGGTCGGTCCGGTGGTGAAAATTGATGCCGCCAGCCTGCCCCAGCGCAGCAATCTGCATTGGTTTGGCCAGCAACCCTACGCCGCCTTGCCGCACTTTCTCGCCGGCTGGGATCTATGCCTGATGCCGTTCGCGCTGAATGCTTCGACGCGCTTTATCAGTCCTACCAAAGTGCTGGAGTACATGGCAGCGCAGCTGCCGATTGTCAGCACCGCGATTGCCGATGTGGCGCGACACTATGCCGACGTGGTGAGCATCGCCGACTCACATCAGAGCTTTATTCGGGCCTGTGAAGCGGCGCTCAGCATGCCGGTGGAAACCCGCTATCAGCTAGCGAAAAACATGGCGGCACGCGTTGCGGAAACCTCGTGGGATCGCACCGTCGAGCAGATGCAGGCGCATATCGTGGCGCTGACCCAACGCCAGATTTCCCATCCCGAAGTAGCCGCCGCTCCTCCGCCCGCGCTGGCGCACAATACCGTTGAGTGCTTGATTTTGGGTGCCGGGCCAACGGGGTTGAGCGCCGGGTATCACTACGGTGCGGGCGCAGTGGTGCTGGAGAAAAATGCCACTGTGGGCGGCTGGTGCCGTTCGGTCGAGGATCAGGGATTCACCTTCGATCACGCCGGCCACATTATGTTCTCCAACGATCCTTACGTGTTGCGCCTGTACGATATCCTGCTGGGCGACAATCAGCACTGGCAAACGCGTGAAGCCTGGGTTTACAGCCATGATGTTTACACCCGCTATCCGTTCCAGTCGGCGCTGCATGGTTTGCCTGCCGAAGTGATTGGCGAGTGTGTGTTAGGCGCGATTGAAGCGCGCTATGCGTCGCCTCCCGCTTTACAGGCGGTGGCCACCGAGGCGCGGCGTGATTGCTGCGCCGATGGCGCCATCCCGGATGGTGAAAGCCTGGTCTGTCAGCCGGAGAGCGAAGATTTCGAAAGCTTTATTTTCCGTACCTGGGGCAAAGGCATCGCCCGCCATTTCGCCCTGCCGTATAACCAGAAACTGTGGAAAACCCCGCTGGTGAATATGGAAACCTCATGGCTCGGCGGACGCGTGCCGCTGCCGGATTTGGAGCAGATCATCTTCGGCGCGCTGGCGCCGCTGGATAAACCGGTCGGCCCCAATGCGCGCTTTGGCTATCCGCTGCGCGGCGGTTTTCAGGCGCTGATGGAAGGATTTCTGCCACATCTGAAGTGTACGCTGGAGATGGAAGCGGGCGTCAGCGAGATCCAGCCGCTGCAACGGCGCGTGCTGTTAAGTGATGGTCGACAGTTCCATTATGACCAGATGATCAGCACCTTGCCGCTGCCTGAACTGGTGCGATTGATGGGCCACTTTGCACCGGAAGCGGTGCAGAAAGCGGCGAAGCAGCTGCGTCATATCTCGGTGCGCTGCGTCAATCTGGGCATTGGCCGCGCCAATATCAGCGACAAACACTGGATTTACTATCCCGGCAACACACTGTTCCACCGCATCTTTTTACAGGGCAACGCCAGCCCGCACTGCAATCCAGAAGGCGGTTTTGGCCTGACCTGCGAAATGACCTATCGCGACGATCAGCCGCTGCCCTGTGAAGGCGATGCGTTGATTGAACGCTGCATTGCGGATTGTATTCGGGTCGGCATCATCAATGCCGATGATGAGATCGTTACCGCCAGCGAAGTGGATATGCCTTACGCCTATGTGGTTTATGACCATCAACGCACCGCCAACGTCACGCTGATTCGTAGCTGGCTGGCGACGCAAGGCATCCATCTTTCCGGGCGCTACAGCGAGTGGGAATATTACAACTCGGACCACGCGTTCCTTGCCGGTAAACGTGCAGCGGAAACGGTGAAAGATTTGACCCATAACCGGAAAACGACTGCTTGAGATGAAAAGCTAGTCAGTTAGGGTGAACGGGTCGGCATTCATGAGTGGCTGCCCTACGATTGTCATCGTAATTTTCGTAGGGTGCGCATTCAGCTTTTTAACGCGGATCAATCAAATCCACTACCATCGACAGGATTTCATCCATGACGTGCGATTCAACTTTCGCGGCGAAACTTGCCTTTCGCGCGGTCAGGTCAAGAGAACGAAGTTGGTAGCACAACGCCACGCCAGTTACGCTGCCGGTATCCGTGCTGCTGCCATCCAGATACACCGCAACAGCACTCGAGCGTGATGCGCCGCCACCGCTGGTTACCGGAATGCAAACCGCTGTCCCTAAAGCAGCGACGAGTTCCCGCCGTGAAATCACCAGATAATAATGCGGCCCTTTAAACTCCCTGCCTTCAACGGGATCACCGTTGACGTGCCAGATTTCACCTAACTGCGGAACTCTGCGCGATATCATCAGATAGCCTCCTTGCCCTGCGGTTTATCCTGCAAATCGTCGCTGACGGCTTCATTAAACTGGCGAATCTCTTCCTGATCAATGCCAGCTAACAGTTGGTCCATCGTTTTCCTGCCGCGTGCGAGCCGGTTAACAGGTTTGATGTTGATTGACTCGTCAGTTGCAGTGACATCTAGCTCAATCCCCACATGCCAACCCGCTTTGGTCGCGATGTCACTGGGAATCGTTAGCACAACGGCTCCGCCTTGCTGACGCAGTTTGGTTAAAGCCATACATCCTCCAAAGTGTAACTTTGTCACACTGAGTCTATCACTCGGTGAGACAAAGTCACACTTTGATTTATTGAGATGCATCTGCTTTTAGGCAGGCGGAATAAACGCCTGAACCGGCGTCACTTCGCCGCGATATTTCCGCACCTGCACCACGGTGATTTGCCCGCTGCAACCTTGTGCCAATGAAGACGTGCCGATATCCAGCGTCAACACATTGGGATTACCGTGACGGCACAGCGGACGCAGCGCGGTGGGATCGACCGGATCGTACCAGGCACCGGTGGGCAATTGCACCACGCCGCGCATGATGGTTTCGGTGAGACGCGCACTGGCGAGCACGTGGCCGCGCGCGTTGTAGAGCTCGATAATATCGCCATCATTAATGCCTGACCCCGCCGCATCCGCCGGATGCAAACTGCACACTTCGCGGCCATGGCATTTGCCGCTCAGGCTGTAATCACCAAAATCGAGCTGGCTGTGCAAACGCGTCGCCGGCTGATTGGCGATCAACCAAAACGGATGATCGGGATTCGGTTTTTGCTGCGGTTCACGCCACACCGGATGTCCCGGACAGTTTTCGTAGTTAAAGCTGGCGATGGTGGCAGAGAAAATTTCAATTTTCCCGCTCGGCGTCGGCAGCGGCGACGCTTCCGGGTCGGCGCGGAACGCGTTGATCATACGGCCGCCGTCTTTCAGCTGCGGCAACTCCAGCACGCCTTGTTGCCAGAACTTCTCGAAGTCGGGGATCTCAACCTGATGCGCCGCCAGCTTTTGCTGCAGCTGGGCGTAATGATGCTGCAACCAGCCGCGCGTATCGCGCCCTTCGGTGAAGGCCTCTTCGCGGCCTAAACGGCGCGCCAGCTCGGTGAAAATCGCGTAATCATCTTTGGCTTCACCGAACGGTTGCGCCACCGGTTGCATGGCAAACAAGTGGCGATCGGTGGGTGCGCCGCCAATGTCTTCGCGCTCCAGCGTCATGGTGGCGGGCAAAACGATATCGGCATGGCGCGCGCTGGCGGTCCAGGCGATCTCATGCACGATCAGCGTATCCAGCTGACAAAAAGCCTGACGCAAGCGCGCGAGATCCTGATGATGATGGAACGGATTGCCGCCGGCCCAATATGCCAGACGGATGTGCGGATAGGTTAAACGGCGGCCATTGTAATCAAACGGCTTGCCGGGATTGAGCAGCATATCGGAGATACGCGCCACCGGAATCAGACGATCGATACCGTTTTTACCCTGCGGTAGCGCCGGAAAACTCACCAGATTGTGATGCTTACCGTAATGGCCCAGCGCACCCAGCGCATAGGTGTAGCCGCCGCCCGGCAAGCCCGGCTGACCAAGTGCGGCCGCCAGCACCAATCCCAGCCATACCGGCTGTTCGCCGTTTTCTGCGCGCTGCAAGGCATGCGCCACCGTCACCAGCACGCGTTTGCCGTGCAGCTGGCGAGCAAAATCGCTGATGAACGCAGCACTCACGCCGCAAATTTCTGCTGCCCACGCCGCATCGCGCGGCGTGCCATCCTCTTCGCCGCGAATGTACGCCGCCATTTCTGGCCAGCCCACGGTGTAGCGCGCGAGGAAAGCCTCATCGGTCAGCTGTTCAGCGATCAATACCGATAACACGCCGAGGATGAAGGCCGCGTCAGTGCCCGGACGCAGCGCCAGCCATTCGCCCTGCGCTTCTTCAGGGAGATCGCTTTGCAGCGGGCTGACCGAGATAAAGCGAGTGCCGCGCTCAGCCGCCTGCCGCATAAAGCCGCGCTCGGTGTGTTCGCTCAAACCGCCGCTGGCGACCTGCGAGTTTTTCAATGCTAAACCGCCAAATGCCAACACGATGTCGCTGTGCTGGGCGATCTCTTCCCAACTGACGCCGCGACGGGCAATTTCATTCATGTCGCCGACGATATGCGGCAGCAACACCGACGCGGAGCCGGAACTGTAGCTGTTGACTGAACGCACGTAGCCGCCGAGCGTGGTGTTGAGGAAGCGATGCACCTGACTTTGCGCGTGGTGGAAGCGCCCCGCGCTTGACCAGCCGTAAGAGCCGCCGAAGATGCCTTCCGGGCCGTACTTATCGCCGACGCGTTGCAGTTCGCGCGTGACCAGCGCGTAAGCTTCATCCCAGCTCACCGCGACGTACTCATCGTTGCCACGACGATCGTCCGCGCCCGGGCCGTTCTCCAGCCAGCCACGGCGCACCATCGGACGGGATACGCGCGCCGGATGGTTTAACGCAGTGTGGAAATTTTGCAGCAGCGGGCTGGGATCGGGATCGCCCTTGAACGGTTCGATGGTGAGCCGATCGCCCTGTTGCTGGGCATGAAAAGCGCCCCAATGGGCGCTGTGCATTACCGGTTTTTGCGTCATCACTGTTCCTGGCATCAAAAAAGAAAAACGGTGCCTAAAGCACCGTTGCAATAAAGTTTCTTACGCGCCCGTTTTCTGGGTCGTCGAGCACTTGCTGGGTTGGCCCCGCCGCCACGATTTTGCCGCTTTCCATAAACACAATGTTGTCAGCAACCTCGCGCGCAAAACCAATCTCATGCGTCACCACCACCATGGTGATGCCGGAGTGCGCCAGCTGTTTGATCACCTGCAGCACTTCGCCAACCAGTTCGGGATCGAGCGCTGAAGTGGGTTCATCAAACAGCATTACGCCGGGATCCATCGCCAGCGCGCGGGCAATCGCCACACGTTGCTGCTGTCCTCCGGAGAGATTCTGCGGCCACTCATCTTCGCGGCCAGACAAACCCACTTGCTTCAGCAGCGACAGCGCTTTGCTGGTCGCCTGCTGACGACTCTGCTTCTTGACGCGCATCGGCGCATCGACGATGTTTTGCAACACGGTACGGTGAGGGAACAGGTTGAATTGCTGGAACACCATGCCGATTTCGGCACGCTGACGCGCAACTTTACCGCTGCTTAACTCGTGCAGCGCCTGGCCTTTCTGCTTGTAGCCGATGATCTCGCCGCCGATGCGAATGGTGCCGCCATCCAGTTTTTCCAGGTGGTTTATGCAGCGCAGCAGCGTGGATTTCCCCGAACCCGACGGCCCAAGTATTACCGTGACTGAACCGGCGGGAATATCCAGATTCACTTCATCCAGAATGGTGACGCCAGAGAAGCGCTTAGTGACTTTACGTAAGGCGATCGCTTCACCCATTGCTGACGCTCCTTTCTGCTTTTGGCGCTGAGAAGCCCGGCAGCGATTTCAACAGGCTGCGTTTTTCCCGGCGCGAAACGCCACGGCCAAAATAGCGTTCCACATAGAACTGACCCACCGACAGCACCGAAGTCATCAGCAGATACCACAAGGTAGCCACCAGCAGCAGCGGAATCACTTCATAGGTGCGCTGGTAAATAATCTGCGCCGAGAACAGCACGTCCTGCAGCGAGATCACTGAGACCACCGCCGTGGTTTTCAGCTGACCAATGATTTCGTTGCCGGCGGGCGGCATGATGGCGCGCATCGCCTGCGGCAGCACGGTGTGACGGAAAATCTGCGAAGGGCGATAGCCGAGCGCACGCGCGGCTTCCAGCTGGCCGTTGCCGACGCTTTGGATACCCGCACGCACAATTTCGGCGGCATAGGCAGATTGGTGCATCACCAGCGCAATCACTGCCGCACTAAATGGGCTCACCAGCGCGTTCGATTGCGTGCTCCAGACTTCGCCGAGGCCCGGAATCGACAGAGCGATGGTGGGATAAAGCGCCGCGATGTTGTACCACAGGAACAATTGCACCAACATCGGTACACCACGGAAGAACCAGGTGTAGAACCAGCTCACGCCCACCAGCACCGGATTGGAGGAGAGGCGCATCAGCGCCAGCACCGTACCGAAGGCAAAACCCAGCACCACAGAGATCGCAGTGAGCTGCAGCGTCATTAATACGCCTTGCAGGATCGATTCGCCGGTAAAGTTCTCCGCGATCACGCTCCATTCGAAGCGTGGATTGTTAATCATCGAGTTCGCCATCGCCACCACGCACAACAACACGACCAGCGCACTCAGCCAGCGTCCGTAGTAACGTTTGCCGACGATTTTCAAGTCGCCGGTGTGGTCGTGAATGTCACTCATTGAAAGATTTCCTGATTGCGTTTGGCTTGTTTAACAGCACCAAAGCCGATGCCCCAGTTGTCGAGGATCTTGGTGTAGCTGCCATCTTTGATCAGCGAGTTAAGCGCGGCCTGTACGGCGGGCTCCAGCGCGGAATCTTTCGGGAAAGCGACGGAGACTGGCGCATCGTGTACGGTGATTTCGCCGCTCATGGTCAGCGGTTTAATCACTTTCACCTGCCACAGCAAACCTTCATACGGGCCAAGGAACATTGGCACGCGACCGCTTACCACCGCCTGCACGCCAGCTGGACGATCCGGGAAGACGGAGACTTTGATTGGCTTTTTACCCGCCGCTTCACAGGCTTTGCTGGCGTCTTCAAGACGCGTAACCTGGGTGGTACCGGAACCGGCGCCCACTTCTTTACCACAGACATCGGCCAGTTCTTTGAATGGCGCGATGTTGGCATCTTTGCGCGAGATAATGCCGAGGCGGCTGGCATCGTAGTAACCCACGAAGTCGATGATTTTGGCACGCGCTGGCGTGGCGTTGATGTTGGAGAGCGCCACATCGTAACGACCGGTTTTCAGGCCTGGAATGATGTTGTCGAAACCGCCGGTGTCCCGCCACTGAACCTGGATTCCCAGACGCTCGCCCACGGCATTCATGATATCGATTTCACGGCCGGCCAGCGTTTTGTTGTCTTCTTTATAGAAGGTGGTTGGCGGCGTGTTGGGGTTGGTTCCGGCAACAATGTAGCCACGTTTCACCACATCCGCAGGCAGCAGGCTTTTCAGCGCAGGATCGGCCTGCACGTGGATTGAGCTGTCAGTTGGGACGTTTTCATCGGCGGCGAACGCGGTGTGTGCACTCAGCGCGAGCGCAAGAAGAGTCATGCCTTTGGCGAATTTCACTGGAACCTTTCTCCTGATTTATAAAAAGTTTCCCCACAGGGAAAAGGCGTTGAGGTAGCGATGGTTTTGTCTCCTGACTCACCTCGTGCGAACGGCGTGCGGTGAGTGGAATTGTCATCCTCATATACCCTAAATAATTCCAGCTGCAACAAGGCGGCAAGTGTGTGAATCCCCGGGAGCTTACTTAAGTAAGTGACTGGGGTGAACACGCGGAGCCAACGCAGTTGCGGCTGAAATTATGACGGGTATTTACGTCCCGATTAGCATTCTCTGGAAGATAGATAACAATCACAAATGCGAAAAAAACATATCTATTGCCGAAATATGGCAATAGCCGCTAGCACGGTTGCAAGGCGGGATTTCCGCCCGAGATTTGGCACGTAACACTCAGCAGAATTCAGAATATGCTAGTGAATCAATAGCCTGCTTATCCAGTATTCATCGACACATTTCTTCTTACTCATAACGGTTTCTTCTAAGCAAATGAGAAATTCCCCTCTCCGCAACTCATACCCCGCAACCGAACAACCTTTGTAAAGGTTTGTATTGTCAGGCATGTTGCCGTCTCACTGAATAGACAATGAGAACCGTTATCATTATCATGCGCATTTACTTACAATTGTTAACGTTACAGGGAGAAAACTTAAGTGAATGTAACCATGCGTGGCAAAAAGCGTCCAATTGCGCTTTTTTTAGCGGGAATGCTAACGTCGCCTGCCTTTGCAGCTGAAACCACCGAAAAGCTGGCTGACGATGAATCAATGATCGTCACCGCCGAGCAGGAGCTGAAACAGCAACCGGGCGTGTCCACCATCACCGCTGAAGACATCAAAAAAAATCCCCCTGTTAACGATCTCTCCGACATCATTCGCAAAATGCCCGGCGTAAACCTTACCGGTAACGGCGCCAGCGGCAGCCGCGGCAATAACCGGCAAATCGATATCCGTGGCATGGGCCCGGAAAACACCCTGGTGATGATCGATGGCGTGCCGGTTTCCTCTCGTAACTCGGTGCGCTACAGCTGGCGCGGCGAGCGTGATTCACGCGGCGATACCAACTGGGTGCCAGTTGAAATGGTTGAGCGCATTGAAGTGATTCGAGGCCCGGCCGCTGCTCGATACGGTTCTGGCGCGGCGGGCGGCGTGGTGAACATCATTACCAAGCGTCCCACCAACGACTGGCACGGCTCGCTGTCGCTCTATACCAGCCAGCCGGAAAATAGCAAAGAAGGCGATACCCGACGCGCTAACTTCAATCTCAGCGGCCCGCTGGCCGGTGATGCGTTGACCATGCGCCTGTACGGCAACATCAACCGCACCGATGCCGATGCGTTCGATATCAACACCGCAGAAAACGGTTCATACGCGGCGGGCCGTGAAGGCGTGCGCAACAAAGACATCAATACCGTGCTGTCGTGGAAAATCACGCCGCTGCAAATCATCGACTTCTCCTGGGGCTACAGCCGTCAGGGCAATATTTATGCCGGTGACACGCAGAACAGTAACAGCAACGCCAGCACCGACGGTTTAGTGGAGTCGCTGTACGGTGATGAAACTAACCGCATGTATCGCCAGAGCTACGGCATCGCGCACAACGGTATCAGGGATTGGGGAACCTCGAAGCTCAATTTCAACTACGAGAAAACCAATAACACCCGCCTGCAGGAAGGCACTGCCGGGCGTACTGAAGGAATGATCAACAGCGATACGTACGCCACCAGCCGCCTGGAAAGCTATCGCGCGGGCGGAGAGATCAACTTCCCGCTGCAGCTGCTGGTCGATCAAACCGTGACGCTGGGCGCGGAGTGGAACCGCGACGAGCTGAACGATCCAGCATCAATGCTTGCGGCCAGCGCGAGCGGCGTGAATTTGCCAGGCAGTTCTGGCGATCCATCGCAGCGCAGCAGTAAGAACAGCGCCACCATCAGTTCACTGTTCTTTGAAGACAACATTGCCGCCACCGATAGCACCGAAGTGATTCCGGGCCTGCGCTTTGATTATCACGATCAGTTTGGCGCCAACTGGAGCCCAAGCCTGAACCTCTCACAAGGTCTGGGCGACTATTTCACCCTGAAGGCCGGTATCGCACGGGTGTTTAAAGCGCCAAACCTGTATCAATCAACGCCGGGTTATCTGCTCTCCACGCGCGGCAACGGCTGCCCGATTGGGCTCAGCCAATGTTATCTGCTGGGGAACAACGATCTTGATGCAGAAACCAGCGTCAACAAAGAGATTGGACTGGAGTTCAGCAACCAGGGCTACGTTGCGGGCATCACCTGGTTCCGCAATGACTACAAGAACAAGATTGTGTCCGGCACCGAGCCGGTTTATTCCAGCACTCGCCCGGTTTACAACGTGCTGCGCTGGGAAAACGGCGGCAAAGCGATTGTGGAAGGACTGGAAGGAAATCTGACTATTCCTTTGATCGCCGATACGCTGGAATGGCGCTCCAACGCCACCTACATGTTCCGCTCCGAGAGCAAGAAAACCGGCAATCCGCTGTCGGTGATCCCGGAATTCACCATCAACTCGCAGCTGGAGTGGCAGGCGACGCAGGATCTCAGCGCCAACATCAACTGGACGCAGTATGGCCGCCAGAAACCGCGTCAGAATGTTGAGACTAATATCGATACCTCGAGCATGACGACCCAGGAAATCAGCCCGTATTCGGTGTTTGGTTTGAGCGTCAATTACGACATCAGCAAAAACCTGCGCGCCAATGCCGGTATCAATAACCTGTTTGATAAACGCATTTACCGCGAAAATTCGGGTGCTTCGACCTATAACGAACCGGGCCGCGCCTATTATGCCGGTGTGACGATGTCGTTTTGATTGAGCGGTTTTTAGTCGCCAGACATGGCGACCTGACGTTTAATTAAAAAACTCACCCAACGCCTCTGCCAGCGCCTGCGGTTGCTCATCCGGAATGAAGTGACCGCAGTGCGCGATCTTAATTCCCGTCACATCCGCAGCGAATTCTCGCAATGGTAAGGCCATATCCGGAATCGAACCCTGATCGGCGCTGATCGCCAGTAACGGCAACGCTAATTTGCCGCGCTCTTTCAGCAACGCACGGTTTTGCGCCGCCGAAACCGTCACTTCACGATAAGTCGCCATTCCGGCGCGTATCGCGCCCTTCTGCTGTAACAAACGGGTATATTCCGCCATGTCCTCATCGCCAAACACCATCGGACTGGCCGCTTTGCGTTTCAGGAACCATTCGAGATAGATCGCTTCGCGCCCTTCTATCAGCGCCTCCGGCAAATCCGGTAAGAGATGAAACGCGAAGTGCCAGGTTTTCCACGCTTTATCCGGCGTCGCGGGCAGCGATTCTGGCAACGTCACGCCAGGAATACCGGCATCAAGCAGCGCCAATTTCTTCACCTGATCGCTAAACAGCGTGGCATACGGCCAGGCAACCCACGCGCCGACGTCGTGCGCGGCGAGGTAATAGCTTTCATGACCCAATTGCTGCATCAAGCCCTGTACATTCTGCGCCAGCGATGTGGTGTCGTAGCCGCGGAGCGGTTTATCTGAGTCGCCTTGACCGGGTAAATCCTGCGCGATGATGAAATAGCGATCGCCCAGCAGCGCCATCACCTGGCGCCAGGCAAACCAGCTTTGCGGAAATCCCGCCAGCAGCAGCAACGTTTCTCCATTTGCATTGCCGCCGCTGACGTAGTGCAAACGCACGCCGTCTACCGTGGCGTAATGATGGGAAAATCCGTCTAACGCGTTGAATGGTTGCGTCCAGCCCTGTGCGTGTTTGATAACTGATGCTGACATTTTCGCTCTCCGCTCATTTAGGAAATGATCAATTCCTAAATACTACCTGATGATTGCGCTGCCTGGGAATATTTCTGCAAAGCGGTAATCAGTCGCCGTTAATAGCGGCCCGACGGAGCGGGTTATTTGCTATTCTGTGCGCGACTCTTTCTTAACAATTGTGAAACTTATGCGAACATCGGATTTGTTGCGGCTGCTGCTTTTAGCCGGTATTTGGGGTGCCAGTTTTCTTTTTATGCGCATTGCGGTACCGGCGCTGGGCGCGGTGAACACCGCGTTTTTACGCGTGTTTTGCGGCATGTTGGGTTTATTGATCATTATGGCGGTGATGCGCATTCCACGCCGCTTTGAGGGCAAATTAGGTTGGGCGATGCTGCTGGGCGTTATCAACTCAGCGATTCCGTTCCTGATGTATTGTCTGGCGGCGCGCGTGCTACCGGCGGGCTATTCCGCGATTCTTAACGCCACCACACCGTTGATGGGCGTAATCATTGGTGCGGCGTTTTTCGATGAAAAACTGACGATCACCAAAGTTCTCGGCATGATAGCCGGCTTCAGCGGCATCATTATCATCAGCACCACCGGCGAAGCGCATCTGAGCAGCACTTTAATCGGGGGGATTTTGGCTTGCCTGGTCGCCACCGCCTGTTATGGATTTGCCGGTTTCCTGACCAAGCGCTGGATTGGTGCACGCGGCGGACTGGATGCCACCAAAGTGGCTTTTGGCAGCCAATTGGGTGCATCGCTGTTTTTACTGCCGGTCTTTGCCTTTAGTGCTCCGCAAACGTCCGCCAGCAGCTGGCAAATCCCGGAAGTGTGGGCTTCTATTTTGGCGATTGGGTTTATCTGTACCGCGCTAGCCTACATTATTTATTTCCGTCTGCTGGCCGATATTGGCCCGCTGCGCACGCTGACCGTCACCTTTATGATTCCGCCGTTTGGGATTTTATGGGGCTGGTTAGTGTTGGGCGAGCAGATCAATCAGGGCTTTATCGGCGGTTCGCTGCTGATTGTCTGCGCGGTGTGGCTGGTGACCAGCAACGGCTTAGGCAAACGCGCCGCTGTAAACAGCAGCGCCAGCAAATAGCGTTACTTTTTGCCGGATGGCTTCAGCGATCGATTGAGATCCTGAATACGCTTCATGGTTTTTACCGTACGCGATGAGGTCGCGGAAGCCACCGACAATATCAACATCTCCAGACACACCAACACCGTTCCGTGCAGCGGCATGCGACCATTCTCGCCGCCGCGCGGCACGTTAATAATGACATCCGCCTGTTTAGCGAAAGCCGAATCAAGCGCATTAGTGAGCAAAATCATCGGCATGCCGAGACGCTTCGCCTCTTTCAGCGCGGTCATGCCTTCACGATGCGCCGACTTCTGCGCCATCATAATCAGCACATCGCCGCGTTGCAGCCCAATCAGCTGTTCCGCCAGCGCAATCCCAGAGCGATTGAGCGTTACCGCCGGAATACCAATGCGCGTGAACAGACGCGCGCTGTAATCCGCCAAAATCCCGGAGGCATTAATGCCAAATAGCGCCACCTGACGCGCGTCAATCAAGTGCGTTACCGCTTTGGCGACGGCTTCACGATTGTGCGGTTCAGACAGCGCATCGCAGGCATGTTTATGGCCGCTCAACACAAAATCGATGCCGGAATTGATATCGCACGACAGTTCGCTGACGGTGGCGCTCATCTTCTCTTCAGAGTTCATCGCCGGTCCAAACCAGGCGTTTAACGTGGTTTTTAAATCGCGCAAACCGGCAAAACCTAATGCCTGCACCGCGCGCACCACCGTCGCATCCGAGGTGTTAGTGGCCCTGGCAATTTCCAGCGCCGTGGCATCCAACACCACCTCGCGATGGTCGTGGATGTACCGCGCCACCGCTTGCAGACCGGATGATAAAGTTGGTGCGCGCAACCGATATCGTTCACCCAGCACATCCACACGACTTTTAATGCTATTTCGACTCATCTGCTGATTGCTCTTTTAAGAGTGAGAGTTTTACTGAAGGTTTGTAGTGAATTACCCACTTACTACTTAGAATTAAGATGTAAGCCAATGAATTTATGATAATAAAATGTAACGGCTTCGTAATCATTTCCATTTACTACTACATTACAACATGGTTGAATGATTCTCAATTGCATTGCACCAGGTTAATAAAGAATGAATAACAACAAGCCGTCGGCTTCTAAATCTCAACGCCATCCCGCCATTCTGGCTGCGATTTACGGCGTCAGCATTTGGGGTTCCACCAGCAGTTTTGCCGCCGAGGAGAGCAACACGCTCACCGTTTCGGCGCAGGAAGATAACGCACAAGGTTACAACGTCACTAATAGCGCGATCGGCAGTAAAACCTCTACGCCGCGCATTAACCAGGCGCAGTCGGTCAGCGTGGTTACGCAGCAGCAGCTGGAGGATTATCAGGCGTCGAGCCTTGCCGACGCGATGCGTTTTGTCAGCGGCGTTACGGAAGGCAACACGCTGGCCGGCACCGAAGATGGCTTCGTGCGTCGCGGCTTTGGCAGCAATTCGGATGGTTCGATCTATCGCGATGGCGTGCGCAGCAGCCAGGGTTTGAACTTTGATGCCACCACTGAGCGCGTTGAAGTGTTGAAAGGCTCCGCATCGCTGCTGTACGGCATCCAGAATCCGGGTGGCGTAATCAATGTGATAAGTAAAAAGCCGCAGTATGAGTGGCACAGCAAAGTCAGCGGCCGAACCTCCAGTGAAGGCGGTGGCGCGGGCACGGTGGATGTCACCGGACCGCTTGGCAACGGCTTCGCCTTCCGCCTGATTGCGGAGAAACAGAATCAGGATTACTGGCGCAATTTCGGCAGCGAAAAGCACACGCTGATCTCGCCCTCGCTGCAGTGGTTTGGTGAGCAAGCCAGCTTCCTGATTAGCTATTCAGATTATCAGTACGACATTCCTTACGATCGCGGCACCGCATTCATCAACGGTAAGCCGCTGGATATGGGCTACAAAGATCGTCTGGATGACAAAGCCAACCATGCATGGGGCCACAACAAAACCCTCAACGCCCATTATGACTGGCAGTTTAATGATGACTGGAGCACGCGCGTCACGCTCGGCTGGAACCAGCGTCAATACGATAATAATGAAGTGCGCGTCACGGCGGTCAATGCCAACACTGGCGTGGTGACGCGTCGTGCCGATGCCAATCGCGGTTTTAACCATAAAACCAAATATGTTTCGTGGGACGTGATCGGCTCACAGCAAGTGTTTGGGATGACGCACGATCTGGTGCTGGGCACCGATTACGAGATGATCCAAACCTATCGCGCGCATCAGTATCAGGGCAAAGCCAACACCGGTTTCAACTTCACCGATCCGCAGTACGATATTCTGTCGCCTGTTACCAACAGCAGCACCGAAAACAGCGCCAACGCCAATAACCTCAACCGCACGCACAGCCGTTCAATCTATGCCAAAGACAGCATCAGCCTGACGGAAAACTGGATTGCGGTGCTGGGCGGACGCTATCAGCATTACGAGCAACGCGCCTCGAAAGGTTTTGATCCGGTGGTGCAAACGCTGGACAGCGAAGGCAACAAATTCCTGCCGCAGGCCGGTTTGATCTACAAAGTGACGCCGGACGTTTCGCTCTACACCAGCGTGAGTAAATCCTTCACACCATCGACCGATGTTGATGATGATGGCAACGTCGGTAAACCGGAACAGGGCACCACATGGGAAGTGGGCAGCAAGTGGCAGATTTCACCGAAGCTGTTCGCCAGCGTCGCGCTGTATCGCATCAACGAGCGCGATATGTCACTAAGCATTAACGGCACCACGCGCGCCATCAATAAAGCGCGATCCAGCGGCGCGGAATTTGAGTTAAATGGCGAAGTGCTGCCGGGCTGGGATCTCAGCGCCAACTACAGCTATGACAAAGCCGAGATCGTGGATGACGGTGTTAACGCGGCTAATAACGGCAATCGCCTGCAGAATGCGCCGCGCCACGCAGGCGCGCTCTATCTGAGCCATAATCTGGCGATCTCCGGCATTCCGGGCGATTTCCGCGTAGGCGGCGGTGCGCGCTATGTGGGAACGCGCGCCGGCGATCCGGAAAACAGCTTTACCCTGCCCGATTATGTGGTAGCGGACAGCTTTGTCGCCTGGAACAATCAGCTGTTTGGCGAGAAAACCCAGCTGAAGCTCAATCTGAATAATCTGTTCAACAAACACTATTACACCTCCAGCGGCGGCAATCTGCGCGTGCGTGAAGGAGAAACCCGCAACCTGATGCTCGAGGCCAGCGTTGAATTCTGATTCGATAGTTGTACGACGTGCGCCTGGCTTGTCCGGCCCGATGTTGGTGGTGCTGGCCTGTTTTCTACTGGTGCTCAGCAGCGTGGCCTGGGCAAAAACCATCACCGATATCGACGGTAATCGTGTTGAAATCCCCGATCGTCCGCAGCGTATCGTGCTAGGTGAAAGCCGCATGCTGTATACGCTGGCGTTACTGGAGCCCGGCGATCCGTTTCAGCACATTGTGGCGTGGCCGCAGGATCTGAAGAAGTACGACAGCCAAACCTGGAACAGTTTTGCCCGTCACTTTCCCCAGATGCTGAAAATCCCGTCGCTGGGTGCCGGCGGGCCGAACGCCATCAATCCCGAGCAGATTCTGGCGCTGAAACCGGACGTGGTGATTTTGCCGAGTCTGGCACGCTACGATGATGCCGACCTGCGCCTGGTCACCATGCTGAAAGCGGCGCACATTCCGGTGGTGAAGATCGATCTGCGCGTGCATCTGCTGAAAAACACCCGCCGCAGCGTGGAGATATTTGGCGAAGTGCTGAATCAGCAGGCGCGGGCAGAAGCGTTTAATCGTTTCTACCAGCAGCATATGCAGGTGATTCATGATCGCTTAGCCAGCTATCAGGGCGCGAAACCGTCGGTGCTGCTGCAACTGCATCTTGGACGCCGTAACGAATGTTGCGTGACAGCGATCAACGGCAGCCTCGGCGAATTACTCAACGCGGCGGGCGGCGACAATATCGCCAACAAAACGCAGCACGGCGTGTTTGGTCGCCTGAGTGAAGAGAGCGTGATTGCCGCTCAGCCGCAGTACTATTTTGCTACCGGCTTTGGCGATAACGCCTCGCAGGGCTTACTGAAATTAGGGCCAGACGTGGCACCCGAAACCGTGCTGACTAGTTTCAAACAGCTCACCGCGCAGCAAAACGGTTTACGCGAATTATCGGCATTGAAAAATGGTCACTCGGCGGTGATCTGGATGAATTTCTACCTCAGTCCGTGGCACATTGCGGCGACAGAATTTATGGCTAAAACACTCTATCCACAGCTGTTTGCGGACCTGGAACCCGAAAAGACCCTGCAGCAGATTTTTCGTGATTTCTTACCCATTCCCTATAGCGGCACTTATTTTATTAACATCCCGCCAGCGAGCAATAAATAATCACTTCCGCTCCGCTTGTGATTAATCCGAACCTCGCTAATCTTAAATTGCAGCACGGGCATGGCGTTGAAGCCCTTATTTCCGCCATGCAACAACAACTCACGAGAGGATGTTTTATGGCTGAGCATAGAGGCGGTTCCGGTAATTTTGCTGACGATAAAAAGAAAGCATCAGAAGCCGGTAAAAAAGGCGGAGAAAAAAGCGGTGGTAGTTTCAAAGATGACCCCGCTAAAGCATCAGAAGCAGGTAAGAAAGGCGGCAAGAAGTAGCCAACCATGTTTTAAATAGCACATAGCACCTTGGAAATCCGCCAGGGCACGGACGCCCTAAGCATTATCCCCTTCTGCAGTCGCACCTCGATAAATATTGTTAATTACCTCACGTTACTGCTGCACTCTTTAACCCCCTTTCGTTTACCGTTTCGTCTTAATAAATCTGATTGTTCACTTTCTAACGTGACAAACATCACATTTATGCCAGGCTTAGTTTATTCACCTCATGCGACAAGGAGATATATATGACATCGCAAACCACAAATAAAACCCTTATTACTGAAACGTATCCGGTTCCGCCATTTAAAAAGCAGACGCAACCGATGCCGGGTTTGGCGAGCAAAATGGATCCCCGTCCCGATCATGGTGAAACCAGCTATCGTGGTACCGGTAAATTGACCGGTCGTAAAGCGCTCATCACCGGTGGTGATTCCGGTATTGGCCGCGCCGTGGCAATTGCTTATGCCCGCGAAGGCGCTGATGTCGCCATCAACTTCCTGCCGGAAGAAGAGGCTGATGCGGCAGAAGTGGTAAAACTGATTGAAGCCGAAGGCCGCAAAGCGGTGGCGATTCCGGGTGATATTCGTTCGGAGGAGTTCTGTCAGAAGCTGGTGGATCAGGCTGCTGAGCAGCTAGGCGGATTGGATATTCTGGTGAATAACGCCGGACGTCAGCAGTTTAATGAATCCATCCTGACACTCTCTACTGAAGACTTTGACGCCACCTTTAAGACCAACGTCTATGCGATGTTCTGGATCACCAAAGCGGCGCTGAAATATCTGCCAGCTGGATCGTCCATCATCAATACCTCGTCGGTGCAGGCGTATCAGCCAAGCGCGATCCTGCTGGATTATGCGCAGACCAAAGCGTCGATTGTCGCGTTTACCAAAGCGCTTGCGAAACAGCTGGGTGAAAAGCAGATTCGCGTCAACGCGGTTGCGCCTGGCCCATACTGGACCGCACTGCAGGTGAGCGGCGGACAACCGCAGGAGAAAGTGGAGAAGTTCGGTGAATCCGCACCGCTGGGTCGTCCAGGACAACCGGCTGAAATCGCCCCGCTGTACGTCACGTTTGCCGATGTGAAAAACAGCTTCACCTCCGGCCAGGTGTGGTGCTCTGATGGCGGCACCGGCACGCTGTAATCATCTTTGGGGTCGCCATTCGTGGCGACCCCGCTCTACCCGTTCAATCGCCCAGGAAATACGTCCCTCAGCCATCCGATAAATACCCGCAATCGCTGCGTAAGATGACGATTCTGCGGATAAACCACATGAAACGGATAATTCCCCGGACGCCACGCCGCCAGAATCTCAACCAATTTCCCTGCCTGTAAATCTGCCGCCGCTGCATAGCGGAAGGTCTGAATAATCCCTAAACCCGCAACCGCTGCCGCCAAATGCGCGTTACTTTCATTGACGCCAATCCGATGCTCACTCTTAATCTCAAGCAGCTCTTCGCCCTGGGTAAAACGAAACGGAAACGCCCTGCCGCTCTGCGGTGACAAATAGCTCACCATGCGATGACCATTTTTCAGCTCCTGCGGATAAGCCGGTACGCCATAGGTTTTCAGATAGCCCGGCGCGGCGCAGGTAATCATCTCCGCATCCCCCAAATGACGCGCCACCAGCGACGAATCGCTAAGCGGACCGCCGCGAATCACGCAATCGACGTTACCGCTGATCAAATCCACCGCGCGATCCGCAACGCCAAGATCGATACGAATGTCCGGATAGCGGGCAATGAAATCGGGCAGCGCCGGAATCAACACATCGCGCGCGGTTGAGCCGCCAATATCAATACGCAGATAGCCGCCAGGTTTGGCGCTTTCCGCATTAAACGAGTGATCGATATCTTCCAAATCGCGCACGATGCGCAGCGCTTTTTCATAGTAATCGCGCCCTTCTGGCGTCACCGTGACGCGCCGCGTGGTGCGTTGCAGCAAGCGAACGTCGAGATGCGCTTCCAGTTCCTGCACCAGTTTGCTCAGCGTGGCATTCGGAATATCAAGAGAATCCGCCGCACGCGTAAAGTTGCCCGCTTCGACGACGCGCGCAAAGGCCTTTATCGCCAATAACTGATCCATGCTGTTTTCCGCCGCCTTTAATTATCCACACACAGAAATAGTTATTTCGATTTTACACCATTTATCAGCAAACGCCGTGAAGATAGATTGCTTCTCATGCACTGCAACGCAGTCATCAAAACCTCATCACCCATTGGAGAAGCAAACATGAACGCACTCAACGGCAAAATCGCATTGGTAACCGGCGGCACAACTGGCATTGGTCTGGCATCCGCGCAGGAGTTGGCGACACAAGGCGCACGCGTGTTTATCACCGGTCGTCGTCAGGCGGAGCTTGATTCGGCAGTCGCCAGCATCGGTGCCAGCGCCAGCGGTATTCGCGCTGATGCTGCGGTGCTAAGCGACCTCGACAACGTTTACGCAGAAATCGCCAAACAAGCGGGCCGCCTCGATATCCTGTTCGCCAACGCCGGTGGCGGCGACATGCTGCCGCTTGGCGCCATCACCGAAGAGCATTTTGACCGTATCTTTGGCACCAACGTGCGCGGCGTGCTGTTTACCGTGCAGAAGGCGTTGCCACTACTGAGTGACAATGCCTCGGTGATCCTCACCTCGTCCACCACATCGGTTCAGGGTACTGCCGGATTCAGCGTATACAGCGCCAGTAAAGCCGCGGTGCGCAACTTTGCCCGCTCATGGGCGCTGGATGTGAAAGATCGCGGTATTCGCGTTAACGTTGTGAGTCCCGGCCCGGTGCGCACGCCAGGTTTGGGTGGTTTGGTGCCGGAAGATCAGCAGCAAGGATTGTTTGATGCGCTGGCGGCGCAGGTGCCGTTAGGTCGTCTTGGCGAACCTGACGAAATTGGCAAAGTGGTGGCGTTTTTAGCGTCCGATGCGTCCAGCTTTATTAACGCCGCTGAGCTGTTCGTCGATGGCGGTATGGCGCAGGTCTGAAAGCTATTGTGTAGGTCGCCATTTATGGCGACCACGCTCTCAAGCCGCACTGGGTTCCGCCTCCACATATAAATAACCAATCCCCAGCACCTGCCGCGCCCGATCCAGCTGACCAAAATGCACATTGGTGCCTTTGCTTTTCAACGCATCACGCGGATCGAACGGATTGAAATCGATTTGCCGCACAATGGTCTGCAACCAACTGTCACCAAAGGTACAGCTGCGACCATATAACCAAATCTGATTAATATTCAGCGTGTTGAGAAAATTATATAAGCTCATACCAATCGCTTCGGCGGCGCGCTGTGCCCACGCTACAATCCAGGGTTCGCCCGCTTGCCACGCTTGCAATAACTGCGTGCTGCTGGGCTGCGGCGCTTCGGGATCGCGCTGATGAGCCGCCTGTTTTAAGGTGCTGAGTGAGGCCACCGTTTCCAGACACCCCTGACGCCCGCAACTGCAGCGCTGACCGTTCGGCTCAATGATGGTGTGGCCGATTTGGCCGCTGCCGTACAAATTGCCGCGAAAAATCTCACCGTTGATCACAAATGATGAGCCGATGCCGTAATCCACATTGATGACGCAGAATTCGCTGAGCGCATTGCGGTTTAACCACTTCTCAGCCAGCGCCAGCATCACGCAGTCGTTATCTACACGCACTTCCACGCCGAGCTTCTCCTCCAGCAGAAATTTCAACTGCAACGGCGTTTTCCACGCGGCCTGCGGCATATGCTGTGACACACCGGTGACCGGATCGACCTGACCATGCACTGCCAGCGCCAGATTAATGCGTCGCTTCGGCCACTGTTTGCAGGTTTTCCGCCACACCGCCTCAATCTCACTGAGCAATGCTTCCGGCGTTTCCGCTTTGATGGCGACTTGCTCAAATTCTCCCTGCGCTACCAGCTGCGCATCGGCCAGTTGCCGTTCAATGCTGCTCGGCTTGACGCATAAACACAGCGTCCAGGCACCGTTGGATGGCAGTGCAAAACTGCCATTGCTGTTACCGCGAGCGCTCATCAGCGCCTCTGAGTGTTGCAGTTTTCCTTCATCCAGCAGTGCCTGCAAAATTTTGCTGGTAGCCGGAATGGTTAAGCCGCTGAGGTGTGCCAATTGAGATTTACTGAGTTGCTTATGCCGCCACATCAGCGACATAAACAGCGCCTTATTATGTTTTCGCACCTGCAAATTGTTCAAACCCACCGGCTTCATTTTGTCTCCATCACACCCCATCCGCCCCGTTTACTAAACAGAGTTTACTGTCTTTTGTGATGGTTTCGCCATCCTCTTTACTACCGTTGCCTTAAAGTTCGTGCTCATCCCAATAACAAAAAAATATCCTCACCTCCCAAGAGACATTGAACATGACAACATCACCTGCAAACCATCCGTGGCTGATCCGCCTCGGCATTCCACCCGCGCTGGCCTGGGGCTACGTCGCTGTATTGCTGTTTATGATTGGCGATGGCGTAGAGTCGAACTATCTCGCGCCTTACCTGCATGAAAATGGTTTCTCACTCAATATCGCGGCGGCAGTGATCGCTTTCTACGGCGTCACCGTTACGCTCGGTTCGTGGCTGGCCGGTTCACTCTCCACACTCATTGGCCCGCGCAAAGTGATGCTGGCAGGCGGTGTGATCTGGATTGTGTTTGAAGTGCTGTTCCTCGCCATCGCCTTGCCTTCCCACAGTGTGGCCTTGCTGGCGTTAACCTACGGTTTGCGCGGCGTTGCCTACCCCATGTTTGCCTATGCCTTTCTGGTGTGGATTCAGGCCGCCGCACCCGCCGATATGCGCGGTTCAGCAACCGGTTGGTTCTGGCTGGCGTTTACCGGCGGCTTGCCCACGCTGGGATCGCTGGTGGCGATCTTCTCAATACAGTTGATTGGTGAATATGCCACGTTCTGGCTTTCGCTTGGGCTGGTTGTGTTGGGGTTGCTGGTCATGGTGATCGCGCTGAAAGAACGCAGCGGCTATCAGTCGTTGCTCGATGAGCAACACCGTCAGCAGAGCGTTGCGCGTACGCTAATGGGCGGCATCGATATTTTGTGGCGTGAACCGCGCATCGCCGCGGCTGCCGTGGTTCGCATCATCAACACCACGCCTTACTTCGGCTTCTTTATTTTCCTGCCAGGCTTTTTCACCGAGCAGATCGGATTTACGCAAACCGAATACCTCAGCCTGATCACCATCATGGGTTTAGTCGGCATGAGTTTTAATCCCATTGTCGGAAAGCTCAGCGATCGCATCGGCTGGCGCAAAGTGCTGACGGTATTTGGTGGACTCGGCTCCGGCATCTCAATGTTGCTGATGTATTTTGTGCCGCAATGGAGCCACGGCAGCTTTGTCCTCAGCGTCATCTGCGCGTGTTTATATGGCATCACCTTGTGCGGCTATGTTCCCGCTGCCGCGCTGTTCTCTTCCCTGTGTCAGCCAAAAGATAAAGGTAACGCGATGGCGATTTACTGCTTTGCTGCCGGGCTTTCCACTTTCTTTGGCCCCGCGCTCTATGGCGCCTTCAACGCACTGTTTGGCACCTCGGGCGTGGTGTGGGGTTACGCCGCGTTGTACTTGATCAGCGCTCTGGTTTCCTGGTGCTTCCTGCTCAGCCCGCTTGATCCCGGCGAGCAGCATAATCCCGAGGCGCAGCGCCTGCGTCGTTTAGATTCTGTCGCTTCAGAGTAAAGAGAGAACCATGAAAGAGTTTGATTACATTGTGGTGGGCGGCGGCAGCGCCGGTTGTATCGTCGCCGCCAGGTTAGTCACGGAAGGCAACGCGCGCGTGCTGCTGCTGGAAGCCGGGCGCGATGAGTATCACCCGGTGCTAAAGATGCCCGCAGGTTACATGAAGTTTCTCGCCAGCGACAAATTCCTCACCATGCACCAGACCGAGCCGCAGCCACAGCTCAACGGACGCGGCGTGATTGTGCCGCAGGCGAAAGTATTAGGCGGCGGTTCGACGGTCAATGCGATGGTGTATATGCGCGGCCATCGCCAGGATTACGCCGACTGGAACAGCGCGCTCGGCAATCAGGGCATCGACTGGTCGTGGGATGCGCTGCTACCGCACTTTACCGCCATCGAGGATAACGATCATCTCGGTGCGCCCCATCACGGCGTCGGCGGGCCAATGAAAGTGTCGCATCTCGGCCACTTCAGCCCTCTGAGCCGCGCTTATGTGAAAACTCTGCAGGGATTGGGCATTCCTTACACGCCGGATTTCAATACAGGCAATCCGTTTGGCGTAGGCTTTATGCAGCACACCATTAACGGTCAGACGCGCCAGCGCTGCAGCGTGGTGGATGCCTTTATTACGCCGCTGCGCCATGACGCGCGCTTGACCATTGTCACCGGCGCGCAGGTAGAGGAGATTCTTTTCGAGGGCGCAAATGCCAGCGGCGTACGCTACACACAGGATGGCCATCCGCAACGTGCCAGCGCGCGTAAAGAGGTGATTCTGGCTGCCGGTGCCTATCAAACGCCGAAGCTGCTGATGCTCTCCGGCATCGGTCCAAAAGCCCAGCTAAAACAGCATGGCATCACGCTGCGTCGACATTTGCCGGGTGTCGGCAAGAATTTGCAGGATCACTATGAAGTGCCAGTGGTGGCCAGCACCAACGGTGCCTTTGGCTATTACGGCCAGGATCGTGGCTGGCCGATGGTCAAAGCCGGCTTGCAATATATGTTGTTCAAAACCGGTCCGGTCACCACCACCGGCGTGGAAACCTGCGCCTTCTTTGATCCGCTCGATTTCAGGGCCACGCCAACGATTCAGATGTTTTGCGTGCCCACGGTGTATCTCGACCGCGACGTGATGGGCGCCGATCCCGGCCATGGCGTTACCGTCAATTCGCTGCTGCTGCGCCCCAAAGCGACCGGCGAGGTCACGCTGCGCGATAGCAGCGCCAGCAGCTTGCCGATTATCGATACGCAAATCTTTGGTCATCCCGACGATTTGGCGCGCACCATCGCCGGTTTCCGTTTTGCGCGTAAGGTCATCACCGCGACGCCCATCGGCGCGATGGTGCAGCAAGAGATCTTCCCCGGTGCAGAGATTACTTCAGATGAAACTATCGTCGAACACTGCAAACGCATGGTGAAAACCGGCTATCACCCGGTCGGCACTTGCCGCATGGGCCACGATAACGATCCGCTGGCGGTGTTACACGACGACCTGCGCGTGCGCGGCGTTAACCGCCTGCGCGTGGTCGATGCCTCAATGATGCCCAACATTATCAGCGGCAACACCAATGCCATTGTGATGGCAGTGGCCCATCGCGCCGCTGAACTGATGTTGCAGAGGCAGCAGAGCGAGAAAAAGGAGCACGCTTATGAGTGAAAAATTATCCCGCCTGCAGCGCGTACTTGCCTCCTGGCAACTCGATGGTGTGCTGCTTACCCGGCGCGATAACATCGCCTGGCTGACCGAAGGTGCCAGTTTTTACGTGGTGGAACGCGCCGAAGTCGGCGTGGCCAGCTTGCTCATCACGCAGGACAAGGTTCTACTGCTCGCCCCTGAAAATGAGATGCCGCGTATCCTCGCCGAAGAATCGCTGCCGTTTGCCTGTGAAACGCTGAGCTATCCGTGGTTTCAATCGTTAAATACCCTGTTGCCTGAGGGCAAATTCGGCAGCGATACGCCGCAAAACGGCATGTCTGATATTCAACAAGCGATGGTCGCACTGCGACAGGGCCTGAACAGCAGCGAACAGCAGCGATTTAGAGCGTTGGGGCGCGAAGCCGCGCAGATTGTTGAAGGTGTGGCGCGCCAGCTACAAGCGGGCGTGACGGAATGGCAAGTGGAGGCCGAGATTGTGGCAGCCTGTCTGGCACGCGGTATTCGTCCGATGTGCACCTTAGTGGCGGCCGATGAGCGTATTAGCGCGTTCAAACATCCGGTGCCCACGCAGAAAAGGCTGCAACAACACATGCTGATCACGCTCGGCGCCGAGCGCCACGGGCTGCACGTGAGCCTGACGCGGTTAGTGCATATCGGCCAACCTGGACCCGCATTACGCCAGCGCCTCAACACGTTGTGCCAGATCCACGCCGATATTCTCTGTGCAACGCAGCCGGGCCAAAGCTGGTCAACGCTATTTCAGGCAATTAAAGATGCCTATCAGCGGCACGGACATGGCGATGCGTGGCGCGATCATCATCAGGGCGGCCCGGCGGGTTATGGTTGCCGCGACGTGATCCTAACGCCAGATACGCGCGGCGATATTCATTCTGATATTGCCGTGGCGTGGAATCCCACGCTCAGCGGCGTAAAAAGCGAAGATACCTTTTTGCTTACCGCTGAGGGCTGCGAAGCCTTAACGCGCAGTGGCGAATGGCCAATGATTACCGTGCAGCGCGGCGAGCGCACGTTGTACTTCCCAGACTGGCTGGCATTACCGGCATCTTCATAAGGAGGCGATTATGTCATCACGATTAGCTAATAAAACCGCGATTATCACCGGTGCTGGCAGCGGCATAGGCAGCGCAACCGCAACACTGTTTGCGCAACAAGGTGCTCGCGTGGTGCTGTTCGATCTTGACTGTGAAACCACCGAAGCGCTGGCGGCAGAGTTGCAGCAGCAAAGTGGCCAACACTGTATTGCCTATAGCGCAGATGTCACGCAACCCGAGGAGGTGCAGCGGGCGGTGAGCGAAGCGCAGCAAGCGCTGGGCCCGATTGATATTCTGATCAACTGCGCGGGCGTGAATGTGTTTCGCGATCCGCTGGCACTGGAAGATGACGACTGGCAGCGCTGTATGGAGGTCAATCTGAAAGGACCCTACAACCTGATCCGCAGCGTGCTGCCCGGCATGCTGGCGCGCCAGTACGGCAATATCGTTAACGTCGCGTCGGTACACGGGCACAAAATCATTCCCGGCGCGTTTCCCTATCCGGTCGCCAAGCACGGTTTGATTGGCCTGACGCGTTCGCTGGGCGTGGAGTACGCCAGCCAGGGCATTCGCATTAACAGCATTTCTCCGGGTTTGATTATGACGCCCGCAGCTGAAGCCTGGCTGGCAAGCTGTCCCGATCCGCAAGCCGAGCGTGAACGGCAGGCCGCTTTGCTACCGTGCAAACGTATTGGTGAACCGCAGGAAGTGGCATATACCGCGCTGTTTCTCGCCTCGGACGAAGCGCGCTTCATCAATGCCACCGATATCCTGGTTGATGGCGGACGCAGCCAGATCTATCACGAGTAATAAATGATATTTTTATCGGGTCGCCATTCATGGCGACCACGCTTAATCTAACTCTCAATCACCGGAATCTCATCCAGTTGGGTAAAGATCGCCATCCCCCGCTCCTTGCCAATCCGCACATCGTTATCAGCCCCCTGCGACGCGCCCGGAATGCGTAAAATAGCATCGCAACAGTAAATCAAACGATGCGCCACCGGATAGAGAAAAGATTCACTGATTTCATCGCCAATTGTCTGCGAACCGGCGGCGCTCGCCAGCGGCAACGCCAGCCACTCACCGATCACCGGCGTATGTCCGCGCTGGTAGACCTGCAGGGCAATCTGGTCTAATTTCTTAATGTTTTCATGAATTAACACTTGATTGCCGTTGGTGCCGCTGCGTACGGGCCCTGCTATAAGAATCAACATTGCGTTTCTCCAAAAATTCGATGGTGTGGGCAAGCGTTTTTTTGCACGATTTGCCCGGCGATAGGTGACAAAATCTACGCTAACATGCATAATCGTGCAGATACAAGCAAAAACATGAATGAGAAAATAATGCTCTCCAGCCAACGTAAACAGCAAATCCTCGCCATTCTGAGCGAAGAGAAACAGGTGATGTCGAGCGAGCTTAGCCAGCGCTTTGCGGTGTCGGAAGACTCAATTCGCCGCGATCTACGTGAGCTAGCCGCCGAAGGATTACTGCAACGTGTACACGGCGGTGCGCTGCCGGTTTCTGCCGCTATCGCACCGTTTGAAACACGCAAAAGCGTGCAGATTAGCTCTAAACGCCTTATCGCGCAGAAAGCGGTCCAGCTAATCCAGCCAGGCCAGGTAGTGATTATCGATGGCGGCACTACCACCGCCGAGATGGTGAAATTGCTGCCGCCGGATCTGGCATTTACCGTGGTGACGCACAGCCCAAGTATCGCCGTGGCGCTGGTGGATTATCCGCAGGTTGACGTGATCATGATTGGCGGCCTGCTCTATCGCCATTCGGTGGTGGCGGTGGGTGCGGCGGTGCTGGAAGGCATTGCGCGGATTAATGCCGATCTGTTCTTCATGGGCGTGACCGGCGTGCACAAAACGGCGGGATTAACCACTGGCAACTACGAAGAGGCCGGGGTGAAACGTGCGCTTTCCGCACGCGCGGCGGAAACGGTGGTAATGGTGTCGAATGAGAAGCTGAATTCCGCTTCGGCGTTTGCCATCGGCGAATTATCACTGGCCAGCACCTTGATCGTTGATGCTCAACCCGATGACGAAATGTGCCAACTGCTGCGGAAAAAGCACATAACTGTGCTGTAAACGACTATTCTTCGCTGCTGAAGAAACGTTCTGCCACTAGATAATCAGGAGCTTAATAAGATGTCTGAGAATCCCACCATCGCCCTTATTGGACCGGGCGCGATTGGCACCACCATCGCAGCGGCGCTGCATGAAGCTGGACGCACGCCCACGATTTGCGGGCGTACCGCACATCCGCAGCTGGAGTTGCGTCACGACAGCGGCAAAATTATTGTTCCCGGCCCGGTGCTCACCAATCCCGCCGAGATCGCGCAGCCGTTCGATCTGGTGTTTGTGGCGGTGAAAACCATCCAGGTTGAGGATACCGCGCCATGGCTGGCGGCGCTGTGCAATGAAAATACCGTGGTGTGCGCGCTGCAGAATGGCGTGGAGCAGAAAAGCCAACTCGCGCCCTATGTCAATGGCGCGACCGTGCTGCCATCGGTGGTGTGGTTCCCGGCCCAGCGCGAACCGGACGCCTCGGTGTGGCTGCGGGAAAAGCCGCGCCTGACACTGCCGGAAACGCCGCACGCTGAGTTGGTGGTTGCGGCACTGCGCGACACGCGCTGCGCGGTCGATCTCTCCGCCGATTTCCTGACCATTGCCTGGCGCAAACTGCTGCAAAACGCGGTTGCCGGTTTGATGGTGCTGTCGAATCGTCGTGCGGGTATGTTCCAGCGCGACGACATCAGCGCGCTGGCGCTGGCCTATTTGCAGGAGTGCCTGACGGTAGCGCGCGCCGAAGGTGCCGCGTTAAAAGATGAGGTGCCGCAGGAGATTGTAGAACGCTTCCACCGCGCACCGGCTGATTTAGGCACCTCGATCCTTGCCGACCGCCAGGCCGACCGTCCGCTGGAGTGGGATATCCGCAACGGCGTCGTGCAGCGTTATGGTCGGGCGCGCGGTATTCCCACACCAATCAGCGATGTGATTGTGCCGCTGCTGGCGGCCGGTAGTGAGGGGCCGGGCTGATCATCTACATTCACGGTCGCCATCCATGGCGACCTCCCTCAAACGTCATAACTACCCGTGTTTTATCCTGCCAACTTGCGGGATGTTAAAATCTTTACTAGGGTTTGCGCTTCTTCTGCCTCTTATAGCTTTCTTTTCCATTTATGAAATTACGGCTGCGAAAGCTATAAGATCGCGCCATTTTCTCAACTGGGGAATTTATGAGCACAGGAACGGATACAACACACTCAGCCACAGCCAGTGGCTTAACCGTTGATGACATCACCGTTATCGACAACAAATTGCTGAAACGCGCGGTCGGTGCCGCCGCATTGGGTAATGCGATGGAGTGGTTTGACTTCGGCGTTTACAGCTATCTCGCCGTGATCATTGGCCAGGTCTTCTTCGCCGATGCCAGCGCTGCCGCGCAGCTGATCGCTTCGTTCGGTACCTTCGCCGCGGCGTTTTTAGTGCGTCCGATTGGCGGCATGGTGTTTGGCCCACTCGGCGACCGCATTGGACGTCAGAAGGTATTGGCGTTAACCATGATCATGATGTCGATCGGTACTTTCTGTATCGGTCTGATTCCGAGCTATGCCAGCATTGGTATCGCTGCGCCGATTCTTCTGCTGCTGGCGCGCTTGCTGCAAGGGTTCTCCACCGGTGGTGAATATGGCGGTGCCGCGACCTTTATCGCGGAATACTCCACCGACAAACGTCGCGGCTTTATGGGTAGCTTCCTTGAGTTCGGTACGCTGGGTGGCTATCTGCTGGGCGCCAGCCTGGTGACAGCAATGATCGCTTTCTTACCGCATCAAACCATGATGGATTGGGGCTGGCGTGTGCCGTTCTTCCTCGCCGCGCCGTTGGGTCTGTTCGGTTTGTATATCCGCTTAAAGCTGGAAGAGACGCCCGCGTTTAAAGATCACATGGATAAGCGCGAAGAGATGGAGCACAACAAGCCGCGCCTGAGCGTGTGGCAGATGCTGCGCGATCAGCGTAAACCGCTGCTGAAATGTATTGGTCTGGTACTGTTGTTCAACGTCTCCAATTATATGCTGACCGCCTATATGCCGAGCTATTTAACCGGCGTGCTGGGAATGAGTGAATTATCCGGCCTGATGTTGGTGATGGTGATTATGTTTATCATGATGCCGCTGACGTTAATGTGGGGATATCTCACCGACCGCATTGGTCGCCGTCCGGTGATTGGTTTAGGCGCGTTGGGCTTAATCGTGCTGGCAATTCCGAGCTACATGTTGATTGGTTCCGGCAATATGCTGCTGGTGTTTGCCGGACTGGCGATTCTGGGCTTATTGCATACTTGTTTCAGCGGCACCATGCCGGCAACGTTACCGGCGCTGTTTGTCACCGATATTCGTTATAGCGCGCTGGCAATTGGTTTTAACTTATCGGTTTCGCTATTTGGTGGCACCACGCCGCTGATTACCGCATGGCTGGTGGATACCACGCACAATAATCTGATGCCGGCGTATTACATGATCGGTGCCGGTATTATTGGTTTACTGACGGTTTTAACCTTGAGTGAAACGGCCCGCAAACCGCTGAAAGGTTCATCGCCTGCGGTGGCAACAGAAGCGGAAGCGCATCGTTTGATCGATAAATTGCGTAAACGTAAGGTTAAGCATAAAACGGCTTAGGTTCGAGTCGGCATTAACAAAGGTCGCAGTCCTGCGGGATTTAAAGCGATTTTGAGTTAAGAATACGCACGACTGCGGCAGCGCGGATGTTGAGGCGACATCCCAATCCGCTGAACGAATGAGGGATTCCAGGGCGAGCCGCAGGGATGCGGCGAGAGGTGGCGCTGAGCAGGAGCGAATCGCCGCCGGTCCGTCAGGAATCGTGAATGAGTGAAGGCACCGCGAAGCGGCGGGTTGGGCTGGCGCAAGGCCCGGGAGTGCAGAGGGCGCGGCCAGGCGTCCTCTGCTCGGTCGCCGCACGAAGACACTGCAACTGCCTCAGCATAGGGCGAACGAAAGTCGCTCGGCGCTTAACTGAGCAGCATTACGCCATTCATGGCGACTTCATCTAACCGAAGCGTAAAAATCCCCCGCTTATTCGATAATTTCTTAAACCCGCCTGAAATCCTCTCGCGCGCGCCAGAAAACGCCAAAATATCGACTATGATTTGTTGTCCGACCTAACTTTCATCCCAAATTATTTATCGTTTTCAGCCAGTAGCGAATCGCTTGATGTCGTCCATTGCCCCTGCGTGGGCTAAACGAGGCAATTGAATGGAATTCAGATCATTTGAAAAATCCTGGGGCGCTGAGATTCTTGCTGATGACAGCGTCCGTTTTCGTGTTTGGGCACCAGGGCAGCAGCACATCACCTTAAGACTTGCCGATAACGACACCGCCATGCTCGACGCAGGCGACGGTTGGTTTGAGCTGCAAGTCAGCGGCGTGGCGCCCGGTGCAGAGTATAACTTTGTGCTGGACGATGGCACGGTGGTGCCGGATCCCGCCGCGCGTGCGCAAAAGGCTGATGTTAACGGCCCTTCACTGGTGGTCGATCCGCAAAGCTATCGCTGGCAGCACACCGAATGGCAAGGTCGTCCGTGGCATGAAACGGTGGTGTATGAAATGCACATCGGTACCTTCACGCCCGAAGGCACTTTCCAGGCGGCGATAGCTAAATTGCCGTGGCTGGCCGAATTAGGCATCACGCAGCTGGAAGTGCTGCCGGTGTCGCAGTTTGGTGGCAATCGCGGTTGGGGCTACGACGGCGTGCTGCTCTACGCTCCGCATGCGGCTTACGGATCGCCAGATGATTTCAAAGCCTTTATCGATGCCGCGCACGCGCACGGTTTGTCGGTAGTGCTGGATATCGTGCTCAACCACTTTGGCCCGGAAGGCAATTACCTGCCGCTGCTGGCGCCGGCGTTTTTCCACCAGGAACGCATGACGCCGTGGGGCGCAGGCATTGCATATGATGTCGATGCTGTGCGGCGCTACATTGTCGAAGCACCGCTCTACTGGCTGCAGGAATTTAATCTTGATGGCCTGCGTTTTGATGCCATTGACCAGATTGAAGACAGCTCCAGTAAGCATGCGCTGATTGAGATTGCCGAACGCATCCGTCAGGAAATTCCCGAGCGCCCTATTCATCTCACCACCGAAGATTGCCGCAACGTTATCTTCCTGCATCCGCGTGACAAACAGGGCAACGCACCGCTGTTTACCGGCGAGTGGAACGATGATTTCCACAACGCGGTGCACGTGTTTGCAACCGGTGAAACTCACGCCTATTACGAAGATTTCGCCGACGTGCCGGAGAAGCTGGTGGCGCGCGTGCTGACTGAAGGCTTTGCTTATCAGGGCGAACTTTCACCGCAGAGTGGGCAGCGGCGCGGCGTGCCGAGCGCCAGCCAGCCGCCGGTGGCGTTTGTTGATTTCATCCAGAACCATGATCAGGTGGGTAACCGCGCGCAGGGCGATCGTTTGATCAGCCTGGCGGGCAGCGATCGCACCAAAGTGTTGCTGGCGACGCTGTTGCTGTCGCCGCATATTCCGCTGCTATTTATGGGCGAAGAGTATGGCGAAACGAATCCCTTTCTGTTCTTCACCGATTTCCACGGCGATCTGGCCAAAGCGGTGCGTGAAGGACGCGCGAAGGAGTTCACCGGGCACGCCGGGCATGACGAAGAGGTGCCGGATCCTAACGCCGAGCAGACCTTTACCCGCTCAAAACTTGACTGGGATAAGTTACAAACGCCTGAAGGCCAGAGCTGGCTGGCGCTCACGCGCGAGCTGCTGGCGCTGCGTCAGCAATATATCGTGCCGCTGCTGGCCGATGCGGGCGGCAACAGCGGCAAAGTGCTCGCCACCGCTGAAGGCTTTGTGGCCGTCAGCTGGCATTTCCCACAGGGCGAACTGTCGCTGGCGCTGAATATCGGCAAGCAGACGCAACCTTTACCCGCCACGCCAGGTCGCACGATTTTCGCCTGGCCGCAAGAAACTGAAGCATTATCACAACACGCCATCGTGGTGCGTTTGGATCAGGGAGCAACAAAATGAGTATTCCAACCGCGACGTATCGCATTCAGTTTCGCAACGGCATGACGTTTGATCGCGCCGCGGCGCTGGTGCCCTATCTGCAACGCCTTGGCATCAGCCATCTTTACGCGTCGCCGATATTTAGCGCCACCGCCGAATCCACCCACGGTTACGACGTCATCGATGCCAATGAGATCGAACCGGCGATTGGCGGCCGCGACGGCTTTAATCGTCTGGTTGAGGCGTTGCAGGACGCGGAGATTGGCTTGATTCTCGACATCGTGCCGAACCATATGGCGGCCTCGCTGGAGAATGCCTGGTGGCGTGATGTGATCGAGTATGGCGAGAGCAGCCGCTATGCCAATCATTTTGATATCGACTGGACGCGCCGCCTGACGCTGCCGTTTCTCGGCGACAGCTTCGAGAACGTGCTGGAAAACGGTGAGCTGAGCATTAAAGCGCATCCGCAAACTGGCCATCCCGCGCTGGCGTACTACGACAGCTTTTACCCGCTGACGCCCGCCAGCTGGCAGGATCGCGCCGATGAGGTGCTGGCGATGACTGAAGCCAAAGCGATTGCTGAACTGCATGAGCAGCAGCCGTGGCGTTTGATGAGCTGGCGCGATGCACGCAGCGAGCTCTCTTATCGACGCTTCTTTGAGATCACCGGTCTGGTCGGCTTGCGCGTTGAAGATGAAGCGGTGTTTGCCGATTCCCACCGGCTGATTCTTGAACTGGTGCGCTCCGGTGCGGTCAGCGGCCTGCGCGTCGATCACGTTGATGGCCTTGCCGATCCACAAGGCTATTTGCACCAGCTGCGCCAGGCCACCGGCCCGGATTGCTATATCACGGTAGAAAAGATCCTCGCCGAAGGGGAAAAGATCCCTGACGATTGGCCGATTTCCGGCACCACCGGCTACGAATTTATTGCCGCGCTGTCGCACGCGCTGGTGGATGATTCGCAGATCGACACGCTGCATCTCGCCTATGAAGCCACCACCGGACAACGCAACGACGTTGAAGGCGGACTGCGCGTGGCGCGTGAATTGATGGTTGACCGCAATTTCGCCGGTGAGTTTGCGCGTCTGCTTAAGCTGGCGACGCAGATTGCCGGTTCCGAACATCGCAACCTTGGCGAAGCGGAACTGCACGTCGCACTGCGCGAAATCCTCATCGCCTTCCCGGTGTATCGCACCTACGGCCAGCAGGACGGCATGCGGCTCGAAGGCGAAGAGCTGCTGCAACAGGTGCTGGAAACGGTGAAAAACAGCGCGTCACCGACGGTGTTGAGTTTGCTGCAGGCGATGCTGCTGGGCGCGGTTTCCGAAGAGAGCGAAAAAGACGCGCACGAATTCCGCATGCGCTTCCAGCAGCTGACCGGACCGCTGATGGCGAAATCGGTGGAAGACACGCTGTTCTTCCGCAATCACGTCGCGTTAGCCATCAATGAAGTGGGAGCAGAACCGCTGCCGCACGCCTTCTCGCTGGCGCATTTCCACAGCGAGATGCAAACGCGGCTGCAACAGCAGCCCGATGGCATCTCTTCCACCTCAACCCACGACACCAAGCGTGGTGAAGATGCGCGTGCGCGGCTGTATACGCTAAGCGAAGCCCCCGCGCTGTGGGCGGAACACGTAGCGCGCTGGCGGCAGATTAATCAGGCGCAGGTGGTGGAACTGGACGATGGCGCCGCGCCGGAACCGGCAGTGGAATGGATGCTGTATCAGGCGTTAGCCGGCGTGTGGCCGACCACCTTGCAGCCGCAGGATGCCAGCCAACTCGAAGAGCGCTTTATTCCTTTTGTCGAAAAAGCGTTACGCGAAGCCAAACTGCGTACCGACTGGGCAGAGAGCAACGAAGCCTACGAAAAAGCGGTGCTGGATTACGCGCGTCATCTGCTTTCACCGGCCAATCAGTTGTTCCTCAGCGATTTCAGCCACGCGTTGCAACCGTTTATTCAGGCCGGATTAATCAACAGCCTGACGCAAACGGTAATTAAACTCACCGCGCCGGGCGTACCGGATATCTATCAGGGTAGCGAAGCGCTGGATTTCAGCCTGGTCGATCCCGACAACCGCCGCACGCCGGACTTCGCGCTGCTGGAGCAGCAACTGGAAGAGTCTTCTTCGCCCGACTTCAACGACGCGCAAAACTGGCTGAGCGGCAAACTGAAACAACAGGTGATTGCACGCCTTCTGCATCTGCGTCGCGATTATCCGCAGCTGTTCCGTGTGGGCGATTATCAGCCGCTGGACGTCAGCGGTGAACATCAGGAGAAAGTCATCGCCTTTGCGCGTCAGGACAGTAACCACGCGCTGCTGGTCATTCTGCCGCGCCTGAGTTTTGACAACGCGCAGTGGACGCAAACCGAAGTGGTACTGCCCGAGTCACTCGCCCATCGTCACTATCGCAACTTATGGAGTGGCGAAACCGTGACGATTGGCGATTACATCGCGCTGGATGAGGCGGCCTCAAGTGCGCCGTTAGTGCTGCTGAGCAGCTGATGCATTACCCGATTAATCTGTGTGGAGAATAATGGATGACAAGTAAGCCTCTAGAAATTACAGCAGGTTCGGGACAAGTGCTTGGCGCTAACTATGATGGCCAGGGCGTGAACTTTGCGCTGTTTTCGGCCTGCGCTGAGCGAGTTGAGCTGTGTTTGTACGATGAGAGCGGCGAAAACGAAATCGCCCGCTTCGATTTACCGGAATACACCCATGAAGTGTGGCACGGCTACATTCCCGGCTTGCAGCCCGGCGCGCTCTATGGCTATCGCGTACACGGCCCGTACGAGCCGGAAAATGGCCATCGCTTTAACCCTAACAAACTGTTGCTCGACCCTTACGCACGCGAACTGGCGGGCGAATTGCAGTGGGACGAGTCGCATTTCGCGTATGATCTGCTGCATGAAGATAAGGATTTGAGTTTCGATACCCGCGACAGCGCACCGTTTACGCCCAAATGTGTGGTCATCGATCCCAATGAATTTGACTGGCAGGATGCTAATCGACCGAATATTCCGTGGTCGAAAACGGTCATTTATGAAGCCCACGTTAAAGGTTTTAGCCAGCTTAATCCGGCGGTGCCCGAAGAGATGCGCGGCACTTACGACGGTCTAAGCAATCAGGCTTCGATCGATTACATCAAAAGCCTGGGCGTAACCACCGTGGAGCTGCTGCCGGTGCACGGTTTCCCGGACGATCAGCATCTGCTGGATCGCGGTCTGAAAAACTTCTGGGGTTACAACACGCTGGCGTTCTTCGCCCCGGCCACGCGCTATTTTGGTCCGCGCGGGATTCAGGGCTTCCGCGATATGGTGCGCGCCTTCCACGATGCTGGCCTCGAAGTGATCCTCGACGTGGTTTACAACCACACCGCCGAAGGCAATGAACTCGGCCCCACGTTGTCGTTTAAAGGCATTGATAACTACTCTTATTACCGCACGCTGCCGGATCAGCATCGCTACTACATCAATGACACCGGCACCGGTAACACCGTGAATACGTCGCATCCGCGCGTGCTGCAGATGATTCTCGATTCGCTGCGTTATTGGGCCGAATCCATGCATGTTGATGGCTTCCGTTTCGATCTCGGCACCGTGCTGGGCCGTGAACCAGAAGGCTTTGACCAGCGTAGTGGCTTCTTCGATGCCATCATGCAGGACCCAGTGTTGTCCAAACTGAAACTGATCGGTGAGCCGTGGGATATCGGGCCGGGCGGTTATCAGGTTGGCGGCTTCCCGCCGGGCTGGGCGGAGTGGAACGATAAGTATCGCGATACGGTGCGTGAGTATTGGAAAGGTGACATGGTCACTAATGACTTCGCCGCGCGCCTGCTCGGTTCTGGCGATCTCTACGATCAGCGCGGTCGCCGTCCCTGGTCCAGCATTAACTTCCTTACCGCGCATGATGGCTTCACGCTCAACGATTTGGTTTCGTACAACGAGAAACACAACGAAGCCAACGGTGAAGATAATAATGACGGCCATAACGAGAACCGTTCGTACAATTACGGTGCGGAAGGCCCGACGGACGATGAAGGCATCAACGCGGTACGTGAGCGGCAGAAACGCAACTTCCTCGCCACGCTGCTGTTCTCGCACGGCACGCCGATGTTGCTGGCGGGTGATGAGTTTGGTCGCAGTCAACTCGGCAACAATAACGGCTACTGCCAGGACAGCGAAATTTCCTGGCTGCATTGGGAAAACCTGCCGCCTTCTGCTGATGCGCTGCGCGACTTTACCCGACATATTCTGGCGTTACGCGCTCAACAACCGCTGCTGCGGCGTGAAAGCTGGCGCGATGGTATGGAAATCAAATGGTTTAACGCCGGTGGCGGCTTCCAGCAGGATGATCAATGGGACGATGGCACCACGCTCGGGGTGTATCTCGGTCGCCCGGATTTAGAGCCGGAGGAAGGCATCTGGCATGACGTGTTGATGCTGTTTAATCCGTATGAAGGCAATGTGCCGTTCAGTATTCCACAGTTTGGTGAAGGCGGCTGGGTGCTGGAGCTTTCGACGTCTGACAGCGTTGAGAAAGGGTTAGTGATTACCAAGGAGAAGGATTTCGAGCTGGAAGGCCGCAGTATGGCGCTGTTCCGCAGGCCGTAATTATATAAATTTGCGCAATAAACTGCGCCGCTACAGAAGCATGCATGCATTCGTAGCGGCGCGATTTGTGTTATCAGAAATTAACTTTCACGCCCACCATCGCGCTGGTATCGCTGTAACCCTTATCCCCCATCTGCTGACCCATATTGCCCCAAAGATTAACGGTTTTATTCAGCTTCGCATCGACACCCACTTTCACTTCACCGAGGTTACGCGCTCCGGCTTGCTGCACGCTGATGCCATTCATGCTGCTGCCAAAGGTTTCGGTGTTGTGCACCCAGTTGGCTTCGATAAACGGCTCGAAGGTGCGGTTTTTACCATCATCAATGGCATTGTGGCCTTTGATGTAAGCGCGAACACCCAGACGCGTTTGCAGGTTGTTGTCGCCTTCACCCACCACGCGCGTGCCGTTTTGCTCTTGATGATCCTTCGCTTTCACGCCCATCCAGGTCGTCTGCGCCTTCGGCTGCAGATAGACGCTGGAACGCTCGCTCATCTCCGCGACTTTGAAGCTGTAACCGGCTTCCACTGACGCGGTGATGCCTCTCGATTTGTAGCTCTCTTCCGCGATGCCATCACCTTTCACGCTGTTATCAAACCAGTTGTAGAGCATCCAGCTGTCTACATAAGCTCCGGTCTTGTCAGCGTTGTCCTGCAACCAGGTCGCGTAAACGCCCGTGCTGTAACCGTGCACCTGACCTTTTGCGGTGTAACCCGTCACGTTGGAGTGTGTGTTACTTTGCGCATTAGCGTAGCCGCCCATGACACCCAGATGGAAGCGGTCCGCACCATTACTGCTCCACTGGGCGATATCGCCGCCTAACTGCATCACATAACGGTTACCGGTGGATTTCAGCTGGCCGGAACTATCGCTGAAGCGCGTGTGTCCACCTGCGTTACGCAACCACAAGCTGGTGGCGTGTTTCTTACCGTCTGCGCCAATGTAGTGGGTCTCACCCAGACGATCATCCAGCGAGGTGGTAAATAAGGTATTCGCCGCAGCAAGGTTAGCCGCATAACTGCCCGCTTCCGGACGCGTAATCGGGAAGCCTTTAACCGGCTTGCCCACATCGCCCGCATTACCTGAGCCACTGCCTGGCGTGCCGGTATCATCGCCTGGCGTGCCGGAGCCGTTGTCAGGATCGCCAGGATTAACCGGATTGCTGCCTGGATTGCCCGGTGCCACGTTGTTGCTGTTGCTCTCCAGTACCCATTTATTGGCATCCTGCACCAGATGATAATCGTAAGCACCGGCCACAATACGGCCCTGCTGGGTGAACGTACCGTTTACGTTGCCATCGACGCGAATCAGCTCGATACCATCGATGGTTTGCGCGCCGGTGCCGCCGGCGTTCTGCACCACCACGTTGCTGTTACCGTTGTAATCACCGGTGATGTGCAGATGATCGGTCTCTGAGTGGTCATCCATCAGATGGGTTTTGAAGTCGATGGTACCGTTGGTGCTGTTCAGGCTGCTCAAGGTCACCTGGCTAAAGCCGGTGCCGGGCGCGGTCATATTCAGCGTGGCGTTATTCAGCGTCAGATTATCCACCGCAGAGCTCGACGTAACATTCCACTGGCTGCCATTCGCCAGGTTCAGATTTTCCAGTGAGCTGGTCGCACCACTCCAGACGGAGTTGTTATCGAGGTTGATGATGTTAGTCGCGGTGTTGGCGCGATCGATGATGACATCACCGTTAAATACTGAGCCGTTATCACCGGTCAATGTCACATTGCTCACCGTGCCGCTATTGCCAATGCCTGCGGATAACAGCGTCGCGCCGGTTAATGCGGTGCCGGAAGTGGTGACTTTGGTATCGGCAGTGCCGGAAACCACCATTGCACTACCTTCACTCGCAGTAACCGCGCTGTTGCTCAGCGACACGGTGTTGTTGCTGACCGCATCAGACTGGAACAGCATACCCGCACTGTTCGCGCCGGTGAGCGTGATCTGTGAATTGGTTAAATCGACGCGGTTGTCACCATCACGCATCCCCATCCAGATACCCGAAGACAAAGCTGCGCCATCCTGACCCGCGATATTCACGCTGACACGGTCGCCCCTCAGCGTTCCACCCTTAAGAACAGCCAACCCATCAGCATTACTAACGTGGTTGAATTCAACATTATCCAATTCAACCAGGGCGCCTTCGCTAACGCGAACGCCGAGTAAATTTCCACGTGTACTGTTGACCTGGACATTCTTCAAGCTGGCTAATCCACCAGTATAACGGGCTGCCACTGCGGCTCCTAAGCTCGTCAAATCGTTGGTCACCATCGTATCAGGCGCCTCAAGGCCATTATTATTAATAACGGTATTAAACGCTGTTACTGTGCCTGATGTTGCTGCAAGACCCAGAGCTGAGGTATTTATCGTCGCGTTACGAATGTTTACTTCACTGCCCGCATTTAGTGCCTGAACGGAAGTGGTGGGTCCGGAGGTAGTAATTGTGCCGTTATCATAATTCACTACCGCTCCGCTGCCGCTAGCACGTAATCCATAAGAGTTAATTCGGTCGGTAAAAATGGTTGTGTTGGTTAAATTGACCGTGCCACCGTTCTGCGCCATTACCGCTTCTGAAGAAGACCCAGTCGTGCTTATTTTGCTGTTAGTAATATCTATTTGACTTCCAGCTCCTGTCGCATAGGCACCTAATGCCAGATGTCCGGAAGTTGCGAGTGTGCTGCCATCGATGGTGATTTTTCCGCCTCTTGATGCGTAGGCAGAATGACCGCGTTCACCTGAAGTGCTGGCAATGGTGTCGCTAAGATTAATATTGCCATTAGAACCTTGCGAAACCAGACCATAGGCCGATGATGTAATTGAACTATTGCTGAGCGTGGCTGAGCCATCAACAACATGTACACCGTAGCTCGATGAGCCGCTGGTGTTGATATGGACGCCATCCGCATTAATGTTGCTGTTGTTTTGCGACATCATGCCCTGCGCAGAGGACCCCGAGGTCTTAATTTCAGTGTTCTTCAGCGTGATGGTTGCGCCCGTATTTGCCATCGCACCCACACCGGCGGTGCCGCTGGTGGTCAGCGAACCGTTGGTAAAGGTGATCGAACCCTTATTCGATGCGCTCAAGCCGCGCCCGCTTTCACTGTTGTTTGCGGTCGAGACGATATCCTGTCCGTCGTAGTTTAAGATTGCACCGTTGGCGATAATCGCCGCGGCGAATACGTTGCTGACAGGTAATGTGACAGCGACAGCCATCGCCAGGCCAGAGAGCACCGCTGTTTTCCGCGCTGCACTGCCCATCGCATTACCCGAAGATTGGGATTTAACTTTGCCTTTGGCCAGCTCAGAGGCCACCACATAACGCTGCGTTGCAGCATGCCAAATCACGCGGAATATTTTATTCATGGGACTTTACTCTCTCTAAGTTCAGAAACTTTCACGATTTCCGAAATGATAGAGAGCGGGTCTGTAAGGCAATATCGGAGGGAGCGCGGAGTTTTGTAGTCCTTTACTTATTCAATGCAATACAGCGCTGGTATCCGGCAAAAATGTTAAAAATTAGCGTGATAACCAGTTGAAGACTTAAACCCTGAATAAAAAAATTAACTAATTTCCTCAATCTGCCGATGGTTATTAATCTGCCCTCTTCCCTACGCGGCTTTTGCCGGGACGCTTTAAGATTAAGGATAATAAAATGAACATCTCTCAACGTCTGTTTGCCACCTTTTCCATACTGTTTGGCGCCATCATCCTGCAAGCGATACTCGCCATTTCCTTACTCTCTGGTTTTCAGGATCGCTTTGAATATGTACAGGCCAATGCGATTCCCTCGATCAAAGATCTGGGGAAACTGATTGATGGCAGTAACCAGTTGGCGTTAACGCTCTACAAACACAAAAGCCAGACCGACGACAGCAAAATGCCGGCTATTGAGGACGAGATCCAGAAACAGCTGGCGGATTTGAAGGCGCAGACCGATTACTACATGGCGCACGATATCTCCAGCGATGAAGATAAGCGCTTAACCGAAGTCGCTTATGCCAATATTCAGCACGTCACCGCCGCACTGGCGCCATTTATCACCGCCTCGCGTGCGCATCAAAATGATATCAGCCTCAATCTGATTGATGGACAAACCGGTATCGGAGCCGCCATTCGCCAGCTGATTAGCGATTATCAAAAACAGCTGCAGCTGAATATCGCCATTGGCGATGAACTGCGCGCCACCAACCGCAGCACGTTCCACTCGGTGTTATGGACGACCATCACCGGCGTTATCGCCACCGTGCTGATTTTTGGCGTGCTGTCGCTGTTCACCGTATTGCGTATCCGTCGCAGCTTGTCTGCTGCGGGCAAAGTGATGATGACTGCCAGCGAAAACCTCGATTTGACGCTGAAAGCAGATGAGAGCCGTCGTGATGAAGTGGGCAACATGGCGCACTCGTTTAACGTCCTGATGGATCGCGTATCAGGCGCGCTCTCCTCGGTGCGTCAGGCGTCACAATCAGTGAGCAGCGCATCGGTACAGATTTCCGCGGGCAATGAAGATCTCTCATCACGCACCGAGCAACAGGCGGCATCGCTGGAGCAAACCGCGGCCAGCATGACCGAGCTGAGTGAAACCGTGCGTCAAACCGCTGATAACACGCGCCAGGCCAGTCAGCTTGCCGCTAACGCCAGCGGATTGTCGGAGAAGAGCAGCACATCACTGACCACCATGCTTTCAACCATGGATAACATTCGTGGTAGCTCGCGCAAAGTTACGGAAATCGTCTCGATCATTGAAGGCATCGCCTTCCAAACCAACATTCTGGCGCTGAACGCCGCCGTTGAAGCCGCACGTGCCGGTGAACACGGCAAAGGCTTCGCCGTAGTCGCCGGTGAAGTGCGCAACTTGTCGCAACGTTCAACCACCGCCGCGCGCGAAATCAAAACGCTGATCGAAGAGTCACATCGTCTGACCGAAGCCGGTGCTGCGCAGGCCAGCGACGTAGGCCGTAATATGAGCGTGATGAACGATGCCATTCATCAGGTAAGCCAACTGGTGGAAGAGATTGCCGCTGCCGCTGTCGAGCAGAGTCAGGGCATCGTGCAGGTGCAGCAAGCGGTGAATCAGATGGACGACGTTACGCAGCAGAACGCCGCGCTGGTGCAAGAAGCCTCTGCCGCTTCGCAATCGCTGCAGGAACAGGCCGGGAATTTGAATCAGCTGGTGGGTAAATTCCATGTCGCGGCGGCTGGCGAAGTTCAGCAAAAGCAGGCTGTGGTGCGTACGGCTTCATTCGTTAAACCCTCGCGCGTTGCGGTGGTGAATGATGCGGATTGGCAGAGTTTTTAAGCTGATTTAGCCGGTGCGCATAAATGTGCACCCTACGAAAACGCTGGGTCGCCAATCATGGCGACCACGCTGCCTTTGCCAGGCAAACGCTGCCATAGTCTCCCTAAACTCTCCAATAGTTAACCCGCTATTAGTGGTTCCACTCCTCTCTTTTGAACAAAAAATAGCGTTCATCATGTTGTAATCTGGCCGCCTGTAATTCAGGGAGGATGATTATGGATACGGTTGAGCAGCTTAATGGGACGTACTTTTACAAAGGAGTCAGCAATGTTTCAGCTGGTGAATTATTTTTTTGGATACTTTTGGACAATATTGATGAGCATGTAGGTGGCATCAATAACATTGTTGCGGTGAGCAGCATCATTCTTGGTCTTCCTGTTCTGGGTACAAGAGGTAAGCCCGGCAATGCTACACCTGGTACTTCGATCGCCTCTAAATATTCGCGTCAAATTCTGAATGTGAAATTGCCCAGACCTTTGCCAACGTTCACTAACACCAGCATTAAGTTACTCAAGCCGATGTGGACAAACAATCTTGGGGCTTTTGTTGGTCGAACTGTGCCGGTTGTAGGATGGGTCTTGCTAGCAAATGATCTTTCTCAAATAGTCTATAAGACTGTTTCAACCTACAACATGATCGTGAGAGAAGAAGATCGAGTATGGTAGACGAACATCAAATATTAGATTTTTTTCGTGGCGAGTTATCTCTCATGACCACATGGAGTTTAAAACCCATTCCAATCGAATTTGATACTCCATTACAAGGCTACGCCGGATGGGATGAGTTGCCCTATGCCATTCAGGATTTTGGTAAAAAATATCATGTCGATACAACAGTTATAAATTTTGATGCTTATTATCCGTGGAAAACAGAAACAGTTTTCCGAAAATACTTTTCTAAGGATCCAATTCAACAAGACGTTAAACCACTAACTGTACGTATGTTTGTGGAGTCGGCTAAAGCTGGACGCTGGTTGTATGACTAACTAAGGAGATTCACATGGCTATACCCGTTCATATGTTTATTAAAGATGATGGCGGCGCAGTAATCAGAGGCGGTTCAGACGTGATGCACCGTGAGGGCAGCATTGAATTACGGGGTGTACAGCATCTTCTCTCTATTCCCACCGACAACAATACCGGCAAGCTAACAGGCACACGGCAACATGCTCCATTTATGTTTGAGAAAGAAATTGATTCTGCGTCACCTTATTTATACAAGGCTGTGGCAACAGGTCAGACGTTAAAAGAAGCTGAAATCAAATGGTACCGCATCAGTGATGCTGGTCAGGAAGAAGAGTACTTCAACATATTAATGGAAGACGTAAAGGTCATCTCGATATCGCCGATCATGCATGACACGCGTAATTGTCCAGGAACCGGACATATGGAAAGCGTTGCGCTGCGTTATGCGAAGATCACGTGGAAATATGTTGATGGAAATATTCAATTCACCGACGCATGGAACGAAAGGCCAACGGCATAATCAATGCGGAAATCCTGCGTGAGGATTTCCGCTGAGAATTAATCACAATATCTTCACACCTTAAGCATTTTCACCGTGGCATCAATATCAATTTCATCCGCCGTGAAAATCAAAGTCGTTCCCTGAAAGGTGGTCACCGCCAGTTTTTTCAGTGAGCGCGTTTCATCCGGCTTAACGTCTGTTTTCGGCTTGATGCTATTCATCAGAATACCTACCGACAGCACGGTATTCTCTTTATCGATGCGCGTTTCAACCGGCACGTCTTCGCTGTAAACCACATAAGATTTGATCGAGGTGAGCTTCAGGCGCTCGCCGGCAATATAGATGTATTTGCTCTCAGGTGAGACCTTCACCGCATACGCGGACAAACCTTTGTTATTGGTGGTGGGTTCAAAGGTCACCGCCGCGTCTTTCTTGATCAGCTCAGGGTTAGCGACCTTAATCACATGGAAATAGCGGTTATCGCCATTTTCATCTTTGATAAATCCAAAACCTTTATCCTGAAACCAGGTTGTGATCGTTCCGTTCATCGCCATTGCCGCCTACCTAATCGTTATCTACTCAGTTTTTTCAGCGCGCAGTGTAAAGCACATTGCCTGCGCAGACCACGTCTTTGCTTTAAGTCTGGACGATAAATTTCGCCTGAGCGAATAGACACATGCCCGGATTCGCCAGTTGCCGCAAAATTCGCTATTATCCGCATCCCTTCGCCAGCCGGGCAGCCTGATGTCTACGATTATCGATACCTTTATTGCCCCGCAATGTCTTGAAGAGATTGAGATTCTCTACCAGGACGATCATCTGCTGCTGATCAATAAACCAGCTGGTCTGCTCAGCCTGTCGGGGAAGAATCCGCGCAATCTCGATTCTGTGCATCATCGGTTAGTGAAGCTTTTCCCCGGCTGCACGCTGGTGCATCGTCTGGATTTCGGCACATCAGGGTTAATGGTGATTGCCCGCAATAAGGCGATCAATGCCGCAATTTGCCAGCAGTTTAGCCAGCGCAGCGTGACCAAGATTTATCGTGCACTGTTGTGCGGGCATCTGCATGACGACGAAGGTGTGATTGACGCGCCGATTGCCAAAGATCCGACGCTATTTCCATTGATGTCAATTTGCCCAATCAATGGTAAGCCAGCTCGCTCACGCTATCAGGTGATTGAGCGCACTCATCACCTATTGGAAGATAAGACGTTCATGCCATTAACGCGGGTGGAACTTACGCCAGAGACTGGACGCACCCATCAGCTGCGTATCCATTGCCAGCTGTTGGGCCATCCGATTTTGGGTTGCGACCTGTATGGCGGTCTTATGCTGGCGGGGACCGAACACGCCCCGCGTCTGATGTTACACGCCAGCGAGTTGAAGTTTGTTCATCCGGTCAGCGGCGAGTGCCTAAACGCCCGGTGTGCCTGCCCGTTCTGACAGCGCAACCGGCATTGTGCTTACCACATTAAATCATCAGGCACTTTGAAATCAGCGTACGGATCGTCTTCATCCTGCGCTTCCTGACTCAATGCACTATTCAACACGATGCTGTTCGCATCACGCTGCGCAATTTTATCGGCGACGCTGGCAGGAATAATCGCGTATTGGCTCTCGCCTTTGCTATCGACGGCCAGGCGCGCAATCGCCAATCGGCCATTAATCAGTTGTGTCTGCGTTTGCTTATCGACGTCGATTTTTTTGATCAAATTATTGTCGGTGAAATTAAAACCAATATTGCCTTTAGAGATATCGATTTTGTTCATTTCGATCAGCTGCTTAACCTGCGCTTTGTACTCTTTCGATAACGCCGCTTGCTTTTGCTGTTCGCTCAACTGCTTATCACGCTCAAGCTGAGCCTTTTTGTTCTCTTCCACCGCTTCTCTGGCCTCACGAGCCTGAACGCGTGATTTCTTAGCGGTTCTCTGGACCTTGTCCATTTTTTTGCTGCTGACTAAGCCTGCTTTCAGCAGCTGCTCTTGTAAGGTGAGTTTTGCCATTGTCGTGTCTTAACCGGTTAAAAATTTGTGGAAGAGTATACCTTTAATTGTAGAGCCTCTGCCAGGTTGAACAGGCTGGCTACAGTGAGCGCCGTTCATCCTCCTCTCCTCATCATGAAATTCCTTCATGTTCGATGAAATTAAATCACTTTTTTTCAACCAGTGACTCAGGCATAAAAGTACCATTGTTAATAACTTAAAATAATATCAAGCCTGCTGAATGAAAGTACCCTGCAAAAGCATTGGGAAATCCTGAAATCCAGCGACAGCAAGGCTTTTTATTGGTAACCGGGATAGCAGACTAAAATGAACAACGCCTTTACTTTTACTGTTAAGAGCCTTCGTTTCGACGAAAATTACAATCCTTCTGGCAATACACGCATCACCACCAATTTTGCCAATTTGGCGCGTGGTGAAAAGCGTCAGGAGAACCTGCGCAACGCCTTAGTGATGATTGATAACCGTTTCAATTCACTGGCGCATTGGGACAACCCTAAAAGCGATCGTTACGCGGTTGAGCTAGAGATTATTTCTGCTGAGCTGAATCTGGGTGCTGAGGGCAACAACAGCACCTTCCCGGTGATCGAAATATTGAAAACCAATATCGTTGATAAAAAAACCAACGAACGCATTGAAGGGATTGTTGGAAATAACTTCTCTTCTTACGTGCGTGATTATGATTTCAGCGTTTTATTGTCTGAGCACAACAAGAACCATACTGAATTCCGCACGCCAGATAATTTTGGCGATCTGCATGGCAACATCTTCAAGCATTTCGTTAACTCAGAAGCTTACAAAGCGAATTTCAATAAAGCGCCGGTTATTTGCCTGAGCGTATCCAGTAAAAATACCTATTACCGCACCGGTAATGAACATCCGGTATTGGGCATTGAATATCAGCAGGATGAACTTTCTCTGACTGACGAATACTTCGGCAAAATGGGCCTGCGGGCACGCTATTTTATGCCGGCAAACAGTGCTGCGCCTCTGGCCTTCTATTTCCATGGCGATTTACTCAGTGATTACACCAATCTTGAGCTGATTAGCACCATCAGCACCATGGAGACGTTCCAGAAGATCTACCGCCCTGAGATTTACAATGCGAATTCTGCAGCTGGTAGACACTATCAGCCAAGCCTGAGCCATCAGGATTATTCTTTAACGCGAATTGTTTATGATCGAGAAGAACGTAGCCATCTGGCTATTGAACAAGGAAAGTTCACGGAAGAGCGCTTCATCAAGCCATATCAAACTCTTCTTGAGCAATGGTTTACTCCCGTTCTTTGATTACCGATAAAAATATAAGGTCACCTGCTATGAAAAAATTATTACCGACTTCCACTGCTGGTAGTTTACCGAAACCATCGTGGCTGGCTCAGCCGGAAACGTTGTGGTCACCGTGGAAATTGCAAGATCAGGAATTAACCGACGGCAAACAAGATGCGCTGCGTTTGTGCCTGGACGATCAACAGCAGGCAGGAATTGATATCGTCAGTGACGGCGAGCAAACCCGCCAGCACTTCGTCACCACCTTTATTGAACATCTCAACGGCGTAGATTTTGAGAAGCGCGAGATCGTTAAAATCCGCGATCGTTATGATGCCAGTGTGCCGACCGTTGTGGGTCCGGTGAGTCGTCAAAAATCAGTATTTGTTGAAGATGCAAAGTTTTTACGTCAGCAAACTGATCGTCCCATTAAATGGGCGCTGCCGGGTCCAATGACCATGATCGACACGCTTTATGACAACCACTATAAAAGCCGCGAAAAACTGGCATGGGAATTCGCTAAAATTCTCAATGAAGAAGCGAAAGAGTTAGAAGCGGTGGGCGTCGATATTATTCAGTTTGATGAGCCGGCATTTAACGTCTTTTTCGACGAAGTGAATGATTGGGGTATCGCAACCTTAGAAAGAGCCATTGAAGGGCTGAAATGCGAAACCGCAGTGCATATTTGCTACGGCTATGGCATCAAAGCGAATACCGACTGGAAAAAGACGCTGGGCACAGAATGGCGTCAATATGAAGAGATATTCCCTAAACTGCAAAAGTCGAATATCGATATCATCTCACTGGAGTGTCAAAACTCGCATGTGCCGATGGAGTTGATGGAACTGATTCGCGGCAAAAAAGTGATGGTTGGTGCCATTGACGTGGCAAGCAATACCATTGAAACGCCAGAAGAAGTTGCAGCAACGCTGCGTAAAGCCCTGCAGTTTGTTGATGCTGATAAACTCTACCCTTGTACCAACTGCGGCATGATTCCTCTGCCACGCGGTGTGGCAAGAGGCAAGCTAGATGCATTGAGTGCAGGTGCAGAAATTGTTCGCAAAGAACTGTTGAATAAATAACACCAGATAAAAGCTCAGTCCGGGATTATTACCCACCCGCAACCGGACTGAGCCGTTGAATTAAAGTTTATTAATCTGCCCACCCGATTTTCTAAAATCAATCACCATCGTTTGCCCATCCTGAAAGGCGTCATAATCGGGTCCCTGCGCCAGAACCTGACGCGGTTTAATTACTCTCATTTCATCCGTTGCTTTCACCGCTTTCAATCTCAAACCTACATGTTTGATCAGCGCCAGCCATATCCACGGTTCAGACTCACCCAACATTTTCATGCGGATATGATCGATGATGGGGAAGTTACGAATATTGGTTTGTACTTCTGGAGCATCATTCAACTGCCCAATAAAGGCGAGTGAATCAATCGATTGGGCAGCGGGAGCAGAGAGCGTGATTTTGATCTGATTCATCACCTCCATTTGATATCGTTGATCGTTAACTACAGTGTTAAAAGTGACCAGCATCACCACCAGATGATAAAACAGCAATATCGCACTCAATCCCGCCAGCCAGCTTCTTATTGCAGGTAATGAATAAACGGCTACATAGAAACAGAACAGGAAAGTAATGCTGGATGCGCCCAGCATACGCGGTGCAAATAACGGCGTGGCTAAGGCCAATGAAAGTCCGGGGATGGCGATGATGACGATCAATCCCGCACTGAACAGCAATAAGACCGCACTTAGCGTCAACTTCTGCTGCTGTTTTAAGTTTCGAACCATCAAAATAAGGCCTGAAAACATTATCAGCATAGGCAGCCCTATAAATACCATCATGCCGCGCGGATAGGCGCTGAGAAAAAGGTCACTGAACGCCTTAATAGTGTTGATAAGTACTTGCAGAGAATCGGAATTCAGTGATAACAGCTTGCTGTGTTTCATGCTGTACCAGTCGATCTTCACTGGCAATAAATAATTCATCGCGAGTTTATAAGCCAGGATGGCAATGCCCAGCGCCACTATTTTCCCGCACAGCCACTTCCAGCTGGATTGATCATTTACCAGTCGAGAGACGACCAGCAAGGCTACGCAGGCAATATAGACATTGAGCCCTGGCTGATAGAGTGTCTGAATCAGCAATAATATCAGCGCCGTGTAAACGCTCTCCTGAAAAGGCTTTGCGCGATTAACCATGCTTGCCAGCATGGCGCCTGCAAATGACAGAAGTATGGTGAGACTGTCATAGGTATAGAGCATTCCCTGCGTCAGAAAGGGATTAAGAATGACAAATAGCGGCGGGAGAAATGACCAGAAACCCGCAAGCGGAATTCTCAATCTTTCCGTGAAAAATACCGCAGCAATACTTAGCGCCAGCAATCCGAGCAGTAAATTAAGCGGAGAAATATCGCTGACCGTATCACCAAAAGAGATCAGGGATTGTAATAACCAGGTGCCCGGCCTCCCGTTACTTAGCCATGTTGATCTATCCCCATCTAATATCCGGTAAAGATCATCCCGATAATAAATTTTGTTGGTCCATAGAGGGATGGTGGCCAGCAATGCCACCATCATCGACAAAGCGATACGCTGCATCCGGCTTACCGACGGAGAATCATTAACGGGCATCATTTTATGAGTGAATTTCCATCGAACGGGGTCGGGCGGCCTTTTATTTCCGCGTAGTTACAAACTAGTGTAGGCGGTTTTTGTATAACGGATGCTCAGGAATGATAAACATCATTGGCAGCTGCGGGATGTGCAGATAACATGTCGCTTTATCTCTTTCAAACAGGCAACGTCGGCAATGGCTCTGATCCCTAAAAATTACTCGCGGCTGGAAAGCGGCTATCGTGAGAAAGCATTGAAAATCTATCCGTGGGTATGCGGCCGCTGCTCGCGTGAATTTGTTTATTCCAACCTGCGCGAATTAACCGTTCACCATATCGATCACGACCATACCAATAACCCAGAAGATGGCAGTAACTGGGAGTTGTTGTGCCTCTATTGTCACGATCACGAGCACTCGAAATACACCGAAGCGGATCAGTACGGCACACGTGTTGTGGCAGGTGAAGATGCGCAGAAGGATGTTGGTGAAGCCACCTATAATCCTTTTGCCGATTTGAAGGCCATGCTGAATAAGAAAAAGTAAGGCTAGTTTCAGAAATAGCGATCGCCATTTATGGCGATCGCGTTACGCTTACTTATTGGTCTTTGTACTATTGCTGAACTGCTCGGTGAGATAGTTGCTGGTGTTATTCAGCACGCTGACCATCTTATCCAGATTGGTGAACTGCTTTTTATACCGCGCAATCGTGTCATCAATACGTTTGCTGGCGGTATTGTACTGATCGGTTAGCGTATTCAGTTTTTTACTGATGGAATCCGTCGCGCCCTGCAACACACCTTTACTGCTAAGAAATGCGGTGAATGTGGTGTTCAGCACCGTCGAAACACCGGTTTTTTTGCCATCACCGACAAACATGTCCCGAATCGCTTCTGGTTTCACTTGCAAGCTGGTGGTCAGTTTGGTGGCATCCAGCTTAAGTTGGCCGTTAGTGGGATCGGTAGTAATGCCCGCCTGAGATAGCGTTTTATAAACACCTGAACCCGAGCTGTTGGCCAGAATACTTTTCAGTTGCACCTGAATATTACGCAGCGTGCCATCACCGAGTAGCGCTCCATTCTTCCCGTCCGGATCTTTACCCGCATCCACTGGCGTGTATTTAGTCAAACTCGCCATCGTATCCTGCAGCGAGTTATAGGCATTCACCCAATCGGTAATGGCGGTTTTCGCCTTGTTGGTATCGCTGCTCACCGTCAGCGTTTGGTTGCCGCTGGTTTCATCGTTAAGCTTCAGCGTGATGCCTTCCACCGCGTCGGTGATAACGTTGCTGCTGCTCTCAATCGCCACATTGTTTACGGTCAGCTTGGCATTCTGCGCCTCGACGCTTTGCGCCATGCCGCTGCTGGCCGCATCTGATGCATCAAAGCCGATAAAATCCTGCAAGGTATCATCGCCGGTCACGCTCAGCGATTTCACCGCATTGGCGGTGCCGGATGCCGATGATGTCAGCGACAAACGGTATTCCGTGGCGGAGACCTTAATCAGGCTTGCAGTAACGCCAACGTCAGATTTGTTGATGGTGTCACGAATCGCCGAAAGCGAAGTCTGATCTTTGGTTAGCGTAATGCTTTTCTCTTTACCTTCCGCGTTAACAAATTTCAGGGTTCTGGACGCGGCATCGCTACCTATCGCCGCTTTGATATCGGTTTTCGTCTCGCTGGTTAGCGTCTGGGATTGCGCCAGCTTCTGCACGCTGATGGTGTATTTTCCCGCCAGCGCATTGCCGTTGGAATCGGCGCTAAACGCACTGGAACTGGATGCTGTGGTCGTCGAAGTATAAAGCGCGGCATCGTTTAATTTATTGTTTGCCGTCTGGAAGGTCTGAATCGCGGTTTTAAGGGTGCCGTAGGCGGACAACTTCGCGGTCGCAGCGGATTGTTGTTTTGAAATCGGTGCCAGCGATTGTTTTTCTGCCGCGGTCAGTTTGTCGAGAATGGTGCTTAAACCCAGTCCTGAACCGACGCCTAATGTTGAAATCCCAGTCATGTACGCAACTCCTGTTAATTTAACGTTACGGTACTATCGGCAGCCTTAACGCAAACTTTATAGAAATCTGATCATTTCCTTACGCTATCCTTACATTCATTAAATTGCGCCATCAACGCATCTGATTCATTGCGCTGGAAATATGATGCGTTTCACATTTAACTGTCGCTCTGCTTGTCGGGAAAGCAGAGCCGATTATGATCTGGCGAGATTGTTACTGCGTTCAGCGCAGGCAAAACCTGACACGCCGTCCTTCCGGTGGGTCAGGTTTTTTATTTTCAGGGCAGATAAAAATGAAAATCGCGAAAATCCTCAACAATAATGTCGCGGTGGTGCTGGGCGACAACGGCAAAGAACAGGTGGTGATGGGACGCGGTTTGGCGTTTCAGAAGCGCGTGGGTGACGAACTGGATGCACAGCAGATCGAAAAAGTGTTTGCGCTACAAAGCGACACCTTAACGGGCCGGCTCAGCGAACTGCTGTCGGATATCCCGCTCGAGGTGATCACCACCAGCGAACTGATTATTGCCAATGCGCGTCAGCAACTGGGCCAGCCGCTGCATGAAAGCCTCTCCATCGCACTGTGCGATCACTGCCATTTTGCAATTGAGCGCCACCAGCAAGGTATCCCGATTCGCAACGTGTTGAAGTGGGAGATTAAAACGCTCTATCCGAAAGAGTTTTCATTGGGTATCGAAGCGTTGGAACTGATTAACCAGCGGCTGGGCGTAGCGTTGCCGGAAGATGAGGCCGGATTTATCGCGCTGCATCTGGTGAATGCGCAGCTTGGTAGTGATTTCGCCGATGTTTCGCACATCACGCAATTTATGCAGGAAATCCTGCATATCGTGAAGTATCGCCTGCAGCTGGATTACCGCACAGAGAGCTTGAGCTACAACCGTTTCGTCAACCATCTGAAGTTCTTTGCACAGCGCATGTTAGGCAAACGCGGCGTGTGGAGCGAGGATGAATCGCTGCATGATGTGGTGCGCGACAAATATCCGCTCGCCTATCAATGTGCAGTGAAGATTGACCAGCATATTCAGCAGAAATACCTGTATCAGCTCTCCAGCGAGGAACGCATGTTCCTCACTATTCATATTGAGCGGGTACGCAAAGAGACGCTGGCGTTGCAGGATGATGCGGACGAGGCGTAAACCAGGTGCGCATGATTGCGCACCCTTCATTCAACTCACTTATTTCAACGCTGCACCATGGCTACGAATCACGTCCTGATACCAGAAGAAGCTCTTCTTACGTGAACGCGCCAGTGTGCCGTTACCCACGTCATCGCGATCAACGTAGATAAAGCCATAACGCTTGGAGAACTCGGCTTTTGACGCGCTGACCAAATCAATCGGTCCCCAGCAGGTATACCCCAACACCTCGACGCCATCTTCAATCGCTTCACGCACCTCCACCAGATGATCGTTGAGATACTGGATACGGTAATCGTCGTTAATTTGCCCGTCCGCTTCCACCACATCTTTGGCACCAAGCCCGTTTTCCACGATGAACAGTGGCTTTTGATAGCGGTCATACAGGATGTTAAGCAGAATGCGCAGCCCTTCAGGATCGATCTGCCAACCCCAATCGGAACTCGGCAGGTGCGGGTTCGGCACCATCGAGAGAATGTTGCCGCGCGCTTTCTGATTCTCCTCTTCGTTAGTGGTAACGCAGCCGGTCATGTAGTAGCTGAAGGAGATGTAATCGACGGTGTTTTGCAGGTCGCGCTTATCGGCATCGGTGATCTCGATGCTGATGTTACGATCGGCGAAGAAGCGCTTCATATAGGCCGGATACGCGCCGCGCACCTGTACATCGCCAAAGAACAGCCATTCGCGGTTCTGTTGCAGAGTCTCCAGCACGTCCGCCGGACGGCAGCTCAGCGGATAGAGCAGCGCGCCCAGCAGCATGTTGCCGATTTTGCCGTCCTTAACGATTTCGTGGCAGGCTTTCACCGCGCGTCCGCTCGCCACCAGCTGATGGTGAATCGCCTGATAGATTGCCTGCTGATCGCTCTCTTCCGCCAGACCAACGCCGGTGAACGGCGCGTGCAGCGACATGTTGATCTCATTAAAGGTCAGCCACAGCTTCACCTTGTGCTGGAAGCGGGTGAACACCGCGCGCGCATAGCGTTCGAAGCAATCAATGGTGATGCGATTGCCCCAGCCGCCGTACTTTTTGATCAAGCCGTACGGCATTTCGTAATGTGACAGCGTCACCAGCGGCGTGATGTTGTATTTCGCCATCTCATCGAACAGGCGATCGTAATAGGCTAATCCCGCTTCATTAGGTTCCACTTCATCGCCCTGCGGGAAGATGCGCGTCCAGGCAATCGAGGTACGCAGTACGGTAAAGCCCATCTCGGCGAACAGTTTGATGTCCTCCGGGAAGCGGTTATAGAAATCGATGGCGGTATCCTTGATGCCAAAATCGTTATCGCTGCGTTCGACGCGTGCACCAAATATGCCCTTGGGTTGCAGGTCGGAGGTCGATAAACCTTTGCCGCCTTCCTGATACGCGCCTTCAACCTGGTTTGCGGCAACGGCGCCGCCCCATAAAAATCCGTCCGGGAAACGTTTAGTCATCTGTTTGCTCCTCTATTATTTCAGCACGGCCAACAACGGAGCGCCTTCGCTCACGGCCGTGCGGCTCAGGGTTAACACATCCACAAAGTCATCGCTATTACTCACCAGCACCGGCGTAGTAAGGTCAAAGCCTGCGGCTTTAATCGCATCGAGATCGAACTCCAGCAGCAAATCACCCACCTTGACCGGCTGATCGTTCGCTACTTTGGGTGAGAAATAGTGTCCATCGAGCTTCACGGTATCGAGGCCAACGTGGATCAACACTTCTGCGCCCTGCGCCGATGTCAGGCCAATCGCATGGCCGGTTCGGAACATTGACGACACCACGCCATCGATCGGCGATACCACGCGGCCCCGCTGCGGGATAATCGCCGCGCCTTTACCGAGCAATCCGCTGGCAAAAGTTTCATCTTTAACCTGATCGAGCGGAATGACATCGCCCGCCATCGGACTGACCACGCTTTCGCGGCGCGTCAGGCTGGTGGGCGGAGCAACCGCTGCCGGCGGCGCAACCGCTTCGGTTGCGAGCTCGGTCAGACCGAACAGATAAGTGCTGACGCAAGCGAAGATCAGCGCCACCGCCGCACCGGCAAATGCCGCCAGCACGCTGGCATCAATGCCGCTGTTTGGCACCACCTGAATAAAGGTGAAGACACTCGGGAAACCAAAGGAGTAAATGGTGGTGTGCCAGAAGCCAAGGATCGCCGCGCCCAAGGCGCCACCGATGCAGCCGAAGATAAACGGACGACGGTGCGGTAGCGTCACGCCATACACCGCCGGCTCGGTGATGCCGAAGATGCTGGCGGTAAAAGCCGACCCCGCCATCGCTTTCAGTTTCGCTTCGCGGGTGCGCAGGAAAATACCAAGCGTGGCGCCCGCCTGGCCCAGCACCGCAGGCATCAGCAAGGGCAGCAGCGTGTCGTGACCAAAGTTGGCGAGGTTGTTCAGCATGATCGGCACTAAGCCCCAGTGCAGACCGAAAATCACGCACACTTGCCAAATCGCGCCCATCACCGCACCCGCGATCATGGGGCTCAGGCTGTAAATCCACAGATAACCTTCGGCCAACATGCGGCTCAGCCAGGTCGCCGCCGGACCAATCGCCAGAAACGTCAGCGGCACGGTGATCAGCAGGCAGCACAACGGCGTAGTGAAGTTACGCACCGCGCTGGGCGAACGCGGATGCACCCAGCGTTCAATCAGGCTGGAAACCCAGGCCGCGAAAATAATCGGAATCACCGACGAGCTGTAGTTCAACACTTTGAGTGGGATACCGATGAAGGTCAGCGCATTGCCCTGCTGCTGCTGTTGCAGCACTTCGAGAATCATTGGATGCACCAGCGCAGCGGCAATCGCCATGCTGACAAACGGATTACCGCCAAATTTTTTACCGGCGCTGTAGCCGAGCAAAATCGGCAGGAAGTAGAACAAACCGTCGCTGGCAACAAACAGCACTTTGTAGCTGCCGCTGTCGGCACCCATCACGCCGAGCACCAACGCCAACGCCAGCAACCCTTTGATGATGCCGGTGGCGATCATCACGCCGATAAAGGGGGTGAAGATGCCGGAAACCAGATCGATAAAGCGTGCAAATAAGCCTTGCGGTGCAGCGTTATCTGCTGCCTCGCTCTGATTATCCAGCCCGTGACGTGACGTGAGTTCGCGATACACTTCCGCCACCTGATTGCCAATCACCACCTGATATTGGCCACCGCTCTCCACCACCATAATCACGCCAGGATTGTCTTTTAACGCCGCAGTTTGCGCTTTTTGACTGTTTTTTAGTTTGAAGCGTAAGCGCGTGGCGCAGTGCATCACGCTGATGATGTTCTCTTTGCCGCCAACACCGGCAAAGATGTCATCCGCCAGTTCCTGATATTGCATCACTCTTTCTCCTGAACAATGCCCTAAACTCATGCCCTGAATTTCGCGCAAAAAAAAACCTGAGACGCGCCCTCTTCAACTGAAAAAGGGCGCGTCTCAGGTTTTGCCTGCCGAACAGTAACAATCCTTAACGGGCGCTATCATGCTAACAGCGCGGAAAAAGTGGCAAGCAGTTTTAGCGAACGATGCGGAAAACTGTGAAGCTGCTCACCGATCAGATCCGTTTCAGTGCCGCTAAAGCCAGCACGCTGAGCAGCGCACCGATCACCATCAGCAGCAGATAACTCATCCACTGCAGCAGCCAAATCCCCAACACACCGCCGCCCAAAAACGCCAGCACGGTGTAAAAATGCAGCTTAAGCCGCTCAATGTAGAGCGGCGCATCTTTGGGGGATTCTTTGCGGCGCAGCACATCAAACAGCATCGCCAGCTCAATGCCGATATCGGTCGCGGTGCCAGAAACGTGCGTGGTGCGCACGCGGGCGTTGGAGATGCGCGTCACAACGGCGTTTTGCAATCCCATCAAAAAACTCAGGCTCAGCACCAGCAACACGCCAGAGCCGCTAAAGCGAAACCAGCTTTCAATCACGCCGAGCAGCAGCAAAGCGATGCCTTCAATCAGGATGTTGATGGCGTAGATGCCGCGAATCTGGCGCCGTCTGCCGGAGTTGATTATCAGCGTTGAGACAGAAGATCCGGCGATAAACAGCAGCACGATGAGAAGAAAAAACAGGCCGACGTGCAGATTAGCTTTGGCCAGATGGTCGGAAAGTGAGGAGACATTGCCGGTCATGTTCGCCGAGAAGAAGCCGACCGTTTCAAACGCTGCGGTGTTAAGTGCGCCCGCAACCGCGGCCAGCGTGCAGGCCAGGCGAATGTCGGTATTGAAGGTGCGCGTGTTCTCGGCGGTGATTAGCATGGGAAATCCTGGCCCGGTGAAAGATGCGTATCTTCCTCCCGTGACCAGGAATTCTCAAGCGCCGCTACGCGGTTTGCTGATCCTGCTCCTGCTCGCTGAACCGCTCGCGCATCTCATTTTCGATCTGCTCGAGCGATTTGCCTTTGGTCTCCGGCAGCATAGTGATTACGAAGATCAGCGAGCCGACGTTGATGGCTGCAAAGATAAAGAACGCGCCATTGCCGGTGGCGGAGAGCAGCGGCGGGAAGGCAAACGCCACCGCCGCGTTACAGATCCACTGGAACGAAACCGCAGCGCCGGTCAGCACGCCGCGCACTTTCATCGGGAACAGCTCCGACATCAGCAGCCAGTAAACCGGCGAAATGCACATCTGCATAAAGAACAGGAACACCAGGATCGCCGCCAGCGCGAAGATGCTTTGCGTCATGTCCTGTGGCATCAACAGCAGCACGCAGCCCAGTACCAGCTGCATGGCGATCACTACCGACAAACCGGTCATCAGCATAGTACGACGTCCAAAACGTCCCACTGCTTTGATGCCCACCATGGTCGCCAGCACCGAAACAATGCCGTTACCGATGGTCGCCGCAATCGAGGCGTTGGTGCCCATACCGGTGGTTTTCAGAATCACGGGCGTGTAGTACATAAAGGCATTCACGCCGGTGAACTGGATAACAATGCCGAGCCCCGCGCCCACCAGTAACAAGCGAAGAATCCATTTCTCTTGCAGCAGTTCACGCGCTGAGGGCCCCTGACGCGCCGCTTTAGCGTGCTGGCGCATCTCCGTCATCTCCTTTTTCACTTCGCGCGGCGTTTCACGCAGTTTGTGCAGGATACGGCTCGCTTCTTTGATGCGCCCTTCTGCCACCATCCAGTGTGGCGACGCTGGCACAAAGAAGGTGCCGATAAACAGCAACGCGCCAGGAATCATCGCCATCGCCAGCATATAACGCCACAGATGCGGATCGTTAAGCGTGAAACTCATCACCGCGCTGACCACATAAGCCAGCAGCTGACCGGAAACAATCATCAGCTCGTTGCGGCTCACCAGCGGCGCACGCCGTTTTGGCCCGGCAATTTCGGCAATAAACACCGGTACGGTTGAGGAACCTCCACCCACCGCAATACCCAGCAGAAAACGCATCGCCACCATTACGTGCAGGTTTGGTGCTAAGGCGGTACCAATCGCGCCCAGCACAAAAATTAGCGCCAGAGAACGCAGCGTAATGCGTCGGCCAAAGCGATCGGAGAAATAACCACTGAGGAAAGCACCCAGCGCGGCACCGAAGATCAGGGATGAAGTGACTAAACCTTCGGTGAACGGTGTGAGGTCAAGACCGCCCTGATTAGGCGGCAAGGTCATAAACGGCAAGGCACCCGAGATAATCCCGGTGTCATAACCAAAAGCCAGAGCACCCATTGTCGCTACGAGTACCACAAAGAAGATGCGCTGTTTAACGGTGAGATTACTTAGCGCTGAATCGTCGTCACTGTTTTGCTGCGATGTGTCCATTCCTGTTCCCTGCATATTGAACGCGCCTTGTAGCGCAAAGGTTGAAACCCAAAAGGCAGAAGTATAGTCAGGAATTGTAAATTGTGACGAAGGTCACTATTAATTCGACAAATTTACTCGCGCTTAATGATCATTTTCAATGATCGGCGTTTACGGCCTGGCTTTAACGCAACGGCGAACTAAAATTGCAGCGTGACTAGCTAGTCCTCAAATCTAACGGAACATTGATAAGAGGTCTTCCTATGAACAAACAGAGCTACAGAGGCGGCGCAGGGAATTTTGCCAACGATCCAGAACGTGCGAAAGAAGCTGGCAGAGCGGGAGGCAAAGCCAGTGGAGGCAACTTCAGAAACGATCCTGAACGCGCCGTTGAAGCGGGAAGGAAAGGAGGCAAAATAAGTCGTCGTCCTCCAACGAAGTCTGAGTAAGGCGCCTTAGGATTTTGTCCGCCATGGATTGGCTTCACCCCCTTTTTGCATATCCCAGCCTAAAACGGTAACCTATATACATATCACATACGATTCATATATAGGTTGCACCATGGGCATCGTAAAAATCTCTGACTTAATGCATGAGAATCTGCGCATCGCCAGCACGGCGATGAGCCGTTCCATCAACGCGCAGGCGGAACACTGGATGAAGATCGGCATGCTGGCCGAAATTTATCCGTCACTCAATCATCAGGAATTGACGCGCTTGCTGATGCGCGTTGAACGCGACAGCGGCGCGGATTTAGCGCAACTGCTCGACCATCCTTTATTCACCTCGCAGGGAATCGCGTAATGAGCATCAAACTGCACACCGCTGAAGAGATCGAACTGGCGCGTGCCGCTGGACACGCCGCCGCTAAAGTGCTGGAGATCATCACTCCGTACGTTAAACCGGGCGTCACCACCGATGAACTGGACGCGATTTGTCATGATTACGTGGTAAACGAGCTAAAAGTGGTGCCAGCAAATATTGGCTATCACGGTTACAGCAAAACGACCTGTACGTCAGTGAATCACGTAGTGTGCCACGGCATTCCGGGCGAGAAAAAGCTCAAGGATGGCGACATCGTCAACATAGACGTCGGCATCATTAAAGATGGCTGGTACGGCGACACCAGCCGCATGTATTACGTTGGCCAGCCGTCGGTGCGCGCCAAACGTTTGGTGGATATCACCTACGAATCGATGGTGGCAGGTATCAAAGTGGTAAAACCGGGCGCGGCCTTAGGCGATATCGGGGCGGCCATTCAGCAGGTAGCGGAAAAAGCCGGTTTCTCGGTGGTGCGCGAATATTGCGGTCACGGCGTTGGCGAGGTGTATCACGGCGATCCGCAGATTCTGCATTACGGCACGCCAGGCACGGGATTGGCGTTACAGGCGGGCATGATTTTCACTATCGAACCGATGATCAACGCGGGTAAAGCCGGCACCAGCGTACTGTCCGATGGCTGGACGGTGGTCACCAAAGACCGCTCGCTGTCAGCGCAGTGGGAACACACCATCGCCGTGACCGAAACCGGCTTTGATTTGTTGACGCCGTGGCCAGAAGGTACCGGCGAATATCCGGCAATTTAAAAAAAGATCCAGAACGCATATGCCGTTCTGGATCACACTCGCATTAAGCGGTTTGACGCAGCGTAAACACGCTCACGCTATTCACCATATTCGCCGCCTGCTCGCTCAGCATCGCCGACGCTGCCAGCGATTGTTCCACCAGCGACGCATTCTGCTGCGTGGTGATATCAATCTGGCTAATCGCGATGTTGATTTGGCTGATGCCGTCGGCCTGCTCGCTGCTGGCCTGATTGATCTGCACCAGCAACTCTTTCATCTCAGCCACGTTCGACATCATGCCGTTCATCAATTTATTGGCATCCGTCACCATATCGCGCCCATCGGCAATACGCGTGGACGACTCCTCAATCAAATTACGGATCTCATGCGATGAGGTGGCGGTTTTCTGCGCCAGCGCGCGGACTTCCTGCGCCACCACGGCAAAACCGCGACCATGTTCACCCGCGCGTGCGGCTTCTACCGCAGCATTGAGCGCCAGAATATTGGTCTGGAAAGCAATGGAATCGATCAGGTTGATGATCTCCGCCATGCGGCTGGCAGAATCATTGATTTCGGCCATTTTGCTGGCGACGTTGTCCATCATGCTGGCATTACGTCCTACCGTGGTTTCCGCCTTAGCGGAGAGATCGGCGGCAACGTGGGTATTATTACGCGTGTTGCTAATGGTGGCACTGAACTCCTCCACCGAGGCCGCCGTTTGCTCTACCGAGCTGGCCTGCTCTTCCGTACGCGCCGCGAGATCGTTGGTGCCCGACATGATTTCGCTGGCGCCGCCGGAAATCTGTTCTGCGCTAATGCGAATATGGCTGACAATATCCGACATCTTTTCCTGCATCTGCTGGATGGCGTTAATTAACTGCCCCATTTCATCCTTTCGCTGTTCATGAAAATCAGAACTGAGATCGCCATCCGCCACTCGACCAAGAAAGGTGATCACTTTTTTCAATGGCACTGTAATCGAGCGAATAATAATCCAGCCAATAAATGCTGAAAGTAAAATAGCCACTACAAAAATAATCAGCATGGAAATTTTAGTTTTGCCGTATGACGCCATAAAATTATTATAGGAGCCATCCATTTGCTGCTCTTGCAGGGTAATGAACCCCTCAACTTCATCGATATAATTTCTTTGCGCTAAGGCAAGCGTAGAAAAATAGAAATTCACTGCTTTTGTCACATCACTATTCACTAAATCGAAGAATACATTTCGCTCTTTAAGGAACTCTGCTCGCCTCACTTCCACGCGCTTGAGAAATGCGATTGATTCATCATCGGTAGCCAGCTTATTTAACTGCTTATAGGTTTCGGTAATTTTCTTTGAGGCATCCTGAAGATTGCTCTGAATCGTTGTCCGGCGTTGCGCATCAATCGGGCTCAGCAGCAGCGCCTGCTGCTGCACCGTTACGTTGATCTCATCAATTAATCGGTTGCCCAATGCAATAGTGGGATAATCGTCTTTCATCATGCCGTTAACGCCGGTTTCAGCTAAGAACAGCGAATTTAATCCGAGTAACGCCACTAAAAGTAGCATCGCGATATTGAGCATAGAGGATATTGTAAGTTTGGTTCGCAACTTTACATTACGTGAAAATCTTTGAACTACGTCCATTTAGAAACCTCAATGATTTTGATTGAAAAGTAGTGAAGACAATAATGTTATTTTAAAAAACAGAAGAGGCTACGGGCGTTAATCGGCAGCATCTCTGCTGTTATCGTCAGCAATTTCATTAACATTAGAGACGATGATTGATAGAGTCACATTTCAAATATCAGACGCGGAGTGTTATTTTGCTGAAATCGATTTCATTGATCAGTTCCATTTACTGATAGGGAATAACATAAAATTCTAAGCCTGGTTTTTTTGCTTAATTTAGAATAAAGGTTCTCGCCAGGCTAACAAATAGCAAAGAATGATCCTGATTTTATTATTTGCAGCAATTTGACTAAGGGAAAACAGTTAGTTTATCTGTAGCGTTTAACCTGCAAGCCAAATTGAGCGGTCAGCAGAGCAAGGCTGCCGACCGCTTATAGTTATCCGTCAGACTGTGGCTACCGCGCTATGCAAAATGGCCTCATTCGCCACGTCCGGCAACTGATGAAGAAGCCAATCTGCCATCTGGATTTCATGTTGCAGGATCAGCTGGAAAGTCTTAATGCCTTTGCTGTCCGCCGCCTGCTGCGCTGCGGCCAGTAATGCGGTGTAGGTTGCCACTTTATAGTTACAGAACACGTAGCTACTCACCGCCATGCGCACGCCCTCTTCATTGCGCAACATATCGCTCGCAGCTTGCCCAACGATCGACAATCGTCCTAACGCGTCTTTCAGCGCTGACCAGTTACTGTCGTAGCGTTTCAAAACGTCTTTCACCCACTGCTGCTGTTCAGCGGTTTGTTGTGCATATTGCTTCATACGTGCCTGCAACAGCGGGAACTCCTCCAGCCGCAGCGTAGCTGCCTGCAGCAAAGGCTCTGCATGTTTTTCCATCGCATGCGCATCGCGCAACCAATCCAGATATACAAATTCCTTGGTCATCAATTTGCTCCGGTAGTGAGAAGAACATCGACAGTTAGCTGCCTGATGGGTATGACATCAGCTCATTTAGGCTAATTGAGCAAAATAAGCGAAGCGTTAATTTAGGCTAAACAAGAAGATTAATTAAACGTAGCAAGCAAGCGTCAAGCTGCAAGTAATGTGCGCAAGAATTGCGATTGAGGTTATAAGTAAATGCGCTTACCGCTTCGCTTATTATCTGGCTAGAGAAGCTTTCTTTTTAATGTTAAAAATCTTAAGCAACTAACTAATGGTAGTTACATTTAGAGAGAAGTGAAAATTTAACTGGAAGTAACATAAGCAAGCCTCTTAGAATTAAGACTTACGAGAAACCCAGGCTTGAAACTGGAAAAAATGGCACTACATTTATTTTGCATCATGTTGGTATTTAAAAAAGAGGAGAACCAATGACGGACGCTAAGAAGCTACCCGATGAGGAAGAAAAAAAGCCGCAACGTCGTGGTGGTGCAGGCAACTTCGCAGAGAACAAGGAACGCGCGGCTGAAGCCGGGCGCAAAGGCGGTCAGGCTAGCAGCGGTAACTTCAAAAACGACCCGGAGCGCGCCATTGAAGCAGGAAGAAAAGGAGGGAAAATCAGCCGACGCAAATAACATTCTTCCCAAAAGAATAAACATCTAACATCGTTTTACTTCTGCACAACACTCTCCTGATACTGTATTTACGCTTCGCTTAAATACAGATTTATCCATGTCAGGAGGGTTATTTCCAGCTAAAAATCCGTATAATCGATTATTTCTTGATCAACTTCAATTTATTTACCGCTTCGCTTATCCAGGCTTTACCCTTCGCTTATTAACCACAAAATTACATTTGCAAGCTAATAATAAATGCCTGACTCAAAATTATATATGTACATGTTACTTAAACTGGTACAACTTTTAGAGAAGAATTCTGACAGATGACTCAGAATAATCGGAGGTGGATTAGCGTAGCTGCCGCTCGCTGGTAATTTAACTAACCGTCATTTGCACTGAGGGAGTGACGACAACAATCACCTGCATTCCGTATGCTCTCCCTTCATGGCAACCAGGTTTGCATCAATGCCCGCTAGCTAAGATGTCAGCACTTGGTCGATTGCTCGTCAGATCTCAGAAATTTCACATTTAGTCTTATCAATTATGATTTTGTTGTCGAAGCATCCAGGATTGCAGCACATTCACCTGCTCAAAAAGGATATTTTAATGAAAACTCTCTTTACCTCAGCCAGCGCCATCCTGATCGCGACCAGCCTGTCAGCGGGAGCAGCACAACCGGCAGCACCAAAAAATCCGCTCAGCGTACATGTTTTGAACCTGCAAACAGGCTCGCCGACAGCGGGTATTGAGGTTGAACTCGATCAGAAACAGAATAATAACTGGGTGAAATTAGCCAGCGGCAAAACCGACAGCAACGGCAGGATTAGCGCGCTATTCCCGGAAGATAAAACCGCCAGCGCAGGCAGCTATCGCGTGGTGTTTAAAACCGGTGACTATTACAAAATGAACAACCAGAAAACCTTCTTCCCGGAAATTCCGGTCGAGTTCAATATGGAAACCACCGGCGAGCACTACCATATTCCGCTGCTGTTGAGCCCGTTTGGTTATTCGACTTATCGCGGGAATTAAATGTAAAACGGTCGCCATTAATGGCGACCCACGGAAACTACTGTGTTATCCCTCTTTCACTAAATGACTTGCGCCAATGAGTCGGCGTAGTGTTGAGCCGCTGTCTGAAGTGATGACGTAAGGTTTCTGGCGATCCAAATCCCGCCTGTTCAGCAACCTGATCAATGCTCAGCTTGCCGCTCTCCAGCAGTGCGCAAGCTTTTTCCAGCCGCACGCTTAACATCCATTCTCCCGGCGTGGTGCCGGTAGCGTCATGGAAACGGCGTAAAAAGGTGCGGCGGCTCATGCCAGCTTGCCTGGCGAGTTGGTCAATCACCAGCGGCGTATTGAGGTGATTACGCAAATCATCAAGTAACGGCGAAAGATTTTTTGCCGCACGCTGCGGCACCGGCTGCTGAACCAACTGCGCCTGATTGCCTTCGCGCAGCGGCGGCGTCACCATGCGGCGCGCGGTGCGGTTTGCCACTTCAATACCATAATCACGGCGGATCAGATGCAGGCACAAATCCACGCCCGCTGCGCCACCCGCTGACGTAATGATGCTGCCCTCATCAACATAAATCATACCGTGCTCAACCTGCACCTGCGGGAAGCGTTGCGCCAGAATCTCGGTGCTGTTCCAGTGTGCGGTCGCGCGCTTACCATTTAGCAATCCGGCAGCGCCCAACACGAAACTGCCTGCACAGATCGAAACAATACGCGTGCCGTTGCGATGGGCTTTTTGTAACGCGGCGATAAGTTGATCCGATGCCGGTTCATGTACGCTGCGCCAGCCGGGAATCACGATAGTGCCCGCCTCTTCCAGCAGCTCAAGTCCGCCGTCGACCACCAGCCGCACGCCACCTTGCGCGCCGAATACGCCCTCTTCCACCGACGCCACGCTCAAATCGTATAAAGGCTGGCCGAACACTTCGTCGGCACGCCCGAAAGCCTCAACGGCGATGCCGAACTCAAAGGTACACAGACATTCATACGCCAGCAAAACCAGTCGGCGGTTGAACGGTGCAGGCGAATGGCCATGAAGCGGAGCAATCATTTGCATTAAAGGTCACCGGAGAAATTGGCACGATCTTGACGATATATGGCATGCAGGCAGATTTCCACTCGCACGCCAATCTTTCATGCTGGCACGCTCTTAACGTATCGCAGGGATTGAGTATGAAGAACATGTTGGCGCTGATGGCGGTTTGTCTGGCCGCATTGATGTCGGGACTGGAGATATCCAGCGTACCGGTGATTTTGCCGGTGCTGGAAAGGGAGATGCACGCCAGCTTCCGCGAATTGCAGTGGATCATGAACGCCTATACGCTGGCCTGCACCGCGGTGTTAATGGCAACCGGCACGCTGGCCGACACTTATGGACGCAAGCGCATCTTCATCATCAGCATTATCGCCTTCGGCGTGACATCGGTGATGTGCGGACTGGCGGGCAATGCGCTGTGGCTGATTGTCGGACGTTTGCTGCAAGGATTAAGCGGTGGCGCGATGTTAACCTGCCTGATTGCTATTCTGTCGTTCCAGTTTCCGCAGGGCAAAGCGCGTAGCCGTGCGTTCGCCGCGTGGGGCATTACCTTTGGCTTTGGGCTGGGATTCGGGCCGATCATCGGCGGCATACTGGTCGCCTGGTTTAGCTGGCAATGGGTGTTTCTGGTACATGGATTTATCGCGTTGCTGACGCTGATCCTCGCGCTGAAAAATGTGGTGGAATCGCGCGATGCTGAAGCCCAAAAGCTCGATCTCAGCGGCCTGATTACCTTATCGCTCAGCGTGGTCGGCGCCACCTATCTCATTACGCAGGGCAGCAGCCTCGGCTGGAACAGCGTCGCGGCACAACTGATTTTGCTGGTTACACTACTGAGCGCGCTGCTGTTTGTATGGATTGAGAAGCGCCATCCACATCCGATGTTTGATTTCTCCGTGTTCCGTATCCGCGCCTTTTCCGGGGCATTGATGGGCTCGATTGGCATGAACTTCAGCTTCTGGCCGCTGATGATTTATTTGCCGGTCTATTATCAAAGCGGCCTTGGCTACAGCAGCATGGCAACCGGTTTGGCGCTGCTGGCTTACACTTTACCAACCTTACTGATGCCGCCGCTGGGCGAGAAACTGGTGGTGCGCTTTGGCGCGCTACGGATGCACCCATTTGCTGCTGACTAGCGCGCCGTCGTCGGTGTAATTCAGCAACGCTCTTTGATTATCTTCCCGCGCCAGCAGGCACCAATCCAGTTGGGTAATTCGGATTAGCAACACGCCAAAATTATCCTCGGCGTTAGCGACATCATTGGATTGGTGGTCAATGTCACTTCCCGGCGCAGCGCCAGCATAGGTTTGCTGCGTACGGCGTGATAATCGTTGCCACGCCGCTTCAGCTACTGAGCTGTGCGCGGCGTGCAGCTCGACCTTTCCCTGCAACCGCAGCTGCGTTTTTGCGCTGTATCCCAGAACCGTAACGTCTGAATTAACCGCCAACGCCTGCCATTTCGGGCTACGCATATCGGTGTGCAACTCCAGCGTGCGTTTGACGCGGTCAACCGCGCGCAGCACCAGCGTCCTTGCCTGCGGCTTGCCCTGTTGATCAACCGACGCGAGCGTTAAGAAGTGAAAACCGGCATCGGGATCGCTTGCGCCGGTTTCCAGTTGTTGCCAGCAATCGCTATCAATCTCGCGTAATGACATCTGTTGTTCCTGTTGGCTGGATAAAAGGTTACTGGTGACGTTCCACCAGCGCCAGAATCAGCGCCTGAAGTTCGGCTAATCCTTGCTGCTGGCTGATGTCACCGCACACCACCGCATGGGAAATCGCATCGGCGGCGCCTAACATTCCCCACATGCTGGCTTGCGGCAACGTTGCCTCCGCAAACCAGCTGCGGAATTTTTCAATGAAATCGAGCTGATATTTACGTTTCACTTCCGCCAGTTCCGGCGTGCTATCGAGCGCCGACAGCACATCGGGAATTTCACGTCCCTGCGTTAACACGCAATCGACGTAACTCGACGCCACCACATTAGCCCGCTCGGCAAGGCTGGCACCGGCAGCATGCATCGCCGCCTCGATAATCGCGTTCTGGCGCAGATCAAAATCTTCATACAGCGCCGCGAGCAGACCGTGGCGCGTACCAAAATGATCGTAGACCACCGGTTTACTGACGCCCGCTTCTTCCCCCACGCGTCCTAACGTCAGCGCATCGCTGCCCTGCTCGCGCACCAGATTCCACGCCACGCCAATTAGTTGCTGACGACGTGCCTGATGTGACATGCGCTGGCGAGTGGGTTGATTCATGCCATTTCCTTCACGTCAAAAAGTCGCTGTCCGAGTTGGTTTGCCAGCGTGTAATGCGCGTGGGGATAATGTTCATCGGTTGGCAGCAGCAATTCGCTGGTCACCACCGGCGCGCCGCAATAGCCAAAAATCCCCTCATCGATCTGCGTGCGCATGCTGCTGAAATAGCCCCGACGCACATAGGTGCGCTGGCTCGCCGCGCCCAGCGCCAGCAAATGCACCTGCAAATGGCCGAGCTTTTTCACCACAGTTTGGCCATCATCATCGTACGCCCAACCTTGGGTGAAAACGCGATCGATCCAGCCTTTCAGCTGCGCCGGAAACGACCACCAATAGATGGGATAAACCAGAATCAATGCATCGGCGCGATCCAGGCGTTGCTGTTCCGCCAACACATCTGTCGGCGATGGCGCACCACTTTTGAACTGATCGAAATCGGCCTGATTGAAGCGCGGATCGAACTGCTCCGCCGCCAGATCGGCAATTTCATAGCTGTGGCCACCAGCAGCAATTCCTTGTGCCACCTGCGAGACGATGTGGTGCGTGTGTGAATGTTGGTCCGGATGAGCAGTAACGATCAGAGCATGCATAGCGACAACCTCCGTTATGAGTAAGCTACTAGTAGTAACTTACCATTGGTAGGTTGTCAATTTTACTGCGTTCGTAACAGGTAAAAAAGCCCGCCGTCAACTAAACCGGCGGGCTTGTGAGGGTAACCGTTTTATCAAAACACCCAGCGTACGCCCGCGTTGTAATTCCAGCCTTGCACGCCGTTGCCGTCGATCTCTTTGCGGTAATTGGCTTCGGCATACAGCGAGACATTGTTGGTGAAAGCCGCATTGCCGCCGATGCCGGCATCCCACATCTGGCCGAACTTGCCGCTGTTGAAGTTATCGCTAACCTCGCTGTTACTGGCACCAACATCCACTTTCGCCGTGCCGCCCCAACCGCGATAGTAGTTAGTGCGCAGATACGGCGTATATTGCCCGCTGCCGCTATCGTTCCAGGTCCGTGCCAGACGTGCGCCGACGCGGCCAATGGTTTGGTCATAATCGTCGTAAGAGACTTGGGTTTGATCGTCGTCGGTGAAGTCATCCAACTTCAAATGCAGATGCAGCAGTTGCGCTTGCGGCTCAAGACGAATGCCGTTCGCCAACTGAAACGGATAACCACTCTCCAGCGATGCGGTCCAGCCTTTGCCTTTCAACTTCGCCACCTCTTTTTGTCGGGCGATATCGGTGTCGCCACGATGCCAATCGAGTGAAAGCGCGCCATCCAGATAGAAGCCACTTGCGCGCTGCCAGGTGCCGTAAATCGCCAGGCTGTCGCTGTCGAAATCGGTTGAGCTGTAACCATCCGCTGCGTTCGGTCGGATGCGCGCATTGCCGCGCGTGTAAGCCAGGCCGCCGCGCAGACTATCTTGTTCGCCGTCCAACCGCAGTAGGTTGCCGCCGAACTGCACCGCGCTGTAATCGAGGTCAAAGTCGTAACCGTAATGCGCCGTATCAAGGTTAGTTTTGTACTTCTGGTTAGAACCGGAATAACGGATGAACATTTCCGCTGATCCGTCTGGATTCTGCCGCAATTCGCCCAGGCGTTGATGTAAATCACCAATGGTTGCCAGGGTGTAATACGCCAATCCGACCGGCGCCGAAATGTAGGAAGGAAGCTGTGGAATTAGCGCCGGGCGCAGCGCGCCGCTGCCTGCTGTCTGCGGCTGGCAAAGGGAACCATCTTTACAAACGTAGTTATTGGCCAGACGATAATCCCAGGTTGTATTGCCATTCTCGGGGGCAAAGCTATAAAGCCCGTATTGCCACGGTCCTGCAGCGACATAACCCCGTTGCAGCGCGAAGCTATTGGCGCTGGCGCTACCAGCAACCTGCACCAGAGAAACGCCTTCATTGGCGGAGATCACGCCATCTCGATTGCTATCCGCCAGCGTGGCAGCACTCAGCGCATTATTGATAAAGGTAGTGCCGGTCACGTTGCCGTTAACGCGTAAAGTGTCGCTTTGCGCGCCCTGCGTCCGCAACGCCAGCTTGCCGCCCGCCGACGCCAAATCACCGTTGATGGTCAACGTGTTGCCCGCCGCGCCGCTGCCGTTGGTGAGATTCAACGTACCGGCGTTATTCACCACCAACGAATCGTCAGTCTCGCCCGACAAAACCGGATTGACCTGATCGCCGACAAACAGCGTTGAGCCGCTATCCACGTTGATGGTGCTGTGCGCCAGCTTGAGATTATCGGTAAGGGTAAATTGCGTGTTGTAGAAGTTGATGGTGCTCCAGCCTGCGCCGAGGTTAACGCCGCGCGCCAGATCATCGTTGCTGAACGAACCCCCGCGCGCGTTAATCTCACTAAAGTTCAGCGTGCTGCCGCTGCCGCCTGCGGTAGTGATGTGACGCGTGTTTGCCAGACTGACGTTGGCGATCGAAGCCACATTGTTAACACCGGTTCCCATCGTCACGCTGCCGTCAATGGTTCCGCCGGTGAGTTCGACCACGTCGGTGCCGTTGCCGGTGTTCACATCGCCCACCACGTTGCCATCGACCAGCGCGATCTGGTCATTGGTGGCGCCACCCGCGACCACTACCGTTTCCGGGTAAGGCGCGGTGACGTTGCCTTCATTGATAAATACGGAGTTGCCGCCACGCAGATCGATAATTGGTGAAACCAGGCTGAGCGAAACGATGGTGCCGCGGTTGATCACCTCGCTGGCGGTGCTGGTGACAATCGCCGAGCCGCCATCGGAACTGTTAACGATGATGTTACCGTTGGCGATCACCCGCCCGGTGGTGTTGGCGCGCACGCCGGTTGCCGGGCCATAGACAAAGAAGCTGTAACCTTGTGGGATGATCAAATCGTTGCTGGTGGTAGAACCATCTTCTTTGCTAAACACAAAACCTGTCGCGCCTGCACCACTCACGGTACCCAGCATATAACCGTTGGGATCGAATGAGGTCGCGGAGCGAATTAACGTGCCGCCATCGGTGTTCATCCCGACATCTTGCAACGAAATATTGCTGGTTTCCGCGCGGTTGTTGAGCACAGTGCCGCCGCCAGAATTGTACAGTCCGATGTTGCTGGCGGTTAACAATGCTGCGCCTTTATCCAGCAAGATGGTGTCTGCGCCCGCATTGGCATTGATGGTGCTGTAGTAAAAATTCGGCCCGGCAGTATCACCATTAATCGTTAGCCCGCCATTATTGCCAACGCGCACCGCAGCAATGCCGCCCGCACTCAATCCGCTGTGATCGGTCCAATAAACGGTATTGCCTTCGGCGGTATCCAGCGCGATACCCAAGGCTATGTTGGTGCTGGATCCATCAAAGATATTTCCGCCGCCGCGAATACGCACACCGATGCTGTTTGGCCCGGTAAGATTGATGGTGCCACGCGGCGTGGACTGATAGATCACACCATCGCTGATATCAAAGGCAGTGGCATTGGTTCCGTTGCCGGTGATCGGCGCCACGTTGGCGAAGAATCCACCTTGCCCGGTGCCCGCAATGGTATTGTTGCCGTTCAGCTCAATCGGGTTGGTGATGGTCACGTCTGCACCCTCCGAGCTCTGAACCGCAATCGCCCCTTCGCCGTTAACGTAATAGCTGTCGGTGCCGTACAAGGTGGTGCCGTAAAGTCGTGAACCGGCACCTGAAGCGACAATGCCGCGTGTGTTGGCACCGCTCAACGTCACGTCGGCAGCCACCACCGGATTAAAGATCACGCCATCACTCAGGCGATACAGCGCCGAACCTGGCGTGGAGACATCATAACTGCCGCCGTTGCTATCGATGTGCGCATAGTTGGTGGCTTGATAACCGGTTTGATTCGGCGCGGAAAATTGCAGTGAACTGGCATCGCTGATGGTTAATCTGGCGTCATCGCGCACATCAACACCAACCGCATTTTCGCCGTACAAATTGATTTTGCCGTTCTGGGCAAAATTGGCCTGGCTGCCCGAAACGGCAACGCCCGTCGCGCCCTTGCCTTTAACATTGATGGTGTCGTTATTCGCACCGCTGGCATCCTCGAGACGGATGCCGGTGCTGTTAATCGCGGTATTGATCACGCCATTATTGGTGAAGCGGCTGCCACCGTTGGCATACACGCCGGTGCCACCCGCACCAACGGTCGAGGCATCGACGCCGTTGCCATCGGCATTATTGAAAAAGCCGCTGTTTATGACGCCGTTGTTAATGCCGGTGCTACCGTTCAACAGTTCCAGTGCGTTGCTGCCAACGCTGGCCAGTTTGCCGTCAATCACCGCCGTCGCGCCGTTGCTGGCGCGCATCGCCGCGCTGCTGGCATTTACCACTTCCAGTATGCCGCTGCTACCAATGGTTGCCCTGGCATTGGGGCCATCAGCGCTTAACACAATGCGTTCGCCAATCGGCTGCGTCACTTCGTCGTAGTATTCATCGGCATCGATCACATAGGCGATGACATCGCTGCGCAAGGAGAGCGCTTTATTAAACTCGCTGCTGTAGCTATCGGCGGCCAGATTGCCGTTTTGCAATTGCTCAATCAGCCAAGTGTTGTAACTCTGCAAGCTGCTGACGTTGGAAACGTTGAATGAAGTGGTGGCATTGTCCAGCGTGGTGACGCTAAACGCGCCGCGCCAGGAGACCACATTGTCGAACCATTGCCCCAGTTGATAGGTATAAGGCGTGTAGGAACCGAAAAATGAGATGCGATTAGCGGAATTCCAGTTCATGGTGCCGCTGCCGCTGGCAGTAAACAATTCGCTCTGTTTCGCCGCCATCGACCAGCCGTTGGTGCTGGCGGTGGTCGCAGCGCCATTCTGCCCGATATCAACATTGATAGTGCCATTGCTGACCTGCGCAACGCGCGCGTTGATATATTGCCCATTATTAACGTTATAAAAATTTGGCAAGGTATTGGTTTCAATGGCGCTAATCGCGGCGGAGTTATATACCTGAACGCTATTACTGCCGCTGCCATTGGCATCTGGCACGTTAATCACATAATTCTGCGCGCCCAGATCGACGCGACCTGAATCTTGCCAGGAATACGAAATAATTCTGCCGCTGCTGAGCAATTCTCCGATGAATATGGTGCCACCGCCGTCCTGACCGGGCGCAAACCGCTGATTGCCACTTAAAGTTTGAGTCGAGCCATTGCAAATACAAAACACGCCGGCGCGGTTGTCATTTAATTCCGGCGTAAAAGGCTGAAGCGTCGCCGCCCAAACTGGCGAGGCTGGATTAAACACACCGTAAGCGGCAATAAGGCTAATAAACAGCGGATGCAATCGAAACATCATCGTTCACTCCAGAGAAGCGTGCAACGCTGCCGCGATGCGTAAAGACATCGCCAGCAATGGGTTTGGCTAATATTAATTTGTGTAATTGAACGTAAAGAAATTCTGCGACGCGGCAATAACATCACTTTACGCGAGACAGTTCCAGCGCGACTTAAGCCAAATAGCGATGATGAGATAACTTTAAGAAAAGGCCGGGGATTGAATGCAATTATTCGTGGAACTGAAATAGCGGAAAGGATGTTGATCGTGTTAACAACAATATAAAAATAAGAAGCCACCATTAAGTGGCTTCTTACGATTTATTAGAATGGTCCCCAGTTGATCGCCACACCAATTAATAAGGTGACAACACAAATGGCAAGCCAAATCGCCACTACCGGCGCAACGAATTTAATCCATTTGCTGAAAGAGATATTGGCGGTGGCCAAGGCTGCCATTAACACGCCAGAAGTTGGGCTGATGGAGTTGACGATACCTTCACCCAGCAACACCGTTTGCACCGTCACCTGACGGGTTAAACCGAGGTTATCGCCGAGCGGCGAGAAGATCGGGATCAGCAAAGCGGATTCACCGGAACCGGATGAAATACCGAAATGCATCAACGCCGCGCTAATGAACATGCCCACCGCCGCAATGGCGGGATGAACCGGTGCCAGTAAATCAGACAGGAAGCCAACAATCGGATCAAGAATATTGCCCTGTTGCAACACCACGGAAATCGCGCCAGCCATACCCACAATGAAGCCGCCTTTTACCAATTGCGAGCAACCCGTAAGGAAGGTGTTGGCAATGGCAGAACCCGACATGCGACCCATCATGCCGACCATAATCGACAGAATAATAAACATCGCCGACATTTCATTGGTGGCCCAATGTAATTGCACCGTGCCAATCATAAATACAATCAGCGTTGCGGCGCAGGTGATCAAAATCAGTTTATGCCGACCAGTAATCGCCAATGATTCGTCATTCTGCGCAGTTTGTTCTATTCGCACTTCACCATTATTTCGCGCGCGTTTCACCGAGATAATCAAATAGGTCATCACCGTTAACACGAACAATAAACAGGTGATGCCGCGCAACAACATGCCGGAAAACAGCGGTAACTGCGCCAGATGTTGGGTTAATCCGGTGGTAGCTGGACCTAATACCGCAACGTTAAAACCCGCCGCACAGGTTAAATACACCAGCGCCATACCAATCATTGGCGATAAACCCAACGATCGCGCCACTAATAAACCAATCGGCACAAACGCCACTACCGAGTTTTGCACCACGCCGGTGGTGCCGAGAATGGCGAATATCACACCAAAAATGATGATAATGCGCGTATCGCTTATTTTGGTACTGCGCGACAGTGAATTAAGCGCCGTGGCAATAGCACCGGTCGATTCGATAACGGCTAATAACCCGCCGGTAAACAGAATCAGGAAAATGATCGGCGCGGCTTTGATCACCCCTTGCACAATCGCCATGAAGATTTCGCCGGGATAAACGCCCGAACGCGCGACTTCATGCAAACTTCCCTTGATGGCAAAAGTGATGCCATTGCGGGTTTCATGGTCAAACTTGCCCGCCGGAATAATCCAGGTTGCCACCGCCGCCAGCACCAAAATAATAAACAGCAGCAGATAAGGACTTTGCTCGGTTTTCGCTGCTGGCGGTTGCCGCAGTGTATTTTTCTCAACATTAACCTGAGACATGCGCATCACCTCCGAGGATCAATCCCGCCACCAACGCCGCGCGCGGAGCAATATCGGCAATAATGATATGTTCATGACGTGCATGAATACCTGCGCCGGTTGCGCCCAAACCATCCAAGGTTGGAATGCCCAACGCAGCAGTGAAATTGCCGTCGCTGCCGCCGCCAACCGCTTTGCCTTCCACCTCGAAACCAAGCTGTAAGGCAACCTGCTGCGCACGTTCCATCAGCAGCAACGATTCCGGTGTTTGACGCATTGGCGGACGTGATTGTGCGCCGCTAATATCCAGCGTGATGCCGGCTAAATGTGGCGTGATCTGGCTGATTTCGGCGTGGATGCGCTCGGCTTCTGCTTCGCTGGTAACGCGCGTATCAATGCCTAACACAGCTTTATCCGCCACCACATTGATGCGGTTGCCGCCACGCGCGATTCCCACATTGACGGTGGTGCCGCGCTCCGGCGCGTTTAAGCTGTGCAAGAACATGATCTGATGCGCCATTTCTTGTACCGCGCTGATGCCCTCTTCGGGATTGTTCCCGGCGTGCGCCGCTAATCCGTTGAGGGTGATTTCATATTGTCCGGTACCTTTGCGCGCTGTTTTCAGTGCGCCCGTTCCCGCCACCGCAGGCTCAACCACCAGCACTTGCACCGATCCCAGGGCGTGCTGCGATAACCAGGCGCTGGAGCTTGGGCTGCCCACTTCTTCATCGCTGCCGCAGAGAAACACGATGCGTTTACCCGCCAGTAAATCGTGTTGTTGCAACGCGCGCACAGCCCAGATGGCTTGCACCAGACCGGCCTTCATATCCAACACGCCAGGTCCGTAAAGCTTGCCGTCTTCTTCACGCATTACCAACTCGCCTTCATCCCAAACGGTATCGAAATGCCCGAGTAACACGGTTTGCTCGTCACCGCTTCCCAGCGTGAATTTCAGGTGATTGCCGTAATGCGGTTGCTCATCAATCTCTGCTACCACGCCCAAACGTTTGGCAAACAGCGCTTGTAAGACTTCGCCACAACGATCCACGGCGGCCTTGTTCATTGATGGAGATTCCGCCGCGACCAATTCCTTGATATCCAGAAGAATTTCATCGGCATGTTGTTGCAGGTAATTTTTTATAGTTTTCATTTGTACTGCCCTCGCATAGTGAATCTTCGAGTATGGAGATAAAAATGCGCTTAAAAAATGGAGATAAAAGGCTATTATTGTTGACCTCAGATCAACGGATAAGAAAAACCTATGGCGATGCTGCTCTATCCAGAAAAATCCATAAGGTATCTGTATGAAGTGGGCAATTACGGCGGTATTCGTCGGGCGGCGGAAGCCCTGGATGTTGATCCCGCCGCCATCAGCCGTCAGTTATCGCAACTGGCGCGGGAGATGCAATTGCCGCTGTTAGAGCGACGTGGCCGTAATGTGGTGCTGACCGAAGCTGGAAAGTTATTAGCTGAAGATTACGCGCACACTCATCAACGGCGCAGCCAGTTGGATCGTCAGTTAAAAGATCTGCGCCATAAGCGCGGCGGCTCAATCAAATTACGCGTCGGGCAGGGCATGGTGGATGAAGTTGTCAGGCATGTGTTACAGCCGTTTTCGCAAACGTATCCCGACGTGTTTATCGATATCCTGTCGGGCGATATGCAAACCACCGTTTCGCTGATTGCCAAAGGCGACGTTGATATGGCGGTGGGTTTTGGCCCGATTGGCCCGCCCGGCCTGAAGTGTTTGAGTTTTCACCGCGGACCAATCTGTGCGGTGGTGCACAGCCAACACCCCATCGCGGATTATTCGCAAATCGAGGTGGCCGAACTGGTCAATTATTCATTAATTGGCATGGACAAAAATTTTGGCATTCAAAGTTATATGAATGCCATGTTCAGTCAGGAAGGATTTATATTCAGCCCGGCTTATAGCTGTAATCTGTTTTCCAGCGCCATCGCCTTAAGCCAGGCCGGCATGGGCATCGCGTTTATGACCGCCAAAGTGGTTAAAGACGACCTCATCGCTAAGAACTTAGTCGCCGTGCCGATTCACCATCGCATCGCCCGTGAAAGCCAATGCCACTTATTACGCAGCGCCGATCACCGCTTCACGCCCGCCGCGCAGCATTTATGGCAAATGCTGGTGACGTTTTTTGAAGGTACGGCGGGAGCGGTTTAATCGCTGCTTATTTGATTACAAATCTAATCAATTTTGAACTCTTAAGGATAACGCTTACCGCTCATAAACACCTCAGAGCCATCTTAAATGACTCTGAGGTGTCTGTTAAACCCGTGGCGATTTACTACTTTATGAAGGTCCTCTTTACCCGAACAGACACGGTGAAGTACGGGATCCATATCAATGCTGATATTAAACTGCGGAAGATAGGAACCAATTCATCATACCCAATTTTGACGCCAGGAATTAGCACATAGAGCGTGTAGGTATTAATCGACAATGTTATAATTATGGCGATCAAAAATGAAATATATAAATTAGGGAGCAACTTCTTTCTTTTTAAGAATTGTGATAGTGTGAACGCCGCAAATAAAAACATCACTACATAAATTGTAAGAGAAGAAATAAAAAACACCTTAGCATTTATATCTATAGATCGATAATTCTCTATAATTGCCTTAAAAGACTCATTTATATTCAACAGGTACGAGATAGCTGAAATTATCAATCCTACAAAAGGTATGTAAAGGAGGCCGCCAATTTTTCTAAATTGTATTTCTTCACATCCTGTGCAAAACTCCCTGTCCTGCGGTATTTCTTCTCCACACTTAATGCAACCCCATTCCATGATTAAACCTTTAAATATTATTAAATGACAGTGAAATTTGATGAATATTTTTAATCGACTTGATCTTTATAGCTAATTCATTAGACTTTGTTGCCACCTTGCATTTTGCAACAAGTATCTTTTTTAGCGTATTTATAAAAACACCAGGCACAATCGGTTGTCATTTTTAAGTTATGACATATACACATAATACCATAATTAATATCAGGATTTTCTTAAAACACTTATAAAATACCATCTTCCTGATTATTTATTTTTAGAAACCAGAAAAAACCTCCCTAACACAAATATCCGGTAATTATAATCGTTGACTCGGCATCAGTTGTTCAAAGGGTCATGGTTGACACGTTTAGTGATTAGAAAAATGGTTATTAAGAATCACGATTTTAGCTGTACTGATTAGCAGCTTTCTGGGAGAGATATGAACACTTCAGCAAGATTGTTACATTATAACATACTTTATGCCCAGCAACGATTGAACTGTTACCCAAATCCACCCTCTCACTAAAGGTTGTCAATTTTCAGGCAAGTGATTGAGTTGTCTATTATAAGAACGGGGAACACATGTTTATAAAGGGTTGGGTTAAACAGTTTTATCTACCGGCGTTTATTTCGCTCTATATTGGCGTACTGCTTAACATTCCGATTTTTATCCGCCGCTATACGCAACTGCAGTTTGATAATACCCTTTCATTAGTGACTGAGGTCATCGCTGCGTTTTGTTTGGTGATGCTGTTAACGTTGTTAACCTCATTAACCGGAAAATATCTGTCGCGTGTATTGATGACCATGCTGGTGATTTTCTCCAGCGCGGCCAGTTATTACATGATTTTCTTTAATATTGATATTGGTTATGGAATCATCGCCGCCGTTTTAGCCACCGATTCACTGGATCTTTCTAAGGAATCGGTGGGTTGGCACTTTGTGCTGTGGATGGTAATTATCAACGTCATTCCACTGTGGCTAATCTGGCGCGGAATGCGCAGTAAACCCGTTTCAAATATCAGCAAAAAGCGTTATTGGTCTTATAAAACTATCGCCATTGTGATTGCCGCATTGGGTTGCTGGTTACCATTGAATTTGATGGGCAAGGTGCAGGATGAACAGGACAAGAAAAATAACCGCATGATGGCCAGCTACGGTGGCATTGTTGCCGGCACTTATTCACCGTCTAACTGGTTATCAGGCGTTGGCTTGCTGGCATACAGTTCATTCAGTCAGGCTGAAGACAACCGTAATCTATACGATCCCGCTGAACACTTTAAATACGTCCCACCGAAAAATGCGGATAACTTGTATATCGTATTTGTGATTGGTGAAAGTGCCCGCCGCGATCATATGGGTTTATACGGTTACGATCGCGACAACACACCTTATCTCGATCACGAAAAAAACCTCGTTCACTTGCAGGGTTATTCCTGTGATACCTCAACCAAGCTCTCGCTGCGCTGTATGTTTGTCAGAGAAGGCGGCGCCTCAGAAGCTCCGCAGCGCACCCTGAAAGAGATGAATGTCTTTACTGTGATGAAGAAGCAAGGTTTCTCGGAAGATCTCTATTCCATGCAGAGCGAAGCCTGGTTCTATAACAAAGTCATGGCCGACAGTTATTCAATGCGCGAATCTATTCAGGCGGAGAAGCGTAATGTCGGTAAGCCGGTGGATGATATGGCGTTAATTAATGAACTGCAGGACTCCATTCAGCGCCATCCGCAGGGTAAACATATTGTAATTCTTCACACCAAAGGTTCACATTATATGTATACCGAACGCTATCCACGGGCATTCGCGCGTTACACACCGGAGTGTCAGGGTATTGATGATGCCTGCAGCACGCAGGAGATGATCAACTCTTACGATAATAGTCTTTTGTATACCGATTATTTTCTTAAGCAGACTTTCGATAGCCTGAAAGATAAAAATGCCATCGTGTTTTATGCCTCCGATCACGGAGAATCGATTTCCGACAATCTGCATTTCCACGGCACGCCACGCGATCATGCGCCGATGGCGCAGCGCACGGTGCCAATTATGGTTTGGGCATCCGATAAATTTTTAAGTGACAGTAATAACAAAGCGTCATTTGCCAAACTGCAGCAATTGCAGAACGACAAAACGCCGGTATTCCATGAGAAGTTATTCGACTCGATATTAGGCTGCGCTGGCTTTACCTCACCGGATGGCGGAATTAATTCAATGCGAAACTGGTGCGATCATTCTACTATTCAGAAGTAATTTGACGTTTCTTAGGGAGGAACTATGACGCCAGAAATCAAAACGCAACGATTAATCCTGAAGCCCCTGGAAAGCGGTGATGGGCAGGCGATGCAAATCGCCTTTCCGCGCTGGGAGACCGTGCGTTATCTCAATGCTGCCGTGCCCTGGCCTTATCCTGAAGGTGCCGCACAGAATTACGTTGATAACGTGGTGTTGCCCGCCGTTAAGGAAGGTCGAGGTTGGTGCTGGAGTATCAGACGTCAGGAGAAGCCTGAGGAATTGATCGGTCTGATCGAACTGCGCGATGCAGAAAATGATAACCGCGGATTTTGGCTGGTACCTGAGTGGCAGCAACGTGGCTATATGAGTGAAGCCTGCAACGCCGTGAATGATTTCTGGTTTAAAACGCTGGGCCGCGACGTATTACGTGTGCCAAAAGCGGCGGTGAATACAGGCTCAGTGAAGATCTCACGTAAATCCGGCATGCGTCTGATAGAAACCGGCAAAAAAGAGTATGTCGCGGGTGTTCTCGATTATGAATTGTGGGAATTGACCCGCGAAGAGTGGCTATCACATTAACATCAAGAGGGAACGTGTTCCCTCAATGCCGTCAGTAAGCGGCTGACCAGCGGTTTGGCCTCATTTCTCCGCCATACCGCATAGAGATTCACATACAGCGCCAGCCAGGGTACTTCAACAACAATGACAGACGACGAAGCAAGCCGCGCAAGACTTCGCTGAATAAAGGTAAATCCCAGCCCTGCTTCAACACAGGAGAGCGCCGCCAGTGGTCCGCTAACCTCAAGCCGAATATCAGGCGTGAACCCACTCCCTTCACACACCTCAAGCAAGCGGTTGGACACTGCCGTATTTAGACTTTGCTTATCGGCGATCCAGCGCATCATGTGTAACTGCTCAGGTTTGGGATCCCTAATTGCCTGTTCTATTGGCATAGCCAGCACCACCGGCTCAACTAACACGCTTTGAAAGGCAAAACCGTCATCCTCTTCCGGCTCGTTATAAACCAGTGCCAGATCCAGCGCATGATTCGCTAGCGCATCGATTTGTGCCTGTGAGCGTAAGGCATGGAGCTGTATATCAACTTTTGACGAGCAATTTAACCGGGCAAGGCTTTCAGGAAGTAGAAGTGAGTGAATGGCCGCTTCGACATAGCCAATATCAAGCCTGCCCGACTGACCATTCTTCAAACTTTTACCCAGTCCATTCAGACGATCATGGTGCAAAAGCAATGCCTTCACTTCTGTCAGGAATTGCTTGCCCTCGGCGCTGAGATAGAGACGTTTCTTTTCCCGATGAAAAAGTGCCACACCTAACTCATCTTCCAGTTGCTGAATCTGGCGGCTCAAAGGGGATGCTGAAATATGCAATTTCTCAGCTGCCTGACCGATGTGCTCGAGTTCGGCGACGAGAGCAAAAGAGCGCAATAACTTAATGTCCATAACTTTTCCGGTCACAACTCAGTCGAGAATGATGATAGCCACACAATAAATATTGCCGCAACATCTTAAGTAATGCGACGTTTAATTAAGCAAACAAAGTCATCTTCTATTTTAATATCTACATTTGACGAGGTAATTTTGACGAACGTATTCAGCACAAGGAATATCGGCAATTATAAGGTCACTGCGCTTAGTGATGGCGTGATGAAAGCCAGCCTGAGTCTGTTATCTGGAATAGAACCTGAAGCAGCGGTAAATATACAGCAACAAGCCGGAATAAAAGCAGCGGATGATATCCAAATTAATAGCTATCTCATCCGTGGAGCGGGACGAATAATATTGATCGATTCGGGTATGGGAAACCTCAATCATATCGGTGGAGAATTAAGACGAAACCTCCTTTTATCCGGCATCATGCCTGACGAGGTTGATACTGTGTTGTTGACCCACGCGCATCCCGATCATATTGGCGGTCTGCTGGGTGAGAATGGGCGACCCGCTTACCGAAATGCAGCACTCTACATTAGCAAAGCAGAAGCAAACTTCTGGCTGGATAATGAAAAATTAACTAGCCTGAGTGAACGCGCACTGATGAATGGTTCGCTGTTTCGTCGCACGTTCGAAGCTTATTCAACTGTTCGATTTACGGAAGAAACAGCGATTGCTGAAGATATCACCGCAGTCAGCCTACCGGGACATACGCCTGGTCACAGCGGCTACCTGATAGATTCCCGCGATGAAAAATTACTGATTTGGGGTGATATTACGCATTATCCGCATATTCAAATTGCCCATCCGCAAGTTTCAATCGCCTTTGATTACGATCCTGACCAGGCAGAGCAAACACGAAGAGCAATTCTTGAGCGCGCTTCACGAGAAAACCTATTGATTGCAGGTATGCACTTGGGCGTGTCTGGGTTTGCCTATATCCGCTCCCCTTCAGAGGGACATTATTTTCTGGAATATGTCTGAACCGCGAGCCGGTGTCCGCCTTAAACATACCCCATCATCCGCAGCATCGACTGCGCCTGATTCATCGCTTCCGCGCGGTGCGTTACGCCCAATTTTTGGTACAGATTGCGGATATGCGTTTTGATGGTAGTAGCAGCGACATCCAGCTCGCCAGCAATTTGGTCGTTGCTGTATCCTGAATAGATCAGCCCCAAAACCTGCCATTCGCGTTGGGTTAGCGGGCTGGTGCGAATCAGTTCCGGCACATCGGGATGATTAATCAGGCGGCTAACAAAGCCCTCGTCAAAATGGGCAAACTTATGGCGATGATATTTATTAATCTCGCTGAGAATGCGTCTGGCGCGATGATTATCGAGTTCATCCAGCGTGTTGAGCTGAATCAGCTGACGCAGCTGCTGCGCCATCGCTTCACCTTCAATCACAAAATGGCTGACGAAACCGGTGCTACGCGCCAGTTTTAATGCTTCGGTCAGCGCCTGCTGCGCTTCCGCTTTGCGCTGGGTTTGCCAGTAAATTTGATTTAACAGCAGCAGATTGCGATTCATATCGCTCATCAGGTTGAGCGCGCGCGCATTGTCATTCAGCTCATCCAGCACCACTTCGGCCTGGCTCATATTTCCCAGCAGAATCTGCGCACGCGCGACATTGCGCCACTGCCCTTGCAGGAAGTGATTGTTGGCAAATTCCGGTTTCACCGTCTGGCGCATCCAGCTACTGGCGCTTTGGCTGTCGCCGGTCATCTGCCAAAAAATCACCCTCACCTTATCGGCATTGGCGATCCAGTCGCTATGCAGCGATCCGTTGTTAAGCAGATTCTCCAGCCGACTCAAGTGACTGCGCGCATTATCGAGATTGCCGCGCGCCAGCGAACACTGCACCAGCAAACCGAGGCACTGAATCTGCTGCTGCGGCTGATAGCCTTTCAGCACTTTTATCCCTTCGCGCGCCGCCTGTTCTGCTTCGTCGAGTCGGCCCCACGCCCACAACAGTTGCGCGCGAATTCGCAGCAGGAATTCATGCATCGGGAACTGCGTCAGATGCTGCTCTTTCACCAGCACAAATGCCCGCTCCTGTATCTCATATGCGGACTGTAAAAACCCCTGCGCAAAGAGAATCTCACTCTGCTGAATCAGGCTCCACAACGCGTAATTCCAAGCTTCCTCGCGGCGCGCCATCTGCTCGGTCTGGCGCATCAGCTTCAGCGAACTGCTCAGCTCGCCTTTGCAGTGCATCACTTCGCCCAATACCGACGTCGCCACGATGCAGCTGTATTGACGGCTTTCCGGCAGCGCATCGAGCGCCAGCAACGCCAGCCGCTCGGCTTCTTCTGCGTTACCGTCATTTATCGAAACCTGCGCCAGCAGCGCGTTGAATTCGCCGCGCAGCACATCATCAATCTGTTCGCTGCAGGAGTGCTCAAAGCGCATCAGCAAACTGCTCACCTCGGAAAACCGGTGCTGGCTTTGCATCAGCCACGCCTGTAACAGCACTAACTTTGGATTTTCCAGCAGAATTTCCCACGGCAGCGCCTTGAGAGAATCTTCCAGTAGCGTGAGTTCGCTCTGATTAAACAGCGTCCAGGCGTATTGCAACAGCACGTCACGCAGCATCAACGCATCACCAGCCGCCAGCGCATGATGGATTGCTTCGCCAGGGAAACCCAGCCGCATCCAGCTTTCAGCCGCCGCGCGATGCAGCGCAGGCAGTTCCGCCGCCAGTTCCCACTGACAGCGCTGACGCAAAAAACTGCCAAACAGCGGATGATAGCTAAACCACTCGCCCGAGTTATCCATGCGCTGCAAAAACAGGCCCTGACGCTCAATCTCTTCCAGCCGCATCTGCCCTTGTTCTTCGCCGGTTACGCAGGCGATCAGCGTATCGTTCATCGATCGCAGCAGCGCGCTTTTCAGTAAGAAATGTCGTGTGGCGCTATCCACGTTATTCAGCACCTCCTCAACCAGATAATCCGCCAGATGGCTGGCGTTAATGCCGGAAAGACGGCGCGCGGAATCCTGAGCGGAGCTCGCGCCCTGACGCGTCGAGAGCGCGATCAGCTGCAGCGCCGTCGCCCAACCCGCCACGTCATCGCACAGACGCCCGCTCTCTTCCGATTCCAGCGGCGTTGTCAGGCGGCAATCAAAAAACTGTTTGGCTTCGTGATGGGTAAACGCCAGCTGCTGGCTGCCTAACTCAATCAGCTGTTCGCGCACGCGCAGGTTGGCAATGCCGAGCTGCGGCAGATTGCGCGACAGCAAAATCAGCGTCACATTTTCCGGCTGGTTACGTAAAAAGAAGCGCATCGCGTCGTGAATCGCGGGATTGGTGATGTGATGGTAATCATCAATGATCAGCCAAATCGGTTGCTGCCACGCCGCCAGCTCACTGAACAGTTGAGCGAACAGCGCATTTAAGTTGATGTACTGCCGTTTCTGCGCCAGCGCTTCGCTGGAGGCGCAGCCGCCCTGCGTTGCCTGCTGCAGAGCCGCGATGAGGTAATCGACGAAGCGTTCTGGCTGATTGTCGCCCTCATCCAGTGAATACCAGCCCAGATTGGCTTTCCCCGCCGCCCATTGTGAGATCAGCGTGGTTTTGCCATATCCCGCCGGACTGGTCACCAACACCAAACGGTAATTGCCCGCCGCGCCGAGTTTTTGCATCAGGCGCTCGCGCGCAACCGTGTTCTCAAGGCGGACCGGTCGGCTAAGTTTGGAGGGTATTAACATCGGTAAACGCTTCTCCCTAAACGTGGCGCATCATTATTTTACGCTTCGTAATTAATAGTCACATACGTTCAGATATTCGTTTACCTAATGCAAGCTAACCCATTAAGCAGTCTTAACAAAAGCGACGGTTATCACATTCCTGTCACACTTTAAGATTTCCCTCAGCCTCTCCTCCCCGCTCATCCTCCCCGCTGAATTTGGTGCAGGAGGAGGAGCGCGTCATGGCTGACGCGCAGAATGAAGCACATTCACCTCCGCCCTGACAGGACTGATTATGAAATTTGATCGCACCCGTTTTAAACACGCGCTAACCCGACAATGGCAACGTTTTGGTCTGCACGATGCGCAAGAGATGACGCCAAACCAATGGTGGCAGGCGCTGAGTGGCGCACTGGCCGACATGCTGGCGGAGATGCCTGCGCCACCAGCGGCCACGTCGCAGCGTCACGTTAACTACATTTCGATGGAGTTTTTGATTGGTCGTCTGACCGGCAACAATCTGCTCAACCTTGGCTGGTATGACGAGGTGAACGAGGCGCTGGCCGAGTGGAATATCACGCTGAGCGACGTGGAAGCGTGTGAGACCGATCCGGCGCTAGGCAACGGCGGCTTGGGTCGGCTCGCCGCCTGTTTTCTCGATTCGATGGCAACCGTGGGACAACCCGCCACCGGCTACGGACTCAGTTATCAGTACGGTCTGTTCCGCCAGCACTTTGTTGATGGCGCGCAGCAGGAGATGCCGGATGACTGGCAGCGCGACAGCTATCCGTGGTTTAACCATAACGCGGCGTTAACTGTGCCGGTGCGTCTCGGCGGCAAAGTCATCACGCACAATGGCGTTGCGCGCTGGGAGCCGGCGGTGCAAATTCTCGGCGAAGCCTGGGATCTGCCGGTGGTCGGTTATCAGAATGGCGTCACTCAGCCGCTGCGCTTGTGGCAGGCGAAACATGCGCAGCCGTTTAATTTGCAGCGCTTCAATAACGGGGATTTTCTGCGCGCCGAGCAGCCGGGCATTGAAGCTGAAAAACTCACTAAAGTACTCTACCCCAACGACAATCACGACAACGGCAAAAAGCTGCGCCTGATGCAGCAGTATTTCCAGTGCGCTTGCTCGCTGGCGGATATTCTGCGCCGTCATCAGCGCGCCGGTCGTAGCATTGCCAGCTTGCCAGATTATGAGGTGATTCAGCTCAACGATACCCATCCAACGCTGGCCATCCCCGAGCTGATGCGCCTGATGCTGGATGAACACGCGCTGAGCTGGGACGAGGCGTGGCACATTACCCAGCGCACCTTTGCCTATACCAATCACACCTTGATGCCTGAGGCGCTGGAGTGCTGGGATGTGCGCATGGTGCGCGCCCTGTTGCCGCGCCATATGCTGATCGTTAACCAACTTAATGCCCAATTGAAAAAGCAGGTTGAAGCGCGCTGGCCGGGCGACGAAGTGACCTGGGCGAAACTGGCGCTGGTACACAATAACCAGCTGCGTATGGCTAATCTCTGCGTCACCAGCGGCTTTGCGGTGAACGGTGTGGCGGCGCTGCACTCGCAGCTGGTGGTGAAAGATCTGTTCCCGGAATATCACGCGCTGTGGCCGGAGAAATTCCATAACGTCACCAACGGCATCACGCCGCGCCGCTGGATCAATCAGTGCAATCCGGCGCTGGCGACGTTGATCAGCCAAACCCTCGATCAGCCGTGGATCACTGATCTCGATCAGCTGAAAGCGTTAGAAACCTACGCCGATCACGCCGCATTCCAGGCGCAGTATCGCGCCATCAAGCAGCAGAACAAGGTTGCGCTGACGCAATGGATCGTAGAACGCACCGGCATCCAGGTGAATCCAGAGGCGATGTTTGATGTACAGATCAAGCGCCTGCACGAGTACAAGCGTCAGCATCTGGCGCTGCTGCACATTATCGCGCTGTGGCAAACGCTGGTGAGCGATCCGCAGGCCAACCTGACGCCGCGCGTGGTGCTGTTTGGTGCCAAGGCCGCGCCGGGTTATGTGCTGGCTAAAAACATCATCTACGCGATTAACAAAGTGGCGGCCACCATCAACAACGATCCGCGCATTGGCGATCGCCTGAAAGTGGTGTTTGTGCCTGATTACAACGTTACGGTTGCCGAGCGGCTGATTCCAGCGGCGGATCTCTCCGAGCAGATTTCTACCGCCGGTAAAGAGGCATCCGGCACCGGCAACATGAAGCTGGCGCTGAACGGCGCCTTAACCATCGGCACGCTGGATGGTGCCAATGTGGAGATCGCCGAGCAGGTTGGGCGCGACAATATCTTTATCTTTGGTCATACCGTTGATCAGGTCAGCGCGTTGCAAGCAGAAGGTTACTCGCCTGACGCGTGGCGCAAAAAAGATGCGCAGCTGGATCGGGTATTGAAAGCGTTAGAAGACGGCACCTTTAGCGACGGCGACGTCACCGCGTTCGAGCCGCTGCTGCACAGCCTGAGCGCCAAAGGCGGCGATCCTTATCTGGTGCTAGCCGATTTTCGTCACTACCTCAACGCGCAGGCGCAAGCAGAAACCTTGTGGGCCGATCAGCATGGTTGGACGCGCGCCGCGATTCTCAACACCGCGCGCTGCGGCATGTTCAGCGCCGATCGCGCCATCCGCGACTATCAGCAACGCATCTGGCAGGCCGCGCGATGAACAGCACCATGACGCCAACCGCCGAAATCGCCAGCGAATACATTGACGCGCACGGCCAGCTGCAATCGGTTTCTGCCGTTACCCGCCAGCGTTTGCTGGCGGCGATGCATCCCGCGCAACCGCACGCTTCGCCGCTGCCGCCGGTACTGATCGTGCAGCAAGAACACGCGGAGATTGTGCTGTCTGCGCCCGGCATGGCAGGCGATTGGCAGCTGATCGCGGAACAGGGCGAACGCTGGCAAGGTCGCGCAATCGCCAACCAGCCGATCGTTTTGCCTGCGCTGCCTTTGGGTTATCACCAGCTCAGCTTTAGCGCCCAACAGCAGGCGTTTCACTGCCGGATTATTGTCGCGCCCGTGCGCTGTTACGAGCCACCGGCCATCCAGCAAGGGCAATCGCTGTGGGGCGCCTGCATTCAGCTGTATACGTTGCGGTCGGCGTCCAACTGGGGAATCGGTGACTTTAGCGACTTAAAGCAGATGCTGGTCGAGGTCGCGCAGCGCGGCGGTGCCTGTATTGGGCTGAACCCGCTGCATGCGCTGTTCCCGGCAACGCCGGAAAGCGCCAGCCCTTACAGCCCTTCGTCGCGGCGCTGGCTCAACATGTTGTATATCGATGTCGCCGCCGTTGAGGATTTTACGCTGAGTGAAGAAGCGCAACGCTGGTGGCAGGCGGACAGCACGCAGCAAGCGCTACGGGCGGCGCGGGACGCTGAATGGGTCGATTATTCAGCGGTCACTGCGCTCAAACTGCAGGCGCTGCGTCTCGCCTGGCAGCAGTTCAGGCAGCGCGGTGCGGATGATGGCCTGGTTGTCGCCTTTGAATGTTTTATGCAGCAAGGCGGTGAAAGTCTGCTGCATCAGGGCGTGTTTGATGCGCTGCACGCCGCGCAGATCGCCGAAGACCCTCAGCGTTACGACTGGACAACCTGGCCTGCGGCGTTGCAGTCGCCCGAGAGCGCAGCGGTGCGGGCATTCCGCATCGAACACACCTATGACGTGCGCTTTTATCTGTGGCTGCAATGGCTGGCCGCGCGCCAGTTTGCTGATTGCTGGGCGGTGTGCCAGCAGCAGGCGATGCCGATTGGCTTATACCGCGATTTGGCCGTGGGCGTGGCGCAGGGCGGCGCGGAAACCTGGAGCGATCGCGAGCTTTACTGCTTGCAGGCCAGCGTCGGCGCGCCGCCGGATATTCTCGGTCCGTTGGGACAGAACTGGGGATTGCCGCCGATGGACCCGCAGATTATGCAGGCGCGCGCCTACCAGCCGTGGATTGATCTGCTGCGCGCCAACATGCACGACTGCGGCGCGCTGCGCATCGATCACGTGATGGCGCTGCTGCGACTGTGGTGGATCCCGCAGGGCGAAAGCGCGGCCGAAGGCGCGTATGTGCATTATCCCATCGACGATCTGCTGGCGATTCTGGCGCTGGAGAGCCAGCGTCATCACTGCATGGTGATTGGTGAGGATTTGGGTACGGTGCCGGAGAAGATCATCGGCAAGCTTTACCAGGCGGGCGTTTACTCCTACAAAGTGCTCTATTTTGAGCAGACGTCCAAAGTGGCCTTTCGCGCCCCCGCCCGCTGGCCACGTCAGGCGATGGCGGTCGCCACCACCCACGATATGCCGCCCCTGCGCGGCTGGTGGCAAAGCGATGATTTACGGCTGGGCAGCGAGTTGGGGCTTTATCCTGATAAGCAAATTCTTGCCGGTCTGAGTAAGTCACGCTTAGCCGCGCGCCGCGCGCTGTTTAAGAGCCTGCAACGCAGCAATTGCTTGCCCGAACAGGCCGAACCGCAGGTGATGGATCGCGCGTTAAGTGCGGCGATGCAGCGTTATCTGGCCGACAGCAATAGCGCGCTGCTGGGCCTGCAACCCGAAGAGTGGCTGGATATGGCTTCCCCAGTGAATATTCCCGGCACCACCCGCCAATATCCCAACTGGCGCCGCAAACTCAGCGCTTCGCTGGAGGCGATGTTTGCTGACCCGCAGATCAATGCGTTGTTGGCGGATATCGATCAACGCCGGCGGAAAGTGAAATAATTCACAGCGGTCGCCATGGAAGGCGATCTTAAAAACGCACACATCCGTAGCGGCGCGATTCATCGCGTTGTTTTGACTTTCGTGCTCCGACACAGCATTGCGCAATAAATTGCGCCGCTACGAACTTTGGCTCCCAATAAAAAAGGTGCGCCGAAGCGCACCAGATGGGACAAATCAGCACTGCCGGGGCGGATTACCCCTTGCCTTTAACACTGCTGATAAACACCTGTCTGGCCGACGTGGAGCCTAAACGCTCGGCCTCGTCCAGCAGCTTCAACGCCTTATCGATATTGCCCTTCTCAACCGCCTCGCGGATGTTCTGATTAAAGTAACCTTCGGTATCCGTCATGATCGGTTTAGGTTTTGCATCCGAAACCGGGGCAGCACGATAAGTCGCCGGCGCAACCGGCTGCGTATTGCCCACCGTTACCGGCGCAGGACTCGATGATCCAAACAGCGGTCCAACCAAAATGGATGAACCTGAGCTAGTTTTCACTTTCAGTTTCAGGGTGCCATCGCGGCTGTGCTGCGCAATCGGATCGGGGATATCCGGCACCGCATTGCCGGTACCGCGGGCGTAGGCTTTCGCCGGATCCAATAACGTGGTGGTTTCGGTCAAATCCTTCTCGGTGGTAAACACCAGCAAGTAGATCTTTTGCTGACCCAGCGCAGGCGTCAGTTTCATCACGCCTTCCAGCCGATCCGCCGCCATCACGCCCGGCTGCTGATAGGTGAAAAAGCGCGCCGGGAACCAGGCCGCCGGACGCATGTTCTCATCCAGCACCAGCACATTCGGTGCGAACACCTGATTTTGTTTCACTTCACTGCTCAGCGTAATGGTGAGTTCACCGATATTGGCTGGCAAGCTGTAGGCCGCCACCGAACCCGTTACGCCCGCTGCATTCAGATTGCTATGGCTCTCACTCAGCGTAGTGACCTGGGTGCGGGAGGTATCGACCGGCAGCCAGCTCAGCGTTTGCAGGCTGGCGGCGGGGAATGTGGGCGCGGCAGAGAGATCCTGTGGCACCAGATTGACATCCGCGAGCGCCGGTAAACTTTGGCCGACCAGCAGCGCGGCGCTCAGGCAGAGCGCAAAAACCGTTTTTTTCATTCTCATTGTATAACCTCAAAAACTGTCAGGCGGCGGCGCGCACCAGGCAATGGCGCGCCGCGCCGAAAAGAGATCGTCTCAGTTAAGCCACATGCGGGAGCATTACCACCAAATCTCCATCTGCGCCCCGAATGTCACCTCATCGTCGTTGCCACGGCTGTTGGTCAGAATGCCGTTGCCGCTGCTGTCGTTAGAAGCAAAGGAGGTCAAATCACCTGAGCTGTCTTTGCTGTAGCCCCATTTCTCATCCCACTTGGCGTAGGTTGCGAACAGACGCAGTGCCGGACGCGACCAGATGCTTTCGCCCGCCTGCCACTGTTGCGCCAGCGTCACTTTGTACTGGCCGTTGCGCTCGTTCACCTGCTGCGACTTCACGTTGTCATAGCCCACTTCAAGCAGCGTGCTCATGATTGGCGTCCATTTGTACATTGGGCGCACGCCCACGGTGTACCACTCGGTGCCACGGTTGTTATCGAGATCGGTGTTCTGGTACATGGCGACGTACATCAGATCCCAGCGATCGGCGAGGCTAATCGCACCGTGATCGAGTACGCGATACATGCTGCCGCTGTTGTTGATGTTGGTGCCCTGCGGCAGCCCTTTGCCCTGCGACGTCAACGCATCGGTGGCGTACTGCAGCACGAATTTGTTGTAACCCTTCAGCATGCTCTGCGTGTGTTCGGCGGTGAACATCCAGCCATCTTTGGAGGCGTTATCTTCGAGGCGATAACCGTCACGCGCGTTGGCGCGGCCATAATCGACGCCCAGTTCCAGCACGCCGTTCGGGTTGGTTTCAAGACCTGCGAGACGCACATCAAACACGTCGTTGGCGGTGCTGGTGGCGTAATCACGGATCTGATCGCTGGAGAAGGTGTAAGAACCGCCCGCTTCGGAGGAGCGCGTGGCGGCAAAAGAGAGTTTGCCGAAGCCGAGATCGACATCTTCCAGACCGGCACCGGGACCGGAAATATCCCAGTAGTAGAAGTCGATCATATGCACGTCATGACGCTGGTAGAAACGCTTACCGGCCCAGATGGTGGAACCCGGCAGCGCGTCGATCAGGTTTTTGCCTTTGACGTTGGCTTCGCGGAACGCGGGCGAGGTCGCTTCCCAGTCATTCTGCTGAGAAACCGAATAGGCGACGTTGGTATCGAAGTAGAAGCTCTTATCGCCCTCTTTCCACACTTCCTGGCCCAGCTTCAGCTCAGCGTAGGTTTCACATTCGTTGCCCAGACGGTATTTACTTTGAGCGCCGGTGGCCTGAAAACATTGCTGTTCCCCGCCGCTGCCGGTCCAGCCGATGCCGGAACGGGCATAGCCGGTAAAATCGACTGCCATCGACGGGGCAGCGAGCGTGCCTGCCGCGATAGCAACCGCGATAGGGAGTTTGCGCAGAGTTAACATTTTCTATCTCCTGAGGTCATTGCTTTTATTGTTTTGCAGGGCTAAACACCGGGTTCCTGATGTAGCCGGCGACAGGCGCTGCCATCTTCACGGAAAAGATGGCAACGCTCTGGCGGCAGGCCGATGCCCATCAGGGCGCCCTCTTCTACCAGCACGACGTCCTCCTGGCGATAAACCAGGCTTTGACGAATGGCGGGAATCTGGATGTGAATTTGCGTTTCGTGTCCCAGCTGCTCCACCACCGTCACCTCGCCTTCGAGGGTGACGTCAGCGATATCGCTGGAGAGCAGATGTTCGGGACGAATGCCTAACGACATGTTGCTGCCCACCTGCACACCGGCGCTGTCGACCGGCAGCCACACCAGCTGGGTATTGGGTAAACGCACCTGAACCTGATCGATGGCGGTAGCGGTGACTTTTACCGGTAAGAAATTCATGCGCGGTGAGCCGATAAAACCGGCAACAAAACGATTGGCGGGATAGTGATAGAGCTCGAGCGGCTTGCCGACCTGGGCAACGTGGCCGCCATCCAGCACCACGATCTTATCGGCCAGCGTCATCGCTTCGGTCTGATCGTGGGTGACGTAAATCATGGTGCGCTTCAAACGCTTATGCAGGCGCGAGATCTCGATGCGCATCTGCACGCGCAACGCGGCATCAAGGTTGGAGAGCGGCTCATCGAGTAAAAACACGCGCGGTTCCGCCACCAGCGTGCGGCCAATCGCCACGCGCTGACGCTGCCCGCCCGACAGCGCTTTCGGACGGCGCTCCAGCAGATGCGCCAGCTGCAGCACTTCCGCCACCTTATTGACCCGCTGCTGGATCTCCGCTTTGCGCGTGCCAGCCAGCTTCAGGCCGAACGACATGTTCTCAGCCACCGAAAGATGGGGATAAAGCGCGTAGGACTGAAACACCATGCCGATGCCGCGCTCGGCGGGCGGCACCTCATTCATGCGTTTGTCGCCAATAAACAGATCGCCGCTGGTGATGGTTTCCAGACCGGCAATCATGCGCAGCAGCGTCGATTTGCCGCAGCCTGAAGGTCCGACAAAAACCACGAACTCGCCTTCAGCGATCTCAAGGCTGATGTTTTTCGACACCTCGGTTTCGCCCCACACCTTGGAGACACTGCGCAACGTAACGCTCGACATGATGCTTTCCTCTCAGCTTGCTATTCCTTGTCCGCAAGTCGGCGGACAGACCCCGGCGACCACTATGGGCAAGGACATCAAGGCCGACATCCTCCACCGCACGGCGTCAGCGTGGGGGAGGAGACGGGAGGAGGAGATTGCGCAGACCCGTCTGATAAAACGCCGCAGGCAACCATTTTTGTGAGCTATGACGCAGAGCAGAGCGACGATTGTGTGCGCCAGCCCGTGATAACCGGGTGGTTTTGCAACGCAGATCACATCAGGTGATAAGCAGGCGTAGAGCCGGGGAGGATGAGAAGCGGCGGCAGATACTCACAATGTGGCAGGTAAAACGATTTCCGTTTCCGCTAACAGGATGGAGTTATGACAATGAAAACCGGTGCACGCATTCTTGCCCTTTCCGCCCTGACGGCCGTGCTGTTTTCAGCCTCTGCCGTTGCAAAGATTGAAGAGGGAAAGCTGGTCATCTGGATCAACGGCGACAAGGGCTACAACGGCCTGGCTGAAGTGGGTAAAAAGTTTGAGCAGGAGACCGGCATCAAAGTGACGGTTGAGCATCCGGACAAAATGGAAGAGAAGTATCCGCAGGTGGCCGCCACCGGCGACGGCCCGGACATCATCTTCTGGGCGCACGATCGCTTTGGCGGCTATGCGCAGTCGGGCTTGTTAGCGGAGATCTCGCCGGATGCGCGCTTCCAGGAGAAAATCTTCCCCTTCACCTGGGACGCGGTGCGCTTCAACGGCAAGCTGATCGGTTATCCGATTTCGGTAGAGTCCTTGTCCCTGATCTACAACAAAGATCTGCTGCCTGAGCCGCCAAAAAGCTGGGAAGAGATCGCCGCCATTGATAAGAAAATGCGCGCGCAGGGCAAGAGCGCCATGATGTTTAACCTGCAGGAGCCTTACTTCACCTGGCCGCTGCTGGCGGCGGGCGGCGCTTATGCCTTTAAGCTCAACGATGGCCGCTACGATGTGAAAGACACCGGCGTGGATAACGCGGGTGCCAAAGCGGGCATGAGCTTCCTTGTCGATCAGGTGAAGGCCAAAACGCTGAATGCCGATACCGATTACTCGATCGCCGAAGCCGCCTTTAACAAGGGGCAAACCGCCATGACCATCAACGGGCCGTGGGCGTGGAGCAACATAGATAAAAGCAAAATCAACTACGGCGTGACGCTGCTGCCAACGCTGAACGGCAAAAACTCTAAAACCTTCGTTGGCGTGCTGAGTGCAGGCATCAATGCCGCCAGCCCTAACAAAGAGCTGGCCAAAGAGTTCCTGGAAAATTACCTGCTGACCGACGCTGGTCTTGATGCGGTCAACAAAGACAAACCGCTCGGCGCGGTGGCGCTGAAATCGTTCCAGCAGACGCTGGAGAAAGATGAGCGCATTGCCGCCACCATGACCAACGCGCGCAACGGCGACATCATGCCGAACATTCCGCAGATGGCCGCCTTCTGGTACGCGATGCGCACCGCCACGCTGAATGCGCTGAGCGGACGTCAAAGCGTTGATGCGGCGCTAAAAGATGCGCAGGCACGACTCAACAAGTAATCCTCTCTACCAGAGCCGGCGCAATCCGGCTCGTTACTGGCTGTTAAGGAAAACCGCATCATGTCAGGAAAACCGAAAACAGCACGGTTCAGCGCCGTGCTGAAGGCTCTTTTTCTCGGTATCTGCTGTCTGCTGGTCGGCTATCTGCTCGTGCTGATGTATGCAAAAGGTGAATATCTGTTTGCGCTGGTGACGCTGATTATCAGCGCCGTCGGCATCTGGATTTATGCCAATCGTCGCGCTTACGCCTGGCGCTATGTCTATCCCGGACTCGCGGGTATGGCGCTATTCGTACTGTTTCCCCTCGCCTGTACCGTGGCGATTGCCTTTACCAACTACAGCAGCACCAACCAGCTGACGCTGGAACGTGCGCAACAGGTGTTGCTGAGCCGTCAGTATCAGGATGGTTCGGCGCTGAACTTCTCGCTGATCCCGGCGGGCGATCGCTGGCAGCTGGTGCTGACCGAAGCCGCCAACGGGCAAACCTTCGTCTCGCCTGCGTTCGCTTTTGGCGGATCGCAAAAGCTGAAACTCATTAGCGCCCCGCCACCGCCGGGCGAACGCGCCACGCTGCGCATCGTCACCACCAATCGCCAGGCGCTGAACCAGATTCAGGCCGAACTGCCGGATGGTCGTATGGTGGTGATGAGCTCACTGCGTCAGTTCTCCGGTACGCGGCCATTGTATGTACTGCAAGCCAACGGCGACCTGAAAAATCAGCAAAGCGGCGCGCTTTATCAGGCCAATCGTGAAAGCGGTTTCTATCAGAATAGCAGCGGCGAGGCGCTGAGTCCGGGCTTTACGGTGAATACCGGCTGGAAGAATTTCATTCGCGTGTTTACCGATGAAGGGATTCAAAAACCGTTTCTGGCGATCTTTGGCTGGACGCTGCTGTTTTCGTTTGTGACGGTAATTCTCACCGTGGCGGTCGGCATGGTGCTGGCTTGCTTAGTGCAGTGGGAAGCGCTGAAAGGCAAAGCGGTGTATCGCGTGATGCTGATTTTACCCTACGCCGTGCCGGCGTTTATCTCGATATTGATCTTCAAAGGCTTATTCAACCAGAGCTTCGGTGAAATCAACGTGATGCTCAAAGCGCTGTTTGGCTTCCAGCCCGCGTGGTTTAGCGATCCGACGCTGGCGCGCACCATGCTGGTGATCGTCAATACCTGGCTGGGTTATCCCTACATGATGATTCTCTGCATGGGGCTGCTGAAAGCGATTCCGGACGATCTTTATGAAGCTTCGGCGATGGACGGCGCCGGGCCGCTGCAGAACTTCTTCCTGATTACCCTGCCGCTGCTGTTGAAGCCGCTGATGCCGCTAATGATCGCCAGCTTCGCCTTTAACTTTAATAACTTTGTGCTGGTGCAGCTGCTAACCAACGGCGGACCGGATCGCATCGGCACTACCACGCCAGCGGGTTACACCGATTTGCTGGTCAATTACACCTGGCGCATTGCGTTTGAAGGTGGCGGCGGACAGGACTTTGGTCTGGCGGCGGCGATCGCCACGCTGATCTTCCTGCTGGTGGGCGCGCTGGCGGTAATCAATCTAAAAGCCGTGCGGATGAAATTCGATTAAGGAGGTGTTATGGCTATGGTGCAACCCAAATCGCAAAAGCTGCGTCTGTTGATGACGCACCTTCTGCTGCTGATGTTTATTGCGGGAATCCTGTTTCCGCTGCTGATGGTGTTCGCCATCTCACTGCGCGCCGGTAACTTCGCCACCGGCTCGCTGATCCCGGAGCAGATTTCCTGGGAACACTGGCAGCTGGCGTTAGGTTTCAGCGTGGAGCACGCCGATGGCCGCGTGACGCCGCCGCCCTTCCCGGTACTGCTGTGGTTGTGGAACTCGGTGAAAATCGCCGCCATCAGCGCGATTGGTATTGTGGCGCTTTCCACCACCTGCGCGTATGCCTTTGCGCGCATGCGTTTTGCCGGGCGCGCCACGCTGCTTAAAGGCATGCTGATTTTCCAGATGTTCCCAGCCGTGCTGTCGCTGGTGGCGCTCTATGCGCTGTTTGATCGCCTGGGACAATATCTGCCATTTATCGGCCTGAATACGCATGGCGGCGTGATCTTTGCCTATCTCGGCGGCATCGCCCTGCACGTCTGGACCATTAAAGGCTATTTCGAAACCATCGATGGATCGCTGGAAGAAGCCGCCGCGCTGGATGGCGCCACGCCGTGGCAGGCGTTCCGGCTGGTGCTGTTGCCGCTCTCGGTGCCGATTCTGGCGGTGGTGTTTATTCTGGCATTTATCGCCGCTGTCACCGAAGTGCCGGTCGCCTCGCTGCTGCTGCGCGATGTGAACAGCTACACGCTGGCGGTCGGCATGCAGCAATATCTCAACCCGCAAAACTATCTGTGGGGCGACTTTGCCGCGGCGGCGGTGCTCTCTGCGATTCCGATTACGCTGGTGTTCCTGCTGGCCCAACGCTGGCTGGTCAGCGGCCTGACGGCTGGTGGCGTGAAAGGCTAACCCGTTTATTATCCTCCTTCCTCAATGTTCACTGCAGTTGAGGTTTTTGGCGGCCTTAGGGCCGCTTTTTTTATGGGGTGTGGGGAGTTATTGGTCGTCGTGCAGGAGTGCTACATAGCTTTCGTAGGAGTGGCTTCGCACCCGCGTTGTTCTCGTGTCGCTGATGTTATTAAAGAGATCTTTAATAAGAAAGACGTGTAGTTAAAGGTTTTTTGATAGTGATGCGATTATTGAAGATGATACTGTTGTCACTTAGTGACGGAAAATGAACTATTCCGAGTATAATAATACTACCTTATAAATCCTGTGTGAGTTCTGCGTCAGCAGTAAAAGCGCAATGTTGAGGCTGGAAAAGCCTCAACGATATAATTTAAATTTGTACGACAGTAAATTCACAATTTACTTATTATGTAAAGTAAAATCTTATAGACAGTCTATACAACCTTTCATTATCACTTTTTTGATTTTTTCAGCTCATCGCAAGGTTAACAAATCACCAATAAGATGATAACTTGAGTGTACTGAGGTATTCTTCACATTATCATTCAAGGGAATGTAATGAATAACAAACATGATTCGAACCAGCAATCGTATCTAGCTGCATTGCAAAAAATGAAAGAGGATGATTTTAGTAGGAATATAATTAAACCCCTATTTGAATCAATGGATTTCTCTCGTGTAGATTTTGTTGGGGGGCCGTTTGAGGAAGGAAAAGACTTGATAGCTGAATATGCAGCTCCGTTGAAAGGAAATCAAGTCTATGTAATACAGACTAAAAAAATAGGCGAATGCGCTAATACTTCCGAAAAGACAATTTTATCGCAACTGATTTTACAGTTGCAGCAGTGTTTCGTTAAAGAAATCAAACTGCACAATGGCGCTTCTGTTTTACCAAGCGCAGTATATTTAGCTACTCCATATAAAGTAGGAAATAGATTACTTAAAGAAATACATGAGTTATTAAATCTAAGTGGTAAGGTGGTCGAAATTCTTGATGGCCCAAAAATACTTCAACTAATATATGAGTACAATCCAAATTTGATTGAAGGTTTTTTATCAGTAAAGGACAAATTATTTATTACTGACGTTAACACTTTAAACAATCTAGAGCTTATTTCGGCGCTTAATCAATCAGTAAGCGTTCATGACATGAACTGCTACAGTGATCTTGCTTTTTTTATGGGTACTATTGATAGCAACATCCTGCTTGATAGTACCATAATGATTAAAGAAGAGAGTTTTTCGTTAGAGAAAGATAAATGGGATTTGTTTAAAAAAGAGGTTTTATTACCATTAGAGACGTTTTTAGGATTTCCTCCTCTAAGAGAGGAAATTAGCTATTATGACGAAAAATATGAAAGAGAATATAAGCTTTTTCAGTCTGAAAAAAACAAGCAGGTTAGAAGTAACATTATACAAGCCCAGCAATTAATTAACGGGAATGAAAATTCCATTAGAGAAGTAGTTGAGCGAGTCAACGCTACCCGTACAGGCTTACGATCATTATCAATTGATGATAATTATGCGAAGCTCATGGATGAATTTTCCGTTATCATTCGAACATTCCTTGATAAAAGAGATCAGTTAGACTCTCATATAGATATCCAAACATTCATTGATGAGAATAAAATTAAAGAATCATCTAATTTGCATCAGAAAAGTGTCTATCCAGACATAATGAACGCATTTAACTGCGCTGTTAAAATCTCTCAACAAAATAGAGAATTAAAAGCATTAAATGAAGAATTTGTAAACATTCCTAGAGTGAATTTTCAATTTAAAACTACGGCCCTGCAAGAATGGATAAACAAAAAGTGCAGATGTTATAAGAGCGAGATTTTTGAAATAAATTCAAACAACGCTAATGTCGATTTAATATTATTCTTATCTGAAACACAAAAGATTTTAAATGTTCTCGAGATTCTTATAAAAAGAATTGAAGATTCAAAAAGGATCATTGATGTTGAAAAAAAGAAGGATTATTTATGTGATGGGTTATCTATCTCACCATTTAAAATATTCGAAACAAAACATGATATAGCCATATATGGAGGGGCTGGAGCAGGTAAAACCACAACACTTCAAATGTATGTGAGAAAAGCCTATGAAGACAAAAAACTATATGGAAAAGTCATTTACATACCATTAAATAGGTTTATCAATAAGTTAAAGATAGCTCTTGATGAACAGATAGTTAATTATAATCTTCTTATTGAGTTGATACTGCTTGCATCAGGCATGAGTGTTTCTAAAGAAAACCAAAAATCTCTTTCAATATATTTTAATGACGCATTGAATTTGAGATTGGTTTTGGATGGTTTAGATGAAGCTTATGTAAAATACCCCGGAATTATCGACGCAATAAACGAATTTAAAATAAAACACCCTAATATTCAGATGCTAATCTCAAGTAGGGATTGTGTTAGTTATTTGTCAAAAATTAATTTCCTTGGTATAACTCTTCTTCCATTCACACAAAAGCAATTACATAAGTTTGTTATTTCATGGTTCGAGAATAAAAATATCTTATTGGGCGAGAGGGTAATAAATAAAATAAATGAAAGCTCCTTGTCTGAAGTTTTCAGAACACCTCTTCTTGCAACCTTATTATGTGATCTTGTTGAGAAGGGAGTAGATATACCTTCGAGTGAAAGTGAAATTTTCTCCAAGAGAATTGAACTTTTTTGTGGTATGTATGATACATACAAAGACATTAAGCGAACAACTTTATCACAGAGCATTCTTTATAAGGCCGCCATTAAAATCGGTTATGCATTTCATAGGAAAAATATACGTTCGTCTTCGAAAAAGGAGATGATCTCAATTTTGAATAATGATCGATCATTTAGTTATGACTCCAATACTTGTGATATAGCTGTTTCTGAACTTATTAATCCATGCAATATAATTATCTACGATGCATTGTCTGAAACGTATTCGTTTGGACATCTCCGCTATCAGAACATCTTGCTTGCCAAGAGTTGTTAACAAATCGTTCAGTAGATATTATTCCATATTTAAAAAGCGACTGGTGGCGCGGAGCTCTCTGTTTGTATGCTCAATCATGCGAGTTCTATGAGATGATTGAGGCGTTCACACTCAAACACCATAATATTGGACCAGCACTTATCACCTTTTATGAGATGATGAAGTACAGACCAGTTAATGAACGTGCCAACATTCAATACCTTTTAGAAAAGTATGAACAATATGACGATAACTATTTCAGTGATGATAACTATACCTCTTCAGATGACTATTACTAACCATGCGATACAATTCTGCTTAAAGATAGATAATATTTTAAATATAACAGTCTAAATTAAGGCCTAATCATAGGCCTTTTAACTCCTTTCATTATAAAAACTAAATTCATTACAGTTACCTTTAATGCTTTGAAGTATCGCCGCTCAATTCTAACCAAAAATCGCCGAATTTGGCGGCCTTTTATCTTAATGAAATTACTCAGAAGCTAATTGGTCAAGAGTTTTGAATACAAAATATAATTTACCTCATCAAAGTAGACCAAATTGACTTGCTCGATATTGGAGTTCTCACGCACACACTGATTAATCACACCTAATGCGATCTCAGCCGCAAACTCTTTAGGAAACCTGTATATGCCAGTGCTGATATTAGGAAACGAAACGGTTTGAACGCCGTATTATTCAACCAGTTTAAAACAGCTCAGGTAGGCATTCTTCAATAGCGTTTCTTCATCATGTTGCCCGTCATGCCAGTGTGGTCCAACGGTGCGAATGACGAATTTTGCTGGGCAAATTACTCGCCGTGGTGATCACTGCATCTCCAACTTTACATCCACCTTGTCGATTCCAGATTTTCTGACACTCAGCCAAATCGCTGGCCCGCCCGCACGATGGATGGCACCATCAACCCCGCCTCCGCCCAGCAACAATGGCATTTGCATGAACTTTGGTTATATCGTCTTTGAGCAATGCTATTTTGTTCGTGTAACTATAAAATTTTCGAAGTAAAAATATTGTAATGCTATTACTTATCATCATCATTGCAAATGCTTTAACTTTCTTCCTTTATTTATCAGTAGATCATATAGAGCTAGCAGTTTCCTATAATTGCTACTTTTTTTATCTTCAAACGCCATTAAATAATCTTTAAGACTTGGGAGCGTTAGGTTCCCATCATACGCATTAAAAAAAACAATGTTATTAATTTTACTTTGGCTACTTCCATATTTCCCATATATCTCTTCTATGGAGTGGGCCTCAATTTTATTATTGGTTGGTAATCTTTTATACGCAGATAGTAAATTTCTTGATTGGTTAAGCTTATGCTTAGCCATACTTATCATTCCGGGACATAACTTATCGAATCCGTAAGCAGGGATGTGCGTTCGTGACGATATAACTTGCTTATCTAATAATTCCACAAGCTCTTTATTACTTGTATCAATGATGTCAAAATAATTCTCCATCATTTCGCTCAATGTTTGGAAATGATACTTGATTACTTTCACAGAACCAACAGCTAAAACCAATTCATCATTTGATAAGGTATCAAGATCTCCCACAAGTTTGACCTTAATATCCCCACCTTCCTTTATCTTTCTAAAAACATCTTCTACTCGTCGAATATCCATAACTGAAACAGGTAGTTTCAACATTGATATTTCATTATATATGGTTGAAAAATTATCAGTAATAACCTTATTAATTTTAATTATACCAATTCCATCTATATCTATATCATGACTAATCACATCAAGTGACATGATGTTTTCGTTTCGTTCTATGAGGAGGAAATTCTTCCTAATATCATCTGCGACGTTTGTATCCTTAGGAATATAGGAAAATATAGTTCTTAACACATTCTTAATATTAATATCACTGATACTATAACCAATAAAAATAATTGGATTATGAATAAACAGAGATAGCAATTGTGCTCTAATCAATTCATGCTTCGTATTAAAGTGCTCATAATCACTTTTAGTTATAATTATGCTTGAAGGTTTTGAAATACATCCATGTATTTTATAAACTGAACCATAAGGATTACTTAGAAGTAGATCATTACCTATAACCGTTCGAAAGCCTAAAGTACCTTCAATAAAGTGGTCATAATTAGTGGTTATGACTGAAGCGATATTCTTACTTGCGTTGCTTAAAAGTTCTATCTCATCATTGACAAAAATTGTATTTGTTATATTTACTAATTTAGAAATATATAATTTGAATCTACTAATGGCAAAGTCAGTTTGAGCAAGTTGAAAATATTCATCATTAAGTTCTTTAAATTTTCCATATCTTTCATTTTTTAGGATTTCTTCGAAAAAAACCTCAAGGTCTTGGGCAACAGCTGAGTAGTCCACACCATAATCGTTATGATTATGTTTTCTTCTAAGGTCTATAAATACTTCATTATTACCAGTTAGCTCGATATTTATTTTCTCCAGTAATGCTGGCCAACTATAGGCGCCTTCAAGATAACGCATGCTAAATCCAGCTCCCACAAAAAGAATAGGATGATTTTTATAATTAGAGAAAAATTGAGAAATATCCATTTAATCACCTTCGGAATTATCTAAGCAGCAATTACAAACCAAGTTCAGAGTTAACAAAAAATCATATTTATCACATCACAATCCATTGAAAAGAACTGATAGCGTGTTAAACCCATAGCTTTATTAAAGTATTCATACTGAGTAGGATCAGTTGACAGCTATAAGTCAATCAATTCAATCCATAATTAGCAAATAAAACCTCCACATAATAGGTATATCTTCCCAAAAAAGTATTTATATAATTGTTTGATTGTAATTATGATTTTTGAAATCGCAACTAATTTTTAATATAGAACATTAGAACACTCAACCTCAATGCTCGCTTCGTTAATTCTGTACATCTTAATGGTCGCTGATTTCAGCGTTCTGGCCTGACATAATGCACGAAACAGCACCGGCGTTGTTCTATCAAACTCCTTTTGAACGGATATTGGTGCATGAATTCTTATGGCCGTAAGCCTTCCCGTGTGCGGATCCACCAGGATGGTAATGTTGTGCATGAGGGAGTTGAGCTCTATCGAACCGAGTCTGGTCGGCATCATGCGCGAACCTACAAAAGGAGAACCGCTTTCATCTTCTAACCAGAGAGGTGCTGGAACAGACATATTAATTCTTTTGAATTTAACGAAATTTATTAACAGAAATTATTAGCGTGAGAAGATATACAAGGCCCACGCTCATCATTCCACTCTCTGGATAAAAATAAACTTTAAGCACACCAAATACGAGAGTACATAAAACCGGAACATAGATGCATAGTAACAATTTTAATTGTTCTACTAACCATCTCTTCAAATACCCCATCCTAGTTCACTCCAACCTACTTGTATGCAAACCTGAAGAGCATTATGTTTCAGCACGCTAAATATGCTCTATTTCACTCTTAAATTTAACGACATTTGTAGATAACAAATGAAAGAGAGCACAGATAAAATATCCCTACACCTAACATACTGCTATCTGGAAAAAAGTAGATTTGTAGCAGCGAAAAAAGTATTGTTGATACTATCGGCACGTAAGTGCAGATCAGAAATTTCGATTCTGATATTAACCATTGTTTTAAAAATTTCCTCATTATTTCCCTACTAACTTCATCAATCCCTCATCGACTTCGTGATCTGAAAGCCATTGGCTTTTAAGCGCATCAGCGCGCATGAATGAAGGTTCGATAAGGAAATACATCATTTAGAGCTAACAAATATATTATGCGTGGTAAAGAGAGCCTGACCGCCTTTTATTGTTCTTACTGGCCTGACCGGAAACTGCATCAATAACGCCAGAAACTGTGTTGTCGAATTTTTCTGCCAGAATCCTTTGCGCCTGAAGCTGTTTTATGACCGCATCACTGTGGTACATATATATCCCTATTTTGATTCCATTAACCTTGCAAACTATAGGACAATGATACTATGACGTGAAGCTAAATCTCAGTCTTCAACGTTTTAGGAAATCTATGTACCCCTGTGCTGATATAGGGAAACAAAACGATTCAGTGTCTTATTCGCCTACCCGTTAAAAACGGCTCAGGAGGTATTTGTCGCGTTAAAAAATACGTCTGCTGGGACTTGGGTTATATCGTCTTTAAGCAATACTATTTTGTTCATGTATTTCTAATCCTCAGCGTCAGCAATCTTAGCCAGAAGCTAAGCAATCATCCTCTCATTCCATCCATCCTTAAACACAATGTTACCGTCCACGTATTTCCATGTGATCGTTTCATATCGTAGCTCAATATTTTCCAGATGCGTGCTGGTCTGGCCGTTTGGCAGCAGAGCCGGTGAAATGCTGGAGATTTTGACGTTATCCAGGCGGATATTAAAATACTCGACCTCAATACCCGCTTCGTTAATTCGGTACATCTTGATGGTCGCTGATTTCAGCGTTCTGGCCTGACACAATGCACGAAACAGCACCGGCGTTGTTCTATCAAACTCCTTTTGAACGGATATTGGTGCATGAATTCTTGTGGCCGTAAGCCTTCCGGTGTGAGGATCCACCGGGATGGTAATGTTGTGCATGACGGAGTTGAGCTCTATCGAACCGAGTCTGGTCGGCATCATGCACGAGCCCACAATCGGCGAACCGCTTTCATCTTCTAACCAGATATGTGCTGGAATTGACATATTTAATCCTTTAAAGTTTTCGACATTGATAAACGACAAAAATATACGCACACAGGTAAACGATCCCCACGCTCAGCATGCCGCTGTCGGGATATAAGTAAAATTTGAACATACCGTACAGCACGGTAATAATAACCGGCACGTAGATACGCAGCAGCATTTTGGATTGGGACCTCAGCCATTGCTTTAGGAAACGTTTCATGCCCTTCCCATTAGTTTCGCGAGCACCTGAGCGAGTTCATATTCGGAAAGCCTTTTATTCGTGAGCGCACCTGCCCGGATAAATTCGTCCTCAATGAGAAAATACATCATTTCAAGCCTGCGTATGTATAGCGCCTGATAATAAGCCTGATGCATGACCTGCAACCTTTTGGCGCTTTCTGCCGCATTCTGGACAATACCGTATATTGTCAGCACCCCCACTGCGTCGCCAAAATAACCACCAATACTTTTGGCAACTGGAAACCTGATATTCATTGCCACAATCACTGCCATTGTCGCCCCGACCGCAAAGGCGTTTGATGTCAGCGTGCTAGCCGCAATGTGAATATTTAACCGCATCAGCTGGCTTTTAATTACCGCAATCTGCCGCATAGAACGGTTCTCAAGCTGATATTCAATGTAGGTTTTTAGAAGTTCGAAAACAATGCGCCGGTCTTTTACTAACTGTACCATTCCCATCATGAAACGCTTATCTTCGATCGCCTGTTTTTTACAAACATCATAATACTCATCAGTAAAGCACGATGCATAAAATGAAAGCCGGGTCGCCCCTTTATTGATCTTACTGACTTGATCGGAAACTGCGTCAATAACGCCGGAAACGGCGTTGTCGAGCTTTTCTGCCAGAATCCTTTGCGCCTGAAGCTGCCGTATGACCGCATCGCTGTGGTACATATATATCCCTATAGTTAATCCCGTTAACCACGCAAACCATAGGGGAATAATAAAATTCAGTGAAGCGAAAACTTAGCCAGTTGTGATCCCTATTCATAAAAAAAACCGCACCTACCAGTACGGTTTACTCGTTTAACTAAAGAATTTTCTGAGAAAGACCCGTAAACGCAATATCCATTATTTATCACGCAACGATCCCATTATTTCCCCATTACGGCGGCGATAACCTCACAATCTAACTCAGCTTCACCAGCCCAATCGTTTTCTCAATCACCATTAAAATCAGCACCGCGAAGATAATAAAGATTACCGAAATCGCATTCACCGTAGGATCGAATGTCTGATCGACGTAATTAAATACCCGAACCGGCACGGTGATGGTGTCTGGCGCGCTGAGAAACAGGCTCACGGAGACTTCACCAAACGAAGTTACCGCCGCAAATACCGCTCCGGCCAGAATGCCGGGCTTAATGAGCGGCAGCGTGACGTGGCGAAACGTATACCAGCGCCCCGCGCCCAAACTCATCGATACCGCTTCGAGCCGCTTATCCATCGCCGCCAGACTCACGCTAACGGTGCGCACCACATACGGCAGCGCCACCACTACATGGCCAATCACCAGCCCGCTGATCATCCCGGCGATGCCCGCCGCCGTCAGCACATAGAGCAACGCAATGCCGAGCACCACTTGCGGAATCATCAGCGGCGACAGAATAAACGCCTGCAACGCCTCGCGATAGCGGAACTCCAGCCGCGCCAGCGACCAGGCGGCAAACGTACCCAGCACCACGGTGATTGGCGTGACGATCACCAGCAGCAAGGCGCTGATCCACAGCGACGCGATCCAGCCGTCATCCTGTAAAAGCGCGCTAAACCAGCGCAGCGAGAACCCCTGCGGCGGAAACTGCGGATACGGTTCCGGGCTAAACGCCGAGAGCACAATCACCAGCACCGGCAGCGCTAAAAAGGCGTAAATCACGATGCCCGCCAGCGTCACGCCGAACTGCGTCAGGCGCTGTGCCAGGCTTTGCGAGTTATCCATGATTATTCTTCTCCCAGCGTTTCAGGAACGCTCCCGCAATCCCGACGACAATCAAGGTCATCACCAGCAACGTCAACGACAGCGCCGCCGCCAGCGGCAGGTTAGCGATCTGCATCGCCTGCTGATAAATGGCAATCGGCAGCAGCGGCTGTAAGCGCCCACCAATCAGCAACGGCGTGATGTAGCTGCCCGCCGCGAGGGAAAAGACGATGATGAAACCGGTCAGCATGCCGGGCAGCGTCAAAGGCAGCACCACGCGGCGGAAGGTCATCGCGGGCGTAGCACCCAGACTCATCGCCGCCAATCGCAGCGAGGGCGCGATTTCATTCAGCGAGGTAATCAGCGGCAGCACGGCAAACGGCAGCATCACCTGCACATAAGCGATGATCACCGCATTCATGTTCCACAACAGGCTGAGCGGCTGCGGAATTAGGCCGGTGAACAGCAGAAATCCGTTGATCAAACCGTTCTGCGCCAGCAGCACAATCCACGCGAAGGTGCGGATCACCACGCTGGTGAGCAGCGGAGAAATCAGGATCACATACAGCAGCGTGCGCCAGCCGCGCCGCTGCGTCGTTACCAGCAGCCACGCCGCTGGCCACGCTAGCAGCACGGTAATCGCGGCGGTAAGCAGCGACACCCACAGCGTGGTCCAGAGCGCGTGCAGATATTGCGGATCGGCAAACACCGTCACATATTGCGCCAAGCTGTAACCGGGCAGCGGATTGAGCAGGCTATCAACGTTGGTCAGGCTTTGGTCGAACAGCAGCAGCAGCGGCACCAGCAAAAACAGCAGCAGAAAAAGTAGCGATGGCGTCAGCAGCAGCCAGGGAAACAGATTACGCGTGGCGATCTTCATCAGGCGCGCTCCTGCGCGGGCAGCACGATGACATCCGCCGCTTGCCAGTGCAGATAGCAGCGATCGCCCGGCGCGGGCAGCTGTGAAAAGTGCGCTTCTGCTGGCTGCACGCGGATCTCGCCGCCGCCCGGCAGCTGGCACACCAGCCGCAAGGTCGCACCGGCAAAACTCACTTCTTTCACGCTGGCGGCGCTGCCGTTGCTGGTAAATTGCTGCGGCTTGCTGGAGAACTGCACGCGCTCAGGGCGCACAATCAGCAACGATGAAGCACTTGCCGGTTGCGCGGCGCTGAGTTGCAGCGCTGATCCGGCGGCGACAAAGTGATCGCGCGCCTGGTAAAGTCCGTTGTGCGCAGAGGCATGGAACAGATTGGCCTGTCCGACAAACTCCGCGACAAAGCGATTTGCCGGTTGGCGATAGAGCGCGGCGGGTGCGCCAATCTGCTGCAGCTCGCCCTGGCCGAGAATGCCAATGCGATCCGACAGCGTCAGCGCCTCTTCCTGATCGTGCGTCACCAGCACCGTGGTGATGCCGACGCGCTGCTGCAACGCGCGCAGTTCGTCCTGCATCTCCTTGCGTAGACGCGCATCAAGGTTCGACAGCGGTTCATCCAGCAGCAGCACCTGCGGTTCAATCGCCAGCGCACGCGCAATCGCTACGCGCTGCTGCTGTCCGCCGGAAAGCTGATGCGGCATGCGCTGCGCCAGCCCTTCCAGTCGCACCTGCTTTAGCGCTTCGGTGACACGACGCTGCTGTTCGCTGCGCGACACTTTACGCACCTTCAGCCCAAACGCGACGTTATCGCCCACGCTCAGATGCGGAAACAGCGCGTAGTTCTGGAACACCATGCCGATGTGGCGCTGATACGGCGGCAGCGCGGTGACATCCTTGCCACCAATCAACACGTGTCCGTTATTCGGCGACAAAAATCCGGCGATGATATTCAGCAGCGTGGTTTTGCCGCAGCCGCTCGGCCCGAGCAGGGAGAAAAACTCACCCTGCTCGATGGTGATGCTGACGTCATTCAGCGCGCGATGGTGATCAAACTGCCGCGCTACGCCGTCAATGACGACTGAACTCATTTGGCACCACCAAGTGCCTGGCTCCAGCGACGCGTCCAGTCCGCCAGCTGCGGCGTGGCGGTGCTGTAATCAATCCAGATCAGTTTGCTGTAGGCTGCTTCGCCCACTTTCACCTGCTTCTTCAGGTTGTCGCTGTACTGCACGTCTTTATTGGTCATGCCATACAGTGATTTATCCGAGAAGGCTTTCTGCACGTCGGGCGCAGACATGGCGTTAATCAGTTTGTAGGCGTTGGCGAGGTTCGGCGCGCCCTTTGGAATCACCCAGTTCGCGGCACCGACAACCGGGCCATCGGACGGATAGACGAAATCGACTTTCATGCCCTGCTGCTTGAGCGCAAACACGCGGCCATCCCAGTACGGCACCACCCACGCATCGCCACGCTCCAGCAGGGTTTGAATCGCGCCCGGACTATCCGGGAACGCCACCGCGTTGCCGCGCAGTTCCGCCAGTTTGGTGAAGGCTTTGTCCACGGCGGCAGGCTGATTAAGTTCGCCGCCCAATGCGTGCACTAAGCCCGCGAAGAACTGCAAACCGGCGGCGTAGGTTGGCGATGAAATCGCTACGTGGCCTTTGTATTCCGGATTCCACAAGTCGAGCCAGCTTTTCGGCGGGGTTTTCACCAGATCGCTGCGATAAGCGAGGCCAAGCTGGCCGAGGCTGAAGGCGGCGGCGTAGGTTTGATTGTCATAAACAAAGCGCGACTGCACGCTCTTATACAGATTATTTAGGTTGGGAATATCTTTGGCATCCAGCGGCTGCAGCAAGCCCGCCGCCTGCGCGCGCTGCACGGTATCGGGCTGGAACACCACCACGTCATACGGCGAACGACGGCCTTTGGCGGCACGCAACTTGGCAAACCATTCGGCATCCGCGCCCGGCACCACGGTCAGCTTCAGGTGATTATCTTTGGCAAACTGCTCCAGACCGGACGCGCGGATATTTTTCTCCCAGTCACCGCCGTAAACGCCAACGATCACCGAGTCTGTGGTTTCAGCCGCGCTCGCCGCACAGCTGATCAACATGCCCACCAGCGCGGTGAGCAGGATTTTTTTGTTATTTAACTGGCGCATGGCCATCTCCTGGTATTGAGGTAATTGACGCTGAAAGTTCACTCTCCAGCGCGCGCAGCGCAGCGACAAACGCCTGGCGCGCCATCGCGATATCTGGAGAAGTTGAACGGGGAAAATCTGCCGGTAACTGCGCTAACGCGGCGGCAAACACCGCAGAGCGATGGCGCTGACGTTCGGCCGGACTGAGTGGATAAAGCAGCTGATTGAGCCGCGTCAGCACATCGCCATCAAATAGCGTTTGCCAGTTCTCGCGCGCCGCGCCGAAGGAAGATGACGCCGCACGCGGTTGGCTGCGCAAGGCGGCGGTGGCCGCGGCATCAATGCCGTTATCGGTAAGCACCACGCCATAGTGCTGCGCGGCATCGGTGTGGCTCAGCAAATGGTTATCGACATCGTTTTGCACCGCCAGCGCATCGCGCTTGAAAGGATCGCCCCAACCGCCGCCGCCGGGCGTTTGCAGCAGCACTTCGTCACCGGCGTTGACGCTCAGCAGATCGATCTTGCCGAGTGGCTGGCCGCCCGCGACATCAGGATTAAGCGTCAGCGTGGTCGATTGCCCCGGCTGACCGCCCTGCACGCCCCACGGCTGGAACAGCATGCGCTCCATGCCACGCGCCAGCAGCGTGCTGTCATTTTGCAGAATGCGCACGCGGATCTGCTGGCCCATGCCGCCACGCCATTGTCCTGCGCCGGCAGAACCGGGGCGCAGCGCGTACTGGCGGATTTCGATATGGGTTTCCGCTTCCACCATCTCCACCGGATTGTTCGCCAGATTCGAGATGCTGTTGTCGCGTCCGTCGATGCCATCGCGCCCCCAGCGCGCCCCGCCGCCACCGACCATCGGTTCGATCACCTGCACATTCTGCTCGCGGCCATTGCGCGCCACTTCGGCGATCACCAGCGGAATGATGGTGCCACCGCTGGCGGCGGGCATTACGTCCGGCAACGGCTGACCCAGCAAACCGTTCAGCAGATCATTCACGCGCACCGCCGCCGCATGGCGTACGCCAACTGCCGCCGGATAGTGCGGATTGACCAGCGATCCGGCGGGCGCAAACAGCGTCACCGGCGCGAGTAATCCGGCATTCAGCGGCACGCCTTTGTCCAGCGTGCACACCAGCGCCAAAATGCGCAGCGTCAGCCACGCATGCGGATCGCCGTGGCTGGGAATGTTGATCGCCGCCGCCACCTGCGCATCGCTGCCGGTGAAATCGAGATGCACCTTGCCATCGTTAAAGGTGGCGGTGATGGCGAGCCGCACCGGCAAGCCGCTGCCTGCGGCGTCATCGAGGTAATCTTCAAACTGATACACGCCGTCGGGAATGCGGCGCAGCACCTGGCGCGCGCGGATCGCCGAATATGCCTGCAAATCCTGCTGCGCCTGCACCACGTTGGTAACGCCATGCTGCGCCACGATGCGATTCAGACGATCGCGACCGGCATTGAGCGCGGCCAGCATCGCCTGAATATCGCCAGCAATCGCATCCGGCGTGCGGCTGTTGGCGGTGAGAATGTTCATCACATCACGATTGAGTTCACCCGCACGCACCAGCTTGACCGGCGGAATTTGCAGCCCTTCCTGATAAATATCGCTGTTGGTCGGCGAGATGCTGCTCGGCACGCGCCCGCCAACGTCGGAGGCGTGTAAAAAAGCCCAGCCCCACGCCACCAGTTCGCCATCGACGAACCACGGCGCCAGCACCTGCAAATCTGGCAGATGCGTCGCCAGCCCGCGCGAGCGCCAGGGATCGTTAGTCAGAATCACATCGCCGGGCGCAACCTCGCCGACCGCCTGAATCGCGGTTAGCGCGTTCAGCCCGACAAAACCGGAAACGCCAATACCTTTCGGATAGGCAAAGAAGCGGCCTTGCAGATCAGCCACCGCGCAGCAAAAATCGGCGGTTTCCTTGACGTACAGCGTGCGTCCGGTGCGCTGCAGGATGTGGCACATCTCTTCGGTGAGCGCGGTGAGTTTTTGGTTGAGGATTTCGAGAGTGATGGCATCCAGTTTCATGCTGCGTCTCCCGTTACACGCGCGATCAGCAGATTGCCGCTGCTATCGGTGCACGCCGACCAGCCAGGCAAGATCAGCGTGGTGGTATCCTCTTGTTCGATCACCGCCGGGCCGTGAATGTGGCTCTGCGTGCCGATGTTCACACGTTGCCAGATGCGCGCATTCACCCAGCCGCCGCGCAGATAAAGTGGGCGCGAAACTGGCTCATCAATCTCATTCTCAGAGTTAAAAGTTTTATCGGTAGGGCGCGGCAGCGCGGCGTTCAGCGACAGGCGCAGCGTGGTGAGTTCAATGGCCGCGTCAGGCGTGTTAAAGCCATAACGCTGCTGATGCAGCTGCTGAAAACGTTCCAGCAGTTGCTGATGCGTGATGCTTGCCGGGCTGCCGAGAGTGACGCTGAGTTCGTAGGCCTGTCCGGCATAGCGCATATCCGCTTCCACCCGATAATGGGCGCGCTCGCTGAGGCGGCTGGCCTGTTCGGCAAACCACTTTTGCGCCAGCTGATGCAGCTCCGCAACGGTGGCGGCGATTTTGCCGTAGCTCTCCGCTGTAACGTTGATGCGCAGGCTGCGCACAAAGTCGCGGCGGATATCAGCGCTGATCGCGCCCTCGGCGCAGAACGTGCCGGGACGCAGCGGCACCAGAATGCGGTTGATGCCCGCCTCTTCGGCAAAGAAGTTGGCGTGGGTCGGGCCCGCACCGCCAAAGGGAATCAGCGTCAAGCCATCGGCGGTCAATCCGCGCTGCGCCAGCGCTTTGTTCAGTTCGGTCGCCATCTGCGCGGTGGCTACTGCGATAGCGCCGCTTGCCACCTGTTCGGCCGCCAAACCTAACGTTTCGCCCAATTCGCTGAGTGCGCGAAGTGCGGCGGCGTGATCCAGCGTGATGGTGCCCGCCAACGCCGCGTCGGCGGATAAGATGCCGCTCACCAGATAGCAATCGGTGAGAGTGGGTTGCGTGCCGCCGCGCTGATAGGCTACCGGGCCCGGATCCGCGCCCGCACTTTCTGGGCCAACCTTGAGAATGCCGAAACCATCGACATGCACGATGGAGCCGCCGCCGGCACCAATCGCCGATACGCCCACCACCGGCAGAATCAGCGGCAGGCCGCCAATCTCGGTGCGGTTAACGCGTTCGATTTCGCCCTGCTGCGACAGCGAGATATCGCTGCTGGTGCCGCCCATATCAAAGGAGACAAAGCCCGTTCCGGACGCCAGATGCGCCGCAGCAATCACGCCGGATGCCGGTCCGGAGAGCAGCGTGTCCACCGGGCGCTGATGCGCGGCGTCCAGCGGCAGCACGCCGCCGTTGGACGCGGTGATCAATAAGGGAACGTCAATCGCCTGCTGCGCCAGTAAATCGCCTAGCCGGTTAAAGTAGCGCTGCATCAGCGGCTGAATATAGGCGTTCAGCCCGGCCACCAGCGTGCGTTCATATTCACGAATCTCCGGCCACAGCTGCGCCGAAGAGAGCACCGGCACAGCGCCTAACTTTGCGGCCAGCGCGCTTGCCAGTTCCGCTTCACGCGTGGGATTGGCATAACCGTTGATGGTCACCAGCGCCACCGCGCTTACCTTGAGTTGCAGAACCTCGGATGCCACCATCGCCAGTTCGGCCTCAGTTGGCCACTGCGTCACTTCACCGGCGGGACTAAACCGCGCCGGGATCTCCAGCACGCGCTGACGCGGTAAAAAAGGCGGCTCGCGGTCGGCATGAAAATCAAAGGAGGACGGCATACGCGCACGCGCGATCTCCAGCACATCGCGGAAACCGGCGCTGATCACCAGCGCGATATCCGCGCCGCGCCGCTGGATAATGGCGTTGAGGCCCAGCGTGGTGCCGTGCAACACCAGCGATAGCGCGCTGGCGGGCAAACCGCTTTTCAGCAGCACGGCGCGCAGCCCGTCACTTACCGCCAGAGCGGGATCGGCGGGCGTGCTGGGCTGTTTATGGAAAAAGCGTTGCTGGCGTTGCGGATCAAATAAAACAAAATCGGTAAAGGTTCCTCCGACATCCACGCCGACTGTCGCTCCGGCTGCGGGGCTGTTATCCACCTTAATTCTCCTGCATTACTGGTGACTTAGCGTCGTAGGGCGTTAATCTCCGTTGCTTTGCCATGCAATACGAGCAACAAAAATAGCTAAGCTTTGCAGGAATGCGCATGAAGTGGCGCTTAGCTGCGTGGTAGCAATGGTTCGCGCAAACGCGTCTAAGCCGACGCGGTGGAATGTTTTATGTTGTGCATAAATTGAAGGAGAAGCCTTATGTCCGCGTCGTTATCACCTCAGGAAAGCGCGCTGTTGCCGCAGATCCAGCAATGGATCGCGGAGCACCGCGCCGCATTAACCAATGATTTGGCCGAATGGATTGCTATTCCCAGCATCAGTCGCGCCGACCGCGCAGCGCCAGGCGCGCCGTTTGGCCCCGAGTGCGCGCAAATCTTGCAGCAGGTGTTAGATCAGGCCGAGCAGGCCGGTTTCAAAACCGAACAGCATCAGGGCTACGCCGGTTCGGTGATTTATGGCGAGCACGCGCGCGACATCGGGCTGATCAACCATCTGGATGTGGTGCCAGCGGGCGACAACTGGACCTTTCCGCCCTTTGCGCTAACGCAGCACGGCGATTTTGTGATTGGTCGCGGCGTGGCGGATAACAAAGGGCCCGGCGTGCTCAATTTCTATCTGTTAAAGCTGATGCGCGATCTGAAAATTCCGCTGCATCACAATCTGCGCATCGTTTATGGCCTGGCGGAAGAGACCAACATGGCCGATATGGCGTGGTTCGCGGAGAACGGTCCGGTGCCCGATTATTCGATTGTCACCGATGGCATGTTCCCGGTGAACAATGCGCAGAAAGGGCAACTCAGTTTTACCCTGAATGTCGCCGAGTCGGGCGTGCTGGCGGATATTGTTGCCGGATCGGCCAGCAATAGCGTGCCGGATTTCGCCAGCGTGCGAATTGCGCAGGCCGATCAGCATGCGGTTAGTGAAAAGCTGGCGCTACTGCAGGGCATTGCCGCGACCTATGTGTCGATCAAGCCGGAAAACGATGGCGCTTTCACCCTGAAAGTGCGCGGCAACGGCGGGCATGCCGCCTTCCCCGACGGCACGCTGAATGCCACGCAGGTGCTGCTCACCGCACTGATTGAGCTGGAGCTATTGGGCGATCACGAACGTCAGCTGGCGGAAACGCTGGTACAGCTGTTTGCGTCGCCGTATGGCGAGAGCGCCGGATTGGGGCTGGAAGATGCGGAGTCCGGCAAACTGACGCTGAACGCGGGCGTGTGGTACAGCCATCGCGCCGACACGCTGAGCATTGACTGCGATATCCGTTATCCGGTTTCGTGGCGCGGCGAGCAGATCGTCGAGATGCTGCAGCAGCAGTTAGCCGCTACTACCATTACGCTCGATCCCGGCTGGCGCGACGTGGCTCCGTTCTTCCTGCCGGCCTCACATCCGGTGATTTCGCTGCTGCAGCAAGTGTGGAATGACACCACCGGCAATGACGATCGCCCTTACGCGATGGGCGGCGTGACCCATTCGAAGAAGCTGCCAAACGCCATCACCTTTGGGCCCGGTTACCGGAAAACCGCAGCAAACACGCCCGATTTTTTACCCGAAGGCCATGGATTGCCGCACGGTGCCGACGAGACAATCCATCTGCCATCGCTGCTGGAGGCGTTGCCGAAATATGTGATCGCGTTGATCAGGTTGGATAGTTATTTGCTTGCCCAGGATTAAACCGATCGCCGCGAATGGCGACCGTAGGGATCAATTCATCACTAATCCGCCATCGACGTACAACGTTTGCCCGGTAACAAATTCGCTCCAGTCGGAGGCGAGAAACAGCACCGGGCCGGTGACATCTTCCGGTTGCGCGATGCGCCGCAGCGGGGTTTGCGCGGTGAGAGAATCGCGCACCGCTTCGCGCGTTGCCTGGCTGGCATCGGTGGGATACACCAGACCGGGCGCCACGCAGTTAACGCGAATTCCCAGCGGGCCCAGCTCCGTCGCCAGCGTGCGGCTAAAGCCGGTTAGCGCCGCTTTGGCGGTGATGTAATCGTGGTAAGGCACTGAAGGACGCGCCACCAGATCGCTGGTGAGATTAACGATACTGCCGCGCACGCGCGTGCGCATTAACGGCAGCGCCGCCTGGCAGACGTTATAGGCGGCTTTTACCGCGCCATCGAACTGCGACTGATAGCCCGACCACGACGTTTCCCAAAAACGTGAACGATTTTCAGTGTCGAAAACGTAGGGTGCGAAAGCGTTGTTGATCACCGCATCGAGGCGGCCGGTGGCGTTGACGATCTGCTCCATCATCGTGTTGACCCGCTGCTCACAGGTGACATCGGCGGCAATCGCCAGCGCGTCGCCGCCCAATGCGCGGCACTCCTCAACCACGCCCGCAGCGGCAGCTTCATTGCGCAGATAGTTCACCACCACAAACGCGCCTTCTGCGGCGAAGGCTTTAGCGATCGCTGCACCAATGCCGCGGCTTGCGCCGGTTACCAGAACTGTTTGATTGAAGAATTTCATTTTGGCTCCAGGTTGATATGGTCACGCAAAATCTGTAGCGACGCGATTTATCGCGCGCAGCGGATTGATGCGTAATAAATTGCACCGCTACGGTATGTGCGATCTGTTACCGCGTCACTCCGCATACGGTGCGTAATGCTCGGCGGTCGCTTCTGCGCCCTGCTCGATCTCCGTGATGGTCACCAGATCCAGCAAACTAAAGCGTCCATCGTGATGCCAGCCCGCTTCCGGCGAGGTCATATTGCCGAACGCCGCGATGCGCGTAACGCCCACTTGCCCGAGCAGAGCCGAAATGCCGAACAACGCCTGCGGCGCGGCCGCCACGCCTGCGGTTTGCAGAAAATGCCGCTGCGGCGCCACCAAATCGACCACTTTTTCCAGCGCATCCACGCACACCACTTTCAACGTACGGCCCAATGCCGCCGGCGATAAAGGCTCCGCATGATCAACGCTCACCACTGCCCAATCGTCTGCCGCCTCGCCGTAAAGCGTACGATCGCCGCCCAGCGCGCGAATCTCCTCGCCATTACGCCACGCGGCAATGCTGTTGATCTCTTCGCTCGCCAGCGGACGGCGCGGATGTTTGTGCGCCAGCGCGGCGAGTTCATGGGCGATGTAGCTGGCGAACTCATCCGGCGACACCTTGCCGCCGCGCTCGACAAACAGCATTTGCGGCGAGTAACAACCGGCCTGGTCGTAACGCATCACGTCATACGCCACGCGGCGCGCCAGCTCCGCGCCTTGCCGTACATTCAGCGCCGAACGCGCCACCATTCCGAAGCTGATTTTATGGCCGTGCGGCAGAAAGCGCGTGGTAACCGGCAAACGCTGTTGGATCGCCGCCAGCGTTGAATTTCCGCCATAAGCCACCAGCGCATCGGGCTGACGCAGCCACGTTAGTTCGGTTTGCGCATCGCCGCCTTTCCACCACACCACCGCGATACATTCGCCCAGGTTAGGATCGATCTCCGCCAGCAACTGCGCGAACCAGCTTGCCATCAGCGGCTCATTGCCCGGCAGTTTACCGATGGTGCCCGCCTTAACCAGCAGACCACAGATCAAACTCCACAGCGGCAAGCCCGGCAGGTTGCCCGCCCAGATATGCATTAACAATTGCGGGCCAAATGCGCGCGCAAAGCCGCCTTTGGGGCGCGGCTGGAAATCGTCGAGCATCTGCGGATCGGCGAAATCCTCCGCCAGAAAGCGCTTTAACTGCGGTTGACGAAAGGTTTTCAGATAGCCGGTAAGGCCAAGCCGCACCATCTCGGCATCGTAACCGGTGACGATGGGCAGCAGCTTTTCGGCCTTGATGCGCAGTGGATGATGACGATCGAGCAGTCGCGCCACCGCTGCATCAATGATGCCCATGATCTGCGCCACGCTCAGCTGCTGGAGATAAGCGCGGGCGTTGGTGCGGATGCGCGCTGCGAGCGCCTTTATCTGCGCGTCATCAAGTTGCGGAACGCAAACCTCGAGGCTTTCGCCACGATGATTGAAACTCAGCGTGTGCCAATGCACTTCGTCAGCGGAGAGGCCCGGCAGATGTCCGGCAATTTCTTTCACGACTGTGCCTGCGTGCTGGCGAGAAACGCTTCCATGGTCAGCGAACAGCCTTTGGCATCAGCGCCGGTCGCGCGTCCCAGCAGATGGAATCCGCCGGGCACCATCACGCCTGCATCTTCCGTTAACAAGGCGGACACCGAGTTGAAATGCGCCAGATCGTGATGCACCAGCACGCCAACTTCGCCGTCCGGCACATCATCACCGGTAAGCGGATTGACCACGCGCGTGCGGATCCAGTGCGGCCCGGATTTCACCGGCGGGCAGCACTCGTTGCCCGCGTCGTAAAACTGCGTGCTGATTTCCGTCATGCCGTACATGTTGATGCAGTGGGAACGCGGAATGCCGAAGGCATGAGAGAGCGAAGCGTAGAATTCTTCCGCGCCCATCTCGCGCGACTGGCCTTTGAAACCGCCGGTATCGAGAATGCGACTGCCTGCCGGCAGCGCGAAGCGGCGTTTTTGGCGCTGCATGTCATCCAGCAGAGGCACAAAGCTGTAACTGGCGCCCAGCAACGCGTAGGGTTCGCCACCTGCTTCGGCCTGTTCCAGCGCACTGAACAGACGACTGGTTTCGAGGCCATGTTCGCCCACCATTACTTCGCTGTCCGGCGTGCCACACTCCTTCATCGCCAAATCAAGATAGGTCGCCAGCGAGGAGTTCGGCATCGCCACGGTATCCGGGAACAAAATGCCCATGCGGATGCGATCGCGGCCCGCCATAAAGCGACGGCGGAAATTGAGCAGCATCGATTTTTTCCATACCTCCAACGTCGAATGGTAACTGCGCCCTTTTACCGTGCCGGTGGTGCCGCTGGTCATAAAGATCTCGGCAATTTGTTCGGTGGGACGGCAGCTGAGCGTCAGATCTTTGAAGGCATTAATCGGGATGGCGGGAATGTTGCGCCAGTTTTTTACCGTCAGCGGCGTGCGTCCGCGCTGAGTGGCGAAGCGGCGATAAGGGGGATTGTGTGCGAACTGATAAGCGAAGATTTCGAGGGCCAGCTGGTTGAAATCGTCGTCTGAGCTATCTTCGCGCTGCAGAAATGTCAGCAGAGCCTGGATGATGTGAGTTTCGTTCATGTGCGTCGCCACCTTTGCGATTGCGCAGAGACTCTCAGGCAACGCCTGAAGAGCGCGAACTGTCCGCTACAAAGCACAAAGAGGGAATCAGGGCGCGATATCGCCCTGCGGTTCCGCATCCCTACGCCGGTATTAGCCGGATCAGGTTCGGAGGGTCACTACGTTGCTCGCGCATACACGCCAGCCGGTAGAATCTCAGCCCCTTAACAGAGCACCCCTTGGAACAAGCCGCAGTCTAGGATGGCGCGCGATGATGTGTCAACCATGTTAAATACGCGTGAAAATTTGAGCTGCCCGGCACAAATCACGTCATGTCTTATACTCAGAGCATGAGTATTTGCGGAGGTGAAGTATGGCTGGCGGTTGGTCAGAAGACGGTGCGGTGCACAAACAAATTGATGCCACGGTAGATGATGCGGTGGCCCGCGCGCGTGAAAATCTCGGGCACGGTGAAAGTGCTGAATTTTGCGACGAGTGCGGCGAACCGATCCCGGAAGCGCGTCGCGCGGCATTGGCTGGCGTGCGTTACTGCGTGAATTGCCAGAGCAAGATCGATAAAAAACAGGCGGCGATCAGCGGTTATAACCGCCGTGGAAGTAAGGATAGTCAGTTGAGATAGTTATTTAAATTAGCAATTCAGGTTAATGGATATTTTAAAATTTCATTTGCACTCGTTACTTTTAATTAGAATTACCATTAATCTGAAGCAAGACCATTCGCATATCTCCTGATTTTTCAAAGTTAAATACTGCAGCACTATTGCTGAAGCCGAAAGAAGAGCCTAATTTTACAAACTTTATGGCTTAGATTTCACCTTGAGCAACTTGAGTTTAGCCAGTAATGCTGATAAGTTAGCCACACAACTCAACCCTGTACGCAGCGATTCAGTTCGCTGGCCGTTAGGGTGAAAAAACCGGCTCAGGCCGGTTTTTTCGTATCTTATGGAAGGATAAGAGTGCGTACTGCAATATTCATTGATGGATACAATGTATTTTATGGACTCCTTGCAGGTACGCCTTATAAATGGCTCAACTTGTCATTGCTGCTGTCACATATATGCCGGGTACAGGATCCGACTGCCATAATTGAAACAATAAATTATTATACCTCCTCGGTTATTCCCCACCTCGCCACACGCGGTATTGCATCCCGACACGCTCAGGATACTTATATTCGCGCGCTGAAAACGACCGGAATAAATATCTTCTCCGGACGTCATCGACTTGAGCACGCTCGGGCTCCGCGTTTCATTAGTAAAAAAGTACCCGCATCACGTCTGGATAAGGTAGATATCTGGGAGCTGGAAGAGAAAGAAACCGACGTGAATATTGCCATCAGCATGTATCGTTTGTTTGCTAAACAGCAGAAGTTGCCAATAGAAGAGAGGATCGCGCAGCTGGTGTTAGTATCGGCTGACACCGACATGACGCCAGCACTTAAGGCGATTCGCGAAGATTTTCCCGACATTCGTATCGGGATCATTTTGCCGCACCGCCAGGGCAACGTACGTGGTGTTCCGGGTTCACTGCAGAATCATAGTCACTGGATACGCAGAACGATCACCAATGAAGAGCTTGATGCATGCCAGTTTCCTGTTCGGGTTGCAACGCATAAAAAACCTGCGGTTAAACCCGAATATTGGTAAGCATCAAAACCACGCCATTTAATGCGCCTCGCGGTAAATGGCATAGCTCACGATGTTCTCCGTAGTGGCCTATTTCATATCGAAACGTAATGCGGGAACGGTTACTGATAAATCATTCAGTTCAACGTCCTGCGTCAGGCTAAATCCTATCAGCTCTCATCAGCGCTTAAACCTGCATTAAGCGGCCTCAACCGGCTGACAAATCTCCAGAATGGCCAGCAGATAGATGCGCACCATATCGAGGAATTCACTGATTTCTACGCGCTCATCCGGCATGGTGTTGTATTTGCCGCCTGGCCCACAGACGATCCCTTCCATGCCCGCATGCTGATAGAGATGTGCCGCATCGGTGCCGAAGAACGCCGGAGGCGTGATCACGCCGGTGGGCTGTTCGGTGCCGCGCACGGTTTTCCAGCCGCGATTCACCGCTTTGACGATGGCGGATTCCGGTGAGACTTCGAACGGTAACATGGTGGGTTTATCACGAATGCCATCATCATAAAGCTCGGCTTTCAGGCCCGGATAGCGTTGGCATAAGGTATTCAGCAGCGCCTGCAGATCGGCGAGCACACCTTCCACCGTTTGTCCTGGCGCGAAACGTGCCGAGCCTTTTAAGCGCACAAAGTCAGCCACCTGCGGCGGTCGCCACTCTTCCAGATCGCGGCCTAACGCGCCATGCACGGTACCAATATGACCACGGTTAATCTTGCGATGCTCAGCGGTTTTCGCGCCGCTAAAGATCATGCCGTTAATCTGCGGAATCAGCTCGACGGCAGCGCTGATCGCATCCACCGCTTCTTCCCGTTTTGACAGATGGCGCGTATCGCCGGTGAGCTCAATAGTAAACATCAGCGAACCGGCGTGCATGGTCAGCGCTTGCAGATCGGTGGGTTCGGCATTGATGAAGTAGTCGGCGCGCACGCCTTGCTCAATCGCCGCCAGCGTACCAATGCCGCCCTGCAACTCACCCACCACATATGTCAAAATCACATCGCCTTTCAGCTTCACACCGGCATCAATCAGCGTTTTCAACGCGCAAAAATAGGCGGCATCACCCGCTTTCATGTTCGAAACGCCGATACCGTAGATAAACTGTTCGTCGATTTTTCCTTCCCAGGGATCGACAGTCCAGCCTTCGGTGACTGGATTGGTATCCAGATGCCCGTTGAACAGCAGGCTATTGCCGCCGCCGCTGCCTGCCAATCGTCCGATGGCATTCAGCCTGTCGCCGGGCACGTTCTGCAGTTCGGTTTCCAGGCCCAGCTGCGCCATCTGCGCGGCCATGTATTTCGCCAATTCACGCTCGCCATCGGTGGCGCTGTAGCTTTTGTGCTGCACCATTTTTGCCAGGAATGAGAGGCAAAAATCGCGATCGATATGATGAATCAACTGTTCAGGCTTCATGTTTCTCTCGTCATGCAACGGACTTGGATAAGTCGGGAATATGCACCGCATCAAGCAGTGCACGGGTATAAGGATGTTGCGCCAGCGCCGTCATGTTGTCGCCGGGCAGCACTTCCACCACGTCACCGCGATACATCACGGCGACACGATGGGCGATTTGGCGAATCAGGTTGAGATCGTGGGTGATAAACAGATACGCGGTGCCGTATCGGCGGCGCAGTTCCAGCAGCAGCTCGATAATGGTGGCCTGCACCGAGACGTCGAGCGCGGCGGTGATCTCGTCACAAATCACCAAATCCGGCGGATTGGCAAAGGCACGGGCGATTGCGACGCGCTGCTTCTGGCCGCCCGACAATGCATGCGGATAACGCTGCGCAAACTCCGCCGGCAAACGCACTTCCTGCAGCAGGCGCGCGACCGCCTGCGCTTCGGTTTCACCTGCGGGTAAACCATACAACCGCAGTGGCCGTGCGATGATTTCGCCAATGGTCATGCGCGGATTCAGCGAGGCATCAGGATGCTGGAAAATCATCTGCACGCGGCGGCGATACTCTTTATCCATTTGCGCCCGGCCATGCAGCGCGTAGCCACAAAAGTCGAGCTCGCCGCTGAACGGCACCAGGCCGGTAATGGCTTTACCGAGCGAGGATTTGCCGGAACCCGATTCACCAACCACGCCGAGAATTTCTCCCTGATGCACGGTGAGCGCAACCGCATTGGCGGCGCGCGTGGTATTGCCTTCACGCTTCAGTAGACGATCAAGAAAACCTTGTTTGCCGTAATCGATGGTCAGCTGCTTCAGGCCGAGTAACGGTTGGTTGCCGGGCGCGTCCTGCACCAGCCGGTGCTGCGGATTGGGTACCGCCTCAATCAGCTTGCGCGTATAGGCGTTTTGCGGCGCGTTAAACAGGCTGCGCGTGTCGGCCTGTTCGACAATGCGTCCCTGTTCCAGCACACAGACGCGATTAGCCACTTTGGCCACCAACGCCAGATCGTGCGAGATGTAGAGCGACGCAACGCCGGTCTCTTCGCGCAAACGCTCGTACAGATCGAGGATTTGCGCCGAGCTGATCACATCCAGCGCGGTGGTTGGCTCATCAAAAATCATGCAGTCCGGCTGGCAGGCAAACGCGGTGGCGATCAGGATGCGCTGCTTCTCGCCACCCGACACCTGATGCGGATAGCGGCGCATCATGCGCGCCGGATTTTTAAGTTCAACGTCGTGCAGCAGCGATTCGCCCATCTCCTGCGCTTCACGCGCCGATAAACCGCGATGGCGGCGTAACACTTCGGTGACCTGCTCACCCAATGTCAGCGTGGGATTGAGCGAGGCGCTGGGATCCTGAAAAATCATGCCGAGTTTGGCACCGCGCAGCGCTGTCAGTTTGGCCGCGGGTAAAGTCAGCAGGCTCTCGCCGTTGAGACGAATATCGCCCTGCAGCTCGCGCGCATTGCCCGCCAGCCAGCGCATGATCGCCCAGCCGAGCGTGGTTTTGCCGGAACCCGATTCGCCCACCAGCCCCAACACTTCGCCGGGCATCACCTGCAGGTTGATGTCACACAGTACCGGTAGCGCATGTCCTTTGGCTAACGCGTAATCGAGACTGTAATTTTCCACCGACAGCACCGGTGTAAGCTTGTCACTCATCAGTGGCTCCTTGGGTTGAGCACATCACGCAGCCCGTCACCCAGTAAATTAAACCCAATGGCGACCAATGCGATGGCGAAGCCCGGAATCATCATCATCCACGGCGCATTAAAGAAGTAAGCGCGCGCTTCAGAGACCATCAATCCCCATTCTGGCTCTGGCGGCTGCGCGCCCAGCCCCAGAAAACTCAGGGTGGCAAACAGCATGATGGCGAAGGCGACGCGAATGGTGGCTTCCACGATGATCGGCGCCAGAATATTCGGCAGCATTTCTCGCAGAATGATGTAGTGCCCGGCTTCGCCGCGCGCGATGGCGGCGTTGATGTAATCCTGCTGGCGGGCGGCCAACGCCACGCTGCGCGAGATGCGCACCATGCCCGGCACAAAGGCGATAGTGATCGCCAGCACCGCGTTCATGCTGCTCTGCCCAAGCGTGCTGACAATCAGCAACGCAAACAGCAGGCTGGGAATCGCCATCACCGCATCCATGGTGCGCATCATGAACTCATCAAATTTGCCGCCCAGATAGGCGCTGGCGGTACCGAGCACCGAACCGATTACCATCGCCAGCGCGGTCGCCAGCAGCGACAGTAGAATGGTTGAGCGTGCGCCCACCATTACGCGGCTGAAGATGTCGCGGCCCATCTGATCGGTACCAAACCAGTGTTCCGCGCTGGGCGGCTTATAGCGCGTCAGGATGGAGATCGATTCGGGGTCAAAAGGCGCGACGTGCGCACCGCCCACCACCATCAGCAGCGCCAGCAAGATAATCAGCACGCCAGCGGCACCCTGCGGTGAACGCAGCAAACGTTTCAACATATCAGGCATAGGAGATCCGCTTATCGAGAGTGACATAGGCCAAATCAGCCAGGAAGTTCACCACTGAATAGGTCGCGGCGAGAATCATCACGCCAGCCTGAATGGTGGGCAGATCGCGCGCCTGCACGGCGACAATCAGTTCGCGGCCAATGCCGGGAATGGCGAAGATCTCCTCCACCACCACAATGCCGCCCAGCAGATAACCAACATCCAGCGCCACAATAGTGATGGTCGGCAACAAGCCGTTACGCAGCGCATGTCGCCAGAGAATGCGGCGACGCGATAAGCCCTTTAGCCACGCGGCGCGGATGTAATCGGTATGCAACACATCGACCATTTCTGAGCGCACCATGCGCGAGACGTGCGCCACCAGAATCAGCGCCACGGTCACCGAAGGTAGAATCAGGTGCTGAATCCCGCTGACGACGTTCTCACTGAGCGGCACATAGCCGGTGGCGGGCAAAATCTGCCAGACATCAGCAAACAGCAGCAGCACCAGCGTGGCGGTGACGAACTCCGGGAAGGAGATGCCGATATAGGAGATGACACTCACCAGCACATCGGCGGTTTTGCCACGGCGCACCGCCGCCCAGATGCCGAGGGGTATGGCGATAATCAGCATCAGAATTAAGGCGCACACCGCCAGCAGCAGCGAGCGTGATAATGCCGTCAGCAGCGTCGGCGCCACTTCAAGACCATTGCGCATCGATACGCCAAAGTTGCCCTGCAGCGCCTGTGTCAGCCAATGCCAATATTGCAGCCACGCTGGGGCATCCAGCCCCAGACGTTCACGCACCGCCGCTAGCGCTTCCGGCGTGGCGTTTTGTCCCAGCAAGGTGACAGCCGCATCGGCCGGTAACAGTTGCGTGATGCCAAAAACCAGCAGCGACACCACTAACAAGGTGTAAACCATCAGCAGAAGGCGTTTGAGCAGATAACTTGCTGTCACGTTCGCTCCTTACGCTGCGCGCTTCGGCGCTTTGTCGGTTAACCAGATATGGTCAAGACGGAATACCGCACCGCGCGGATGCAGATGATATCCGCCGACATAATCGCGGCTGGCGGCGAGCAGATCGAAGAAGGTCGGGATCACCGATGGCACTTCGTCATGCATCAGCTGCTGCGCTTTGCCATACAGCGTGGTGCGCTGTGCTTCATCACGGGTTTCACGCGCCGCACTTACCGCTTTATCAAACTCCGCGTTGTTCCAGCGCGTTTCATTCCACGATGCGGTTGAGGTGTAGAGCAGCGAGAACACCGCGTCTGGCGTCGGCTGCATGTTGTAGAAGCCAACGTAGAAGTTGCCCTTCTTCCACACCTGATCGAGATAGGTGCTGTGCGCCATGGTCTGCACGTTGATGCGGAAACCGCCCTGTTTCGCCATCTCGCGCAGGGCAATGCCCAGCTGCGTGCGGGTGGCCGGTTTGTCGGAGGCGATAAGCGTTAAATCGATACCGTTGGGATAACCGGCCTCCGCCAGCAGCGCTTTGGCTTTGCTGTAATCCACCGCTTTTTTTGCCAGGTTGGCGAAGAACGGATACGCGCCGTTAATCGGCGTGTCGTTGCCCGGTGAACCCAGGCCATCCGCCACGAAATCCACCGACGCCTGACGATCAACGCACATTGCCAGCGCCTGACGTACCCGCACATCGTTAAACGGTTTTTGGTCGCAGCCCATGTTCACATTGAGGAACTGGCCGGAGGCCACGCGCAGCGGCAGCACGCCGGAAGATTTGGACAGGCGCGCGAACTCGCTCGACTGCGCGCTCAGCATCAGATCGGTGTCACCGGAGATCAGCGCGGAACTCTCCGCGATGCCATCGGGATAGACCACCACTTCTACGCCATCCAGATAGGGACGCGCCGGATCGTAGTAATGCGGATTGCGCTTCACCACAATTTTGCGTTCTGGATCGTAGGAGACCAGTTGGAAAGGACCGGCACCGAACGAGGCTTTGCTCAGCTTGTCATACTGGCCTTGCGCGATGCTGGCGGGGATGATTTTCGCATCCGGATAAGCCAGCATCACCGGCAAATCGGCGTAAGGCGCATCGGTTTCAATCAAAACCGTGTTGGTATCTGGCGCGCTGACGGCGTTAATCGGCCCAATGTTATGCAACGCTGGCGAGGCATTTTTCGGATCGAGCAGCGCCTGCAGGCTGGCGACCACATCGGCGGAAGTCAGCGCGGAACCGTCGCTGAACTTCAGGTTCGGGCGCAGGGTAAACGTCCACTGTTTAAGATCGGCGCTGGCCTGCCAGGAATGCGCCAAATCGGCTTCGGCTTTCATCTCCTGCGTCAGACGCGTTAAGCCGCTGTACAGCAGTTCCGCCACCAGATATTCCGGGTTGACGCGCACCTGATGTGGATTTAACACGCCGACGGCTTGATCAACGCTGATGCGCAGCACACCGCCTTTACGCGCCGTGCCGCCCGGCGTGGCGCTCGCCACCTGCGCGGCATGGGCCGAGAACGACCAGGGCAGCATCGCTGCGCCCGTCAGAGCGGTAGAACTGGCGATAAACTGTCTGCGGTTTAACCCTTTCATTGCGCACATCTTCTCTTCCTCGTGATTAGTTAATTACCCTGGGTTGGCTGAAAATCATCGGCGAGATACGCCAGAATGGACTGCGAAAGTGCGATCACATCTGCCAGCGTGGTGTACTCATCGGCGGCATGAATGCGGTTGTCAGGACGGGCGAGGCCGCCGAGTAAAATCTCCTGAATCCCGGCTTGCTGGGCCCAGCCCATATCGGAACTGGTGGACGATCCCCAGGGTTGGAACTCGCTGGGTTGGAAGCCAAAACCCTGACTCAGCGCCGCCTGCCAGCGCGGCCAGTGCGGACCGTCCGGATTAGCGACCGGCGCCAGATGGCCAATCATTTGCAGCGTGACGTCGAGCGCGGGGCTGTCGCGCATCGCACTTTCCACACAGTGCGTCAGCTCCTGCCACACCGTGTCAAAGCGCTCTTCCGGCGCGTAGCGGCGGTTAATCAGCAGCTCAAACCGTTCAGGAATGGTTGATCCTTTGCTGCCGCCCTGCGCAGCGGCCAGCGTTAACAGTGACGTCAACGGTTTGCCGTGATAGTGCGGCGGAGAAGGCATCGCCGAGGTGCGTTGTTCCACCTCGAGCTTCAGCTGATAAAGCGCGTTCATCATTGGCAGCGCCGCTTCAATAGCATTAACGCCGTTAACCGGATCGCCGGAGTGCGCCGAACGTCCGGTGATAATCACTTTGAGATCGATGCTGCCAAAGCAACCGGCCCAGATACGCGGCACCGCGCCGCCGTTGAAACTGAGCAGGTGACCGGAGAAAAGCTGTTGTTCCGCCAGATAACGAATGCCGGGATACAAGCCGCCCTCTTCATCGCTACACAGCAGAAAAACCGGATTAAAACGCAGCGGGATGGCCGCCGCCTGTGCCGCGCGCACTGCCGCCATCGCGGCAACAATGGTGCCTTTCATGTCTGCCGCGCCGCGTCCAAACAGCTTGCCTTCCGCTGCGGTCAGCGTGAGCGCTGGAAAACGCCAGCCATCGCCGGCGGGCACGGTATCGGTGTGGAAATAGAGATTGCAGTTTTCAGCGGCACCGGCATCAAGCGATGCCAGCAAATTGACGCGTTCACCGTACGCGCTGCCGTCCGGTGCCTGCCATAAATGTTCCGGCACGGAGACGCGCGCAAAGTGAAAATCCAGCGGTGCTAACAAGTGCGTCATCAGGTCAGCAAATGCGCCATAACCGTTGCCTGGCGGGAAGCAGGTATCCACCTCCAGCATCTGTTTAAGGTCATCCGTCATTTGCGCGCCGTCATGAGCAATCATCGCTAATGCGTTGTTAAAACGTGGATTTTGCGTCATAGGATTATCATCTGTTGTATTTCTATATAGTTTATAGATAATGCAATTCAACGACTGAGGTCAATCGGTAATCGGAAACATGCAAAAAAACTATGACGCGAACCACGCTCAACCTTTCGCCAGACTCAGCGAAGGTGAAGGTGCGCCGCTGTATGAAGTGGTCAAGCGCCATATCAGCGAATCGATCCTGCAAGGTGAACTGCCCGCGGGCACGATTTTGCCGAGTGAAAATTGCCTGGCGGCGAAGTTTGGTGTATCGGTGGGCACGGTGCGCAAAGCGCTGGCGGCGCTGACCACGGAAGGCATGCTGATGCGTCGTCGCAAAACCGGCACCGTGGTGACCGGCTGGGCGCCGCTGCACAATCTCAGCCACTTTTTCCAGTATTTTCGCCTGCATGATAAAACCGGCGGATTGCTGCAATCCGATACCCGATTACTGGATTATCAACTGAGTCATGCCAGCGCCGAAGAAGCAGAGAAACTGCAAATTGGTCAGGGCGATGAAGTGATCCGGCTGAAGCGTTTGCGTCGCGTGAAGGGCATCGCCGCGATGCATGAAACGCTGGTGCTGCCTTCGGCGCGTTTGGCCGATTTCCCAGCAGCCGATCATTTACCGCCGCTGCTTTATCGCTATTTGTTTGAGCGCTACGACCTGCGCGTCGCCGCCGTGCGTGAACAAATTACCGCTACGCTGGCGAATGAAGAGGATGCGGCGCTGCTGGAGCTGAGCTTGCCGCACGCCGTGATGGTGATTGATGAAGTTTCATTTGATCAAAGTGCCCTGCCGGTAATTTTGGCGCACCACCGTTTTAGTACTGAACACTTTATGTATGTGAATGAGATCCGCTAAGCGCGCGGCATGAACCGCCATCTGAGTCGGGTTAAACAGCGCAGATGCGCCGGGTTTCTGGCTGTTTCGGGAAAATGTTCTAAGCTATTTAGGTAGTTAAAACTTATTCCACTGAAAGGAACTCATCACGATGAAAAAAACAGTACTGGCAACGGCATTTCTTGGCACTTTTATGGCAATGACATTGACCGCTTGCTCTTCAAATCAGGCGATTAAGACCACCGACGGACGCACGATTGTGACGTCTGGTAAGCCGCAAATCGACAGTGACACGGGCCTTGTTTCTTACAAGGATGCGCAAACCGGTAAAACTGAGCAGATCAATCGCGACAAGATTACCAACATGAGCGAACTGGATAATTAATATCCTTTTAACAGCCTGGAGAGACTAATGAAAAAATCAATTTTGCTTTCTATTACTGCGCTTATTGCCCTGTCCGCGTTAACCGGATGTACGCGTACCTCGTACGCTATCCACACCAATGATGGACGCACCATCGTCACCGATGGCAAACCACAGGATGCTGAAACCGGCCTGCTGGGTTACGTCGATGCCAATGGCGTGAAGCAGCAAATCAATAAAAGTGACGTGAAAGAGATCTCTGAAGTTCCGCATTAATAATCTTTCTCACTCAAGCCGCCCGCTGTAGTGGATTTCCTTACAGCGGTGCGGGCTTAAACACCATTCAAATCTTAAAACGTATAGGTCACCGCCGCTGTTGCGGTCAGCTGATTCTGCCTGAACACGATGGGACTGTCCGCCGCGTGATCGTCCAGCCACGTGTAGCCCGCACTTAACGCGCCGCCCCAATGCTGGGTAAACTGATGACTCCATGTCAGGTCGGTTTCCACCCCATAAAATCCCGCTGCCGGTGAGTAAGTCGCATAGCCACTTTTCACGCTTTGACGCGCACTAACGCCGTACCAGGTTTGCATGTAACGCGCATCCCCAAATAGCGCGGACGTCTGCAAGGAAAGGCTATCCTGCTGGCTTTGCAGCGGAATTAATGTTACCGAGGTGCGATAATTCACGCCCTGACTGTCTGTCAGCGGCAGCACGGCTTTCGCTTCGAGGACCAGCCACGGCGAGACCGCCCAACCGGCCGCAATAGCGGTGTTGAGCGTGGCATTTATTGTGCCCATGCCACGCAGCTTGTCAGAACCGTCGCGCCAGTCGGAATCCTTGTCTGCCCTGCCCAGGCCATATCCCAGCGAATGCTCCAGATACAGGCCGCTGTCGCTTTGCAGATCGTAGCCGACCCCCTTTTGCGAATCGACGAAAAAGGCACCTTTTCTGGCCTGCAACATCGGCACCGCTTGCCAGCGTTGCTTATCTGCGCCGCTGTATGTCGGCGTGGTCTGCGCGCCCACGCCAATCATCACGCCATCCTGCGCTGCGCTGTCATCAGCGCGGCTGCTGGTACTGATACTGACCAGTAACAAACAGCCACTGTACAGCGCCTTTTTTCTCGTTATCATCGTGTCACCTCAGTTACCCATCTGTTTTTAGCCCCTTGCCCGGGCGTTGCGTCACGGATTGGAGTATCCCGAAGCATTGTCAATAACGTGCCAGGGATTTATGAAGAAACTGTCAAGGTGAGCCATGAACAACAGACGAGTATTGGTTATTGAGGATGATGCAGACGCGGCAGACGTGCTGGAAGCCTATCTGCTACGTGAAGGATACGCCGTGGAGATTGCTGGCGATGGGCATAGCGGACTTGAGCGCGTTGAGAAGTGGAAACCCGATCTCATTCTGCTCGACATCATGTTGCCCGGCATGAACGGCACCGAGGTGCTGGCTGCCGTGCGACGCCGCGCGGACACGCCGGTGATTATGATTACCGCGATGACCGACACGCCCGACAGAATCGGCGCGCTGCGCTTAGGCGCGGATGACTACGTCGTGAAACCCTATCATCCGGGCGAAGTGGTGGCGCGCGTGCAGGCGGTGCTGCGCCGCAGCCGGGCGGCCGTTGCGGAGGATGAAGTGCTGCGCTGGCAGGCGCTTGAGGTTAATACCGCCGCGATGACTGCAATGGTCGCGCAGCCAGAGCAACAGCCAACACGCGTTGAACTCACGCCAACCGAATTTTCCCTGCTGGTGACCCTGATGCGAGCGCCGGTGCGCGCACTCAGCCGTCACTATCTGATCGAAACCTGTATGCCTGAAAGCGAGGCGCTGGAAAGGGTGATCGACACCCACGTCTACAACCTGCGTAAGAAGCTCGAAAACGCCGGTTTGTCCGAGATATTACTTAACGTGCGCGGCGTGGGTTACAGGTTCAGACAGCCATGAAAAAGTCACCTCCTCAAACGCTGTGGCGCTGGATCTGCGTGCGTATTTTGACGCTGGCCATCGTCACGGTGATTGCCGTCGCCGGCATTATGTTCCTGCGCTTTGCGCTGCAAAACCTGTGGATCATCCACCATATGCCGCCGGCGATGCGCCAGGAATTTCTGACACTGCGTGCGCATCCGCAAACCAATCTGCCACGCTTCCACGAGATCGTTGATGAACGCTGGGGCGTGCGCTACTCCGATCCTTCGGTGGGTGCCGCTGACTGGCTGATGGTGATCATCCTGATTTTCATCATTACGCCGTTTGTTGCCTTCACCGTTCTGCGCAACGCCCGCCCGCTGGCGTTGCAGTTTAGCCACCTGAAAAAAACCGCTGATCGGGTATCCGAAGGGCAGTTTGGTTCCGCCGCCACCATTGTAAAAAGCGCGCCGGCGGAGCTGTTGCACTTCGCACACGACTTTAATCGCATGAGCCAGCAGCTGGCGCTCTACGATCGTGAACTGCGCGCCTCGCACGTGGCGCTGGCACACGAACTCCGTTCGCCGCTGACGGCAGCCATTGGTCGGTTACAAGGTCTGCTGGATGGCGTGTTTCAGCCCGAACCGCAGCAGCTGGAGATGATCATGAAACAGCTGCGCCACATGAGCCGACTGATTGATGAGCTCCACCTGCTGTCGCTGGCCGACGCCGGGCAACTCAAGTTGGATCTGCATGAGATCAACCCCGGAGAACTGGCGCGGGAGCGCGTGGCCTGGGTGCGACCGCAAGCCGAAGCCAGCGGCATGATCATCAGCGTGGCAGCAGACAGCACGCTCACCTGCCGCGCCGATCCCTTCCGCCTGGGTCAGGTGTTTAGCGTGTTGATTGAAAACGCCTTGCGCTATGGCAAACCTGCGGGCCAGTTGCAGATTACTGCCCGCGCGGTGCCGGGAGGCTGCAGCATCGAATTCAGAGATGATGGCCCCGGCGTGGCGCCTGAATTTCTGCCCGAGATGTTTGAACGCTTCACGCGCGGTGAAACCTCGCGCGCGCGCCACTCAGGCGGCAGCGGGCTGGGCTTGTCGATCGCCCGCGCCATCTGCGCGGCGCACGGCGGCAGGATCAGCGCCAAACTGCCCAAAGAGGGCGGCCTCAGCCTGGCGATTTTCCTGCCGGACGTCAGTCCGGCACCGTTTTAAGCGCTCTTGACAGGATCTTGACTCGCCGTACAACGAATCTCGACAGTTAGCCGTTTTAATGGCGCCAAATCCTTGTACGGAGTGGCGCCATGACTGACTCTTTCACCGGCCTGGTCAAACAGGCGGCCGACCATCTTATCGATGCACAACGCCTGATAACGTTGCTGCCATTGTTGCCCTGCATGGTGGTCATCGCCTTGTCGCTGACTGCATGCGGGCCACGCGATCCCTTACCACCCGCGCCTCCCCGACCGGTAAAATTCATCACCGTTAAGCCCGCCCTGCAAGGGCAACAGGTGCAGATGACCGGCGATATTCATGCCCACGACGAAACATCATTGGGTTTCAGGCTGGATGGGCGGATTCTGACACGCCCTGCCGAAGTGGGCGATCGTGTTGACGCCGGTCAGGTGCTGGCAACGTTAGAGAGCAGCACTACCGCCAATGCGTTACGCAGCGCGATGGCGGACACCGACAGCGCGCGGGCAACTGAACGCGTTGCGGCGCTGAATCTACATCGTATGAAACAGTTAATGCCTTCCGGTGCGATTGCACGGGCGCAGCTCGACAGCGCGCAATCCGATTGGCAATCCGCTGCGGCGCACCTGCAAAGCAGCGAAGCCGCACTCAACAGCGCGCAGGAAAATCTACGCTGGACGCAGCTGACGGCTCCTTTCAGCGGCGTGATCACCGCCGTCAGCGCCTCTGCCGGACAGGTCGTAAGCGCCGGTCAAACGGTGATGTCACTGGCAAGCGGTGCGCGGCGGGATGTGGTTCTGGATGTGCCTTTCCCGGCAGCATTTTCCTCACTCTCCAGCGATGCCTTTCGTGTGTCCCTGCTCTCTTCACCGGCGATCGCCGCGCAGGCGCATCTGCGCGATATCAGCCCGCAGGCCGACCCGCAAACGCGGACCTGGCGGGTTCGATTAACGCTAGACGATCCACCGCCAGCGATGCTGTTGGGCGCCAGCGTCAGCGTGGCACTACCGGAGAGCGATCCCCGCACCTTTATCCTTCCTGCATCCGTGCTGACGCGCCTGGCGGACAAACCGGCGGTGTTTGTGCTGGATGCGCAGCGCGGCAAGGTCACACGCCGCACGGTGGTGATTTCCCGCTTCACCGCCAGCGAAGTCTATATCGCCAGTGGTCTCACGGCAGGCGAAAGCGTGGTCACGGCAGGCGTCAGCACACTGCGCGATGGCGAAGCGGTTGCGCGGGGAGATGAGCAGCCATGAGTGAACCTTCCGCTCGCGATAAATTCAACCTTTCCGCCTGGGCGCTGGCTCATCAACAGCTGATGGCTTTTCTGATGCTGATGATCCTTGGCGCTGGCGTGCTCAGCTATCAGGCGCTGCCGCGCAACGAAGATCCCGCCTTTACCATCAAAACCGCCGTGGTCTCCGCGCAGTGGCCCGGTGCCGATCTCGACGATACGGTGCAACTGCTGACTGAACCGCTGGAGAAAAAGCTGCAGGAAGTGCCCTATCTGGATTACGTGCAGAGCGAAACGCATCCCGGTAAAACCGTTATCTTTGTCAATCTGCGCGACAGCACGCCGCCCGGCAAAGTGCAGGACATCTGGTATCAGGTACGCAAGAAAATGCAGGATGTCAGCTCCGCGCTGCCTGCGGGCGTTGCGGCACCGGCGGTCAATGATGATTTTGACGATACCTTTGGCACGATTTACGGTTTTACTGCTGAAGGATTCAGCACACGTGAACTGCGCGATCGCGTTGAGTCGATTCGCGATCGGCTGATGAGCGTACCGGATGTCGGCAAAATTGCGTTGCTCGGCGTGCAGGAGGAGCAGATTGTGGCGAGCTTCTCTCCGCGCACGCTCGCGGGAATGGGCCTGAGCCTGCAACAGGTCACCGATGCCTTGCAGGCGCAGAATGCCTTGTCACCCACAGGCGTCATTCGCACCAACAGCGATAACATCGCGCTGCGCGTCAGCGGTGCCTTCAACTCGGAACAGAGCCTGCGCGCCGTGACGCTGCACATCAACGATCGCTACATTCCCCTGACCGATATCGTCACGCTGACGCGTGTGGCGGCGGAACCACCAACGCCGCTTTATCGCGTCAACGGTAAGCCAGCGATTGGGCTGGCGATCTCCATGGCGCCGACCGGCAATATGCTGGATTTTGGCCACGCGTTAACGGACAAAATGTCGCGGATTGCCAGCCAACTGCCGCACGGAATTGAGGTAACGAAAGTGGCGGATCAGTCGCGGGTGGTCAACGACGCGGTCAGCGGATTTGTGCGGGTGCTCGGTGAAGCCATCTTTATCGTGCTGGCCGTCTCTTTCGTCTCGCTCGGGCTGCGTGCCGGTTTAGTTGTGGCGGCGGCGATTCCTCTGGTGCTGGCGATGACCTTTACCGGCATGATGCTGGCGGGCATTGGGCTGCAACGCATTTCACTTGGCGCGCTGATCATCGCGCTGGGGTTGTTGGTGGATGACGCGATGATCGCGGTGGAGACCATGGTCGCCCGACTCGAAGCCGGTGATTCCCGCTGGCGCGCCGCTACAGTAGCCTTTGAAACCACCGCATTTCCGATGCTCACCGGCACGCTGGTGATGATTGCCGGTTTCATTCCCGTCGGCTTCGCCGCGTCCGGCGCGGGGGAGTATTGCTACTCGCTGTTTGTGGTGGTGCTGATTTCGCTGCTCAGTTCCTGGGTCGTTGCGGTGCTGTTCTCTCCGCTGACCGGCAGCTGGATCCTGTCATCAAGGCCAGGTAAACCGCACGCTGAGCCCGGTTGGTTGCTGCGCCTCTATCGCCGTCTGGTTTCACAGGTGTTACGCCATCGGGGCTTGACGCTCGGCCTGGCGGGCGCATCGCTGCTGCTCGCCATCTGGGGCATGAGCCACCTGCAGGGCGAGTTTTTCCCGGCATCCGATCGCCCAGAGCTGCTGGTCAGCCTCACGCTGCCGGCGAACGCCTCGCAGGCGCGCACCTTAAGCGTGGTAGAACAGCTCGAAGCGAAACTCAGCGGCAACACCAATATCGACCATTTCTCCTCCTATAGCGGCAGCGGCGCCGTGCGTTTTTATCTGCCGATGGACGTGCTGAACGATGATGAAAACATCGCCCAGCTGGTGGTGGTAGCCAAAAATCTGGCGGCGAGGGATCGGTTGAAAGCTGAACTCGATCGCCTGCTGGCACGCGATTTCAGCGATGTGGTGACGCGCGTATCGCCGCTGGAACTGGGTCCGCCGGTTGGCTGGCCGATCCGCTATCGCATCAGCGGGCCGCACTACGAGCGGGTGAAACAGTATGCGGAAAAGCTGGCCAGCATCCTCGGGCAATCCCGCGCGACGCGCAGCGTAAACCTGACAGCGGGCGAGCCGGAACGCGTCATCACCTTTGCGGTGAACCAAACCGCAGCCCGCGCGGCTGGCGTCTCTTCACAGGATATCGCGCAGCTGCTGAACCGCGTGTGGTCCGGTCAAAGCGTGACTACCGTGAGAGATCATAACCGGCTGGTTGATGTGCTGTTGCGCGCCAACGATGCCGATCGGCTGGATTTAACGAGCCTCGCTGCGCTGAAACTGACCACGGCGTCAGGCGCGAAGATTGCCATCGGCCAGGTTGCGACACTGCAGTGGGGATTGCAGGATCCGGTGATGTGGCGTCGCCAGGGTTTTCCCTATTTGGTGGTACAAACTGATGTAGCGGCGGGCATGCAAGCGGAGACCACATCCGCGCAGCTCAGCGCAGATGTCCAGCAGCTGCGTGCCGGATTAGCGCCGGGTTACACCCTTGATGAAGAGGGCACGGTTGCCGAATCGGATAAAGGTAACGGCTCAGTGTTTGCCGTTTTGCCGGTGACGTTGTTTGTCATGCTGATACTGCTGATGGTGCAGCTGCAACGCGTATCGCGCATGTTGCTGGCATTGGCGATGGCGCCTTTTGGACTGCCTGGCATTGTTCTGGCAATGCTGCCCAGCGGCACGCCGATGGGATTTGTCGCCCTGCTCGGTATGATTGCGCTGGCTGGCATGATCATCCGCAACGCGGTGATCCTGATCATGGAAGCCGATAGCGATCTGCGTGCTGGCATGTCGCGCAATGATGCAGTAAGCCAAGCGGCTGAGCATCGTGCCCGCCCGATTCTTCTCACCGCCTGCGCCGCGATTTTAGGCATGATTCCCATCTCGCATCAGGTGTTTTGGGGGCCGATGGCCTACGCCATCATTGGCGGATTGCTGGTGGGAACGCTGATGACGCTGACGGTATTGCCCGCTGCGCTCAGTCTGGTGATGCAGCGTGAATCAGCGTCTTCCGCTGAATGAAAAAGGGTTGGCTGGCGTTGCGCCAGCCAACTTACGTTAACGGGCCAGGCGCCAGCCGCGTGTCAGGCGCTTCTCTATCTCCACCAGCACAAAGATCCCGGCGCTCACCGCCAGCGAAATTAGCCAGTATTTGAACGGCAATGGCGCGGTGCCAAACAGCGTATTCATCAATGGAACATAGATAATCATCGCCTGCAGCGCGATAAGCACCACGGTGACCAGCCAGATGCCACGGTTTTTCAGCAAACCGGCATCCAGCGAGAATCCGTTGCTGTTACGGCAGTTCAGCATGTAAACCCACTGCGCGGTGACCAGCATCTGCAGCAGCACGGTGCGGATGAACTCCGGCGTGTAGCCGCGCGGCTGGAGCCAGGCTTCCAGCACAAAGGCGCTAATCGAAATCAGCAGGCCGACGAAGATGACGCGCCAGATGGCGTAAGCGTCCATCACCGGGCTGCGTGCGTTACGTGGCGGGCGGCGCATGATGTTGCGCTCTGCCGGTTCAAATGCCAGACCAAACGACAGCGTTGCTGAGGTCGCCATGTTCATCCACAGAATCTGCACCGGCGTTAGCGGCAGCAGGTTGCCCATCAGAATCGCAATGATGATCAGCAATCCCTGCGCGAGGTTAGTCGGCATGATAAACAGAATGGTTTTCTTCAGGTTATCGTAGACGCGTCGGCCCTCTTTCACGGCCGCCGCGATGGTGGCGAAGTTGTCGTCGGCGAGGATCATATCCGCCGCCTCTTTGGTCACTTCGGTGCCTTTGATGCCCATCGCGATGCCGACGTTGGCCTGCTTCAGCGCGGGCGCATCATTGACGCCATCACCGGTCATGCCGACGATTTCACCGCTGCTCTCCAGCGCTTTCACCAGACGCAGCTTATGCTCGGGGCTGGTACGGGCAAAGATGTCGTATTCACGCGCCGCCACGCCCAACTCGGCATCATCCATGTGCTCTAGCTGGTAACCGGTGATGGCAGAATCGCTGTTACCAATGCCCAGCATCTGGCCAATCGCCATCGCGGTTTCCGGGTGATCGCCGGTGATCATCTTCACGCGAATCCCTGCCTGCTGGCAGTCGCGAATCGCGGTGATGGCTTCCGGACGCGGCGGATCCATCATGCACGCCAGGCCCAGCATCTTCATGCCGTTGCGTAAATCCTCATGCTCGATGTGGTGCTGCGCTTCCGGCAGCCAACGCCACGCGGCGGCAACCGTGCGCAACCCTTCGCTGGCGTAGGTGGTGATCGCCGCTTCCCAATATTCGCGATCAATCACTTCCGCATCGGTAGCACCCTGCTGCTGCTGACACAGCGACAGCAACACATCGGGCGCGCCGGTCATTAGCAGGCACGGTTTGCCATCAATCAGGCAGCTCACCGCCATGTATTTGTAGGCCGAGTCAAACGGCAGCTTGCTCAGGATCTGCACCTTGTCATTGTGAATGCCCGCCTTGGCGGCCAGCACTTTCAGCGCCCCTTCGGTTGGGCCACCCACAATGCCCCAGTTGCCGTTGGCATCCTGACGCAGCTGGCTTTCGTTACAGATATCCACCACCTGCAGGAAGCCCTGCATCAGCGCATCGCTCTGCTGACCCGCTTCAAGGGTAAATTCACCTTTAGGCTCATAGCTGTTACCGCTGATGCGCCATTGGCTGTTCGCCAGCACCACCGCTTTCACCGTCATCTCGTTCATGGTCAGCGTGCCGGTTTTATCCGAGCAGATCACCGTCATGGCACCGAGCGTTTCGACCGTCGGCAGCTTGCGAATGATGGCGTGATTGCGTGCCATCGACTGCACGCCAAGCGACAGAATGATCGAAATAATCGCCGGTAAACCTTCCGGCACCGCCGCTACCGCGAGGCTGATCACCGACAGCAGCAGCTCCGTCACCGCGATGTCGCGCAGCAGATAACCAAACACAAACAGCGCCGCCATCATCAACATGATGATGCCGAAGATGGCTTTTCCGAGCTTGTCGATCTGCACCAGCAGCGGGGTTTTCGCCTCTTCAATCGAGGAGATCATCGCATTGATGTGGCCCAGCTCGGTGTCGCCGCCGGTGGCGATCACCACGCCCAGCGCGGTACCTGAACTGACGGTGGTGCCGGAATAGGCCAGATTCAGGCGATCGCCGAGCCCTTTTTCACCCTCAAGTGCCACGGTGTTCTTTGATACCACCGTGGATTCGCCGGTCAGAATCGCCTCTTCGACGCGCAGATTGTGCACCTCGAACAGCCGCAAATCCGCCGGGATCTTATCGCCTGGGCGCAGCATTACCACATCGCCGACCACCAGATGCTGCGTAGCGACGGTGATCTGCTGGCCGTCGCGCAGCACCATGGCATCGCTCGACATCATGTTCTGGATGCTTTTCAGCGACTTTTCGGCGTTGCTTTCCTGAATGAAGCCGATCAGGGCGTTGATCACCGCCACGCCGAGAATCACAAAGGTATCCACCCAATGGCCCATCACCGCGGTGATCACCGCCGCAGCCAGCAGGATGTAGATCAGTACATCTTTGAAATGCGCCAGAAAACGCATCAGCAGTGATTTTTCCGCCTTTTGCGGCAGCACGTTCGGCCCGTCGGCGTCCAGTCGTTGCTGTGCGTCGGTGCTGCTCAACCCCGCGGGTGAGCTGTTGATGGCTTTAAATACGGCGGCGTTATCCTGCTGATAATAGGGACGCGCGGATGCTTCCGGACGTTTTGGCTGAATAGGAATAACGGTCATAATTAACCCCGTGACATTGAATTGAAAATAAAAAAGCGTGCGAAAATAAAAACCACATTTTAATTATATTTTCCCGAAGCATACTGACCGTGGTCATGTTTTTACCGATTCAGAAGTGTGATGCTAATAGTGATAGCACTGATTGCGTAATGTTATTATTTAAACGCAAATAGAAAGGCAAATGACGCATATTAATTTTAGTTTCATCGAGAAATATATTAATCATAGGGGGAATTATTATGAATAAATTACACAACCTGACAATACCGATGATAATTTCCTTTATTATCATCGCAGTATCATCAGCTACCGCCATCGGCTTACTCTCTTATCATGTAGTTTCGCGCATGGTGGCATAATTGATTTCGCCAGACATCGCTAAATTAAACCAACCTTAAACGCACATAATTGTTTCCACCTAATGACCCTTACTTTGCGGAGGGTCATTATTCTCTCTTTCAGGAAATGGCATATTCCCGCCCTTTCTTTCTTATTGAGGCAGGGGCATGAATAATTGGCCAGTGCTGGGTGCACTTGTAATTTGTTTGGTTTTGATCGGTTGTGACAATAAAAGCGGTGATGAAATCAGCGCACCGCGCGTAATTAAAGCGCTAACGCTGACGGAAAATACCACAGAGAAAGTCAGGGTATTTCCAGCGCGTATTTCGGCGGGGGATTACACCGAACTAGCCTTTAAGCGTACCGGGCGGCTGGCGCAGTTGCAGGTGCGTGAAGGCAGCCATGTTAAGGCTGGCGAGGTGATTGGCCGACTAATTGATACCGATGCGCAGCTGCGCGTCAACGATCAGCAGAACAGATTCCAGCTGGCGGATCGTCAGTATCAGCGCTTCAGTGCGCTGGCCACGCGCAGTGCGGTTTCGCAGGCAGACATGGATGTGCAAAAGGCGAACCGCGACTCCGCCGCTGTGGCGCTCAACATCGCCAAAGAGGAGCTGGATTATCACACCTTGCGCGCACCGTTTGACGGCATCGTCACCAGCGTGGCCTCACAAAATCATCAGGTGGTTACCGCCGGACAAACGGTGGCGGTGATCAGCCGCAACGATGTACTGGATGTGATTTTCAGCGTGCCGGAAAACCTGTTCACCAGCCTTGACGTGCAAAACGTGAGTTATCAGCCAGAGATCAGTCTGAATGCGCTGCCGGGCCGCACGTTTCGCGCGGCATATAAAGAGCATCGCGCAGAAGCTGATGCTGCCACGCTAACCTGGCAAGTAGTGCTGACGATGCCGCGTCCGACGGATTTACCGCAGGTCAGCGGACTGAGCGGCACGGTGAAAGTGCAGATGCATAACCTGCCCACTTCCGACGGCACGCCGCTACTGCGCGTGCCGGCCAATGCGGTATTTAACCCGGATCACAGCCTGCCGAATCAGCCTTACGTGTGGCTGATCAGCGGTGAAGGTGATGTGCTTAACGTTCAGCAGCAGCCGGTGGTGGTGGGAAAACTCAATGCGCAGGGCATCGAAATTCTCTCCGGCCTGCAAGTGGGCGATCGCATTGTGGTCGCGGGCGTCAGCGATTTGCGTGATGGTCAGGCGGTGCGCCTGTGGACACGCGAGCGAGGTCTGTGATGCGCCTGCTGGAACCGTTTCTCAACTACCCGATTCGCAGTTGGCTGGTGATCCTGCTGCTGGGCGTGGGCGGCATTTTTGCGCTGCTCAACATTGGCCGTCTGGAAGATCCGCTTTTCACCATTAAATCGGCGGTGATTGTGACGCACTATCCCGGCGCGTCGGCCCAGCAGGTGGAAGAGGAAGTCACGCTGCCGCTGGAGAACGCCTTGCAGCGCTTGCCATCGCTCGACAACGTCAGTTCGATCTCCAGCAACGGTTTGTCGCAGATCACCGTTACGATTCATAGCCACTATCGCGCCGACGACTTGCCACAGGTGTGGGATGAATTGCGTCGCCGCGTTGACGATGCCACGCGCCAGTTTCCACCCGGCGTCAGCGCGCCGCTAGTGAATGACGACTTTGGTGATGTCTACGGCTACTTCTTTACCCTTTCCGGCGAGAACTTCACCAACAGCGAGCTGCGCACCTACGCCGATCAATTGCGGCGTGAGCTGAATCTGGTGCCCGGCGTGGCGAAAGTGGCGATTGCCGGTATTGAGCAGGAGCAGGTGAATATCACGCTCTCCAGCCAGAAGATGGCGGTGCTGGGCGTGACGCCACAGCGCGTGGCCGCTTTGCTCAACAGCGTCAATGCCGTCTCCGATGCGGGCCAGATTCGCCTCGGCAATGAAGCGATTCGTTTCCATCCGACCGGCGAGTTTCACTCACTGGATGAGATCGGTGCGCTGCCAATCTCTGCGCCCGGCAGCAGCCAGCAAGTGTTGCTGCGCGATATCGCCACGCTCAGCTATGGCGTTACCGAACGGCCGGGCAATCTCTATCACGCCAACGGCAACGCCGCGCTGGCGATGGGCGTCTCCTTTGCGCCTGGCGTCAACGTGATTGATGTCGGCGATGCGTTAAGCGCCAAAATTCAGCAGCATCAGCAGGCCAAACCGCTCGGCATCGATCTGAACGTGTTTTATAACCAGGCGCAGGAAGTGAAGCAGTCGGTGGATGGTTTCATCAATAACTTTCTGATGGCGCTGGCGATTGTGGTGGGCACGCTGCTGCTGTTTATGGGCGTCCGCAGCGGCATGGTGATCGCCGCCTCGCTGGCGCTCAATGTGCTGGGCACGCTGCTGATCATGTATCTGTTTAAGCTTGAGCTGCAGCGCGTGTCGCTGGGTGCGCTGATTATCTCCCTCAGCATGCTGGTGGATAACGCCATCGTGGTGGTTGAAGGCATCAAGGTCGATCGCCAGCGCGGCAAGCCGTTGCAACAGGCGATGATGCAGATGGTGAAACGCAGCGCGCTGCCGCTGCTCGGCGCCACGGTGATCGCCATCATCGCCTTCGCGCCAATTGGTTTATCGCAGGATTCCACCGGCGAATACTGTAAATCGCTGTTCCAGGTGCTGCTGATTTCTCTGCTGCTCAGCTGGATCACCGCGCTGACGCTGACGCCGGTGTTCGTGCAGTGGATGGATGGTCGCCAGGCAATCAGCAAAGAGCGCGCGCAGCCGTATCAGGGCGTGGTGTTTCGCCTGTATCGCCGCGTGCTCACCATGCTGCTGCGCTTCCGCATCACTACTTTAGTGCTGATGGCCGCGTGCCTGGCCGCCTCGATCTATGGCTTCGGCTACGTGAAGCAGAACTTCTTCCCCGCCTCCAATACGCCGATTTTCTTCACCGATCTGTGGCTGCCGTATGGCACCGACATCCATTACACCGCACAAACCGCGCGCGAGATTGAAGGCTGGATCAACCAGCAGCCGGGCGTCAGCAGTACCGTGACAACCATTGGTCAGGGCGCGATGCGCTTTACGCTGACTTACGATGCAACGCGTCAGTACAGCAATTATGCGCAGATCATGGTGCGCGTGCAGGACGCCAGGCAGCTAGAAATGCTGGCGCAGCACACCGAGCAGCACATCGGCGAGCACTTCCCACAAGTGACAGAGCGCATCAAACGCATCAATTTCGGCAGTGCCAGCGACAGCGCCATTGCGCTGCGGATTACCGGCCCCGATCCCATTACGCTGCGGCAGATTGCCAGCCAGATTGACGACATTTTCCTCGCCGAAGGCAGCGCGTTTCCGCCGCGTCATGACTGGCAGGCGCGCAGTAAAGTGATTCGTCCGCAGTATTCACCGCTGCGCGGTCAGGAGCTGGGCGTGGACAAGCGCGATATCGACCGCGCGCTGCGTATCAACTTCACCGGTGATAGCGTCGGTTTGCTGCGCGAAGGCTCGCGGCTGATGCCGATCATGCTGCAGACTTCCGAGCTGGAGCGGCAGAATATCGACCATCTTGGCAATATTCAGGTGTGGAGTCAGGCGCAGCAGCGTTATGTGCCGCTGGCCAATCTGGTGAGCGATTTCCAGCTGGAATGGGAAGATCCGCTGATAATGCGCCGCGACCGCATGCGCGTCTTGACGGTGCAAACCGATCCCGATCCCGCCAGCGGCCGCACCGCCGCAGAGATTGTGGCGCGCGTGCAGCCGGCCATCGATCAGCTGAAGTTGCCCGCCGGCTATCATCTGGAATGGGGTGGCGAGTTGGAGAGTTCGCGCGATGCCCAAAGCGGCCTGCTTGGCTCGCTGCCGTTAGGTTTCCTCGCGATGTTTGTGATTACCGTGCTGATGTTTAACTCGCTGCGCGATGCGCTGGCGATCTGGATTACCGTGCCGCTGGCGCTGATTGGCGTCACCTGCGGCTTCCTGCTCACCGGCATTCCGTTTGGCTTTATGGCGTTGATTGGTTTGCTGAGTTTGTCAGGCATGTTAATTCGTAACGGTATCGTGCTGGTTGAGGAAACGCACCGGCTGGCGCGGCATCAGCCGTTACAGCAAGCGATTCTCGATGCCGCAACGTCGCGCCTGCGCCCGATTCTGCTCACCGCCTTTACCACCGTGCTCGGCCTGCTACCGCTGCTGCGCGATGTGTTTTTCCAGAGCATGGCGGTGGTGATCATTTTCGGTTTGGGATTCGCCACGGTGCTAACGCTGCTGGTGTTGCCGGTGCTGTATCAAACCTTTTATCGGGGTAGAAAGTCTTGAGCGTGAAATTTTGCCTTGTGTCCGTATTATCCGTGTGGGCTCTGACGCATCTGCTGCGTCACGGGCCGTCCTCGCGCCGCTAGCGCGGTGCCTTCGGCTTCCACGTTGTGCCGACGGACCGTTCGGGGATCGGCCGTCCTGCCCGGCCCCGAACTGCCTCACGCATCCATGCGTGAGGCTCCTGGCCCAACGTAAAAGCCTCAGCGCTGCGGATAGCCCTTTCGCCGCAGCAGACGCGCCAGCGCCTCTCACAATGTAGCCGTTTTCAACCACACGCACTGAAGCCCCGGCCGGCCTGCGCACTCACCATTGAGAAAATAATAAGCGAATCGCCATTTATGGCGACAGGTTTGTTAAATGCTCTCCCTGCTTTTCATTCCCAGCGCTCGCCAGTAATATTTTTTTCAACATAAACGTCAGCGGAATTGCCAGAATCGCACCGATGATGCCCAACAAGGATTGCCAGATAAGAAACGCCAGCAGTTGTGTGGTAAGTGCCATATTCAATCGTTTGCCCAATAACAACGGCTCAATGACTGAACTCAGGATTAAATTTAACGCCACAAAGAACAGCGCGACCACCAATGCGGTTTGGATATCGTACAGCATATAACTTTGCAGCACTGGCGGAATGGCCGCCATAAATGAACCCAGCACCGGAATATAGTTGAAGACAAACATCAACACACCCCAGAAAAAGGCGAACTTCAAGCCAAGAAGATGTGCGCCCGCCCAGACAATAATGCCGCCGACAATACTGGTCAGGGTTTTAACCTGAGCATAAACGATAACGCTTTGCACACCCTCTTCAAGCGCCACGTAATAGCGCTGATATTTCCCTTCGGCCTGTTTACGTAGCAGGATTTTTAAATTTCTCATTTCATACAGCATGAAAAACAGCATCAGAAATACCATCAGCCACCAGGAAAGAATGCTGGGTATTTGCGTGAGAAAACCCGTGACAAAGCGCACCACCGCACCCGCATCAACAAACGCCAGCATGTCGTTAGGCGTTAAAACCAGGCCCAAATGACTAAACGTCTGCGTCACCGGCTCGAAGCGTTCGGCCAGTAACTGCGGTGCCTGACGGCTCAGCTGGATTAAATCGGGGGTTAATACGGTGAGTTTGATGATGGTGAACACAATCACCAATAATAGCAGCACAATCACCAGCAGCGATGACAGCAGACGCGGCACGCGTTTTCTTTCGAGCCGACTGATTAACGGATCGAGCATAATCGCCAGAAACAATGACAGCATCACCTGATTAATTAATGCCGATGCCAGATAGATACCGGTGAGAATTATGGTCAACGTGGCGAGAATTATCAGTACGCGCAAAAGCCTTGACCATAAAGGAAACTCGTTCAGTCCCATTATTAAGATCCTTCATCCTATACAAAATGTATTATAGAGAAAAACCTGTGCGCTGGGCCTTGTTTGAGGTCAAGTGACGAAAAACATTCAGGCCGTAAGAGAAACGGCCTGAATGTCACGCGCTATTAATTGATTCTGAATCTCCGCGTTAATGGCTTTTCGATTTCGACAATTAAAAACATCACGAAGCCAATGATCAAGGTAATAATCCAGTAACGTAACGGTAGCGCGGTGGTACCAAACAGCAGCTGCATAAAGGGCGCGTAGATAATCAGCAATTGCAGAACTAACAGCACGCCGCTGACGATCCAGATGCCTTTATTCATCAGCAAACCTTTGCTCAATGAGAAGCCGTCGGAAACACGACAGTTCAGCATATAAAACCACTGCGCCGTTACCAGCGTTTGTAATAACACGGTACGAATAAATTCCGGTGAATAGCCGCGCGGTTGTAGCCAGGCTTCCAGAACGAAGGCGCTTATGGCGATCATCGAACCGACAAAAATCACGCGCCAGATGGCGAAACCATCCATCACATGCAGCTTGGGATCGCGCGGCGGACGACGCATGATATTTTGCTCACCCGCTTCAAACGCCAGGCCGAAGGAGAGCGTGGCGGAAGTCGCCATGTTCATCCACAGAATCAGCACCGGGGTCAGCGGAATGAGGTTACCGGCCAGCAAGGCAATGATGATCAGCAAGCCCTGCGCCAGGTTGGTCGGCATGATGAACAAAATGGTCTTTTTCAGGTTGTCATAGACACGGCGCCCTTCCCGCACCGCGCTGGCGATGGTGGCGAAGTTATCGTCCGTCAGCACCATATCGGCAGCTTCTTTAGTTACTTCGGTGCCTTTAATCCCCATGGCGATACCGACATCCGCCTGCTTCAGCGCGGGCGCATCGTTAACGCCATCGCCGGTCATCCCGACCACCTCTTTTTTGCTTTGCAGCGCCTGCACCAGACGGAATTTATCTTCCGGGCTGGTACGGGCAAAGATGTCGTACGCCTGCGCCGCCTCACTCAATTGTTGGTCATCCATCACTTCCAGCTCGCGTCCGGTGATGGCGGTGCTGGCGTTACCGATTCCCAGCATCTGCCCAATACTCATCGCAGTTTGCGGATGGTCGCCGGTGATCATTTTGACGCGAATGCCGGCTTGCAGGCAGTCGCCAATCGCGGTTATGGCTTCCGGTCGCGGTGGATCCATCATCCCGGCGATGCCGAGCAAAATCATGCCCTGATGCAAATCCTGATGCGTCAGCTCAGTTTGTCCTGGCGTGGCCGGTTTCCAGGCCGCCGCCACCATGCGTAATCCTTCGCGCGCATACTCCTCAATTTTGGCTTCCCACCACGGCAGATCGATCGGCTGCAATCCGGCCTCTGTTTGCTGCTGCTGACAATGTCTGAACAGCACGTCCGGCGCGCCGGTCAACAGCACGCACTCTTCATCGCCAATCAGATAGTGCGTCGACATATATTTGTATTGCGAATCAAAGGGGATTTTATTGCGCAGTTCGGTGGTGACTGAAGGCAGATGTCCTTTGGCGGCCAGCACTTTAAGCGCGCCTTCCGTCGGGCCGCCGGTGATTTTCCACAGTCCGTTTTCGTCTTTAATCAGCTGGCTGTCGTTACACAGATCGATGGTGCGCAGATAGCGCTCGAGGATCGAGCCTTGCGCCACTTTCACCGGCACAGCGTCATCGGCTTTATGGATGGCGCCCACCGGTTCATAGCTCACGCCATCAACGCGGTAAATCTGATCGGCGGTGATAATCGCTTTCACCGTCATTTCATTCATGGTCAGCGTGCCGGTTTTATCTGAGCAGATCACCGTCATCGCGCCCAGCGTTTCCACGGTAGGCAGCTTGCGGATGATCGCCTGCTGCTTCGCCATGGTTTGCACGCCAAGCGACAGAATGATCGAGATAATCGCCGGTAATCCTTCGGGAACCGATGCCACCGCAAGGCTAATCAGAGACAGCATCAGCTCTGAAACCGGCATATCGCGGAACAGCAAACTAAAGACAAACAGCGCGGCCATCATCGCCAGGATGATCAGGAAAATGGCTTTACCAAGTTTATCCATCTGCACCAGCAGCGGCGTGCGGTGCTTTTCGATATCGGACATCATCTGATTGATGTGCCCAAGTTCCGTGGCGCCACCGGTAGCGACCACCAGCCCTTTGCCGCCGCCCGAACTGACGGTGGTGCCGGAGAACAGCAGATTGGTACGATCGCCCAGCGGCAGCTCGCCGATGAGCGCGTCCGTGCCCTTCTCAACCACTGTGGATTCGCCCGTCAGAATCGCTTCTTCAACGCGCAGGTTATGAGCCTCAATAACGCGCAGATCCGCCGGGATGCGGTCGCCGGCGCGGATCACCACCACATCACCTGGCACCAACGCGGTGGTGGGCAGCGTCTCGTGATTACCCGCACGGATCACCACCGTTTCGCTGGAGAGCATATTGCGGATACTTTGCAGGGATTTTTCCGCGTTGCTCTCCTGAATGTGGCCAATCAGGGCATTCACCACCGCCACGCCGAGAATCACCAGCGTATCAACCCAGTGTCCCATGACGGCAGTCAGCAACGCGGCGGCCAGTAAAACGTAGATCAGCACATCGTTGAAGTGAGCGAGAAATCGCAGCCAAACCGGCTTGCCGGGTTTCTGTGGCAGGGCATTTTCCCCGTACTGTGTTAGGCGCGCCGCCGCTTCAGCACTACTGATTCCCTCGGTGGAACTTTGCGTACTGGCCAGCGTTTCATCGACAGAAAGTTGATAATAGGTACTTTCCGGTTTAGCAGTATTCATCGCTTTCTCCTCAAATCCTGTTTCGGAAATCAAGGCGGTGATATCCCGTATTTAACAAGTCGCCATTGAACGAAAAGATCAGACCTGACTTATCCGGTGGAAGAAGCGGTCCGTTTCAGATTGAAAAATATGTCGTTAATGGCTGCTCAGCGGTAATGGAGCAGCCCTATTTTCTATACGAAATTAAAAGCATTTTGTAAAATGAACGCTATAAACGTAGCACAGGGATATTCAACGCATTCATTTCTTAATAAAAGTCGCGAGGCGGAAACCATTTATCTCATCAGACTTATCCGATCGCGGAAAATAATAAAAATATAGTGTGATAATTCATAAGGCTGGGTAATTTAAAGCCAACATTCAGGTTAGTTTAATCTGATATTTTATATCGCTATTGCGGATTAAATATCCATGAAGATCAGTTTTATTAGATTTAAATCTGGTTAATTTCATCAAGAATATTACAAGCTATCAGGCTTTACTTTTTTTGACATCTGCGTCTATGCTCATCGATAATAAAAACATCCTGTTAATACTTCTCACCTTTCAAGACGATGGCGCAGTTTTTCTGTGGTCATGGTTAATGGAGGCAACGATGTATGGTTATAGCCTGCTCCGTCTGAGTCTTTATGTTGTCATTGCGATCGTTACCTGCTCCGCCGTAGGACTATTCACCTACGCGGTTGTCTCTATGCTTGGTAATTAAATTATCCACTCACATTATTGCCAACAATGGATTCGTTGTTGCTGAGGATAAAACAGTGACTCGTTATATTACGCTGGCTGCCATTGTTATATTTTTAACAACGGGTTGCGATCAAAAAACACAGGAAGTCACGCCACCGCCACGCATGGTGAAAGTCGTTGAAGTTGTGGCATCCGGCGAATCTCAACAACGTATCTTCCCGGCGCGCATTGAATCCGGCGACTCCACCGATTTGTCGTTCAAACGTGCAGGACAGATTGAATCGCTGGATATTCGCCAGGGCAACCGCATCGAGCAGGGCCAGCTCATCGCCAGGCTTACGGCGCGGGAAGCGCAGCAGCGCGTTAATGAGCGCCAGACCGCCGCCACGCTTGCCCAGAGGCAATTTGCCCGCTTCCAGACGCTCTCCGGCCGCCAGGCGATTTCGCAGGCAGACATGGATGTGCAGCGCGCCAACCGCGATGCGGCCAATGCCGCGCTGCAAATTGCCCGTGAAGAGTTGAGCCAGATGACGCTAACCGCGCCGTTCAGCGGCGTGGCCGCCGTGGTTAACGTGCGCAATCATCAGGTGGTCGCCGCCGGACAAACCATCGCTACCTTGACCCGCAACGATCTGCTCGACGTGGTGTTCAGCGTGCCGGAAAACCTGTTTACCGCGCTGGATATACGCAACCTGACCTATCGCCCGGTGGTGCGCATCAACTCATTGCCGGATCGCGAATTCCAGGCCGAGTACAAAGAGCACACCGGCAGCAGTAACAGCAACTCGCTGACGTGGCAGATTATTTTAACTATGCCGCGCCCGGCCGATTTCCCGGCGGTGGGCGGCGTCAGTGGCACGGTGACGATTAACCTCGCCAATCTGCCCGCCAATGTGAATCGCGAATCGTTAGTGGTGCCGGTGGAGGCGGTATTCAATCCCGATAACAGCCAGCGCAACGAGCCGCATGTTTGGGTGGTGCAAGGCAGCGGCGATCAGCTGACGTTAGAAGATCGCAAAGTCAGCGTGGGTGAAGTGACCGATCGCGGCGTGGTGATCACCGCCGGGCTGCACGCCGGTGAACGCGTGGTCGCCGCTGGCGTCAACGAGCTGCATGCTCAGCAACCGGTACGCATCTGGACGCGTGAGCGAGGGCTGTAATGGATACTTCCCGGCAGTTTATCGATAATCCGGTCCGCGTCTGGCTGGCGATTCTGTTACTGGGCGTCGGCGGCATTTTTGCTCTGCTCAATATTGGCCGTCTCGAAGATCCGGCTTTTACCATTAAGACCGCGGTGGTTGTCACCCACTATCCCGGCGCGTCTGCCCAGCAGGTGGAAGAGGAAGTCACCTTGCCACTGGAGAATGCGCTGCAGCAGTTGCCCTATCTGGACAATGTCAGCTCCATCTCTTCCAACGGCCTGTCGCAGATTACCGTCAACATTGACTCGCGTTATCACTCCAACGCGTTGCCGCAAATCTGGGACGAACTGCGGCGCAGAGTCGGCGATGCGGCGCGTTTCTTTCCTCCTGGCGTGGCCGCGCCGTTCGTTAACGATGATTTTGGCGATGTGTTTGGTTTCTTCTTCGCTATTTCTGGCAACAACTTCAGCAACCCGGAGCTGGTGCAGTACGCGGAGCAGCTACGGCGTGAGCTGGTGCTGGTGCCGGGCGTTGGCAAGGTGGCGCTGGGCGGCGTGATCCCACAGCAAATTAATATCGATGTCTCCTTAACGATGATGGCCGCGCGCGGCATTACGCTGCCGCAGCTCGCCAGCGTGCTAAGTCGACTCAACGTGGTCTCCAATGCGGGCGACATCAAAGCCGGCACGGAATCGATCCGTCTGCATCCAACCGGCGAGTTTCAGAACATCGAAGAGTTGGGCGACTTGCTGGTCAGCCCGCCTGGCGATCACGCCACCACCCGATTGCGCGATATCGCCTCGCTGTCGCGCGGGCTGAGTGAATCGCCCTCCAGCATTTACCACGCCAGCGGACGTCCGGCGGTCACCATGGGAATTTCGTTTATTCCCGGTGTGAATGTCATTGATGTCGGGCGCGCGCTGGAGGCCAAACTGCAGCAGATGTCGGCAGAAAAACCGGCGGGCATTCAGATCAACGTGTTTTACGATCAGGCCGCCGAAGTGGCGCACTCGGTGAATGGCTTTATTACCAACTTCCTGATGGCGCTGGCGATTGTCGTCGGCGTGTTGCTGATCTTTATGGGCGTGCGCAGCGGCATTATCATCGCGTTGTCGCTGGCGCTCAATGTGCTGGGCACGCTGCTGATCATGTATCTGTGCGGCATTGAGTTGCAGCGCATTTCGCTGGGCGCACTGATTATCGCGCTGAGCATGCTGGTGGATAATGCGATTGTGATTGTCGAAGGCGTGCTGATCGCGCGTCAGCAAAACTCGCCGCTGATGACCACCATCAACTTTGTGATTCGCCGCACCGCCTTCCCGCTGCTGGGCGCGACGATAATCGCCATTCTGGCGTTTGCGCCGATTGGTCTTTCGCAGGATTCCACCGGCGAGTACTGCAAATCGCTGTTCCAGGTATTGCTGATTTCCCTGCTGCTGAGCTGGTTCTCGGCGCTCACCATCACGCCGGTGCTGATCAAATGGTGGCTGTTTAAAACACAGGAACCTACTAAAGCTGCGGCTGAAGTTTCACCTTATGACGGCGGTTTTTATCGCCTTTATCAGCGCATGTTGCAGGTATTGCTCAGGCAAAAAACCCTCACGCTTTCGCTGATGGCGGTGCTGCTGGCGCTGGCGATTTGGGGCTTTGGATCGGTGCGACAAAACTTCTTCCCTTCAGCCAATACGCCGATCTTCTTCGTCGATCTCTGGCTGCCGTACGGCACCGATATCAACGCCACCGAGCAGATGGCCAGCGACATTGAAAAATCGATTACCGGGCAGCAAGGCGTGGTGTCTACCGTCACCACCATTGGCCAGGGCAGTATGCGCTTTATCCTCACTTACAACGGGCAGCGTCAGTACAGCAACTATGCGCAAATCATGGTGCGCATGGACGATCAGCGTAATATCGGGGCGCTGTCACACCGTATTGATGCCTACATCGTGCGTCAGTATCCGCAGGTCAATGCCAGCACCAAACGGGTGATGTTTGGTCCTTCAGGCGGTAGCGCGATTGAGGTGCGTATCAAAGGTCCCGATCCCGACAGAATGCGCCTGATCGCCAGCCAGGTCGGCGACATCCTGACCGCCGATCCCGCCACCGACAGCGTGCGCAACGATTGGCAAAACCGCAGCAAAGTTATTCGCCCGCAGTTCAATCTGGCGCTGGGCCGCGAGCTAGGCGTCGATAAGCAGGAGGTGGATAACGCGCTGGAGATGAATTTCACCGGCAGCCGCGTTGGGCTGTATCGTGAAGGCGCTGACCTGCTGCCAGTTATCGTGCGGCCACCGGCCAGCGAGCGGCAGGACGCCAATCATCTGAATAACGTGCTGGTGTGGAGCCAGAGCCAGCAGCAGTACATCCCGCTCAGCAACGTGGTGAGCGGTTTTACGTTGCAATGGGAAGATCCGCTAATTCTGCGCCGCGATCGCAGCCGCGTACTCACCGTGCAGACCGACCCGAATCCGCTCAGCAATGATACCTCCGGCGATATTGTGGCGCGCGTGAAGCCGCAGATTGAGCATATCCCGCTACCGCACGGCTACAGCATTGAGTGGGGCGGCGATGCGGAGAGCTCCAGTGAAGCGCAGCAAGGCGTGTTTACCTCGCTGCCGCTGGGTTATCTGGTGATGTTCGTGATCACCGTGCTGATGTTTAGCTCGCTGAAAAACGCCGTCGCCATTTGGCTGACGGTGCCGCTGGCGCTGATTGGCGTGACGCCGGGCTTTTTGATCACCGGGATTCCGTTTGGCTTTATGGCGTTAATCGGCCTGCTGAGTCTGAGCGGTATGTTGATTCGCAATGGCATCGTGCTGGTCGAAGAGATTGAACAGCAGAAGCTAGTAAAGCCGCAGGCTGACGCGATCATCTACGCCGCCACCTCGCGTCTGCGCCCTATTCTGCTGACCGCCTTCACCACCGTGCTCGGGCTGGCGCCGCTATTGCGCGATGTGTTCTTCCAGAGCATGGCGGTGGTGATCATGTTTGGTCTGGGGTTTGCCACGGTGCTGACGCTGCTGGTGCTGCCGGTGATTTACGCCTGCTTCCATCGCCAAACGGTGGCTAGCGCATCATGAATGTGACCGGCCTTAACGTGATTAAAACGCTGGGATGTATGACGGCGGTGACATTTTTCACCGTGTACAACACCTGGGATCGCTACGATTACGATTATCACTGGATTCTGGCGTTTCTGACCTTTATCTCCACTATCGCCACGCCGCTGTTTTTTGTCGTCGCCGGGATTATGGATGCCCGTTCCGAGCAGGATGTTAACTGGCAGATAGGCAAGATTCGCAATCTGGTGATCGTGTTTCTGTTCTGGATGACGGTCTATTACCTGTGGGAACCCTATCAGCGCGGCTACCTGATCCAGCCGTGGTTCATCTTCTCGTTCATTATCATCTACAGCTTTCACCCGCTGATGATCTGGCTTAGCCAGCATCGACGCGCGTTCGTTGCGCTGGTGTTTGCGTTGCTGGCGTTCTCATATGGCTACGATTTGCTGGCGGTGCTGCATCCGGACGACCCGCTGTTCCGGCTTGAACCGCAGTATCGGCTCTGGACCTGGCTGCTGTTTTACTTAACCGGCCAACTGCTGTGCGATCCGCTGATTGCCGACTGGATGGAGCGCAAAAAAGTAGCGCGCGGCGCGGTGATCGCCCTGCCCTTTATCTATCTGTTTACCTGGTTTTATGAGCAGCACTTCTTCTTCGCGCTATTCAAAGCCGATCGCAACGCCTTTATTCTCACCGGCTCGCAGATTTATCTGCTGGTGGTGGTGCTGGTGATTGCCGCCAGTCAGGTGCGCTTTCGCCGCAATGTGGCGGTTAAAGAGACCATTCTGGCGACCATCAGCAAAACCATGACCGGCGTCTATATTCTTCACTACTCGGTTTTCCATCTGCTCACCGCGCTGATTCCCATCACCTCGCTGGCGACTAAGCTGACGCTGATTGCCGTGACCTTTGCCGCTTCGGTGCTGCTCTCCAGAGTGATCCTCGCCAGCGGCTGGCTGAAAAAAGTCATAACCCTTTGATGCAGGCCGGCAGATTGCTCTGACTGCTGCAATCAATGCGCTCCTTGATTTGCAACATCATGTAATCGAAAAACGGATTGGAGGTGTTGCGCATCAGCGTATCCAGCCCAACGATCAGGCTGGCGGTTTCACCGCGCAGCGAGATGGTGCCAAAGCTAATGCCATAACGATTCTTTTCCGTTGGCTCGCGGCCATACAGCGAGTCGCTGAGTGGGAACGGCACGGCAATGTGCGATAACGAATAGGTATCCTGCGGCCACGCTTCATGCATCGAACGCACGATTTCTTGCGTTTGATCCGCCGCTGTAATGCGCGCCATGGTTTGATAGGTGGTCGGTGACGCGTTGGTGATGACCGTTGAGGCATAGCGGCGCGGCGCAGGCGGCAACAAATTATTGACCGCTGAGTAGAGCGCGGGCCTGAACAGCGCGCGCAAGTTCGCCGCTTGGTTGACGTCGAACATCACCAGTTCACTGCCGTTATCCGGCAGATAGCGATAGAACCCATTGACCACCGCGCGGGTGCTGACGGTGGAATCCAGCACTGACTGGAAGGTCAGCACCGGAGGAAACGCCGGCATGCTGCCGCCGCGAATCACATGCAGCAGCTGATCCTGCATCGCCTGCGTCAGCAACCACGATTGCCGCGCCGCGCGCACCGGGAACGAGTTGTACTTGAAAGGATTGTATTCGGGGATGATGCTCAGCCACGCCGCTTTGGCGAAGCCGGGGATGATGGCGGGCCAGCCGGCTAAGCCAGCAAACCGCGCATAGGCGGTGACGCCAATCATCGGCGACAGCAATACCAGCTGTTGCGGCTTGCGCAGCGCGTTATTTTGCAACGTATCGAGGCTGTATTTCACCGCCAGCGCGCCGCCGTTCGAGTATCCAACCAGATGCAAAGGTACGTTGCTACCCGCCAGGCGTGTCGCTTCGCGCACCGCTAAGCGGGTTGCCGCCATCCACATTTGCCAGTCAACTTTGGTGAGTGAACCGGGCGCCGTGCCGTGTCCCGGCAGCCGCGGCACTACCGCCACAAAACCCTTCTGCTGATACGCCTGCGCCAAATAGCGCATGCTGTACGGCGAATCGGTTAATCCATGCAGCAGCACCACCGCACCTTTCGCTTTTCCTTCTGGCTCGAGGATATATGAGCGATTCCAGTCGGTGTCAAATCGCGCCGGATAAACCGGGCTTTGCGCGTTAAAGCGGTTGAGCGCCGTTTTCTCATCGTCATTGAGCTGGTCGGTCACGTTAACTTTCATGTCGTGGAAAATCGCTGCTTCGCGCGTCAGATAATCCGCGAAGCTGGCGCGATCAATCTCATCCACCGACATTTCATCCGCCGACCACGTATGCCAGCGATGCAGCGGCGGTCCCTGTTCGGATTGATAACCACGGATCACCAGGAACATCACCAGCAAAACCAGCAAGCCTAACGCTACGCGCTTGAGCACTTTGCTGATGCGATCTTTATGCAACGCGTCGACGGAATCAGAAGGCATAGCGAACCCAGGCAAACAGCACGTTACCGTTATTGTAAGTGCCGGGAATATAGGTGAACTGCACGTTGAAACGTTTGTAACCGGCGGAGAACAGTGGCAGCACGATAGGCAGCGGCACGTAATTGGCGAAGTCATCGCGCGCGGTAATGCTGGCGGTTAGCCCGAGACCGAGACGAAAATCACGCGATTGATCCAGATACCAGCCTTTCTCCCAGCCATAACCAATGATCGGCTGCCATTCGTTATGGGAATCTTTAAACGCCATCGCATAGAGCGCGCTCCAGTTACCGTCTTCATTGATGCGCGAGACGCCCAACCCGCCCCCCCAAGGCGTTTCATTGTAGTTATCGGTTTTATCTTTATCGTAAGCAAAACGGGCATGCCAGCTGATGAAAGGCAGATAGAGATCGTAATACTGCGGTTCCTGCCAGGTTTGTGAAACGTCCTGCTTGAGCCATTCCCAGCCATCGCTAATCGAGTTGGCCGCCGAGGCGGAACAGACAAACAGGGCCAGAGTAAGCAACCAGGCCGCCTGAAGAGTTCGCATCATGTATGCCTCTAAAATTCACCGCCGCGAAAAGGAGTGGAAAAGCTGACGTGCTCACAAAGCAGATCAAGCCACTTAATCGGTAAGATTATAGTTGCTTGTTATTGCTATAGGAAATGACCTGGATTAGCTGTTATCGCGCTTTCAACCAAAACACGCCAAAGAGATATGTCGATAAAATGCGTTTTTTTAAACATGTCAAAAGAGATCGAGAAGCCCAATGTGGGCTCCTTAGTTTTTTAACAGAACGGTCCCCAGATAATCGCCACGCCAATCAGTAGCATCACAACGCAGACAACAAACCATGCGGCGATGACCGGCGCGGCAAAGCGCAGCCAAAGATGAAGCGTAACCGGCCGTTCAGCCATCCAGCCCTTTAAATGGTTAAAATAAATAAACATATTCGTTGCTAAATTATTAACGCTATGTCTTAATGCGTCATCGGTTTGGAACACAGACCTTATGAAAGCAGTTTTAGTAAAGCAGTCCTCAGTTCAAGTGTTATCCCTAGATATCCTTCTTCGAGAGCCTCCTCCTAAGTGCCCAATAAGTAAATCTTTCACTTCAGGCCAATTTTCGCCGCTACAAGTGGCTCATCAATTAAGGAATTATCTATGTCTAACAAAATGACTGGTTTAGTAAAATGGTTTAACTCTGATAAAGGTTTTGGCTTTATCACTCCTAACGATGGCAGCAAGGATGTTTTCGTCCATTTCTCTGCCATCCAGAGCGACAACTACAAAACTCTTGATGAAGGTCAGCAAGTTTCCTTCACCATTGAAAATGGCGCCAAAGGTCCAGCAGCGGGTAACGTTACTCCGCTGTAAGCCGCGCTCATTATCAGCAGCGCTTACAATAGCGATGAAGACAATAGTCTGAGCAGATAAGCACCGCTGATAATAAAAAAACCCGCCTCGTGCGGGTTTTTTATTGCCTGAAATTTGGTGTGACTAAGGTTTGCGTAGTGAATAAAATGCTCGCCAGCGGAGTTGGTAGCTTCACCGGACGTAGAAAGTGGACACCGGTTAATAAGAAGGAAATAAGATGCTTTTGCCCGATTTGAATTTCACACAAACGCTACATCACCCGTCATTTCGACTATGAGCCGTCCGCTGTTTGTATCTCTGGACGGGCCCAAAGGGGTGGGTAAAACCACGCTGTTGGAAGCCATCACGAAAGAACTCAGGGCTGATAACATCAAGGTAATCCGGCTTTGCGAGAAAAAAAGCGATCCCTTCAGGAGAGAAACAATGGCTAAGGTGAACAGGCTGGCCAGAAATCCCTCCATGGATTTAGAGTGGGAAGTTTGTGCGCGCTTTGCTGATAGCCGTGCATGGATTTCCCAACATGTGCTGACTAAACAGCCACCGGACAGCATCATTTTGATGGATCGCTGGTACCCGTCTGATGCCGCGTTTCGCCGGATGGTTCCATTTGCTGAGATTTTACAGTTAAACATTGATCGAAACGTGCAAGCGCCGGACCTGCATGTCGGGGTTGTTACTGCGCCTGAAATTTCATGGGCAAGGGCCGCGGCCAGAACGCGCGGGTTAAGTAGTACGGTGATGCATAAGCTGGAAGATCATGTCGCTTGTACTCAGTCGTTCGAGCGAGCCGTTGCTAAACACGGCTGGGTTTTATGCCGTAATGAAGGGATGATCGAACACGCAACCCTGCAGGTTGTCAATGAGATCTACAAACTGCTGAATGACCTTTAGGCATCAGTTCTGAGACACTTTTTCTGCCGCATCCCGTTAGACCTAATAGTGGAAACTCATCACTCTGACTGAGCACTGAACACATCCGTCTATGGTTATCAGTTGCTACTCGGGCTAACTGTAGATCGGTGTAATCCCTGAAAGTTCTACAGACGCACGTCTTGTGGGTACGCTATGGCTGGGTGGGGGCTCCAGATATAACAGCGCGGTGCATAATATGCAGCTGGTGTCCGCCAACTTCCGCGTAATAAGCTGGCTATCCGTAAATGTAACGAAACCAATATATTTACCTGCAAAGGGTTTTATTGCATCCTTGCGCTTTCATATTTATACAGCTGTTCACGGATTACTTTATAATTAAATATATCACCCCTTTTTGTAGTGCCTTCCCATTATTTCACCGAGTTAATATCCATCATTGAGAAGCGCTTAACGCCTTAAACATTAAACCTCTTTCATGCAAAATTGCACATAATTTCACCCTGCATTAGCACCTAATAACGGCAGTGAATAGTCACTTAGAAAATATATAAATCTTAGATTTCATGACTTTTAGGAATTAACCTTTAGCTAAATCCGTAACAGCGCCTACAGTTTAAGTCGAGGTTGTCATAAACGTGAAAATGGAGGATGGTTAATGTCTTTTCAACACGACGGGAAAGGCTACGTCATTATTGGCGAAGCGGCACTGAGTATTGCCTTGGGACAGAGAGTTGTCAGCGTACAATCACTGATTGACGAACTGGAACATATGGCAAATGCAGGCGGCAGCAAGGCAAGGTTGTCTGATATTTCTGAAGCCACAAAATGGCTGAAGAGTTTCGAAGAGCCCGATCGCGCTGTCCATAACGTGCCATACCTGCAAACGCTTGCAGGCTTGAACGACGAAACGAACTGACGCCTAAGGACGTAGTCCGGCTCTGGCCGGAAGACGACGACGAAGATGACCTCAACGGTCGCGTTTAACGTGTACCGGCTGGAGAAAATGTCAGGGACGACACTCTACCCTTCCTTAATTAATCCCCACCGGTCATTTGGCAATATTCATTTCCCATTCCCAAATTACGTATCAAAATCTTCGTTAATTGAGGCAAGTTTTGTCTTGAAAACGATTTCATTATTTTCCCTCGAAATTTGAGACTTTTCTTTATCATCAAACAATGCGTTTACATCTGGCATAATTTAAGATAATTATCAGCAAGTTGAGCAGCAACATTAACATGCATAATTTGATAAACCGAAATCTCTAAACAATCTTAAAGACCTTAAGGACGTTTGTTACTACACTATTCTTACGGTAATCGAAAATATTGGAGGAAACGCAGTGTTATTTCATGACGAAGAACAAGGCCATATCATTATTGGCGAGGCAGTGATTAATCTTGCTGTGAATCAGAAGGAAATCAACATTCACTCCCTCATCATTGAGTTGGGCACCATGGCCGAAGGCGATGCCAGCGACAATAGACTTGCTCAGATAGCCGACGCCAGACGCTGGCTAAAAGCCTTTGTCGAAACCTCCCCACGAAACCGCGAAGAGCTACGTTGGCTTTCAGCATCCAGACATTTACGCCCTATCAACAATGATCGTTAATGGGTGACTAACGTTGATTCAGGTTAAGGATGCGCCTCAGGGCGCTCCGCATTATGTCGATAAGTAAGTGAGTTAAACAGACTTCATTCCCTGAACCTTTCATTACCCCCCTCTTCCAGTTAATCGCCTCCTCTCTCTTTGTACAAATTTACCCTTATCTTCAACAACCAGAACTGATAGCTGATCTCACAACCAAACATAACCACCTGAATAAAAAGGATAAGCATCTTTTGCTTAAAAAGAAAATCTGTACAGATAAATTAATCCTGTACAAGTTTTAAAAGATTGTCTAACTTTATGTTCAGACAGAATCGACTATCCCAACTTTTACGAGGTTCGCATGCGTCAGAGTGTTTCTAAATTTCCCGATACAGCCAGCGATATTGCACACTATTTTAGCAAAGCAAGCGCGCCAACTCAGCAAGAAACGCTAGGTCAAATTGTTGTCGAAATCCTTCGGGCAGGCAAGAACCTTAATCGTAAGGCTATCTGCACTAAACTGTTAAGACGTCTTGAAGTCGCTGCCACTCAAGAAGAAGAACGCCACTATCAGACATTGATCGGCATGCTGTTCGATCGCTAACTTTTATCTGTTGGCGAGATACGCCAGTCACGATCCCGTCGAAGGAATTCAGGCTTTGAACCGCTCATTAATGGATTTTTATCCATGAAAGGCGTGCCATAACAGAAATATGCGCTAAATTTAGTTTTGAATGACTTTTAACTGGGTAAATAGCCCAGAAAGCATGGGTTTGTTTAGCCAACACCCAACGCAATAGCGTAAACATCTTTCAAACGTTGCCGCAGAAATATCTGATCACAAGGAGAGAAAATGCAACAAAGCGCACAGCAAACGTCCCGCGAAATAGACATTACTGACTATCTCCAAAACGCAGGTGACAACCTTTCTGCGGAGAAGACACTGATTGACTCCGCCATACAGACGCTAGAGAGTCAGGGTAAGAGTGTCTCCAATAGCGCCATTATTTTGTACTTCATCTCGGAAATTGAAAACACCACTGACCCGCTGCAACTTGACGCGTTACTCAACGCGTTAAAAATGGTGGTGGGCTTTACTCCGGGTGAAGAAGAGCGTTGGGCATTTTTCTACTGGTGAGTAAAGTCTCAGGGAAATGAGGATCAGTGTTTTAATATGGATGTAGCGGTCAGAAAAGCGGGGGAATTAACACAACTCTCCCCGCTGGTAGGCGTATAGAATAGATTGGTTTCTTTAGTCTTCATCATTAGGCGTACGGCCTACAACGATTTCAAGGCAGTTGCGCAGCACATCGAGTTGCTCGATATCTGTCGCACTCTCCAGCTCCGCTATCAGACTCATAATGATGGCCTTGTTCGTCACTCTTCCTCTCTCTGCGATCAATGACTTTACGATGATACCAATGACTTCTTTTTCCTCTGCATATTGGTCACCGGTGCTGTGTAAATAACTCTGCAGGTCTGACTCGATAGTATTCTGCTGCATAAAATATCCTTACTGAGTTGCGCATTTTTGTCTCTCTCCCACGCACTTAAGCCCTTAGCCGGCGTTAATGTCGGGTTGAGTCGTCATTACCGAATTTATCTATATCAAAATTTGCCATGTGCTTCCGGTCTCCAACTTTAAGGGATTCACTCTCGGCGATTTCTTTCTTCACATCCTGCATAGCGAGAAGTATTGCGCGCGCGCGTTCTTCATCCTTTTCGGCTTTCAGCATGCATTCAAGCTTCGAGAGGAGCGCACGTCGCGAGATGCCGGCCTTTTCGCGCAGCAATGCTATTACCGCCTCGCCGATGAGAAGATCACTCAACTTTTGTTCATGGTGATTTTTCATATCACTCTCTGTTCAACATTTAGTGTTGAGAAGAGAGAGAGTTGCGGCTGAAAAACGCTGCAATATCATTTACTGAATGGCATCTACCCGGGTTCTGCTGCAAGGAAACCTCACGTGTTCATATTTTAATCAGATCGTCATGGAGTAAACTTATACAATGATCGCAATGTTGTACAGCTTTATTGGCGTGAATTGATGAATATTTAATATGAGACAGGGCAAGTAAAAAGGAATGGACTTTTATGGCAGGAAAAAAATGACCTCTGAAAGTGGAAATCTCTAACGCTTTCAGAGGCGATGCAAAGCATCATTCGTTACGTGCGGAGAGTACCGCTGGGTCAATTTATAGGAGATTAAAAAAAATGCACGGGTTATATTTTTTTTATTTTAGCTCCTATTACAGTCATTTAAATTGCATCTTTATAAAAATGAAACCGCTTCGGTTATTTATGAACTCAATCATCAAGAATATTGCTAATTTTTATTTGGTCATTCCAAATAAATGCCATTTATTAATCGATTTCTCATTTTTAAAAGACCATGTTGATAAGTAACGCACGGGTTTTACTGACGAGGATAAACGAAGCCAGGCAGGGTTTTCAGGGCTGTTCATCAAACCATTGCGGTGATGATTGAAGTGATAAAGGCCTCGTCCCCGAGCCTTTTCATTTTTATTTGTGGACCTGAGTTGCAGGCGTTAAATACTGCTACTACTCTTTTATCGCTTCATACTTGGTACGAAGGTTACACACAGCACGCACAGCGTGCGAGAGTCTTTGCATATTGTTCATACTTCCTTCCCCGCTCCAGGCGGGGATTTTTTTACATCAATAGCCTACCTGACACGGAACCAGATGGCATACATCGCCGGTAAAAACACCAGCGTCATAATGGTGCCGCCCAGCGTCCCGCCAATTAGCGTGTAAGCCAGCGTGCCCCAGAACACGGAGTGCGTCAGTGGAATGAATGCCAGAATCGCCGCTAGCGCTGTCAGCAGAACCGGCCGGGCGCGCTGCACCGTTGCCTCAACGATAGCCTTGAAAGGATCGTGGCCTTCTCGCTCATTCTGATGAATTTGTCCGATCAGGATCAGCGTATTACGCATCAGAATCCCTGACAGCGCGATCAGCCCAACCAGTGCATTGATGCCAAAGGGCTGCTGGAATAGCAGCAGCATGGGCACAACGCCAACCAGCCCGAGCGGCGCGGTCAGAAAAACCATCACCATCGCTGCCATGGAACGCACCTGCAGGATGATGATCAGCAGCGTCAGGGCAATCATAATTGGGAACAGCGGCAGCATCGCTTTGGTCGCTTTACCCGACTCCTCAATCGAGCCCGCCTGTTCAATACGGTACCCCGGTAGCAGTGACGCGATTAATGGCTGAAGTTCCCGGCTCAACGCACTTGAGACATCCGGTGGCTGCAATCCGTCAGCAATATCGCCGCGCACCGTTATGGTTGGCGTTCTATCGCGGCGACGCAGCAGCGGATCTTCCATGCGGATGTCGATTTCACCGAGTTGCGAGAGTGAAATGCGCTGCCCATCGGCTCCGGCTAGCGTCAGAGCGTCAAGGCGCGCGGGATCGAGGCGCACCTCTCCGGCTGCACGACCAACCACTTCCACAGATCGGATATCTTCACGAATCGCCGTGATAGATGCCCCGCTTAGCAGGAACTGCAGTTGACGAGCCGCTCCGGCAGGCGTTAGCCCCATCGCCTGCAGCCGATCCTGATCCAGCCTGAAATGCATTACCGGTACACGTGAACCCCAGTCGGTGTTGACGGTGCGCATCATCGGGCTGGCCTGCATCAGTACTTTCACTTTCGCGGCCAGCTGGCGCAGTACGTCTGGATCGGGACCCATCACCCGGTAAGCGACCGGATAAGGCGAATAGGGACCGAAAACCAGCTGTGTAACGCGCACCTGCGCTTCAGGCGCGAGCCCATCTGCTGCCGCTTGTCGCAGACGCTGCTTCAGCGCATCGCGATCGTGCTCGCCGTTGGTCAGCACCACGATTTTGGCAAAAGAGGGATCCGGCAATTCCGGGGCCATCGCCAGATAGAAACGCGGCGCACCCTGCCCGATATACGCGGTTAACGTGCGGGTTTCTTTTTGCTTTTTCAGCCAGTGCTCAATTCGCGCCGTGGTCTGGCTGGTCTGCTCTATTGAGGTGCCGTAAGGCATTTGCACTTCAACCAGCACCTCAGGACGATCGGAGGTCGGGAAGAACTGTTTTTTCACCAGCCCCATGCCAATGATCGCCAGCACAAAGCAGCTAATCACCGCGCCTGCCACCCACCACTTATGCGCGATGACTTTGGTTAGCAGTCGTCTAAAGCGATTGTAGTGGCGGGTGTTATAGATTGCCGCGTGGCCACCGACTACCGGCTTGATGTCGGGCAGCATCTTCACGCCCAGATAAGGGGTAAACAATACTGCCACCACCCACGAGGCAATCAGGGCAATCCCCACGATCCAGAACATATTGCTGGTGTATTCACCGGCGGTGGACTGCGCAAAGCCGTTGGGCATGAAGCCGATCGCGGTTACCAGCGTGCCGGCCAGCATCGGCGCGGCTGTATGGCTCCAGGCGTAGGCCGATGCTTTGATGCGGTCATAGCCCTCTTCCATTTTCACCACCATCATTTCTATCGCAATGATGGCGTCATCAACCAGTAAACCCAGTGCGAGGATGAGTGAACCCAGCGTGATGCGGTCAAAGTTTTTTCCCGTGGCGGCCATCACCACAAATACTACGGCAAGCGTCAGCGGAACCGCGGCAGCAACCACGATGCCAACGCGCCAGCCCATGCTGACAAAGCACACCACCATCACCACCAGCAAAGCCACGAAGAACTTCACCATGAACTCATCGACAGCCGAACTGATGTTAACCGCCTGGTCGGAAACGTTGGTGAGCGTCATGCCCAGCGGCATGTCGCTATTTATATTTCGGACCTCTTGTTCCAGCGCCTTACCCAGCTCAAGACCGTTCCAGCCTTCCCTCATCACCACGCTCAACATCAGTGCAGGTTCACCCTCATTACGGATGAGAAAATCGGGCGGATCGACATAGCCACGTTCGACCTTGGCCACGTCGACAAGCCGTAGCGTGTGATTACCGGAGACGACCGGCGTGTTGCGGATTTTTTCGAGCGTATCCAGCGCTCCGTCGAGGCGGATAAACACCTCGGGCCCGCGCGTTTGTATCGAACCGGCGGGTGACAGGGCATTTTGCCCGTTCAGGGCGTTAAATATCTGTTCCGGTGTAATGCCCAGCGTAGCGAGGCGATCGCTGGAAAAGGAGACATAAATACGTTCTGCCTGCTCGCCGGTAATAGTGACTTTTTTTACGCCCGCAACGTGTAGCAGCTGCTGGCGGAGTTTTTCGGCATCACGAGACAGAAATCGCTGCGGTTCTCCCTTTGCTTTCAGTGCATAGAGGGCAAAAACCACATCCGAGAATTCATCGTTAACCATCGGCCCGATCACACCCGCCGGCAGGTTGCGCGCCTCATCGCTGAGCTTTTTGCGTGCCTGGTAAAACTGCTCCTGCACTTCAGAAGGTGGCGTGCTGTCCTGCAGGGAAAGCATGGTGTATGCCATTCCGGGACGAGTATAGGTCTCGGTGCGGTCATACCACTTCAGCTCCTGCAGTCGCTTCTCCAGCGGCTCAGCCACCTGATCCTGCATCTCCTGCGCGGTGGCGCCAGGCCAGGCGGTGATCACCGTCAGCTGCTTGACGGTAAAGGGGGGATCTTCCGCTCTTCCCAGACCCAGAAAAGCCACTACGCCAGCGACCGTAACGAGAATGATCAGGAACAGCGTGACCGATCGTTCACGCACCGCCAGCGCCGACAGATTAAAGCGATTGTGGCTCATGGCGTGGCTCCTTGCGACCCAGGCGTTCCGATGCGGACGGCTTCGCCTTCATGCAGCAGGTGTGCGCCCAGCGCGGCCACCTGTTCCCCGCTTTGAAGCGGACCCGACACGCGCGCACTGTCGTCGCTGATGCCGAGCAGCGTCACGGCCCGCCAGGTGACTTTGGCGGGTTTGCCTTCCACCAGCCAGACGCCAGCACCGCGTCCCGCATCCCAAACCGCACTGAGCGGTACTGACCAGGATTCTGGCGTCGTCGCAGACTCCGGGATACGCAGGGTTACGGTTGAACCCAGTGGAGCACTGGCTGCGGCACCGCTTAGCACATAGCGTGCTTCGTAGGTGCGGGTTGCTGCATCCGCCGAGTCTGACAACTCGCGCAGCCTGGCATCATTCTCGATCCCACTGCCATACAGGATGGCTGTGGCCGGCGATCCCACCTGCGGGCGCAATGTCTCCGGCAGACTGACCATCGCCTCACGCTGACCGGCGCGGGCGAGGCGCACAACCGTTTGACCGGCGCTAACCACCTGACCTGGGTCGGCCAACGTATCCACCACCACGCCATCGGCATCAGCACTCAGTACGGCATATTGCGAGGCGTTGAGCGCCACGCGTGCCTGCGCCTGCGCGGCGCTCAGATCGGCACGCGCGGCATCTGCCGCTGCACGAATTTGACTGTAAGAGGATGCAGAGACCGCGCCAGAACCCACCAATCCACGATAGCGTTTCTCATCATCGCCGGTCTGGCGCGCGCGTGCCTGGGCGGCGTTTACCGCACCCTCTGCAGCGCGGACCTGCAGCGCGAGATCAGCCGGATCGAGCCTCATCAGCAGCTGGCCGCGTTTGACGCTTTGCCCCTTATCAACCAGACGCTCAAGCACCTTGCCCGACACGCGAAAACCCAGGTCGCTCTGAAAACGTGCGGCCACAATGCCGGTAAAAACGCGAGATTGACCCGCCGCAGGCTCGACGGTCGCCGTCCTGATGAGTGGCGGCCGGGAGCGCGGATCGTCAGCGGCTGATAGAGGTTCGCCGCAACCAGTCAGAATGACCGGCAGCAGGCAGATGACGGACAACAAAGGGAGATGCCGGAGCATGGGTTACCTTACTCAAGGGAAGTATGAGGACGCCATTCTCTGACTAGTGACCAATTATGTCAATGGTCACAAATTACGGAGCGAGACTTCTAAGTACTAATGCAGCCAATTGGCTTGCATCTTCTCCGGCCGTATCAAGTGAGGATTGCAATTGAAGTGGATCGGCAAGAGGTCTGACTACCAGATAGACGGCGGCGGCCGTTTCATCCAGCGGCGTTTTACGCTCAAATTCCCCGGCAGTGCGTCCTGCGCGCAGGATGGCGAGCACGATTTCACGCAGGGAATCCTCATATTGCACAGCAGCAGGCCAGTGCTCACGCGAGGAAGCGGCGGCAATGTCATACAGCCGCCGCTCGCGGAAAAACAGCTCGCAGCCTGCCACAGCAAGCGTCTGAAACAGCTGCTTTATTTTTTCCGTGGCGGAAGGTGACTGCTCCAGCGCAGCGTTCAGCCTTTCCGTGATATCCGTAAGGCAATTGGCGCAGATGACTTCACCGATTTCCTGCTTTGAACCGAAAAACTTGTAAATGTAGGCTTTGGAGAAGCCGATTGATCGCGCGAGATCGGATACGGTGGTTTTCTCAAAGCCGTAATGGCTAAAGTACTCCATGGCGGCAGCCACAATCTGATCGCGGATGGTGTGATCGGAAGGCCCACGCGTGGCGGCGGTAGTTTTTTTCTCTGTCATATTTCAACTTTGCTCGGTGAGCTGATGTAAACGATGAGTGACCAGTGGATATTTTGGTCACAATTTCTCATCGCTTCAAGGCCTGATTGCTATCATCACAATCTCAGCGAAATCTCTGGAAAACCGCTTTTGGTCATGTCGTGCGCCCTGCCCGACATAACGCTGGCGTAAACCGACCGGGCTGCGGGAATTATCATCTACGCTTCTTAAGTGAAATTTAACTTTTACCCGGAGAGCGTAGTGCCAACTTTGAATTCCAGTCCTCAATCCGATCTGAAACGTTCATTCATAGCCACCCTTCCACTGGGTATCGGTATGATGGCGGCAATTGATGAAGTGGTATTTCATCAGATTCTGGCCTGGCATCACTTCTTTGACTGGGGCACACCCGCGTTTAGCCTGCTTTCAGATGGATTATTGCACGCAGGCGAGCTGATTCTTTTCGTGCTTGGTTTTTTCATGTTTGCGGACCTGCGAAGCCGTGGAAAACTCAACCGCACGGCAGCATGGGCAGGATTCATTATGGGTTTGGGGGCTTTTCAACTGTTTGATGGGATTGTTGATCACAAGCTGCTCAGGCTGCATCAGATCCGCTATGTTGATAACGTGCTGCTTTATGACCTTATCTGGAATCTGTCTGCTGTGCTGTTATTGGTGGCAGGCTTGCTGATTTATCGTCACGCGCGGTCTGCTCTATCCGCTAAAACGGAAGTTTGATCCGTGGATCCCATGATGCATCCTGCGGCGATGCCTCATTCAGTCGCGCTATTTATTCTTTTGGTCATAGCTCCTGCTGTCATCCTCTTTTTTTATTTGATCGCCGCTGTCCGTTTATGCCGGGTTGCCCACTGGAGCGCCTGGCGCATGGCCAGCTTCACCGCCGGCACCGTCATGATCGTGGCATCCATGCTGCCGCCTTTGGCTAACTGGGCGCATCATGACTTACGCGGTCATATGTTGCAGCATCTGTTACTTGGTATGTTTGGACCTCTCGGATTGGTATTTGGGGCGCCCGGCTCACTGATATTACGCACTCTAACCGCACGGTGGGCGCGCGCTATGATGACTATTCTCCGCACCCGCCCGATACGCTTTTTAATCCATCCATTTACCGCTGCTTCGCTGGATATTGGCGGGATGTATCTTCTTTATCTCACTCCGTTATATGCGTTTAGCATGGCCATTCCTGCCCTGTTTATTTTCCTGCATCTGCATTTTGTCCTCTCCGGCTACCTGTTTACCTGGTCTGTTGCCGGGCCCGATCCCGCGCCTCACCGTCCATCGAGAACTGTGCGTCTGGCGGCAATTTTTTTTGCTACGACCGCTCACGCTATTCTTGCGAAGTTGATGTACGGCTTCGGATACCCACGTGGAACCTTAGCCAGCTCTGAAGAAATTCAGCAGGCTGCGCAGTGGATGTATTACGGCGGAGATATTGCCGAGTTTTGCATTATCTTCGGCTTTTTTGCCGCGTGGTTCCGGCAACGCAGCACGCTGCCAGAAATGCTGGTGGGGAAATAATGACCATTCCATGACAAAATTATTTGCCAATATGAAAAGTAATAACATTTGTAGGTAAGACGTGGTTACCGTAATCAATAATGTGGCTATCATTGCCCCTTTGAACACCCGCTGGCTCCAAAGGACTGTCTGCTGCTATGCCTGTAAACTTTGACCTTAACGATCTTTATGCCTTCCGTGCGCTGGTTGAATACAGTAATTTTCGGCTTGCCGCTGAGTCCATCTGCCTTTCTCAGTCAGCATTGAGTCGTAGGATAGAAAAGCTGGAATCCGCGTTAGGGATCAAGTTGTTCGACAGAACGACCCGGCGTGTCACGTTGACACTATATGGACGGACCTTTGCTGAACGCTCAGATCAGCTGCTGGCGAATGTTGAACTGGTATTAGCGGATATTAATAAGGTGAGTCAGGATCGTGTAGGGCTGGTCACCGTTGCCACTGTGCCCTCGGCAGCCTACTATTTTATGCCCGATGTTATCCGCCGTTTCCAGACACGCTATCCACGGGTGCGTGTGAAAATCATTGATAGTAGCGCTGGAAACGTCATTGAAGCAGTGGCCAATGGTCAGGCAGACTTCGGCATCTGTTTTGCCAGGGATCTGCAAACCACTATCGAATTTATACCCTTGACGAGCGATGTCTACGTGGCGGCCTGCAGGCGGGATCATCCATTAGCCAATAAAAAAAACCTGACCTGGCGAGAGTTTTATCAGCAGGATTACATTGAGCTGGATAAGACCTCCGGTAACCGCCATCTACTTGATAAGATGCTGGATCACATCGTTCCTGAGCGCCCCAGTATCTGCGAAACCCGTCATGTGACCACCATGCTAGGTATGGTTGAAGCGGGTATCGGCATGGCTGCCGTACCCGCTATGTCGATGCCGATGTCAGAGCATTCAGTACTCACACACCTTTCACTCACTGAGCCGGTGGTAAAGCGTACGGTTGGCCTGATCAGGCGCAGTGGCCGTATGCAATCCTACATTGCAGCTGAGTTAGAGAAGCTGATCACTGAACAGTATCGTGTTGTTTAACTGGCAGTTCAGCCGTCACCGATCGCAATCCGGTAGCGCGCACAGTATCTTGCGCCTCAGCCGAAGAGAGGAAGTTGAGTAACGCTTTGCCCTCCTGCCCGTTTGTTGCTTTGGCGGTCACCGCACCGGCAAAACGGGTAACGTATTGCACATCTTCAGGCAGTTCACCCACAAAGGTGACGCCCAGCACAGGTAGCAATTCACTCACTTGCTGGAAACCGACGGCATAATTGCCTTTAGCCACTTCGGATGCCACCGGAATGCGCTCTACCCTATGCGCTTTTGTTTTTACCTGGTCTTCTATTCCCAGTTTTTTAAACAGTTGGCTGCTGACATAGCGGCCGCTGGCACTGTCAGAATAAGCAATAGATTTGGCCTGCAAAAGGGCATTACGCAGATCTGCATCCGTTTTAATATTTAGTTTAGGCTCACCTTCTTTAACGACCATACCAATTGAAGAGTCGGCTAGCTCAACGCGCGAGCCCGGCTGAAGCCAGTTATCCTTCTCCAGGTTTTTTAGCGCATCACCGACCATAATCACCACATCCGCCTTCTCCCCGCGCGCCAGGCGCGCTGGAATCGCCTGAGGCGTTCTCCCCATCGAGGGGCCAGAGATCAAAATGATCTTGTCGCCGCTTTTTGCTTCAAATTGTGGAGCCAGTTTTTCCAGCGCCGCTTTAAATCCGCCCGAAATCATAACGGTGACATCTTTGGCCGCCGCTGAAAAACTAACGGAACTCACTAACAGCGTAATGAGAAGTGAACGATGTATTTTTTGCATGATGTTATTCCTGAACTAACCAGCGGTTTGAAGTGATAACGCGCTGCGACGGTATAAATAGAGGGTGGCCAGTAATGCACAAATCGCAGCAAAGCTCATCCAGTAGCCGGGTGAAGCCTTATCGCCGGTGTACTCAATCAGTGCAGTTGAAATGACTGGCGTAAATCCACCGAAAATAGCCGTAGCCAGGCTGTAGGCCAGAGAGAAGCCAGCAACTCGCACTTCTACCGGCATAATCTCTGTTAATGCCGGGATCATGGCGCCGTTATACAGACCGTAAAGGAAGGAGAGCCACAACAGCACTGTCAGCATCATGGAAAAGCTGGGTGCTTCAGCAAGCAGGTTAAGTGCCGGATAAGCAGTCATCAGCGCCAGCATCGCCATGGTCACCAATACTGGCTTACGGCCATAGCGGTCTGACAGGGCTCCCCCAACCGGTAGCCAGAAGAAGTTTGATACCGCAACCAGCAGAGTCACCAGCAGACTGTCAGAAGCGCTCAGCATCAGCACTTTTTTACCAAAGGTAGGGGCATATACGGTGATCAGATAAAACGCGGTGGTGGTCATGGCGACCATCAACATTCCGGCGATAACCACCTGCCAGTTTGCTAACAGCGTTTTAAACACGTCACGCATCGCCAGGTGGTTGCGGCGAGCAGTGAACGCTTCGGTCTCCTCCAGTTTACGGCGCAGAACAAAAATGAACGGAACAATCAGGCAGCCGAACAGGAAAGGCAAACGCCATCCCCACTCGCGAAGGGTGCTTTCTTCCATGGCCGCATTCAGTGCGAAGCCCATGGCCGCTGCCACCATAATGGCCACTTGCTGGCTGCCAGATTGCCAGCTGGTGTAAAAACCTTTACGGCCGGGCGTGGCAATTTCTGCCAGATAGACGGATACGCCGCCTAACTCTGCGCCCGCTGAGAAGCCTTGCAATAAGCGACCACACAGCACTAAAAAGGGTGCCCAGAGCCCAATCGTTTGATAAGACGGAATGAGAACAATCAGGAAGGTCCCCGCCGCCATGATCGACAAGGTAACAATGAGCCCTTTACGTCTGCCGACTTTATCAATATACGCGCCCAGCACAATCGCGCCGACCGGACGCATTAAAAACCCCGCGCCAAAGACCGCGAAGGTCATCATCAGCGAAGCAAATTCACTGCTGGCCGGAAAGAAAGTATGGGCGATATAAGTGGCATAAAACCCGAAAAGGAAAAAATCGAATTGTTCCAGAAAGTTGCCAGAAGTCACCCGCAGTATCGCACTGCATCGGGTTCGGGCCGTCATGGGTAGGTTAGAGGAATGCATGTTTATCTCCAGTTTGTCATTAGCGCTTTTACAGCGCCTGCTTCTGCAGACTGGATGAGCAAAACAAACTATATAAGCGCAATAAACTCATGAGTTGATGCGTTTACTGCATTAATCTGCGTTAGCAAATTCATTAACAAGCTGCAACGGGCCTTTAACAGCCCCTCACTTCTTAGCGTTACTTTTTGAGGGCTAAAAACGTCATACGTATTTTGTGACAAGGCTCATATCCGGTGAGGATGAAAATGACGGCGGTCGGGAAACGTCGTTTTCGGAATCTTAAAATCGCCAGGAATGCGCTGCTGTTCACATTCCGTGCAAATAAAATTTTTGGCACCGCCTTCTTCGCTGCAAGAAAGATACGACGCGGTCAAATATTTCTCTTTTGTTACTTTATTGGAAATAAATTGTTAATAGAAACACCCCATCACCTCTGAAATTCGGGATGCCGGGAAAGGGAGGAGTGTTTATTTACTTTTTATTAACACAATTAACCTTTAAATTTAACAAAACTGGGCATTGTTCACATTTTGATCACAATCATGCGAAAACCGGTGTCTCCTTCAGTTAATCTCTGAGTGTGAATTGAATACCAACCGTCCGCTCCCTACTGCAAAACATCATAAGAAAGGTATCGCAATGAAATTTAACCTCGCATTAGTCAGTGCATGTGTGGTTTCAGCATGCATGTTATTCACAACACCCTCTTTCGCCGCTAAGCCTTACGATATTGCCGTGGTCGCCAAAGTCACCGGCATCCCATGGTTTACCCGCATGGAAGTCGGCGTGAAAGAGGCCGCGCAAAAACTGGATGTCAACGCTTATCAAGTCGGCGGCTCCACTCCAGACCCGGCCCAGCAAGTCAAAGTGATTGAAGATTTGATTGCTAAAAAAGTCGACGCCATCATCGTGGTGCCAAACGATGCCAAAGTATTGGAGCCGGTATTAAAGAAAGCGCGTGACCAGGGCATCGTGGTATTAACCCATGAATCGCCGGACCAGCAAATTGGTCAATGGGATATCGAAACCATCGACAGCCAGAAATATGCTGAAGCCAATATGGACGAACTGGCAAAAGATATGGGTAGCAAAGGAGGGTACGCCATTTATGTTGGATCCCTGACTGTGCCGCTGCATAACGCGTGGGCGGATGCTGCGATCAAATATCAGAAAGAAAAGTACCCGGATATGCATGAAGTAACGTCTCGCCTGCCGGTGGCGGAAAATATTGATAAGTCATACTCCACCACGTTGGATTTAATGAAGACCTATCCCGACCTGAAAGGGATTATCGGTTTCGGTTCGCTCGGCCCGATTGGTGCGGGTCAGGCGGTTCAACAGAAACGCGCTAAAAATAAAATCGCCGTTGTTGGTATCGCTATGCCCGCTCAAGCTGCTCCGTATTTAATGCGCGGTGATATTAAGAAAGCGCTGCTGTGGGATCCAAAAGATGCCGGCTATGCCTTAGTAACGGTCGCTGATCAGCTATTGCAGGGTAAAGAAGTCACCAAAGATCTGACTATTGAAGGGCTGGGGAAAGCCGACGTAGATATGGATAAAAAAGTCATTCGCTTTAATAAAATTCTGGAAGTGACACCAGAGAATGCGAAATCACTTGGATTCTGATCAGGCTTTTTAATTCAGGTATTTTCCGGAGACAGATTATCTCCAGCGCCACACCAGGCTAAGAGAAATAAATACGGCGTTGTATGTTGTGCCGTATTTAGATCTCGACTCAGACATGAAAATTTATACCCAAAATAATTCCAGCCAAGGCAAAGTTGCCAATGAGAAAATGTAACTCATTGATTCAATTAAAACTGTGCAGCCAACGCCCACTGGAATTACAAAGGATATGCTTAAGGATCGGTGATGAATACGCTTAATACGTCCCCTGCCCCTTATGAGGCCTTTATCAGCCTTGAAAGAATCAGCAAAAAATTTCCCGGCGTACTAGCATTAGACAATGTCAGCCTGACGTTAAATAAAGGCGAAGTGCATTGCCTTGCTGGTCAAAATGGCTGTGGCAAAAGTACCATCATTAAAGTCATTTCTGGTGTTTATCAGCCGGAAAAAGGCGCGGCCATTACGCTGGACGGAAAACTATTTCATACTCTTACGCCCCAGCTCTCTTCGTATTACGGCATTCAGGTTATTTATCAGGATTTGTCTTTATTTCCCAACCTGTCGGTAGCCGAAAACATTGCCATTCACCGTTATTTACCCGGCGGAGATTTTTGGGTACATCGCGAGGCAATGCGCAAAAAAGCGGTGGCAGCGATGCAACGGGTCGGCGTCTCTCTGGATCCGGATCGTAAAGTCGAAAAGCTGTCGATCGCCGATCGCCAATTAGTCGCCATATGCCGCGCTATCGCCGCTGACGCCAGTTTAGTGATTATGGATGAACCGACCGCATCGCTGACTCGTACTGAAGTGAATGGTCTGTTGCGCGTGGTGAATGAGCTCAAAGCCGCCGGTATCTGCGTGGTGTTTGTCAGCCACCGTCTTGATGAGGTGATGGAAGTGGCCGATCGCATCAGCGTGATGCGCGACGGCAAACTGGTTGGCACCTATCCGGCCAGCGAACTCGACAGTAATGAACTGGCGTTCCTGATGACCGGACAACGTTTTACCTACAGTCATCTGCCGCATCGTGCGCCAGCCAACGTAACGCCACTCCTTGAAATCAGCCAACTAAGCCGCAATGGTCAGTATCAGAATATTTCACTGGCGCTGCGCCAGGGTGAAATCACCTCGATTATTGGCCTGCTCGGTTCGGGCCGGACGGAACTCTGTCTGAGCCTGTTCGGCATGAGCCAACCAGATAGCGGAGAAATTCGCGTTAACGGCAATGTGGTGCAATTCCACAGTAACCGCGACGCCATCCGTCACGGCATTGCTTATGTGTCAGAAGACCGTCTGACGCAGGGTCTGATCATGGAACAATCGATTTATGACAACACGCTGGTGTCCATTTTCGACAAGCTGCACACCGGCGCAGGATTAATGGACCATCAGAAAGCCGCAGCGGTGGTGAGGGACCTGATCCGCGATTTGAACATCAAAGTCTCGGATAGCCAGTTACCCGTTAAAACCCTTTCCGGCGGTAACGCGCAGCGGATCGCCATCGCCAAATGGGTAGCAACACAACCCCATATTCTGATCCTCGATTCGCCGACCGTCGGCGTAGATATTGCCAACAAAGAGGGAATTTATCGCATCGCTCGCGATTTGGCGGAATCTGGCATGGCGGTGCTGATGATTTGCGATGAAATTCCGGAAGCGTATTACAACAGTCATCGCGTGCTGGTGATGCGCAAAGGCGAACTGGTAGCGGAATTCGCGCCGCACCAAAGCAGCGAAGCGCAGATTGCGGAGGTGATTAATGGATAATAAATCTCTGTCGAAACTGTTTTCCCAGCACGAATTCTGGCTGGGATTACTGGTTCTGCTGCTGGTGATTGGCTTAAGCGTCGGCACCAGTGAATTTATGACCCTGGGTAACCTGACTGACGTCGCCACCAGTTACGCCATTCTTGCCATTCTGGCCTGTGGTCTGTTTGTGGTGTTAATTGCCGGGGGCATCGACATCTCTTTCCCGGCCATTACCTCAATCGGTCAGTACGTGATGGCCAGTTACATCATCCATCACGGCGGTAGCTTTCCACTGGCATTTGCCCTGTCGATGGGCAGCGGGTTGCTGCTCGGGCTGGTCAACGGTTTTCTGGTGTACTGGCTGCGCGTTCCGGCCATCATTATCACCATTGCCACGTTAAACCTGTTTTACGGTCTGCTGGTGTATGTCACCAATGGCACCTGGTTATACGGGTTTCCCGACTGGTTTATGAACGGTATTAATTGGTTCTCCTTTACCGCCGCCGACGGTTACGACTATGGCCTGACACTGCCGCTGCTTAGCTTGCTGGGCGTGATCATCGCCACCGGCGTGTTGATGAACCGCACACGCGTGGGGCGCCAGATTTATGCTATGGGCAGCAACCGTGACGCTGCGTCGCGTCTCGGCCTGAACATCCTGCGACTGCATTTTTATGTATACGGATTTATGGGATTGCTGGCGGGTATAGCGGCCGTGGTTCAGGCACAAATCACCCAGTCTGTCGCGCCTAATTCCCTGCTGGGTTATGAGCTGACGGTGCTGGCGGCGGTGGTATTAGGCGGCACCAGCATGACCGGCGGCCGTGGTTCGCTGACCGGCACCATTCTGGGGGTAATGCTGCTGGCCTTCCTGCAAAATGGTATGACCTTGCTGAGCATTTCATCTTACTGGCATCAGGTTTTCAGCGGCGTGATCATTTTGGTCAGCATCAGCAGCACCGCATGGAATGAAAAACGCAAACTGGCAAAGGGAATGTGACATGACAACCTTAAACCGCTTCTTTCCTGGCGATCGCATCATCCGCTTGCAGTTACTGATCATCGTCGCCGTTGCCGTGCTGTTCTCGTTCACGCTGGGCGGCAGTTTTTACAGCATCGGCAATTTCCAGTCGATCTCCTCTCAATTACCGATTCTGGGCATGCTGGCGCTGGGTATGGGTATCACCATGCTCACCGGCGGTATCAATCTGTCGGTCATTGCCGGAGCCAATGCCTGTTCGCTGGCGATGGCGGCCATTCTGGTGGCGCACCCGAACCAGCCAGAATATTTCGCGCTGGCGATGCTCGCGGGTCTGGTCATCGCTGTGCTCATTGGCGCGCTCAATGGCGCACTGATCGCCTATATCGGTGTTTCGCCGATTCTGGCGACCCTCGGTACCATGACGCTGATTGGCGGGCTGAATATTCTGCTAACCAATGGTGCTGTGATTTCCGGCTTCCCGGCAGCCATTCAATATCTCAGCAACGGCAGCCTGCTCGGCATTCCGGTTGCGCTGCTGTTATTCCTGCTGGTGGCGCTGCTGTTGTGGGTGTTACTGGAACATACCACGCTGGGACGCAGCCTCTATCTGATGGGTTCCAACGAACAGGCCACGCGGTTCAGTGGTGTCAATACCCACAAAGTTACTCTCGCGGTGTATGTGCTTTCCGCGCTGCTCGGATGGGGCGCGGCACTGCTGATGATGTCCAAATTCAACTCGGCCAAAGCAGGCTATGGCGACTCCTATTTGCTGGTGACCATTCTGGCTTCTGTACTCGGTGGAATTAATCCCGACGGCGGGTTTGGCCGGGTCATCGGACTGGTACTGGCGTTGATCGTCCTGCAAATGCTCGAGAGCGGCCTTAACCTGATGGGCGTTAGCAGTTATCTGACCATGGCGCTGTGGGGTTGCGTTCTGATCCTGTTTATCGCTCTGCAAAACAGAAAATCATAAGCGAAAGATTTTTACGAAGGGAAAAAACATGGCGACATATTTTATTGGAATAGACGTAGGAACCGGCAGCGCCCGCGCAGGCGTCTTCGATATGACCGGCCGCATGGTCGGCCAGGCCAGCCGTGAGATCACGTTGTACCGCCCGAAAGCCGATTTCGTCGAACAGTCTTCCGATGAGATTTGGCAGTCTGTCTGTAACGCCGTAAAAGACGCGGTTAATCAGGCAGATATCAATCCTATTCAGGTGAAAGGCATCGGTTTTGACGCCACTTGTTCGCTGGTGGTGCTGGATAAAGAAGGTAAACCGCTGACCGTCAGCCCGTCCGGGCAAAGCGAGCAGAACATTATTGTATGGATGGATCACCGTGCTATCACGCAGGCAGAACGCATCAATGCCACCGGCCACCGCGTGCTGGAATTTGTCGGCGGAATCATCTCACCAGAAATGCAGACGCCAAAACTGCTGTGGCTGAAGCAACACATGCCGACGACCTGGAGCAACGTCGGGCATCTGTTCGACCTGCCTGATTTTCTTACCTGGCGCGCCACGCAGGACACCACGCGTTCGTTGTGCTCCACCGTCTGCAAATGGACGTATATCGGTCACGAAGACCGCTGGGACTCGAGCTATTTCCGCCAGATCGGTCTGGAAGATTTGCTGGAAAACAACGCGTCAAAAATCGGCAGTGAAGTAAAAACCATGGGTGAGCCGCTGGGGCATGGATTAACTCAGCGCGCCGCTGCAGAAATGGGGTTGATTGCCGGTACGGCGGTCAGCGTCTCCATTATTGATGCCCACGCGGGTAGCCTCGGCATTCTGGGTGCCAGCGGCGTATCCGGCGAATCAGCGGATTTCGATAATCGCATCGCGCTGATTGGCGGGACGTCCACCGCTCATATGGCGATGTCGCGTAGCGCGCGCTATATCGGTGGGATCTGGGGACCATATTATTCGGCGATTCTGCCGGATTACTGGCTGAATGAAGGCGGACAATCGACTACCGGCGCGTTAATTGATCATGTCATTCAGTCCCACCCGTGTTATCAGGATTTGCTCAAACAGGGCAAAGACAGCGGCAAAACGATTTATGAAATTCTGAACGGTATTTTACGCAACATGGCGGGTGAGCCAGAAAATATCGCGTTCCTGACCAAAGACATTCATATGTTGCCCTATTTCCACGGCAACCGCTCACCGCGTGCCAATCCAACACTTACGGGCACGTTGACTGGCCTGAAATTGTCTCGCACGCCGGAAGACATGGCGCTGCATTATCTCGCCACCATTCAGGCGCTGGCGCTCGGCACTCGTCATATTATTGAAACCATGAACCAGAGTGGTTATTGCATTGATACCATGATGGCGAGTGGTGGCGGCACTAAAAACCCGATTTTTGTGCAGGAGCATTCCAACGCGACAGGTTGCGCAATGCTGTTGCCGGAAGAGAGTGAAGCGATGTTGCTCGGCAGCGCCATGATGGGCACCGTTGCAGCGGGTGTCTATGATTCGCTGCCGGAAGCCATGGCTGCTATGAGCCGCATTGGTAAAACCATCACACCTCAGACCAACAAAATTAAAGAGTATTACGATCGTAAATACCGCGTATTCCACGAGATGTATCACGACAGCATGAAATATCGTGACCTGATGCAGGGGAAAACCGAATGAATGCGGAAGAAGAATTTACTCAGGCATGTCAGGCCTGGCAGACCTATAGCGAGGAATTACTGGCGTTACAACGTAATCTTGATGCCGAAACCTGGCATCAGCTCCTGATGCTGGTTACCGGATGCCACGGTAAAATTGTTGTGACCGGTGTTGGCACCTCGGGCATTGCCGCGCGGAAAATCGCCCACATGCTGGCATGCGTCGAGCAACCAGCAGTGTACCTCAACGCTACCGATGCAGCCCACGGTGACCTGGGATTTATGCGCAACAACGACCTGATGATCCTGATTTCACGAGGCGGTAATTCTGAAGAACTAACGCGCCTGCTGCCGACGCTTAAAACCAAAGGCGTTGCTATCATCAGCGTGACGGAAAACCTGGACTCAGCGATTGCCGACGCCGCTACACTGGTGGTGAAAACGCATATCCAGAGGGAGATCGACCCGCTCAATATGCTGGCTACCACTTCTATCATGCTGGTGCTGGCGGTGTTCGATGCGCTGTGCTGTAACATCATGCTGCGTAACGGCTTCGATCAGCAGCGGCTGCTCAACGTCCATCCGGGCGGAAATGTCGGCAAAATACTGCGCGAACAGGATATGTGATCGACACCTTCACCCTGTAATTTCTTCCGCTAATAACATGCCAACACTATTTAATCATTTGGGGAGTGATACCAGATCGACATCACTCCATAAAACCGTTAATGCTGACTTCAGGCAGTGGTATTAATGTTGCGCCCAATTGCAGGGTTTGCAGGCAACTGAGGAATCGAATCCAGAATGCCGCTCGCCATCGATTGCTGATTATCTAACGTCTTCTTCAGTACTAACGTGCTTATTTTATTAGCCAGTTCCATGTTATCAAGGCCGGTAGCCAGTGATGTAATTTGTGATACATCCATCTTGCTCTCCTGATTAATACGAATATTGAGTACAAAAACAGCTTTTAAAAGCCTGAAAGGCTTATCGGCATTTGCACGCATTACTTTAACGTTCACTCGTAAGGCGATTCCGCAGAATCGCCCCTCAAGCCACTCACCGCATTATGAATGTCTGCGAGGCCAGCACCACAACAAAGCACAGCTGTAGGAGTCTGTAAGCCACAGCGGTACTGACGTGGTCAGAAATCAGCCCCATGAAATAGGGCATAATCGCGCAATGAATTGCGCCGCTACACTGTGTGCTCTCGGTAATTAGTCCCGTTAAAGAAAATCATGATCATCATCACAATATATAGAGTCGAACACAATTAAATAATGGACTCAATATTTGAAAACGCACGTCATTAATCTGATTAATAAAAAATCCCTTCACTAATTGGATATCAGCAGCCACACTGTCAACCAATTAATTTAGCCTGCAGGATAAACAGTAATATTGGATGTTTTTTATATGAATATTTCGCAATAAAACACAACATAAATGCATACAGAAGAAAGCTTCAATTTTTGCGGATGGCTTGTAAACAGTCCTTAACGCTATCAACACAGCTATGTAGATGAGAGACATGCAATGTACTCTAACTCAATATGGATCATGTTAGAAAAGTCAGTCAATATCATCGGGCTACTATATATTAATGCGCTGATGGCAAAATACGTTGGCCCTGAAGACTATGGCAAAATAAACATTTCAACTTCTCTGTTTATATTTGTGCAAACGCTATCGTGGTTTGGCGGTCAGAACATCATCTTTAAACGCATGAGTGAAAAGAGTAAGTCTGGAATCGCATTAGCGATACACACACAAAATCAACGGCGATTTTTCTTCCTTCTGTCATCAAGCGCGGTGTTGATCTACCTCTACTTATTCACTGATATCATTGTGTTTCTATTTGGTTTGGCCAACTGTATTGCCACTTACTACATTGTGATGGACTTCTTTTCCATCTACAACAACACGCAATTAAAATCAAAAATAAACACCATCACCAATGTGATCGGCTTATCTGTTGCCTTGTTGATTCGATTCTCAATTTCATACTTCAAAATGCCCGTGTACTACTTCACCATTCCTATTATTATCATCCCGCTCATACCTTATTTCCTGCGTCTTATCTATTTTAACTACACCACAAAAGTAAATGAGAATCGTAAAGGCGCCCGAATGTATAACCGTCATATGTTATTCACCGGCGGTGCACTGATTTTATCGAGTCTATCGGCTGACATCTATACGCAGATATCGAGCATTTTTTTGGCAAAAATCCTTTCTTACTCAAATCTGGGCGTGTATAGCGTCGCGTTAACTCTAGGAGGTGCCTGGTCATTTATTGTGTTGGCATTAATAACAAGCTTCTTCTCAAAGATATACAGTGAAAAAGATCAAATCACCGTTGAAATGCTACTCATTAAAATCAACCGAATTGTCATCTTGTGTTCGCTTATAGCGTTAGCTGGATTCTACTTTTTTGGTGAATACTTCATCCATTTATTGTATGGCGATAAGTATATGGATTCCGTGAGTATCATTCCCATCATTATCATCGGCACTATGTTCTCTGCATTAGGTACAATTTGTTATCGCTATATGATCAAAGAGTCCGGATACAGTTACCTGGCTAAAAAGATGTTTTTATGTTGTGTCTTAACCATACCGCTTTCATGGCTAATGATTAATTCCTTCGGCATTAATGGGGCCGCATACTGTTTTTTGATCGTTGAGATTATGTCTTGCACTTTACTCAATTACTTCTTCAGAAATAAAACAATCATCAAAATGCATCTTAACATTTTCAAACTGAGATAATTTTAATGAAAATGATAAAACACACAGTCAAATCAGCGTTAAAAATCAGCGCATATATGTACCCAGAATTTTGCGCTAAAACACATTACTATATTAAGTTTAAGAAAAGGCTGAACTTAACCAATCCAATCAATTTCAATGAAAAAATTCAGTGGCTCAAATTCAATGAGTTAAATGGCGATATTTATACCTTGTGCGCGGACAAGTATAAGGTTCGGGAGTATGTGATAGCGAAAGGGTGTGGTGAAATCCTGAATGAACTCTACGGCGTGTATGATGACCCAATGGATATTGACTACCGCGCATTACCCAATAAATTCGCACTTAAGTGTAACCATGGCGCAGGTTACAACATAATCTGTGATAGCAAAGCATCGCTGGACATTGAAAAAACCAACAAGCAACTCAGTAAATGGTTGAAGCAGGATTTCTCCTCCCATTTCATTGAGCCGCAGTATAAGAAAATTGACCGCAAAATCTTATGCGAAAAATACATTGAGAATGAACGTGGTGGATTCCCAGAGGATTATAAATTCTACTGTTTCAATGGAAAACCTTATGCGGTAATGGTGTGCATGGAGCGAGAGAAAGGCACACCTAAATTCTATTATTTTGATATGAACTGGCATCCGCTTCCCTTTGAAGATACTGTTGAATTAATCAATACCAACAGCTATCCAAAGGTGCCGGAAGGTTTCACTAACATGAAAGAATATGCGGTTAAACTGGCCGCTGATTTTAAATTTGTTCGTGCTGACTTCTACCTTCTCAACGGTAAGGTTATTTTTGGCGAATTGACATTTACGCCCTCTGCGGGACTCGATGTGACACTGCAGGAAGCCGATGCTATTTTAGGCAGCCAGCTAAAGTTGTAGTTTCAAAGTGATTGATTTACCTCCTTTCGTAACAGGTGCGCATCACTGCGCACCCTACAAAAACTTCGCCAAATTGCCTAAGAGTCGCCATTGGTGGCGACCGATGCATACGCCACCCATCCCCTGCCTGCTACAGCGTCTATACTGATAAGTATGAATAAATAATCTTCAGATAACCGATATCAGAATGGTTACTGAATTTTTTGACTTATCTGACAACCACAGTTGTTGGCTTAATAAAAGGGAAAGTAATGCCATTATTATTTGATGAGTTATCTGGTGCTCCAACATGGGTGCCTGCTGTTTTGCTTGTCACTCTCTCACTCGCAATAGGATTTCTGGCGCGATTTATCCTCCTTAGATTTATTCGCTACTGGCAAAAACGTGATAGAAAACTGTTCAAGTCACTGGAAAAGCATCTGCGCGGATCGCTGTTTCTGTTTATCCCTTTATTGTTAATCAGTGCTGGACTTAGTTATGTTAATATCCAGCCAGGCTCACTGAGCTTTATTACTACCACCGTTAATATATTCATTATCTTATCCTTCTGCTCGGTGCTTATTCGATTGATCAATGTGGCGCAGGATATGCTATTTATTCGCTATGACATCAATCTTTCGAATAACCTTCGTGCGCGAAAAATTCGCACGCAGATAATGTATGTGAAAAAAGTCGCGATTGTCGTACTGGTGACATTGTGTCTTTCGCTAATTTTGCTCAGTTTCCCTGGCGTGCGAAAATTCGGCACGACCATTCTCGCCGGTGCCGGCGTTGCCGGTATAATCATTGGCTTTGCTCTGCAGAAATCGCTGGTTAACCTGTTCGCCGGGATTCAGATCGCCTTTACCCAACCGATAAAAATTGATGATGCTGTGGTGGTGGAAAATGAATGGGGCTGGATTGAAGAGATCAACCTGACTTATGTTGTGGTGCGTATTTGGGATCTGCGTCGTTTAGTTTTGCCCATCACCTACTTTACCGAAAATGCCTTCCAGAACTGGACGCGCAATAACGCCCAAATATTAGGCTCTGTTTTTCTTTACCTCGATTATTCGATGCCATTAGATCCTCTGCGTAAGCATTTTGAAAAAGTTCTCAGTGAAACTAAACTCTGGGATCAACAAACTCAGGTGCTTCAGGTTACGGATACCACTGACAAAACCATGACCATCAGATTATTGATGACGGCGCAGAATTCCCCCACCGCCTTTGATTTACGCTGTTACGTGCGGGAAAAGATGATTGAGTTTATTCAGCAAAATTATCCGCAGAGTCTTCCTCATGTGCGGGCGACATTGACTGATGCCGGGTTTAGAGAGGCGAGTCAATGAAGTTGTTGTGGAAAATCTTATAAAGCACATGCTCAGCTAGCGCGTGATCGACAGGTAACGCGGGATGGAGAAAGATAGTTTGTTTCTGCATCCCCAATCGCTGCATCAGCTTCTCAGATGGCGTGTTATGAGTAGTGGTGAACGAAACGACCTCGGGAAGATGCAAAACATTAAACGCGTAAGCCAACGATGCCTGGGCGGCCTCTTTGGCGATTCCCTGCCCCCAGAACTTTTTATTGATACGCCAGCCAATTTCCGTGCAGGGAGAAAAATCGAAGCGATCTGGCTGCTGTGCAAAACCCACGCTGCCGACAAATTCGCCGGTGGCTTTCATCTCAACGGCCCAAAAACCCCAACCCTGGTTTGCAACAATCATCGCCTTAAATCTTGCAACGACGTTGTCGCTTTCCTGACGACTCAGCGTTTTCGGGAAATACTTCATCACTTCGGGATCGGCATTGAGTTCGGCAAAGGGTTGTAAGTCTGTTTGCTGCCATTGTCGGAGGATCAGGCGGTTTGTCTCTAACATGGTAAATTTTCCCTTAAACGTTATCCGATTCCTTAAGTTTACCTAACAGCTTTCGCTATAAACAAATTACACGGCCCCTTTCCTTTCATGAAAATCGATATCACCGATCGCAGGCGTTGTAGCGGCAATTCCTGATAGTCTGCTGATGTCATGTTCATTTTAAAAGGAGCATCAATAATGGCAGCAAAAGAACACCATTATCAGGTCGCGGTGCGCTGGACCGGCAACCGCGGCAACGGCACCGCATCTTATACCGCTTACGATCGTAACGCGGAGCTGATTGCCGCTGGCAAAGAGACGATAGCGCTGAGCGCCGATCCAGCGTTTCGCGGGGATGCGACGCGCTGGAATCCGGAAGAGTTATTGCTGGCTTCGGCCTCGGCATGCCACAAATTGTGGTATCTGCATTTATGTTCTGACGCCGGAATTGTGGTGGAAGCTTATGAAGATGCAGCGGAAGGGACAATGATTGAGGGCACGCGCGGTCGGTTTACCAACATCACGTTGAAACCGCGCATTGCGCTGCGCGATCCGGCGGATGCGGACCGCGCGCGTGAACTGCATCATCAGGCCCACGAAGCCTGCTTTATTGCTAACTCGCTTAACTTCCCAGTGAACTGCGAACCCGAGTTCGTGTAATTCAGGCCGCGCCGGCCAGCGACGGTTGCCACAAGCGCACGCCGTTGCGTCCGGCACGTTTCACCTCATACAGCGCTTCATCGGCATGCCGCAACCAGTGACGTATGGATTCTGCATGCGCTGCCGATGCAATACCTATACTCACCGAACAACGAAACTCCGCCGATGCCGGTAAACGCACCTGCGCAATCTTCTCCTGCAAACGTTGGGCCAGCGCCACCACCGATTCGTCGCTGGCATGATGCACAATCACGCCTAGCTCATCGCCGCCAAAACGCGCTGGGATATCCTGCAATCCCACATGATTTCGCAGCAGCGATGAAATTTCCGCCAGCAGGAAATCCCCCGCCTCGTGTCCCCAGGTATCGTTTACCGATTTGAAATAATCGAGGTCTATGAGCAGTAAATAGCCAGCGCTGTCGCCACGACGCGTGCTGAGAAATTCGCTCTCCAGCCGACGTTCAAACAAGCGACGATTGGGAATCCCCAGACCGGGATCCATCAGCGCAATGCGCTCCAGCTCGCGGTTACGTTTACGCAGTTGCCAGGTGAGATTGTACGAGGTGACGCTGAGTACCAGCATGTAGCAGGTTGCCAGCGGCAGGCTCAGCCAGACAGTTCGCGTGCTGAACGCCAAATCAACGCCTGCGCCATCTACCAGCCATACCAGCACAAAGGCGCAGAGAAATGCCTGCATCGCTGCAATCAACTGGGCAGCACCGCCCGCTGCATAGCGGTCCGAGGCTAGCACCGCCATGATGACAAAGGAAGGCAGCGGACTCAGCGCCATCAGCGCTACCCAAATGCCACCAAAGGCGGCATCAAGGGTTAAGTTGTGTCGCTCGGTGGCGGTGGAATCTTCGGCCCGCAGCGCGCGCTGATAAGCCAGCCACGGCCAGAGAAACGCATTCACAAATAACAGGGCGCTAAACGCCAGGCCACGATCCCTCTCCATCAGTACCGAGAGAATCGGGAAAAAACATAAAATCGTGCCTAGCTGACGCATGATAAACATGCGGCGGACGAAGCGTTGGGAGCGCCGCTTCAAATGGCTATCGTCAGGTGAGTAGTAGTTCATGCAAGGAAAGTATCAGGACGACAAGAATTGCAGTTTAACGGGAAATATCGGCGGCAGGTCGCTTTATTTTAGGAATATTTACCTTGCAATTCTGCGGCCGTACAAAAGTGTCGCAAGCTGACTAAAAGAAAGACCGTGGAAGTAGATCTGGAGCTACTTCCACGCTGTTTTCTAACGTGCAGCACCTTGCAGGCGGAACTGCGACACCAATCGCTCCAGCATCAGCGCCTGCTCTTCCAGGGAGTTCGCCGAGTGCGAAGAGGCGCTCACCAGCGTGGCGTTCTGCTGCGTGGTGGTATCCAGCTCGCCGACCGCACGGGCAATTTGCTCGATGCCGCGGCTCTGTTCATCCGACGCGGCGGAAATGTCTTCCATGATTTGATTCACGCGCGCAATGCTGCCGAGAATCTGATCCATGGTTTCACCGGCACGCGCGACCTGCTGGTGGCCATTGCTGATGCGTCCGACCGATTCATTGATCAACTGTTCGATGTCTTTCGCCGCACCGGCGCTGCGTTGTGCCAGATTGCGCACTTCACTGGCGACCACGGCAAAACCGCGTCCCTGCTCGCCGGCACGCGCGGCTTCTACCGCCGCGTTCAACGCGAGGATGTTGGTCTGAAACGCGATGCTGTTAATCACGGCGGTGATATCGGCAATCTTCTTCGAGCTGTCAGAGATTTCGCCCATGGTGTTCACCACATCACGCACCGCAATGCCGCCTTTGTTGGCGTTGTACGAAGCTTCCGCCGCAATCTGACTCGCCTGTCGCGCATTGGCGGCGTTGTTTTTCACCGTGGCGGTGAGTTGCTCCATGCTGGCAGCGGTCTCCACCACCGCCGCCGCTTGTTGTTCGGTGCGTGAAGACAAATCGAGGTTGCCTTGATTAATGGCGCTGGCCGCCTGCGATACACTGCTAACGCTGCTCAGCACATCGCCGATCATGCTGCGCAGCCGTTCGTTCATGCGTCCCATCGCCGAAGTCAGCTTGCCGAGTTCATCATGCCGATTGGTGGCAAACTGCGAGCTGAGATCGCCATTGGCAATGCGCTCCGCCAGTTCGAGGTTATGGAATACCGGACGCGTGATCTGACGAATGATGTACCACGCCACCAGCACGCCGAACAAAATCGCCAGACCACCAATCAGCAGCGAAATTGCCGCCGAGCCGTTGGCCAGTTCATCGTTACGCGCTTTGACGATGGTAATGATCTGTTTGATCGCTGCACTGCTCTTGTCGCCCGCCACTTTGACGGTGTCTTCCGCCGCACGCAGCTGGCCATAGGCATCCGCCGCTTGCAGACTCAGGCTTTTGAATTTCTCAGTGTCCTGCCACAGTGCGGTGAATTCGCCCTGCTGTTCCGGCGGCAACTGCGCCAGCAGCGCTTTCATGCCTTGATCCGCCTGCTGGAAATGATCCTCTAGCGTTTTACGCGGCGCATCGCTGACGTTAAAACGCAACGCCCAGGCTTCTTCGCGCACATTGCTGATAGCGAACAGCTGCTGGTAAATTTGATTGGTAAGTTCAGGATTAGTAACCGGTGTGCGAATCAGTTGGGTGTAGCGCGAAGTCATATCTTGCCGGCTTAAAGCGTCAAGTTGCGAGCGCAGGCTATTGAGTTGCTGCGTGGCTTGCGTCATCGCGCCAATGCTGTTCTGGAAACTGGCGAGGTGCGTTCCCAGTTCATCCACCCGCGCTCTGGTACCTTCCGACCATGAAAGTTGCTTGGCATCGCTGGTGAGTTGCTGCGCATGCGTGACGTAATTCGCCATCACCTGGCCGGATTTGTCGTCCCCATAAAGATATTTTAGGCGGTTGATTTTGGCCTGGAACACTTCAATGTTGATGTCATAAATCAGGTTGGTTTTCTGATAGATGTCATGAATGGCGTTAAAACGCTGCACGCTTAATCCGGTTGCCAGCGCCACTAACAACAGCACGATGCCGAATCCTGCCGACAGCTTACGCGTGATGCGCACGTTACGTAATCGGGATACCAGCCCCATCTTCCCTGCTCCTGCGTTAATTATTTTTGTATGGTTTGTAAGGGAGTTATCGGAGCGTTGCGGGAAATGTTTATTCAGGATGGTGCAAAAAGTGATTGCAGGATGTGACGCGCCGCGACGACATGGAACGTAACGATTGCTGTATTAATGTTGGGCATCATCCTTTCCGCAAATGGAAATAACATTTCCGCGCGTTCACTAAATCCCTTTAGAAACCAAGTATTGCGATGCATTAAATGACGGCAAAGCCGATAAGCGTGCAACGCAGGTTATCGTTGATGCGATAAAATAGCCTTGTATGCGGGCTGATGGCATTAGCGCTTCTTTATTATTTCGATTAAAGACGTGGTGGAGATACTAGGCGTGCGCTCAAGATAAATGACTTCAGCCAGTGAAGAAAACTTATCAAACTTCCCTTTCCAGTCATCACCCATTACCAGCGTATTGGCGTTGTATTTTTTTATGTAGTCAGCCTTCAATTCCAGCGATTCTTCAAGAAACACTTCATCGACGTATTTAATACCCGCGATAATCGACATTCTGTCACTTTCATCGTAAACCGGGTTGCGCCCTTTTTTATGGAAGTTTAAGGCGTCCGAAGAGACCCCGACGGCTAACCAGTCACCCAGCGTTTTTGCTCGCTGTAAGATATGTAAGTGCCCAACATGGAACACATCGAAGGTTCCGAAGGTGATGATTTTTTTCATGGGTTTGTTACCGATTAAAAAGTTGGACCCAAACTTAGCAATTTACATGCCACAAAAATAAAGAAACATTTTCAACAAGATAGGTGAAATTCGTTTTTTAGCGGAAGTGACATTTCCATGTACGCGGAAAAGATTGATGCGGTGAGTTGTGAACGGATGGATTGCCCCAGTTGGGCATGTAGAAGCCAGATTTTGCTGTCCGACCGGCAGGCCGCAAAAGAGTTAAACCCGCGAGTTGTTACGCAGTTTTCTAAAAGCATGTTGTAACTATAAGAGCCATTTTTTCTCTGGCGAGCTAACACTGCGAATTAGGGACTTAAAATTAATGATATCAATAGTATGAGTTTGTTTATCCAGGCGATTTCAGCATGAAATCGCCCGCAACAACGTGCGGGCAATAACGCTTTACCAGCGTGTCGCTTGCATATCGATAACGAAACGATACTTAACATCGCCCTTCAACATGCGCGCGAAGGCTGTTTCGATCTCTTGACCGGCAATCACTTCAATATCGGCAGTAATATTATGTTTGCCGCAGAAATCCAGCATCTCCTGAGTTTCCTGAATGCTGCCAATTGATGAGCCGCTAATGCTCAAACGACGATTTACCATCGGCGTCACATTTGGAGACTGGTGCGGTTGCTCCGGGATACCCACCAGCACCAGGCGACCGTTGGTTTTCAGCGTGGCAAGGTAAGGATCGAGATCGTGCGGAGCCGAGACGCAGTCTACGATGAAATCCAGTGAAGTTTGCGCGGCGGCCATCTGCCCGGCGTCACGTGAAACCACCACGCGCGTCGCACCCAAGCGCAGCGCATCTTCACCTTTGCCGGGTGAAGTGGTGAAAAGCGTGACTTCCGCGCCCATTGCGCTTGCCAGCTTAACTGCCATATGCCCTAATCCGCCCAAACCGACTACGCCGACTTTATCGCCGGCTTTTACGTTAAAGTGACGCAGCGGCGACCATACGGTAACGCCTGCACACAGCAGCGGTGCAACGCCAGCCAGTGGCAAGGTTTGCGGTACGGACACCACAAAGTGCTGATCGACCACCACATTCTGCGCATAGCCGCCCCACGTGCTGTCGCCGGTGTATTTGTCGATGCCGTTATAGGTCGCCACAAAGCCGGATTCACAATACTGCTCTTCTTGCTGCTGACAGAAATGGCATTCGCGGCAGGAATCGACCATCACGCCGACGCCAACCACATCGCCGGCTTTGAAATTCGTTACGTCCGCGCCGGTTTCAACAACGCGTCCGACAATTTCATGTCCAGGCACCAGCGGATAGCGGCTGACCGCCCATTCGTTACGGGCCATGTGCAGATCCGAATGGCACACACCGCAATACAGAATTTCAATTTTGACATCCTGCTGTTGCAGCGGTCGCAATGCAATCTGGCCTGAAGAGAGCGGTTGTGCCGCGTCGTGCGCGACTAATGCATTGATTTTCATAGGGCCTCCGAAATGAGTTGGCTTTGGCTAGCTGAAGGCGGCAGACTATAGTGAACATGGTGCAAAATTGATAGTAGTTACCTTTTGGTAACCATTCAGGAGACGAGAACTATGCCCGCGATGGTAGACGGTAAACTGTTTTTTTATGCGGATTCGCCGCCGCGACGGTTAATGGATCTGTTTTCGGTGAAATGGAGCAGCATGGTTCTGCATGCGCTCTATCATTGGCCTAACCATCGCGCGCGCACCGGCGAGCTGCAGCGCAGCCTGCAGGGAATTTCGAAGAAGATGCTGTTTCAGACGTTGAAAGAGCTGGAGCAGCGCGGGCTGATTGCGCGTCACGTTTATGATGTGGTGCCGCCGAAAGTCGATTATCGCCTAACACCGCTCGGCATGACGTTCGCGGCACCGATCGAGCAGATGTATCAATGGGGGCTGGAGAATCAGGCGGCGCTGGATGAGATGGAAGCCCACTTTCGCGCCGCTACGGACGCGCCATCAGCCGCGCCACACATTCCCGATCGTGCTGCTGACGCGGATTAAACACCACCAGGCTCAAACCCGGTTTACCTTCAACCGCAAAGGTGCTGTATTCCAGCTCAAGCACGCCTTCGTCCGGCAGCCACAGCTGTTTAATACCTTCGCCATGCTGACTCACTTCCTGTGATTGCCACAGCTGGCGGAAGGTGTCGCTCATCTCGCACAGCTCCTCCACCAGCGCGCGCACATGCTCGCTGGCGCCGGTGCGCGCCACATCTGCGCGAAAGTTGGCCACCATGCCGCGTGTCACTTTATGCCAGTCCGGCAGACGCTTTTTCATCTCCTCGTTACGAAACATCATCAGCAGGATATTGCGCTGCGCAGGCGGCAGTTCAGCGTAATCGACAAACACTTTGGTTGCCGCACGGTTCCACGCCACCACTTGCCACTCTGCGGTTTTGACCAGCGCTGGCGTGTTCTCCATGCTGTCGAGCACGCGCTGCAGCGATGGCGAAACATCCACGCCCGCCTGCCATGTCACGCCAGGCAGACGATTTTGCGCCAGCAAAAACAGATGATCGCGCTCGGCGGCGCTCAGCTCTAATGCGCGGGCTAAGCGTTCCAATACTTCTTCCGATGGCGCGCCGCCTCTGCCCTGCTCCAGCCACGTATACCAGGTAGTGCTGACACACGCGCGCACCGCCACTTCTTCCCGGCGCAGGCCCGGCGTGCGGCGACGAAGTAAGGTGTAACCAAGTTTCGCCGCATCCAGCCGCTGGCGACGTTCACGCAGATAGTTGCCGAGCTGGTTATCATCTTGGGAAGTCATACCTTTACCCTGTTAGTGCGTATACCTGTATAAGCTCACGACTTTTCGTCGCGTTGCAGACTTTTATGATAGTGCTTCAACTTTGAAAAAGTGGAGCACCAATATGCGAATTTTTGTGACCGGGGCGAGCGGCTTTATCGGTTCCGCCATTGTAAAAAAACTGCAGGCGCGCGGTTATCAGGTGCAAGGTCTGGCGCGCAGCGAAGTTTCCGCAGAAAAACTTCAGCAACAAGGTGTGCAGGTAATTCGCGGCGATCTGCAAGATCTCGACGGCCTGCGTAAGGCGGTCGAACAGAGCGATGGCGTGATCCACGCAGGATATATTCATGATTTCAGCCGCATGGATCATGCCGCCGAGGTCGACCAACGCGCGATTCTGGCGATGGGTGACGTATTGGCAGGTTCAGATCGCCCGCTGATTGTCACCACCGGCACCGCGCTGGTATCGCCGGGACGTCTCGCCACCGAACAGATTCAACCGGCAGCGGGGGCGCATCCACGTTCCAACTCCAACGTCGCCGCGCTGGCGCTGGCCGACAGCGGTGTGCGCGTGGCGCTGGTGCGTTTACCGCCAACCGTACATGGCGCAGGCGATCACGGATTTATTCCGATGATCATCAATATGGCGAAGGAAAAAGGCGCAGCGGTGTATGTCGGCGAGGGTGAGAATCGCTGGCCCGCGGTGCATCGCGATGATGCCGCTGAACTGTTTTGCCTCGCGGCTGAAAAAGCTGAGCCGGGCGCGATTCTGCATGCAGTGCAGGAAGAAGGGGTGCCATTCCGGCAGATTGCCGAAACCATCGGCACCGGATTATCACTGCCGGTGAAAAGCCTGACGCTGGAAGAAGCAAAAGCGTGGTTAGGCTGGATGGCATTTTTCGCGTCTACTGATAATCCGTCATCCAGCGCGTGGACGCGTCAGACGTTTAATTGGCAGCCGAGCGGGCCGGGGTTATTGCAGGATATGCGTGAAGGCGGGTACTTTGCATAAGGTTTAAAAGAATGAGTAGCGCACTTTGATTGGTGCGCTTATGTCTACTTTAATTATCAAAAATTTCAAAAATATAGGGTGGTTAAAAAAAGAGAATTGGTATGTTAACTTTCATATTCATATCATGAATAAGATAATCATCAGGGATAATATATCGATCATTCAGATTACCTGGCTCCAGTTCATTCATTACAAAACTTTCAACTTCTTGCTTGTAAGTTGCATCATCCTCGATCTCTTCAAGCCCTTCTATTTCCTTAACAAGGGCATGCAAGCCAGTCAAACACTTTTCAAAATCCATTATAGCTTTGCCAGAAGAATCGCAAATGCTAATACCGTGCCCTCGGCGTTTAAGCCAGGAGAACAATAAAACCCCAGTTGCCGCATCAAAATTACTCGTCGCATCGTGTTGAGCAGGGTAACGGACCAACCTCTCAAATAAAATAAACTCGGTCACTTCTCGCCACCAAGGATAGTGCTGCTGTTGCACTCTAATAATGGTTTGGCAATCAACTTTTATTTCTTCTAAAACACCTACCCAAAAATTCATTTTAACGTGAATATTTGTATTAAAAGGACGGGGTCCGCAGTGGTGATAATAGTCGTGCAAGTATCCCCATACCGAGCGCGCTGCATAGCAATTCTCTGCGCTTAGTAAATGAGATGATTTCCCTTCAAACTCCAATAATGATTCTACTCTACGCAATGTGTCTTTTTGATAGATAGCATGAAATTTACTAAAAAAGAACATCGCAAAATGTTGTTTAACAACCCTATTTTTTGTTTTAACGTTTTCTGGAAAGAAGACTAAGCAGTGTCCAACACTGAAACCAGAAGACGAAGCAATCAGGTGCATTGTTTGGCTGACATTTTGTGGATGTGGTAAATCAGACATAATTGGCAGCAAGACATCGGGTTGTTTTCGTTGAGCCAAAAAGCACTCCAGCCAATATCCTTTTTCTTTATGACTATTAGGTGTAATGATTGTAGCCAGGTAAAAAGTTTTGCCGCCATCTACAGGTAGTTCATAGCTATCTAATGACCGTTTAAAACATGGTACAGTATTTAATCCAGCTTTTTTCCATTCACGAAGGTCTGTATTCAATTGTAGGGCATAATCGGATTGCTTCAGAGCAGACAATATCTCACCAGCCAAACCTATAATTTCATCCAGCAAATACTCAGCTTTATCTATGTTACATACTACCGCGCCTGTAGCACTTTGCAATTTATTGAACTCATGTATACGAGGACATAATTCAATAATAACCTTATCCTTAACCCATTCCATAAAAATACTCCTTAGCGTTTATGACCATGAAGAGTGAAACACATTGGTACTTCACCAAAGTCTTGAATGACCTTTAAATTATTATCTTGTGCAGCTTTTAATGTTGTTATACACGCGGAAGCCTTTCCACTAACACACTCCAGCGCTGCCTGTACATTACTTGATACAAAACGAACATTCTGGCTGTATGTATAAGCGAGATGGGATGGCGCAGGATGGCAAGCAATTATAATTTTTTCCATATTTGACGAACTACTATGATTTTTTGCTAATACCATGTTCCATGTTGACATTACAAAACTATCCTGAATTTCTAAAAAGTCTAAGTTCTCAAATACAATTTTATGTAAGTCTGGATAGACGGCACATCCTAATAATAGATCATGTGTATTCTTCCTGACTTCAATGAGAGCATCCTCAAGAGTTGAATAAAGCTTAACATCACCATAAAACTTCTTACTTTCCAGCCAAAGATAACCTGCTTTCTCACAATTAGTTCCTTCTGGCCCCAAAGTGTGAATTATTATTTTGCGATCCATATCATTCTCCTTAACTATGGAATCTATAAATATTTTATTTTTAGATTTTTTTGTAAATCGTTATAAAAAGATTCACAAGCTTCATGGGCAGTATGACGTGTTAAAATAAATCCTGGGTAACCTGAAAAATGAGGGTATGGAAGAATTTTATGCCCAGGCTCCATAAATTCAAAAACATATTCCACCTCAGATTTCTCACGGACATTTGCTAATCCATCAATCTCGACAAAGATTCCATCTCCCTGCACAGGAATAATATAATTTCCGGCAGTAGATATCGCCTTTACTAATGCCCCCATTTTTTGGGGAAATTCCATACCCAAAGCGTGGCAAATAACCAACTGCAGGAAGTTTATATCCGTGCTTGCTTTCACAATATAATGTGATATTCCGGATCCACCCACGCGTGGTGCGACTTCTATAACAAAAGGCACTTGCTTTTGGTCAATACGCAGTTCCACATGTGCTGGTCCCTCATTAATTCCTAGCGCCTTAACTGCACGTCTAACTTCATCTACGATTTCATCTCGCAGTTTCTCATCAATATCAGCAGGTGCGATATAAACACCTTCTTCAAAGTATGGACCTTTGCCATTACCTTTATCGCCGATTGAGAGCACTGTCACCTCACCACGATGCGAAAATGTTTCGATTGCGAACTCCGGCCCATCGATAAATGACTCAAGTAAAACACCACCCTTGTCATAGATGAAATCTTTCAATTGCGTGCGGTTAATTTCCCATACTTTATCAATAGCATTTCTCAATTCATCAGGGTTGTTAGCTCGTGTAACACCTTGACTGGAAAATCCATTAGTAGGCTTCACTACAAGCGGAAATTTTATTTGATCAATGTCTGGGTATTCTCCTTCTTTAATCTCAATAAAGGAGGGTGTGTTTAGGCCGTTATCATGCAGAACGCGCCGAGTCATATTTTTGTTTCTACATTGCTCTACTACGAATTCAGGTAAGAAAGGTAATCCCAACCTGTTAGCAATTTTAGCGGCGAAATCTAACGCCGGTTCAAATAGTGTTAAAACACCATCAATTCGGCGCACTTTATTTTCTAACATGACTATATCTAGTGCTTTATCTTCATCTTCAAACAATGGCAAAGCAATGCTTCTCACAACACCGGGAATTTCCGGCGGTGGAGACTCATTATCGTTATAAAAAAATGTAATTTCGACACCCATTGCCTTAGCTTCTTCAAACACAAATGGTAGCTTTCTATTCTGACAGATTATGGCCAGGTTTTTTTGTAGAGTTGACATTAAGAGTTTCCTTTTCGCGTTTTGGCAAAACGATTAACATTACTCCGAGAACAACAACCGCGGTGCCTATAATCACAGTCGTGGTAATATTTTCATCAAGAAGTATGAAGCCCATATACAATGCAATAACTGGGGAGATGAATAAATGAGATGTAGCTTTAGAAATATGCCAATGTTTAAGCAAAGTAATATTAAGCGTAAATCCTAATACTGATCCTATTACTGCTAAATAAAGGAGCGCTCCTAAGCTCTCCCCATAAAAGAAACGGTTACCACTTTCAATTATTAAGCTCGTAATCAAGAGTAAAAAACCACCACTCAGCATGGAAAATGCAACAAAACTAAGAAGTGGAAGAGTTTTAATATGCTTTTGAACTTTGAGCGTTATAGCGGCTGAACTGCCCATGGCTCCTAACACTGCTAACATAGCAATTATACTTTTTTCATTGCCCGGTAAAGATGCTCCTTCACCAAAAACCACACATACACCTATGATGGCAAAGAAAACACCTGATAATTGCCTTCCAGTTGCTGGCTTTCCGCGTAAGAAATGGTTTAGAAGCAGTGCATATACGCTAATTCCAGAAGCTAAAACAGCTACCAATCCACTAGGTATATATGTTGATGCCCAATAAACTGTTCCAAATGGAATCGAAAAATAAAACAGGCCGTTAGCTGCAGCAAGACTGAAAACGGCGTAATTAATATAAATCCTTTTACTTAAAATCAAATAAAAAATAATAATTACACTTGCAATCAAAAACCGCATCCCTGCTGACCACAATGGAAGGCTATTATTTAGCCCAAGCTTTTGCAATGCCCATGTTGTGCCTCCAATAAAGCAAAGAAGGATGAAAAACAAATAAAAACGAATTCTTATTAGAAAGTTAAATGGAGATGACATAACTCGAGCACTCCCTGCGTTGAATATTAATGCATAAGATTGAATAAAGATATCATCTTAAGATTAAAATCAATCCTCTGCGATCTAAAAGTTAATCTCAGCTTATCAAAGCATAATTAAAGCTGTAACCATTATTTAATTAATTTTAAATTAAAAGAAAAAAACACTCAGTTAATCGAGTCAGCATCGAGCATTAAATTGCCTTTCAATTATAATAATTATTTTTTCAACTGGATGAACTTATAAAAACAGAGTAATAAGTTAATTCGAGGGAATTTTCCCACCTAATTATAAGACAAGTGAAGTTATAGCAAGACGTGTTGAGGGTAAAAAAGCCCTCAAACCATTGCATTATAATGCTTTTATTTTATCAGTAAATTTCGGATTCAACTCCAATAACACTTGATTGTCTTATATATAAAGGAAAGATTAGAACGACAACATTGGTCACTTTTGACAAATCAGGCGGGTTTATGCGTTATAACCCTTTCTCAATGAGGTATATGACGGGTACTAGTAAGTGAGATGAATTAACAACAACCATTCTGCTTGAGCGTCATTGCCTGCAATGACGCTCCGCATCAGTAACATCAGCCAAACGGCACTTCGCGCGCCAAAATGCGAGCGATCACGTTAAGCGCGCCTTCGTCATTGTTGCTTTCGGTTCTGTAACGCGACACGGCGCTGACTGGCGCGGCGGCGTTCGCCATTGAGAAGCTGTAGCACGCCTGACGCAGCATTTCGATGTCATTGGCGCTGTCGCCTATTGCCACCACTTCACAATCATCAATGCCCCATTTTTCCTGCAGCAGCGCGATGCCATGCGCTTTGTGGCAGCCGGGAATGATCAAATCCACAAACCCAAAACCACTGGAAACCGGATGCATGATGTTTTCAATCGCGCCCAACTCAGCGTGCAGACGTTCCATCAAGGCATCAACGCCTTCGTGCGCCAGATTCAGCGAGAACTTAAAGATGGTGTCGTCGATATCGTAGAGATTGTCGCGCTTTTCCAGACGATGATAGTGATTCGCCAACATGGCAATCACTTCGTCGGACATTGAGGTGTGCACGTACGCGCCGTTGCGGCCACAGACCACGGTGCTGATGTCCGGCTCTTTGGCGAGGATGTCAAGAATTTGATGCACGCGCTCCTGCGCCAGTTCGCCGCAGAAGATATCTTCATTGCTGTCAGAAACCCAGGCGCCGTTTTCCGCAACAAAAGCGATCTCGTCTTTGATATCAGGAAAGTAGCGCAGCAACTGATAATACTGATTGCCGCTGGCGACCACGAAACGAATGCCCTTCTCTTTCAGCAACGCATACTGACGCGCAAAGCGCTGCGCATTGTATTGTTTGTTGTCATCGAGAAAAGTGCCATCCATATCCACCGCAATCATCTTCACTGCCATTTTGCTCTCCCGTTTGCTCATTCGGCTCTATAAAGGTTTTGTTAAGCTTACTCGCGGTGTGGATTATTGAGAATGTGAATAATGAGTTTGTTAACCGCTTTCAGAGATTTCCAGTCCATCTTTTACTGTAAATCGGCGCCTTTTTCCCTGATCCAGGCACAAAACATCGCCGCCATCTCTTGCGCGTAAGCCTGAATCTCAGCTGGCGTGCGCGGCGATTCGGAAAAATGTTTCCCAACATTGCCCAGCGTACTGTTCAATAAATCTGCGGCGCGCGATCGTTCACTTTCCTCCGAGAGCGGTAATACTTCACGCAGAAAATCGCTGATGACATTTTCACCCGCTGCGCGCGCTTCCTGCACTTCCGGCGCATCACGATACAAAGGTGCGGCGTCATTCAGCGCGGTGCGCATCGCCGCCTCTTCACATTCCGAATGCAAAAACGCCAGTGTGAGATCGTGCAGTCGTTGACGCGGCGTGTTGGCAGTATTGCGCAGAATCACGCCTAGCAAATCGCCGGTGCGTTGCCACTCTTCGCTTTGTAACCGGAAAAGAATAGCCGCCTTATTGGGAAAATATTGATACAGCGATCCAATACTGACGCCCGCGCGTTCCGCCACCCGCGCCGTGGTGAAACGCGCGGCGCCTTCCAGCTCTAAAACCTGAGTAGCCGCCTGCAAAATGGCGGAAACCAGCTCGCTCGAGCGCGCCTGCCTGGGCCTTTTCCTCTGTGAAATCTTAATGTTACGTGGCTCAGTCACTATCATCTCCTGAACACGAATAGTGAAATGCGAATGATTCATCGTATTCTGTTGGCACAGCAAAATCCATTTGTCTGCACGGAGAACAACATGAATACCTTAACCTCTGCGCCACTGGCGCCGCTGCTGAATTACCTGTTTGAACTGGCCGATAATATGGCGCATCCAACCAATAACGCCTTCAGAACCATGACTGACGCCGAACAACATCGCCTGCTACACAGCAAAACCGATTACCTGGAACTTTATGGACATCTAAAAGAGGTGCCGTTAGCGGTATCACGTGAAACCGGCAAGTTGCTGTATATGCTGGCGCGCAGCAGCAATGCCCAAAGCATCGTTGAATTTGGCACCTCATTCGGCATTTCCACGCTGCATCTGGCGGCGGCGCTGCGCGATAACGGCGGCGGTAACATCATCACCTGCGAGTTTGAACCGGGGAAAGTGGCGTTAGCCCGTAACCATTTCGCCGATGCCGGCGTCAGCGATTTGATTGAGGTGCGCGTGGGCGATGCGTTGCAGACATTGAGCCGCGATCTACCGGCCACCATCGATATGCTGGTGCTGGACGGTGCAAAAGCGATTTACCCGGAGATTGTTACGTTGGTGCAGCCGTTTTTGCGTCCCGGCGCGCTGATTGTTGCCGACGATGCCGACTTCAGCCCGGAGTATCTGGAGCTGGTGCACAGTAATCGTGGTTTTATGTCGCTGCCGTTTAACGATGGGGTTGAGGTGTCGATGTGGGTTGGGAATGTGTAATTATGAAGGTCGCCAGGAATGGCGACCTGACTAATCAGTTGAACCATGGCTGGAACGGGTCGGGGAATTCCACCCAGTTATCGGGTCCGAGCGCCATTTCCTGATCGGTTAACAGTGCCTCTTCCAGTTTGCTTCGCAGCGCGTTTTCATCCATTTCTATGCCGATAAACACCAGTTCCTGTCGCGCGTCGCCGCTGCCGTCAACCCAGTTCTCTAAGATGTAGCCAAGGTTATCCGCATCTTCCGGCCAGCGATCTTTTGGCACGCTGGCCCACCACAGGCCGGCTAAACCCTGACGCGATACGCCGCCTGCCTGCGACCATGAACCGGCATGACGCGGACGGCTGGCGAGCCAGAAGTAGCCTTTGGAACGCACCACGCCGTGCATCTCATTTTCAATGAAGTGAGCAAAGCGCATCGGATGGAATGGACGACGCGCGCGGAACACGAAGTTACGAATGCCGTACTCTTCGGTCTCGGGCGTGTGTTCTCCACGCAACTCCTGCAGCCAGCCCGGCGCCTGCGCGGCGGCGTCAAAATCAAACAAACCGGTGTTGAGCACCTGCTCCAATCCCACTTTGCCGAATTCAGAGGTGATAATGTTGGCGCGCGGATTGAGCGACGTCAGGATCGCCATCAGCCGCGCTTTTTCCGTCTCGTTAATCAGGTCGGTTTTGTTAAGAATCAGTACATCACAGAACTCGATTTGATCGACCAGCAAATCCACCACCGTGCGCTCATCCTCAGCACCCAATGATTCTCCGCGCGACTGAATGCTCTCATTCGATTCATAGTCACGCAGGAAGTTAAAGCCATCGACCACCGTCACCATGGTGTCGAGCGAGGCAACTTCAGACAGACTCTGCCCCTCTTCATCGGCGAAGGTGAAGGTCTCCGCCACCGGCAACGGTTCAGAAATGCCGGTCGATTCGATCACCAAATTATCGAAGCGACCATCTTTCGCCAGACGATTGACCTCCAGCAGCAAATCTTCACGCAATGTGCAGCAGATGCAGCCGTTACTCATTTCCACCAGCTTTTCGTCGGTGCGCGACAGCTCTGCCCCGCCCTCGCGCACCAGCGCGGCATCGATATTCACTTCCGACATATCATTGACGATCACCGCCACACGACGGCCTTCGCGGTTATTGAGAATATGATTGAGCAGCGTGGTTTTACCTGCGCCGAGAAAGCCGGAAAGCACGGTGACGGGAAGTTTTTTGAAACCATCCTGATTTTGGGTTAATGCTGACATAGCAACTCCTCTGAATGACAAGGTTCACAAGACGTATAGGCATACGCGCAATGGTGTTTTTAGTTATGTTATAACATAACAATTAACGTTGTCATTGAGGAATGTTGATGGAGCGGATTGGTCGCCATGAATGGCGACCTTACGGCGAACGGGGAAAACCTGCGATTACTGGTTGTCGGGATAACTCAAATCGATGGCGTTATCCGGCAACGTGGTGAAATTTTTAACGATGGTGCGGAAATCCGCGTTCGGTTTGAGATCGGCAAACTGCTGCGGATAGAGATCTTTCGCCAGAATTTCCATGCCGATGATGTTGTACGGATGATTATAGAAGTGGTGGTAAACGCCATACACGCGGCCCTGTTTCACCGGCTCGATCTGCGCCAGGCCGGTGCGCTTCAGCAGCGTCTGGAAGGTGGCTTTCACTTCTTCCGGCTGCACGCCATAACCAAACGGCAACACATTGGCGTTTGGACGTTTCGATCCGGTCATGATGTAGACATCCGGTTTCATGGCGATGATTTTTTCCAGCGCCACAAATCCGGCATTGCCCGGCAGCAGTTCAGAGCCGATATTTTTGCCGCCTACCGCTTCCACCAATCCGCCCCAGCCATTGTGGCTGTGCGTAAAGCAGCAGTTGTCGCTATTCCCGGCTATCGGCTCGATAAACACCGTTGGCTTCTCTTTTACTTGCGCCACGCCTTGGGTGATGCGCGCGAATTTCTGCTGATAGAAATCGGTATAAGCCCTGGCCTGGCTTTCGCGGTTCAGCACTTTACCAAGCAGCGTCACGCTCGGCGCGGTGTTCTGCGCGGGATGCAGTTCATAATCCAGGAACACCACCGGGATATGCAGATTTTGCAAGGTGCTGAGCACGCCCGATTGCTGTAACGCCGGTTTGGCGCGCAGTTGCGCAATCATCAAATCAGGTTTCTGCGCCAGCACGCTTTCGAGATTGACCTGGCCCTGATCGTTAAAACCCATATCGACGATTTTCGTCGCTTCCGGCCAGCGCCCTTTCAGTACATCCCAGGTTTGCGTGTCCTGCTTTTTCGGCAGATTATTCCACGCCACCACGCGCTTAAACGGATCGTCGCGATCCAGCAGCGCCAGCGTAAGAATGTCGCGCCCATCCTGCAATATGATGTGCTGCGGCTCTTTGTTGATGGTTTGCGTGTTGCCGTCCATATCGGTGACGGTCAGCGGATACGTGGAGGCAGCCGCCGCCGTTGAAGCCAGTAATCCCATTGCCAAAAGCAGGCGCGTTTTCATGCCAAAACTCCGTGGTAAAAAGAATAGTTATTATTATCAATTACCTTAACACAACCTTAAGTGGCGAGAATAAACGCCACTTCAATCAGTTGTAACAGAGTTTTATGCGGATGATGTTAGGTGAAATCAGAGAGTTTTTGTCCGGAAGTGATCAGTTCCTGCAGCAGCATCTGGCGACGCTCCTGCGGCGTATCGCGGCTGACCATAAAACAGATTGCCGCCACCGCCTGACCGCTGCGTGAACGGATCGGCGCCGCCATACAGCAGGTGAAGCTTTCAGATAATCCTTCCGTCATGCAGTAACCGAGTTTTCCAGCGTGATGAATTTCATCAAGAAACGCCTGCTTATCGAGGATCTGGCCGCTGGCGAGGCGATAATCCTCTTCCGGGATCAGATCCAGAATCGCGCTGTCCGACCAGTTACTCAGCAGCAAACGCCCGGTCGCGGTCCAGGTAATCGGCACACGCACGCCGATATCCGAAGTGATTTTGAACGGATGCGCATTGCTCTCAGAAAGCACCACGGTGTATTTGTTGCCCTCCAGCATGCAGAGCTGCACGGTTTCACCGTGGCGCGCCACAATCTCCACCATGAGTTGATGCGCCCGACGGATCAGATCGTTATGCGCCATATAATCCGCACCGTAATAGTGCATCTCACGGCCAAAGAACACTGCGCCTTCGGCATCCAGCTCCACCAAACCGGCTTCACTTAGCAGGCTGACTAATTCATAGATGCTGGAACGGGGTGCGCCGGTGGCGTCGATCAACGCGCGCATCGACATCGGCTGACGTGCGCTGTGCAACTGCCGAAAGATTTCAATAACCCGGTCAACTCCGCGCGCCCGCGAGGATTTTTCGTCCGGCATAAACTCACTCCTTGATGGCATGGGTACAACAGCTAAAGGCAATGAAAGAAGGGCATGATACACCGCGCATCGGCTTTTACCCATCCCGGATTAAATAAATATTAATTACCTGCCATTAATTAGCACGATCAATTTTGGTGCCTCATTATGGCGCAATACGCTCACTCAACGTTTATAAAACTACGATAACGATCACACTCCAATATAAACACAGACAAAAGTTAATTTTATTTTGCGATCCCGACGACATCACAAAAAATTAAATCGCTGTGCACATATTGCAAAAGAAAAATTCCTGTGCAAATCTTGCCCTATCCAGTATTGCAGATAGCAGTCTGGTATATCAGACAACACAGTAAGCAGATTTTCGCTGCAACAGGAGCAGAAAGGGATGACGATTAAACGTTATGGCGTAGAAGGCGGAACCGGTACCGGCGGGCAGAAACTGCCGTTTTCCCGCGCGGTGGAAGCCGATGGCTGGCTCTACATCTCCGGCCAAACGCCGATGCGCGACGGTGAAGTGGTGGAAGGTGGCATCATCGAACAGACGCAGCTGGCGTTCGAAAACTGTCTCACCATCATGCGCGAAGCCGGTTATCGCGTCGAGGATGTGGTACATGTCACGGCGGTATTAACTGATGCGCGTTATTTCAGTTCATTTAATAAAGTATTCAGTGAGATATTTAGCGGAAATCCCCCGGCGCGTATTTGTAGCGTGCAGGATTTAGTCGTCGACTGCAAAGTCGAAGTCGATATGAAATGCTTCCGCGCCGATCGTAAATAAATATTACGGTTAAAACAGGCTGGCGAATGTTTACTTTCTCCGCCCACACCAGGACAGCCTGTTATTAATTGATGCCTTTCTATTTTGCTGTGAAATAACGGTATTACACCGTCTCGTCAAAATTTCTAAAGAGAGCATAACAATGAAGACAACATCGCTAAAAGTGAGCCTCCACGCGCTAGCTGGCGCGCTGGTATTACTGACGCTGGCGGGCTGTACGCCAACCGAAGAGAAAAAAGAAGCGGGCGCCGCGCCGCAATCAGCGCTGCAAACCGTGTTGCAACGTGGCGCGCTGCGCGTCGGTGACTGCCTGAGTTTCGCTCCGTTCGGTTTTTACGATAAAGACGGTAACCCGGACGGCTACGATGTTGATCTCGCCAAAGCGCTGGCCAAAGAGATGGGCGTGAAACTGGAAATGGTCAACACCACCAGCGCCAACCGCATTCCTAATCTGCAAACCAATAAAGTGGATGTGGTGTTCTGCAACTTCACCCGCAATCTGGAACGCGCCAAAGAGATCGGCTTCACCAACCCGTATGTGGTGGCGAGTGAAGCGATGCTGGTGCGCAAGAACAGCGGCATCCAGTCCGCACACGATATGGGCGGCAAAACCATCGCCACGGTGAAAGGCTCGACCAACGGTGACGAAGTGCGCAACCTGGGCATTGACGTGAAGATTCAGGAGTACGACTCATCGCAGGCTGCCATCCTCGCGGTGAAACAGGGCCAGGCTGATGCGATGATCGAGGATAACAACTTCCTCGCCTATCAGGCCAAGCTCGACCCAACGTTAACCGTGACCAATGAAGCGCTGGTGCCGCTGGAATACAACGCCTTTGGCGTGAAGCAGGGCGATCAGGTCTGGACCAACTACCTCAACGAATTCCTGTTTGAAATTAACGCCTCCGGTGAAAACGCCCAGCTGTATCAGAAATGGTTCGGCAACAAACCGCGTTACCCGCTGAATCCGCAATATTGATCCCCACGCGGCGCGACAACTGCTGCTGCGCCGCCCGAAGGAGCAGAACCATGAGTTATCAATGGCTAACCCTGTGGCGCTACGCCGACACTTTTCTTGCCGCCGCGTGGCTCACCTTGCAAGTGACATTGCTGGCGTTTGCGCTGGCGGTGGCGCTCGGTTTGCTCTCGGCGCTGGCGAAAGCGTCGCCGCTGGCCCCGCTGCGCTGGATCAGTCACTGCTACGTTGAGTTCATCCGCAACACGCCGGTGCTGCTGCAGATCTTCATCATCTTTTTTGGTCTGCCGTCGCTCGGCATCACCATGAGCGCCTTTACCGCTGGCGTGCTGGCGCTGGGGATTAACGTCGGTGCCTACCTGTCCGAAACCTTCCGCGCAGGCATTCAATCGGTGCCGAAAGGCCAGCTAGAAGCCGCATGGGTGCTGGGCATTCCCCGTCGTCAGGTGTTTCTCACCGTGGTGCTGCCGCAGGCGGCGCGCGCGGTGTGGCCCGCCATTATCAACAACCTGATTCAGCTGCTGCTCGGCACCTCTTTGCTGTCAGCGATTGCGCTGCCTGAACTGACCGGCACCGCCACAGTGATTAATGCGCGCACGCTGCTGTATATCCAGACATTTAGCGTCGTTGCCCTGGTCTATCTGGTGCTGAGCAACCTGCTCTCCTGGCTGGGAACGATGGCAGGACGGCGCATGTTCCACCCGCCGCTGGTGACCCCGGTAAAAAAGTCCGCCTGGTGGTGGGCAAGAAAATGGCTGACTAATCCAGTGAAACGGGAGAACGCGCTATGAACGAGTTAATCATTAGTTCGTTACCGATTCTGCTAAAAGGGCTCGGTATCACGCTGCTGCTGTCGGTGGCCGCGATCATTGGCAGCACGCTGCTGGGCTTGCTGGCGGCGGTGTTGCGCACCAGCCGCTTGCCCGTTCTGAAGCAGATTGCGGTGATCTACACCGAGCTGTTTCGCGGCACGCCGGTGCTGATCACGCTGATGTTCATCTACTTCGGCGTCGCCTATTTCGGCTATGACATCAACCTGTTTGCCGCCGGTATTCTTGGCCTGAGCATCTATCAGGGCGCGTATATCGCGGAAGTGTTCCGCGCCGGCATCGAAGCGGTGCCAAAAGGCCAGTGGGAAGTGTCATGGATTTTGGGCCTGTCGAAGCGTCAGACCTTTATGAGCGTGATCCTGCCGCAAACGCGCGGCATCGTGCTGCCGCCGCTGGCGGGTCAGTATCTTTCCCTGATCAAAGACACCTCGATCGTCAGCATGATCGGCATGTCCGAACTGATGCATCAGGGCCAGGCGATTGTCGATCGCATCGGTCAGCCGGTGGTGGTTTACGGTCTGGTCGCCCTGCTCTACTTCGCCGTCTGCTTCCCGCTTTCCCGTTGGGTTCAACATCATCAAACCAGGAGCCAAATCTCATGAGCAAATCCGCTATTACCTTAAGCCGGATAACCAAATCATTTGGCGCAACCCAGGTGCTGAAAGAGATCAGCCTGGATGTTTCACCGGGCGAAGTGCTGGTGCTGATTGGCGCATCCGGCTCTGGCAAAAGTACCGTGCTGCGCATCATGAGCGGGCTGGAAGTGGCCGACGGCGGTGAAGTGTGGGTCAACGACGTGCCGCTGCACCAACGCAAGCGCGCCAGCGAAATCTGCGGTCACGTTGGCATGGTGTTCCAGCAGTTCAACCTGTTCCCGCACAAAACCGCGCTCGGCAACGTCACGCTGGCGCTAATCAAAGCGCAAAAGCTGTCGGAAGCCGAAGCCAATAAACGCGGCATGGCGGCGCTGACGCGCGTCGGACTGGCCGAGCGCGCGCATCACTATCCGGCGCAGCTTTCCAGTGGTCAGCAGCAGCGCGTGGCGATTGCCCGTGCGCTGGCGGTAGAACCGAAAATTATGTTCTTCGATGAAGCTACCTCGGCGCTGGACCCAGAACTGGTAGGCGAAGTCATGGAAGTAATGCGCAGCCTGGCGCGTGAAGGCATGACGATGGTGGTGGTGACACACGAAATGGGCTTCGCGCGCAAAACCGCTGACCGCGTGGTGTTTATGGATCAGGGCGTGATTGCCGAACAAGGTTCGCCCGAGCAGATTTTCGTCAATCCACAAAACCCGCGCACGCAGCAGTTTTTATCGCGCGTACTTGAGCACTAACAGGAGGATCTATGTCGATTCGCTTTCCGCTGCAGGCGGATGGATTACTGGATGCGCAGCAAACCGCGCCACGTTTTAAATCGGTTGCCGGAGCCGGCGAGTCGCCGCTGGCTCTCGGCACGGCAGTGCTGAGCAGCGATCAGGTGTTTTCGCCGCTGATGATCATGAAACAGTCGGCGCTGGAGAACAATCTGCGCCAGCTGGCAGACTTCTGCCGCGAAAACGGCGTGATGCTGGCCGCGCACGGGAAAACCTCGATGTCGCCTGCCGTTCTGCGCCGCGCGATTAGCGCAGGCGGCGCGTGGGGTTTAGGTGCCGCCACGCCCGCGCAGGTGCGCGCGCTGCGTCAGTTCGGTATCCGCAATGTGTTTCTCGCCAACGAGTTGGTCGATCCGGCGGGTATTCGCTGGATTGCGCAATGGCAGCAGCAGCATCCCGATCATGGCTTCCTGTGCTACGTCGATTCGCTGCAAGGCGTGAAGCTGTTGGCGCAGAACCTCGGCGACAGCCAGATTTCGGTGCTGCTGGAGATGTCTGTCAGCGGCGGCCGCACCGGTTGTCGTTCTCAGCAAGATGCGCTGGCGATTGCCGAAGCGATCGCCGCCTGCCCGGCGCTCAAGCTGGTGGGCGTGGCCGGTTATGAAGGCGCGCTCGGTGCAGGCCGCGATGAAAGCGGCATTCAGCGTGTGAAAGATTACTGCCAGATGATGATCGCTACCGCTGAATTGCTGGCGGAAAAGCAGCTGTTTGCCAGCGACCACATCATCCTCAGCGCCGGTGGCGGCGCCTGGTTTGATGTGGTGACAGCGTGCTTCACCGCGGCGAAACTGCCGCTGCCGATGACGCCGCTGATCCGCTCCGGCGCCTATATGGCGCACGACAGCGGACTCTATGCACGCATCGCACCCTTTGCTCAGCCGGGCGCAACGCATCATTTTGCTGCCGCGCTGGAGATTTGGGGCCGCGTGTTGTCGCGTCCGGAGCCGGGCCTGGCATTCGTCGATTTTGGCCGCCGCGATGTCCCGTTCGATCAGGATCTGCCGAATCCGCTGTGGATCCGCAACGCCGATGGCAGCGCCCCACGTGCGGTGACGCATTTGCGTATCAGTGATGTGAACGATCAGCATGCTTATCTGTTATTGCCGGAGGATGAGCCGCTGCAGGTAGGCGATTGGGTCGGCTGCGGTATTTCGCATCCTTGTACCGCTTTTGATAAATGGCGCTATCTGCCGCTGGTGGATGATGATTATTGCGTCACAGATTCACTGGAAACAGCGTTTTGATGGGTAATTAATCGGTGGTCGTAGCGGCGCAATTTATTGCGCGATAAATCGCGCCGCTACGGAATGGTGCATCTGTTGTAGCGGCGCAATTTATTACATCAACGCCAACCCAACTCCGGTGCAACGTGGGTCAAAATGCTCTCAATGACGTGCGTACAGTAATCCACGCCTAACTGATTCGGGATGGTCAGCAACAGCGTATCCGCTTCGGCAATCCCTTCGTCCTGCGCCAGCTGTTTGATCAACTGATCCGGCTCGGCGGCATAACTGCGACCAAAGATGGCGCGGGTTTTCTCGTCGAGGAAACCCACCGAATCCCGATCCTGTCCACTGCGACCAAAGTACGCGCGGTCGGTGTCATTGGTCAGCGCAAAAATGCTGCGGCTCACCGAAACACGTGGCGTACGCTGATGGCCCGCCGCTTCCCACGCCTGACGATAAGCACGAATCTGCTTCGCCTGCTGCACGTGGAACGGTTCGCCGGTTTCATCATCTTTCAGGGTGGAGCTTTGCAGGTTCATGCCCTGCTGCGCCGCCCAGATAGATGTCGCGTTGGAGCCAGAACCCCACCAGATACGCTCACGCAAACCGGCCGAGAACGGCTCAGGACGCAGCAAGCCCGGTGGATTGGGGAACATCGGCTGCGGATTCGGTTTAGCAAAACCTTCACCGCGCAGCACTTCCAACAGTTCCTCGGTATGGCGACGGCCCATATCGGCATCGCTCTCACCGTTTTGCGGATCAAAGCCAAAGTAGCGATAGCCTTCGATAACCTGCTCCGGCGAGCCACGGCTCAGGCCGAGCTGCAGACGACCGTTAGAAATCAGATCCGCCGCACCGGCATCTTCCGCCATATACAGCGGGTTTTCGTAGCGCATGTCGATCACGCCGGTACCAATTTCAATCTTTTTGGTGCGCGCACCGACCGCCGCCAGCAGCGGGAACGGTGAGCTCAACTGACGCGCAAAGTGGTGCACGCGGAAGTAAGCGCCATCGGCACCCAACTCTTCGGCGGCGACGGCTAAATCAATCGATTGCAGCAGTACGTCCTGCGCCGAACGGGTGGCGGATTGTGATGATGGGGTCCAGTGACCAAAAGATAAGAAGCCAATCTTTTTCATGCTGAAATTCTCCTCGTGAGCCGCGCCGGCTCGAACGTTTTCAATGCAGCAAGGTTACGCCACAGACGAGGTGACTGATAGCCAATAGATTTCGCGCGCTTCATCAACTTTTTTGCATAACTAAGAAAAAGAGATTCTTTGTGTTCATCACGGTGATCAATCATCGTCAAAAGCCTAATCACTGTTTACGGGTTCGGCTTCACCATGAGTAAAGGGACATCCGCCTATCTCAGTGCGCAACAGCGTGACTTAGTGCATCAACTGGCGCGCAGCTGGCTGTGGCGCAGCGAATTGCCAACGTGGCTATTGTTGGTGGCGGTGTACAGCGGTTGGTTCGCCAGCGTTGTCTATTGGCAAACGTTGGGGTTAACGCTGAGCACGCTGCTGCTGATCCTGTTTACCACCTGGTATATGTCGCTGCAGCACGAGTTGATTCACGGCCACCCGACGCGTTTTCCCCGTTTCAACCAGCTGTTCGGCACGCTGCCGCTGGCGGTGTGGTATCCGTATGGCTTATACCGGGACTCGCATCTGGCGCATCACCGCAACCACACGCTGACCGATCCCGATGAAGATCCGGAAACCTACTACCTTTCGCCTGAGCGCTGGGCGCAACTCAAGCCGTGGCAGCAGCAGGTGATTCATCTGCGCAACACCTTTCCCGGACGTTTGCTGATCGGCCCGCTGCTGGATATGGGCGCGACCCTCAAAACCCTGGTGCATGCCTTTATTCAACGCGATAAACCAGCGATGGCGATGTGGATTATTCATCTCACCTTACTGAGCGGGCTGTTTTACTGGATGACGCTGCACGGCTTCTCGCCGCTGTGGTTGGTGCTGACGGTGAGTTATCCTGCGCTGATGCTGACCAAAGTACGATCCTTCTACGAGCATCGTGCCGACGAGGAGCCGCTGGCGCGCTCGGTCAATAACGAAGCCGCGTTGCCGTGGCGTTTGCTGTTCCTCAATCTCAACTATCATTCTGTACATCACGATCTGCCCGGTTTGCCGTGGTACGGATTACGCAAAGTCTATTTGCTGTATCGCGATGGTTATCACCAGCGTAACCACGGTTTTCGCGTCGCCGGTTATGGCGAATGGATAACCCGCTTCTGGCGCAAATCGGTCGAGGTTAATGCCCATCCGGGTACGCAAAAGGATGCACAGGATGCCCACTCTTTCGTTACCGATGTACGACATCAACCATCAGGCGACTCTCGGCCTGACCTCAGCGCTAACGACGCTGTTGCAACAACGCGGCGTGCCAGCTGAAGTGAGCTGGCCGCAGGATTTACTGCCGCACTGGCGCGATGACCGGCTGCTGCTGAGCCAAACCTGTGGTTATCCGTTGGTGGAGCTGCTGCCCGATGTGCAGCTGGTTGGCACCTTCCTCTCCAGCGCCCAGGGCTGCGACGGCCAGCGCTATCGCAGCTGGCTGGTAGTGCGCAGCGCAGATGAGAACCTGACGCTAAGCGACTTTCGCGGACGGCGCGCGGTGTGCAACAGCAACGATTCCCACTCCGGTTTCAACTCGCTGCGCTACGTGATTGCGCCGCTGGCGCAGGACGGGACATTCTTCAGCGCAACCCGCTTCAGCGGCAGCCATCGTCAGTCGCTGGCGGCGTTGCGCGCGGGCGAGGCGGATATCGCGGCGATTGATTGCATCACCTGGGCGCTGCTGCGCCGCAATTTCCCGCAGGAGCTGGCGGGGCTGGAGATCATCGGCGAAACACCGCTGTGCGCCGCGCTGCCGCTGATTACGTCAGCCAAAACCGATGCAGCAACCCTCGAGAAATTGCGCAGTGCGTTGAGCGAACTGACCAGCGATAAGCGTTATCAGGATCTGTTAGCGGAGAGTTTGATTAGTGGATTCAGCGTGAGCGATCGGGCGTTTTATGACGAAGTGCGGGAGTGGAAAGATCGCGCCGCCGCTCTGGGCGTGACGGCGTTGTAATGTTCAACATTGCGCAATAAATTGCGCCGCTACGAACATGTGCATCTGGCCGTAGCGGCGCGATTCATCGCGCTGTTTTAATCTTCATGCCACCTGCTGGCTACTACGCTGCACGGCGAACTGGTTTTCCGGCTCGGGCAAGCCGAGGTTTTCACGCAGCGTCTCGCCTTCATACTCTTTGCGATAAATACCCCGCGCCTGCAACAGCGGAATCACCTGCGCCACAAAATCATCAAACGCCGTTGGCGTACCGCCACGTACGATAAAACCGTCGGTTGCGCCCTGCAGGAACCAGTTTGCCAGCCCTTCGGCAACCTGCTGCGCCGTACCCAGGAAAGTCGGACGCGGCGTCGCTTCTTCCAGTGCCGCCTGGCGCAGCGTTAAGCCACGTTCGCGCGCGTTCTGTTTGATCTTGTCGGTGGTGCTGCGGAAGCTGTTGCTGCCCAGCTCGCCAATGTCCGGGAAAGCTTCATCCAGCGCGTACTGGCTGAAATCGTGATGCTCGAAGTAGCGACCAAGATACTCCAGCGCTTTATCGATGGTCACCAGCTCGGCGGTTTGCTGATAGCGGCGCTCGGCATCCTGTTCCGTTTCGCCAATAATCACGCTGATGCCCTGGAACACACGGATATCATCGGCATCGCGCCCGCGTGCCACCAGCCGGCGGCGCACGTCTTCACGAAATTCGCGCGCCTGCTCCAGCGTTTCCTGGCGCGTATAAATGGCATCGGCGGCTTCGGCGGCAAAGGCTTTGCCCGCTTCCGACGCGCCCGCCTGGAACACAATCGGGCGGCCCTGCGGCGAGCGACCGACGTTGAGCGGTCCCTGCACCGAGAAGTAATGTCCTTTATGATTTAGCGTATGCAGCTTGTCGGCGGCGAAGAATTCTCCGCTCTGTTTGTCGCGCACAAAGGCATCGCCTTCCCACGAATCCCACAGCCCTTTCACCACCTGCAAATATTCGCTGGCAACGCGGTAACGCTCGTCGTGTTCTGGATGGGTGCTGCGCGAGAAGTTTTTCGCCGATCCTTCCAGCGGCGAAGTCACCACGTTCCAGCCGACGCGACCGCCGCTCAGATGATCGAGGCTGGCGAACTGGCGCGCCACGGTAAACGGCTCGCTGTAGGAGGTGGAAAGCGTAGCGACCAGACCGATTTTTTGGGTCACCAGCGACAGCGCCGACAGCAAGGTGATCGGCTCAAAACGGTTGAGGAAGTGCGGGATCGACTGCGGCGTGATGTACAAGCCATCGGCGACAAACAGGAAATCGATCTTCGCCTGCTCAGCTTTACGCGCCAGATCAAGCACGTAATCGATGTTAATGCTGGCATCCGCCACCGCATCGGGATGACGCCATGCCGACATGTTGCCGGATACGCCCTGAATAATCGCGCCCAGCCGCAGCTGGCGTTGTGTCTGACTCATTCTGCTCTCCTTAGTATGCGTTCGCGGGCTGCCAGTCAGGGATGACCGGCAGCGCCTGTAACAGTTTTTGCGTCCACGGATGCTGCGGCGCGGCGAACACTTGCTGCAGCGCCCCGCTCTCCACCACTTGCCCGTTCTGCATCACCAGCACGCGATCCGCCAGATGCTGGATCACGCCGAGATCGTGAGAGATAAACAGCAGTGCGGTGCCGTGTTCGGCCTGCATATCGGCCAGCAGATCCAGCACCTGCGCCTGCACCGATACATCGAGCGCGCTGACCGGTTCATCGGCCACCAGCAGCGCCGGATTCGGTGCAAAGGCGCGCGCAATCGCCACGCGCTGACGCTGGCCGCCGGACAGCTGTTGCGGATAGCGCTGCAGGAAGCGGTCGCCGAGCTGCACTTCATCCAGCAGTTGACGCACGCGCTGACGGCGCGCATCGCCGTAAATTCCGGCGCTGTCGAGGCTTTCGCCGATAATTTTCTCCACCGTGTAGCGCGGATCGAATGAGCTGAACGGGTCCTGCGCGATCAGCTGCAAACGCGCACGCCGGGCGCGGCGCGCTTTCTCCGGCAGACGATCCCAGCGCTCACCTTCCAGCAGCAGCGTGCCGCTGTCCGGTTCGGTTAAGCCCATCACCACTTTCACCAGCGAGGTTTTGCCGGAGCCGGATTCGCCGACCACGCCAAGCGTCTCTCCGGCGTGCAGCGTGAAGTTGATGTCGTTGAGCACCAGGCGATCGCCATAGGCTTTATGCAGGCCGATGCCTTCCAGCAACGGTGCGCTGCTGGGTGTCGGGCGCGGCGGCAGCGGCGTCGGTTCAGCCGCGCTCAGGCGCAGACCGCGCGTGGCGGGCGTTGGCACCGCGCGCAGCAGGCGCTGCGTCCAGGCGTGTTGCGGACGATGGAGCAGCGGGCCGCTGTTGCCCTGCTCCACCACTTCGCCATCGCGCATCACCAGCACGCGATCCGCCAGTTCCGCCACCACCGCCAAATCGTGGCTGATCAGCAGCAGGCCATGGCCGTCGCGGCGGCGCTGCGCCAGCAGTTGCAGAATCTGGCGCTGCACCGTCATATCCAGCGCGGTGGTCGGTTCATCGGCGATCAATAAGGTTGGCGTACCGGCCAGCGCGGTAGCAATTAACGCACGCTGGCGCTGGCCGCCCGAGAGCTGATGCGGATAGCGTTCGAGGCGGCTTTCGGCATCGTGAATGCCCGCCGCCTTCAGCAGTGCGAGGCTTTTGTCCTGCAAATTGTTGCGATGACCGGCGGCGCTAAGGGCATCACTCAGCTGCTGACCAATGCGGCGCAGCGGATCGAGCGACACCAACGCGTCCTGCAACACATAGCCAATGCGGCGACCGCGCAGCGCGCGCCAGTCGCTGCGGCTGGCGTGGCGCATATCGCGCCCGTCGATGGTGAAACGGTCGGCGGTTAATACTGCGCCCTCCGGCAGCAGGCCAAGCAGGCTGCGCGCGGTCAGGGTTTTGCCGGAACCGGATTCCCCGACCAGCGCCACGGATTCGCCCGCCGCGACCTGCAGGTTGAGGTTTTTCACCACCTGCTGCGGCCCGAAACGAATCGAGAGATTCTGGATATCAATAAACGGCTGGCTCATGCGGATCGTCCTTCAAAACGTGCCTGCCAGTAACGACCCAGCGTATTCACCGCAATCACCGTCAGCGTGATAAACACGCCCGGCCACACGGCGATCCACCATGCGTTACGCAGATAATTGCGTCCTTCCGCCAGCATCAGGCCCCATTCGGCGGTCGGTGGCTGCGGCCCCATGCCGAGGAAACTCAGTCCGGCGGTACCGATAATCGCGGTGCCGAGCCCCAGCGTGGCCAGCGCCGGCACCTGCGCAATGGCGTGCGGCAAAATGTGGCGCGTGATCAGCGTGAAGCGTGACAGGCCAAAGGTACGCGCCTGCTCAACGTAGCCGGAGGTCATCACGCTGTAGGTTTGTGCCCGCACCACGCGGGCAAAACGCGGCACCGACGCAACGCCGAGCGCGATAATCAGGTTGTTGGTGCCGGGCCCGGTAAAGGCGATCAGCATCAGCGCTAGCAGCAGATCGGGAAAGGCGGAAATCACATCCACCGCGCGGCTCAACAGCTCATCAACCACGCCACGCGCCAGCGCCGCCACCAATCCCAGCAAAGTGCCAAACACCACCGCCAGCGCCATCGCCGCCACGCTGATCAGTAGCGAATAGCGGCTGCCGTAGATCACGCGCGTCAGCAGATCGCGTCCCAGCTGATCGGTGCCTAACCAATGCTGCGCCGACGGCGGCAGCTGCGCGTTAACCGGATCGGCCAGCAGCGGATCGCTGTGCGCTAGCCACTGCGGCGCGATCACCGCTAGTGCCAATACAATGAGAAACAGAATCGCTGCCCACACCGCGGCGGGCAGCGTAACCGGAAAGCGTTGCAGCACGGCAATCATGATTTGCTCTCCCCGCGCAGACGCGGATCAATCCACAGCGACAGGATGTCAACCAGGGTGCTCATTACCACGTAGATTAGTGCCGAGAGAATCGCTACCGCCAGCACCACCGGCAGATCCTGCGCCAGCACCGCATCGACGGTCAGTTTGCCAAGGCCGGGACGACCAAATACCTGTTCAGTAATCACCGCGCCGCTCAGCAATCCGCCCACCAGCCAGCCGGTTAACGTGACGGCAGGCAGCGCCGCATGACGCAGCGCGTGGCGCAGACGAAGGGTGGTTTCCCCCACGCCCCATGCGCGCAGCGTGAGGGTGAATGGCGCATCCAGCGCGCGCTCCAGCTCGCGGCGCAGCAGTTGAGCGATCACCGCGCCCTGCGCCAGACCGAGCGCCAGCGCCGGTAGCACCAGCGACGATAGCGAGCGATCGCCCGCCACCGGGAACCAGCGCAGCGTAAAGCTGAAAATAAACAGCAGTACAATGCCCATCCAGAAAGAGGGCGTGGAGGCCAGCAGCAGCTCGACACCGTTAGCCACGCGGCGACCAATGCGACGATGCGCGGTGCCGACGGCAATCACCACCGCAAAAATAATGCTGACCAGCAGCGCCGCCAGCGTCAGTTTGATGGTGGGCCACAGCTGCGTGGCCAGCAGATGGCTGACTTCAGTGTTGAGCATGTAAGAACGGCCAAAATCGCCGTGCAGCACGCGCCACATATAGTGCAGATATTGCCACCACAGCGGTTCGTTCAGGCCCCATTCGGCGCGGATCGCCGCCTCAATGGCTGGCGTACGCAACTGCTCACCGATCAGCAGGCTGACGATATCGCCCGGCGCCAGATGCACGCCGAGAAAGGCCAGCGAAACCGCCGCCCACAGCACCAGAACGCCGCCCAGCAGGCGGCTGACGATGCGGCGTGTCAGGTCGCTGCGCCACACCGATGGCCGACGCGCGCGTGGCGTGCGGGTGACAATGCTTTCCAGACTCATCTTCGCCTCCTGTTAGTGGTCGCTGATCCAGATGTCGTACGCGTTCTCCGGCATCTGTTTAAAACTGCGGAAACCGGCACCGTGCACGTAGCTGGCGGTGGCGATCTGGTCTTCTGGTTCATACAGCGGGATCGCCAGCGCCTGCTGTCGCAGCGCGTATTGCTGCAGCTGGCTGTAGAATTTACGGCGCTGATTAATATCCAGCGTCGCTGCCGCCTGATCGAGCCAGCCGTTAATTTGCGGGCTGTTGACGCGGCTGTAGTTAATCGGCCCGCCAGCTTTTACCGGGCGATAGTGGTTTTCGATATCGATGCCGTCGGTTTCGGTATTCGAGTTAGCAATCGAGCCGAAGTGGCCGGTGTTGCGCACCTCGGTGTAGGTGCCAGAATCGACGTAGCGCAGTTTGATCTCCACGCCGAGACGCTGGCGCGCCTGCGCCTGAATCGCCTGCAGCAGCACATCGCGTTGATCGCGCACCGTTGCCTGCGCCTGAATCACTTCAATGCTCAGACGCTGGCCGTCTTTGGTGCGGAAACCGTCGCTGTCGCGCGTTTGCCAGCCCGCTTCATCCAGCAGCTGGTTGGCGGCAGCGGGATTGTTACCATACTGACCTTCGAGATCGTTGTTGTAGAGCGGATCGACCGGCGAAGTAATCCCCCACGCGCGGGTGCGTTCGCCGCGATACACCGACTTCAGCAGCGGATCGATATCCAGCCCTTGTAGTAACGCCTGACGCACGTTCACATCCTGCGTCGGGCCGTATTCCACATTAAGGAACAGTGAATATGGCGTGCCGGTATTCAGCGCGTGCTGATAAGTGAAGTCTGGATTGTCTTTGAATTCACCGGCGTCATTGCCGGAAATCCCTTCAATCGCGTCCAGCTGCCCGGACAGCAGCGCGCCGGTACGCACCGAGGATTCCGGCAGGAAGCGATAGGTCACGCGTTCCAGATAGGCCGGGCCTTGATGCTTAGCGGTGGCGGGCGCCCAGTTGTAGTGCGGGTTGCGTACGAATGTCACCTGCTGGCCTTTTTCGTAGCTCTCGATAATAAACGGCCCGGTGCCCGCAATCTCTTTGCCACCGGCTTTCAGCTGCGGCGAGTTCCAGCTGGCCGGTGCCAGAATCTGCAATTTGGCGGCGAACGACAGGAACGGCGAATAGCCCTGCTTCAGTGTGATGGTGACGGTGTGATCGTCTGGCGTCGCCACGCTGGCAATTCTCGCGCCCAATGCGCAGATGCTGCTGCCGGCGCAATACTTTGCATCCTGCACATGGCGGAAATTCTCGGCCACCGCATTGGCATCCAGCTTCTCGCCGTTGGAAAAGGTGACGTCGCGGCGCAGGCTAAAGCGATACGCTTTGCCGTCCGGACTGACCTCATAACTTTCTGCCAGCCAGGGTACGAAACTGCCGTCGGTTCGACGCGCCAGCAGCGATTCCCACACGTTACGCAGCGTCACTTCCGCTTTGGATTGCCCATTCAGCTGCGGGTTAAACGGCACGGGTTCAGTTTCGACGCCGAGGGTTAAGCTGCCGCCGCTGCGCGGTTGCTCAGCGGCAAAAAGAGATGCGCTTCCCAGCAGGCAGGTCACACCCAGCGCGAGAGTGATTGAATTCGCTTTCATAAGATCCTTGGTGGTTGCAGGTGCTTTTTTAGTTATTCAGGCGATTTTGGCGATGGGTTGATCGGCTGGCGGGTTGAATTCCTTTTTCAGAAACACCAGCGCTTCGCCTAATGGATTGGTGCGGTGATGGAACGGTTGATAACCGCGACGCAGATAGAGCTCGCTCAGCCATGGATGCTTGGTGGCGGTGGCGAGATAGACGCCCGGCGCTTTCAGCGTCTCTTTCAGCAGGGTTTCTTCGGCGTAGGTGATGATGTCGCGGCCGTAGCCCTGCCCTTTGTAATCAGGGTCGACGGCGAACCAGTGGATAAACGGCAGCGACGAAGGCGCATGTTCATCCTGCTGCCACGGAAAACGCACCGTGACGGTCGCCACCGCGCGTTTCCATTTGCGTAGCACCAGCACGGTTTCCTGCTCGATGACGCGGCGCACCTGCTCGACGTTGCCCTGTGAAATGGTGAAATGCACATCCAGCGCCACCAGCGCAGCATAGGCGCGTTGCAACAGCGCAAATATTTCTTCCGCATCGTCGGGCTTGGCAACTTCAATTAGCTGACACATGGTGACCATTTCCTTATTCAATCCTGCCGAAAGTATTAAAATCCGGCGGATTAAAGTAAACCGAGAATAACGGCAATCGATTTGTTGAATATGGGAAATGGTATTTTATTGCGATGCAATAATGCCCACGGAAATAAAACTCTCGTAGGGTCGCCATTAATGGAGTAATGACTGTCAGTTAAGCAAGCATTTTGCTTTGAACAGGTAGCAGGCTCTGACACATCTGCTGCGTCACGGGCCGTCCTCGCGCCGCTTACGCGGTACCTTCGGCTTCAACGTTGTGCCAAACGGACCGTTCGCGGATCGGCCGTCCTGGCCGGCCCCGAACTGCCTCACGCATCCCTGCGTGAGGCTCCTGGCCCAACGTAAAAGCCTCAGCGCTGCGGATAGCCCTTTTGCCGCAGCAGACGCG